>CAZCEC010000057.1:0-16751 GCA_964497615.1 uncultured Anaerolineales bacterium | reverse complement strand
TGAGCTGCTGGGCGAGGATGACCCGACGACGCGCCAGTATCGCGGGGAGCTAGCGAGCGCCTTGTACTAGAGTTGCCCGCAGGGTACTTGACCCCTTCAACTCGACGCCCTTGACGAGCGCAGGGTATCGCGGGTATATCTGGGCGCATGGCTGAAGCACCCGCCCCGGCCCCACCCGAGATTGAAATCGACCGCACGGTGCGGCTGGATGAGCTGCCGGTGTCAGAAACGGCGCTGGAGCCACCCTTTCGGGTGCTCATCCACAACGACGACGTGACGCCGTTTGACTTTGTGATCGCGGTGCTGCGGACGGTGTTCCAACTGGGAGCGCGGGACGCGTGGGTGGTGACGACACGGGCGCACGTGACGGGCATGGCGTATGTGATGACCCTGCCGTTCGAGGAGGCGAAGTACCGGGTGGGCCAGGCGCACAGCCTGGCGCGGGCGGCAGGTTATCCCCTAACGTTTACAATCGAGCCGGAGACGTAGCCCCTATTCGCCGGCCCAGGCGCGCTCGAGGGCGGCGGCGCACTCTGCGCACATCGGGGGCAAGCCCTACGAGCCGCGGCCAGCAGAGTCACAGATGACCGTCCGGCTCTGCTGAGGTGGGCCGGGTGGGAGTCGAACCCACACTCCCTTGCGGGAAGCGGATTTTAAGTCCGCGGCGTCTGCCATTCCGCCACCGGCCCAGGCAATTTCTCGGCGTTTTTCGCTGGTTTTGACTTTACATAGCGTCCAATTCGTCCACTTTTTCCACCTTTTCCAATCCCGTAGCTGTAGTGAAGCTGTAGATGCCCCGGCAAAATCAGTTTAGGTGGTTAGGTCGCGCGCCCTACCCCCGGCCGTGGGAATTCGGTACTACCGGGGCCTCGGCCAGCACGCGAGCCGCATAGTCAAGCGCCGCGCGAATGTCATCGTGCTTGAGGCGCGGGTACTCCTGCAGAATCTCGTCTGGGGAGATGCCTTGCGCCAGCATTCTGACGATGAGCTCCACCGGAATCCGCGTCCCGCGAATGATCGGCTTCCCGACCATCACCTGAGGATCAAGGATGACCCGGCTTTCAAGAGGCTGGTCCATGGTTTCCTCGCCAATTCCGGCCTGAGTGACGATTATACTACGCTCCGAGCACGCTTTTGCCACTCGATGAGGGGCGAGCGTTCGGGCGGCGTTAGGGCACATCGGTGCGGCCGGCCATCGTGACCACACCGGTCAGGCAAGGTTAGGATGGTGCCGGGTTACGAATCCTTAGACCGCTGCTCACCGAAGTCATTTCATTGACAGTGAAAACAGTTCTGGATATCATTTCAGTGTGAGTGAAAACCTTTGGCGTGCCAAGTGGCCGCCCGACCTGCTTAGGGCGATGCTCGTGGAGCAGCAGCAAGCCTTCTGGCAGCGGGAGACCGGCCTTCAGCGGGAGGCGTTGGCCCAGGTCGAGCGGGCCTCGCCGGTCCCGCACGCCGTTATCATCTCCGGCTTGCGGCGGGTCGGTAAGTCCACGCTCCTGGCGCAGTTGGCCCATCGGCTGGGTGAGGATCAGTTCTACTATCTCAACTTCGAAGACGACCGCTTCCTGGGCTTCGAGGCCGACGACGCGACATTGCTCTACCGCCATCTGGTCGAACTGTATGGGGAACGGCGCATCTTCATCGTAGACGAGATCCAGAATATTCCTGGCTGGGAGCGTTTTGTACGTCGCTACATGGACTTGGGGCACAAGTTCTACATCACCGGCTCCAATGCCTCGCTGCTCAGCCGGGAACTGGGTACGCGCCTGACCGGCCGCTATGTGCCGGTGGAACTATTCCCTTTTTCGTTTGACGAGTATCGCCGCTGGCGCGGTACTGAGCTGCCGCCCCCCACTCAGCGCACAACGGCCGATGCCGGACGGCTGCAGGCGCTGCTCGGAGATTATCTGCGCCAGGGCGGCCTGCCGGAGCCTTTGAAGTATCCCGAACTCGACCTTGGGCGCGCCCTGTATGAGGACGTGCTCTACCGCGACATCGCCACCCGCTACCGGTTGGAGGCCGTGCGCGCGCTAAAGGAGCTAGCTTTCTACCTGCTGAGCAATCCGGCCCAGCTGATCTCCTACAATAAGCTCAAAGCGCAGTTGCAGTTGGGCAGTGTCAACACGGTTAAGCACTACGTCGAATACCTGGCAGACAGCTGGCTGCTCTTCACCCTCAACGTCCACGACCACTCGGTCAAGCGCCAGCAGATCGCGCCCAAAAAGGTATATCCCATTGACACCGGCCTGGCCCAGGCGGTGGGGTACACGTCCTCGCCGAACACGGGTCACCTGTTGGAGAATGCGGTCTATCTGGCGCTGCGGCGCCGCACCGCCGAGCTCTTCTATTGGGCCGCGCCCAATGGCCCAGAAGTGGATTTCCACCTGCCGGAGGAGAAGCAACTGATCCTGGTGGCGGCCTCGGTGGACCAGCCCGCGACGCGCGAGCGTGAGCTGCGCGCCATGAATGAGGCGATGCAGGTCATGGGGATCAAGCGTGGCTTGCTGCTGACCAGCACAAACGCCGAACCCACAACGGTGCCGGCCGGCACCATTGAGACCCGCTCGACGGCGGAGTGGCTGCTGTCGCCCGCTGGATCGGGTCAAGAACAGGTTGCGCAGCCACGGCATTGAACCGGCTCTCGGACTGATGGCTTGATCGGCCTGGCCACTCCACGCACGGCGACGCACCGCGCCAGAATCCGAGCCACACGCCTTGCCTGCGCCGCGGCTCACCCGCGCAGAACTGGGCCCCACAATCCAAGGAACCCTCAACGGCAATTGGAACCGTGATTCATGGTCACCGGTCCAATTTCACCCGCAGTCTGCAATGATGCTACGCGCCCAGAACCAGGTGGCGGCTGGCACTCGCGGAGGGCTTCAGCATGCATCGGGCGGCAGAGTGACGCAGCTGTGAAGAAGCCGTCACGCTTGGAGCGGCGGGCGACCAGGCGCGGCAGTGGCGCCCGGGGCGTTCACGTGCGTATTCTCCCTCGGGCCAGTGTGTTACACTGACGATGTCAAGCGCTGGTTCCCGAACGAACGCCAGAGACCGTAAGGATAGGGCTAGCATGAAATCGCTGTCAATACCGTATCCAGACGACTTGGGGTCCGCGGTCCAGCTCACACCCGAGGCTGTCAGCGCAAATCCGGCTGATGGCGGCCCTCAAGATGTTCGAACTGGGCAAGCTTTCCTCCGGCAAGGCGGCCGAACTGGCCGGGCTGTCTCGGGTTGAGTTCCTGGAGATGTGCGGCCGATATCACGTTCCCACCTACAACGCCCCGCCCGAGAAACTGGAGCATGAGCTGCGCGCTGACGCTCAGCTGGCGCGCCAGGCTCGCCGATGAGCATGGTCTCGAATACGGGTCCGCTCATCGCCCTGGCGAAGATTGACCGGCTGCCACTCCTGGGCGAACGGCAGGAAACCGTCCACATCACCCCCGCCGTGCACATATCTAAATGTCGTTGACAGACTGGTCCTGAAAGCGCACGACTGGGCGAAGCCTGGCGGCTCCATCTTCAGGCAGGAGTCGTTAATTGGCGCCCCTGCCCCGCCAACTCCGTGCTATTGCGGACGGTGGGTGTGACCACTTCGCGCAGGTCGCGCACAAGAAGAGCGGAGACGGTAAGGGCGCCGCCGGTGGTCCAGCGGGTGGCCCGGAGGGCCTGGCACTGCATGAGCCGCCAGTCCTTGACGGCCAGCCGGACGGCCGAATCGGTATCAGACCTTGCCGTCCAGCTAGGTGACCAGCGCCAACCTTGCGCTGATGGAGCGAGCCTGCGTGATTAGCGAGCCGTTTCGCCAGGCGTGACCTGCCTGACACCACCGGCGTTCATTCGCCGCGTTTACCGCCAGTCATTGAGCCACCGCACCTGGCCCCGCCAATCATCCGCCTCAGTGGTCGTGAGCATTCGATCAAGCGCCTCCAGCAGGGCTCCTTGCGTCCAGCCACGCTGGGCCGCCAGGACAACACCACCGTGGTCTGGGTATTGTCGCACCAAGCCAACATAGTGCTTGACGTTGTAGGTGAAGACAATCCGGCTGTTGGCCGTGGCGCCCAGCAGTTGCTGCTCATCGGTGGAGGCAAAGGTAACCCATGGGTTGGGGGTGCGGGTGACGTCATGGCCCCGCTTCAACAACGCCGCATGCAAGGACCGGCTAGAGGTGTCCGCATCCAAGTGCAAGCGCGGCCTAGCCATGCGCTTCTTCGAGCTGCCGGTCGGCGTTCAGGCTGGCATCAATCTCAGACCGGTGAGCGGCGTAGAATGCCAAAGCTTCCCTCACCCGCACCTCCGGAAGGTCATAGTCATGCGCGATCTCAGCCGGGTCCAGGCCCCAGTCGTGATGGCAGACTACCAGGGTCCGAACCCGCAGGCTGGTCCCCTGCACTGTGGGGATCGGTTGGCCATCAGGCCCCGGGCGATACGTGATCCCAGGAAAGTTGGCGTCGCTGAACCCCTCCGCCAGCGATCCCACCTTCTCGGCAACGGCCCACAGAATGAACTGATTGAGCGAAACGCCCTGTTGGCGAGCGATTAGCTCAGCCTGCTGCTTTAGTTGTTGAGGTAAGCTCAGTGGATAACGAGGCATCGAATGGCTCCTATAGTTGATATCTTATAAGATATCTTAAAAGATGTCAACTCCTAACTTGCGGTGCCGTTTGCGTTTGGCCTGGATGCCAGGTACTATGGCATGGCCTCCCAGGCGCCCAGGAAATGCTCATCCACCGCAGGACCGCGAAGGCGCGCGCGATGTCGCCCGCCGCTTCGACCGGTCTGAGATCGACCAGAAAGCTGGTGACGAAGCCGTTGCAGCCCGCGGCTTCGGTCGCGTGGCGCGCCAGGGCCTAGCGCAGGACGCCGATGCACGCGCCGCGCGCCCACGGCCCGCGCGGGCAGGCCACTGCCCAGAGCGGCGTAGTCGCTCCACGCCAGCGTGTCATCTGGAGGGCCGAGGCGAAGCAACTGGCCGAGGGCGGGAGGGTAGGCGAGTACAGGCATGGTCGGGATCCATTTGAGCGCCAGGTCAGGCGGGCACCCGCATCACACCTCGGCTCGACGGGCCAGCAAGCGGACGACACCCGTGGCTCACGCGCCTGCCCCGGGCGCCGGCGGGGGCTGTGTTGGCCGCAGCCGCGCCGGCCACCAGGCCAGTCCAGCCTGGCCGTCTCGGCGTCGTGGCTTGCGCCGTCCCGGGCGCGGGCTGGCGGTTGTGTACCGAGTCGGTCGCCACGCTGTAAAAGCCGCAGGTGGGCCCCGGCTGGGCCGCGTAGAGCGTTTCCGTCAGCGTCGTGCCCGTCTGCCACAGCGAGAACGGGCCGAGTTCCAGCGACACGTACACGTCGTACCCGGCGATGCCGGAGCCTGCGCCATCGCTGCGCGACCACTGCATCAGGAAGCTCGCCGGGCTTTCGGCGGGCAGAGCCGCGACTGTGCTGGCAGGCGCCACCCCGTCCAGGGTGTTCAGCGTCGCGTTGGTCACGATCGGCGCGTTGAAGTCGAACACGATGCTGGCCTGGTTGGCGATCTGCGTGCCGCCCGGCAGCGCGGCCGCAGACTTAACCTTGAAGCTTACGTAGCCCTGGCCCCGGCCGCTTTTGGCGTTGGCCGGCAGCAGACCCAGATAGGGATCGGTCAACGGCTCGCCCGTCTGCGGGCGGCGCGTAAGCGCTCCTGGGTCATCGCTCGTTGCGCATCAACGGGGCGCACGCTTTCCACCGCGACGGCTGCAGCGGGGCCAGCTGTACCACAAACTCAACCTCCGAGGCATCCAACATCATCTCCGGCTTGCGGGTAAGTCCACACGCCTGGCGCAGTTGGCCCGTCGGCTGAGTAAGGATCAGTTCTACTTGAGCAAGGCTGTGAGCGAGTCTGCCCTACAAACAGTCCATCAAGAACAGCCTGGACGGTTACGGCCTGCCAGTCGACGGTCGCCAGCCCGACGGCCCGGGCGGCTGGCTCAGCCATGCAATATCGGCCCCGAAGGCGACCTTGCCACGTTTTGTGTAATCTACATTGTACTAATCGAGATTACGCAAACGGAGATCGGACGTGGCACCGACTGCCTTCGTTGGCCGTGAACCCGAACTGCGGCTGTTGCAGGAAGAGTGGGATACTGCGGGCGCCCGCCTGCTCATCCTGTATGGCCGCAGGCGCGTGGGCAAGACGCGGCTGGTCACGCACTGGCTGGAAACGTCGGGCGTGCGCGGGCTGTATTGGGTGGCGGACCCGACGTCCGCCGTGGAGCAACTGCGCTCGTTTTCGCAGGCGCTTTACGCCTTTGAGAACCGCCAGCCGGCGCCCGAAGCCTTTACCTATGCCAACTGGGGCCAGGCTCTGCAGCAGGTGGCCCGCCTGGCACAGACAGAGCCGCTGGCGGTCGTGCTGGACGAGTTTACCTATTTACTGGCTGGCGAGCCCGCCATCGCCGGCATCCTGCGGAATGCCTGGGATCATGCCCTCAAGTCCGCGCAGCTCTTCCTGATCGTTTCCGGGTCACACATTGGCATGCTGCAGCGCGAAGTGCTGGCCTACCAGGCGCCGCTGTACGTCCGCGCCACCGCCCGGCTGCGGCTGGCCCCCCTGCCCTTTGCAGCCACCCGGGCTTACTTTACCGGCTATCGCACGGATGAACGGGTGGCGGTGTATGGGATGCTCGGGGGCGTGCCGGGTTGCTGGGAGATGTTTGATCCCAGAATTCGCCTGGACGCGAACATCCGCCGCCAGCTGCTGGGGCGCAGCAGCCTGCTGATGGACGAGCCCCGGCTGCTCCTGCAGGACTTCGTCTCCGCCATCCACAACTACGTCGCCATCCTGCGCGCCATCGCGCACGGCTATCGGACACCCAAACCAATCGGCGACCGAGCCGGCCTCAACGAGCGCCACATCTCAATGTACCTCAGGACCCTCATCGCCACGGGCTATGTCGAGCGGCGGGTTCCGGTCACCGCCGCCGCCGGATCACGCCTGGGACGCCACTATATTACGGACCCGTTTCTGCGGTTCTATTTTCGGTTCCTGTCGGAGCGGCAGGCCCAGCTGGCGCTGGGCGTCCAGGAGCAGACCCTGGCCGAGCTCAAGCGCCACCTGATCGACTTCATCGGCGCCCACACCTGGGAAGAACTCTGCCGCGACTGGCTGGTGCTGGCCGGTGCGCGCGGGCGATTGCCGCGATCTGGCGCAGGCCAGATCGTGCCGGATCAAGTCGACAGCGCCTGGACGCGCAACGCGCAGGTGGAAGTGGTCGGGATCAACCGCATGGAGCGGACATTAGTACTGGGGGAATGCCAATGGGGGCGCCATCCGGCGGACCGCGATGTGCTGGAAAAACTGGTTACTCAGGCGGCGGCGTTTATCCCCCCAGAGGGCCGCTGGCGGGTGCGGCTGCTTGGGTTCGCGCGCGCCGGCTGGCCGGCCGCCGCCCGGAGTTTTGCTCAGTCGCCGGCGGGACAAGTTCTGGCTGGCATACCACCGCTGGATGGGGTCGACCTGTTGGATTTGAAACAGGTGGATGATAACCTGGCGGCGTGGGCCTGAAACAAAAAGGAGGCGCGCGTGAGACAGTTGATCGTCGGAGACAGCCACGGCTGCCACGCCGAACTGCGTGACCCGTCGGCAGGCTCAGGTAGGGTCTGCTGAACGTGGCGAGCCTGTCCACTGAAGACGAGATCATTGCCATCGGCGACATCGCGCCTCGGGAACTGGAGGCGCCGCAGGTGCTAGACTGCTTCTGCCGCCGGCCCAACGCCCGCAGCCGGATGGGCGATCACGAACGCAAGCACATCGGGTCGTTCGCGGGCGAGCCCCATCCAGCGCGGTCGCAGATCAATACGCGAGAGCAGCTGGGCGACGGCTATGGTGCCGCGATCGAATACGAGCGAGGCCTGCTGCCTTGACTGGAGCTGCCGGACGCGATCCTGGTTCGCGGTTTCGCTGAACCGGGCGTGCCGGTTGTCGATCATAGTCCACCGGTCAGAATCGGCGCTCACAGCGGTGACGCCTATCTCTGCGCCGCGGGGCTCCTACTCAGAACCAGGTCTCACGATCCCAGCAACTTGCCCATCCGCTCGGCCGCTTCATCCTGCACCGGCGTCAGGATGTGCGAGTAGGTGTTCAGGGTCAGCACCACGGTGCTGTGGCCCAGGATTTGCGCCACGACGGCGGGATTGGTGCCCGCCATCAGATGCAGGGTGGCGCACAGGTGCCGCAGGTCGTGAAAGCGGATCTCCGGCAGGCCCGCCTGCGCCAGCACCGCCTTGAAGACCTTCACCAGATCGCGCGGGCCGATCGGCGTGCCTACCCCGGTGACGAACACGAAACCCGACTTCCGCTTCTGCGCCGCCAGGTGTTCGCGCAGGACGACCAGGGCCGGCTCAGGGATACGAATGCGCCGGCGCGACTTGTACGTCTTGGGCGTCGTCAACTGGCGCCCCTGCCCCGGCAGCTCCTGCAGCACGTGCCGGATCTGCAGATAACCGCCCGCCAGGTCCACGTCCTCGATCTGAAGCCCCAGCAGCTCGCCCTGCCGCAGCCCGCAGGCCAGGGCGAGGATGAACAGGGCCTGATGCCGGTGGCCTTTGGCCGCCTCGACAAAGCGCTGCACCTGATCCAGGCTCCAGACGACGGGCAGGTGGCGCTTGACCGAGGGCGGGTCGGCGAGGTCGGACACGTTCCGGGTCACCAGGTCCCAGCGCAGCGCCTGATCCAGCGCCTTGTGCAGCACGGCATGCATGTACTGCACCGAGCGCGGCGACTGGCCCTGCGCCAGCTTGTCGGCATAGAACCGCTGGACCATCTCGGGCGTCAGATCCGTCAGGCGCACAGCGCCCAGCGCGCCGCCGATGTGCGCGCGGAGGATGCGGGTATAGCTCACCAGGGTGCTCTGGCGGACGGTCGGCGTCACCACTTCGCGCAGGTAGCGCTCCAGGAAGGCCGAGACCGTCATCGAGCCGTCGGTGGTCCAGCGCGCCGCGCGCACCGCCTGGCGCTGGTCCAGGAGCCACTCGCTGACCTCGCTCTGCTTGCGGGCATATTTGTAGAGGCGTCTGCCGTCCGGCAGGGTGATCTGGCCGGCCCAGAGGCCGTCCTTGCGCTTGTAGATCGAGCCTTCGTTGGAGCCGCGCCGCTTCGTCATATTCCGCCTCCCATTCCACACCGAACACCTGAGCTATGCCCGAGCATACCATGACCGACTCGAGGATGACAATGGACAATTGACGTGTGTACCTGATGAGCAGCGCGATCGCCGCGAGAATCTCTGTCGCCCGTCGGCGGGGGCAGCCATCCGAAAGGAGCCAGCATGGAGGCAACGGTTCAGGTCCAACAGCGCGGTATCATCGCCATTCCGGCAGCGCTCCGCGAGCTCTACCACATCCGGCCGGGCGACACCTATCGGGTGCTGGACCTGGATGGCATCCTGGTGCTGGCCCCAGCGGGGCGACGGTGTCCACTCTAGCCCGCGAGATCGAACGCGCGCGTCTGGAGGCCGGCCTGAACATTGACGAACTGCTGGGCGCCCTCCGGGAGCAGCGGGAGCGCTCCGGCGCTGATCGGAATCGGCCGCCCGCGCCGTGACCCGTCCCGGCGCCGGCTATGGCCGGTGAACGCGCGACGCCCGGTCCGGCAAAGGCTGCACCGGGTCGGGCGGGAGCGCGTGGCGGGGCCGGTCAGGCGCACCGCGTCGAGCCGACGCAGACTGGACGCCAGGTGGCGCCTGACACAACCCCGACGGCGCCAACAGCCTCCTAGAACGCTGGAGCCGGTCGATGGTCATGCGCGATCGCTGAGGGGCATGATAAACGCGCATTGGAGGCTTGGGCTCCTCGCGTGCTCCTCGCGGGGCGCATCCCGGACCACCCCAACGTACCCGAAACGCCGAAACACGGACGCTGGCCGGACCCGAGGCCAGATGTTGGCGCTACGGTGGCGCCTGGCGAGCCGAGCGCCGAACGCGGCAGGGTGCGCCGGGGCCTGCTCGGGCGCCAGACGGGTTGTGGTGCGGGCGGGCCGTGGGAGCGAGCCTGGCAGCGGGTTGGACGCGGCGCAGGCGCGACAGCCATCTTCACCAGCGGCGGCCTGCGACTGACCCTGCTCGACGTGGCGCTGGCCGACTTCACCGGCGACTCCCCGGCAGATTCGCTCGCCGAAGGCAGTCGCGGTAGGGACGGCCCTAGCGGGCCCCCCCCGCACAGATCCGGACGTGCGGCATGCCCGCCTGGGGATTCGATTTGTGCTGTTCTCCGGGGAAGAGTTGGGCCTGCACGGTTCCTATGCCTGCGCCCGTCGGCATGCCGCCGAGATGGAGTCCGTGCGGCTGGGGCTGAATGCCGACGTCTTGGCCTTGGCCATGCCGGTGATCCTGCCAACGCAAGCCAGTCCTGCGCTGTCCAACTGCTTGCGCACGCTGCCGCTCGGTGAACTGGATGCCACCCTGCATGACGATCCCAAGGCCTTTGTCTCGAATTCAGACCACTTCGCCTTCTCCCTAGCCGGCGTGCCCAGCGTCTGGGCGGTGCCGTCCTCAGCCCCGCCCGGCCGGGGGTGGGTGCATTTTAGTGCCGACACCCTCGACACAAGCGAGCCTCGCCTTCTGCGCCAGACCGCCGCCACCGTAGCGCGCCTGCTCCTGCGGATGGCGGTGGAGCCCGAAGCGCTGCCAGGCGGATGTCAATCGCCCGCCGCCGTGCAGGAATTGGTCACTGAGGCTGGGTTTGAAGAGGCTTTGCGCTGCATCGGTCGCTGGCCCTTCTAGCCAGGTACCAGTTCATCCGGCGATCGGTAGTCCTGAGATCCTCCTGTCCGAGATCAGCCTGAAATCGCTCCGAATTTGTCAACGCAGCAGAGTCTTCACCGGCAATGAAAGGATTCAGCGGGAGTATTCACCAACGATGAAATCGTTCGGGATGCCATGAATTTGGCCATCGCCCAGCGACCCCCAGAAAGGTGCTAGAATTGTAAACGCACATTTGGTTGCACCTTTGCCTTGGATGCGCTCGATGGATCGCCTCGCAGACAGCCTGCCCACCCTCCCCACCGAACTTGGCCGTGCCCTGCTGCACGAGGCGGCCACACGCGACATGGTCACCGCCCGACGATGGGTGCTGCTCTCCGTCGTCTGGTGCGAGGCCTACCTGTCGGCAGCGGGGCTGATGTCGCGGGTGCGGGCGGTGCTTGGCGCTGGCTGCTTTGGTCAGGCGGACGTAGCGGCCTTTCGGCGAGACATGCGCGCCATCAAAGTAGTTCTCCAGTCAGCCGGTCGCACCCTCAAGTTCAGCCGCCGGCCGGAGCAGGGCGGGTACTACGTCCAAGGCCGGCCGCCGCTGGACCCTGAACTCGCCCAGTCGATTCGATCCGCGCTGAGCGATCTTGACCTCCGGCAGATCGAACTGGCCGGCCGGCTGTCGGCGGCCCAACGCGTCTGGCAAGCGGGCCGGCTCTCAGACCAACTGCGGCGCATGGCCGTCCGCCGGCTGAGGCGTGAACGGCCGAATTTGAGTCTGCTCGAGGCCCGCCGGGAGGTACTCGATCGCTATGAGCAGCGCGGCTGACGGCGAGACCCTCGACCTCATCGCCTTTGCGCGAATGGTGATTGACGCGCTGGAGGCGGCTCAAGTGGACTATGCCCTCGGCGGAGCCCTGGCGGTCGCGGCCTGGGCCGAGGCGCGGTCCACGCAGGACATTGACCTGGTCATCAACCTGCCGGTGGAGCACATCCAGCGGCTGTCGGACGAGCTGGCGCGGCGCGAGGTTCTGATTCCGCCGGACTTGCTGCTCGATCTCTATCTGGAGACGCGCGGCGATGTTGCGGCGGTAGGCTATCACCTGCAGATGGCCCACAAGGTGGAGCTCTTCCTGCTTCGCCCCGGTGACGCGCTGCGGGCCTCGGCGCTGGCCCGCCGGCGCCTGGTTGACCTGGGACCGCCGCTCGGCTCGATCTACGTGCATTCGCCCGAGGACCTGATCCTTTACAAGCTGCAATACTTTGCCCTCAGCCAGCAGCAGAAGCACATGCGCGACGTCGGCGCGATCCGGCTGGCCCAGGCCGGGCGGCTGGACCAGGCCTATCTGACCGAATGGATTGGGCGCCTGGGCCTCGATGCCACGTGGCGCTTCCTCACGACGAACCCGCCCGGTCGAGGCGATGCGTGACGCATGGAAAAGTCGACTACCGGCTATGCACCACCGCTCGTTCAACTGCTCACCTTGGGCGACATCCGCCCGATGACTACCTGGCCCGACTACCTGGCCCTGGGCCTGGGCGCGCGGCACATCCCCGACCTGATCCGCATGGCGACCGACCCGGCGCTCAATGATGCCCCGTCGGACAGCCCTGAAGTCTGGGCGCCCGTCCATGCGTGGCGCACCCTGGCGCTTCTGCACGCGGGGGAAGCCGCTGGTCCGCTGACGTCCCTGTTTCGGCGCATAGACGAGAACGATGACGATGTGGTTGGCGAGGACCTGCCCGAGGCCTTCGGTGTGCTAGGACCGGCTGCCATACCGGCGCTGGGGGCTTACTTGCTGGATGGGGTGAATGGACTGTGGGCGCGCGTCGGCGCCGCGCACAGCCTGGCCGATATCGGCGCTCATCACGCCGAGGCCCGCCTGGCCTGCATTGCTGCCTTGTCACAGGCTTTGGCGCGGTTCTCCGACGAAGACCCCACGTTCAATGGCTTTGTGATCAGCTTCCTGCTGGAGCTCAAGGCGGTTGAATCCAGTGACGTCATCCAGCGCGCCTACGCCGCGGAAGCCGTGGATGACGGTGTTGTGGGTGACTGGGAGGACGTACAGGTCGATCTCGGCCTCAAGACCCAGCGCGATCGCCCTCGCCGGCTGACCCTGATGCAGCGCCAAGTTCGGGAGTTGATGGAGCTCCTGCCGGCTGTGACCCAACGGCGGACTCAGCCGCCGACCACCAGGGCCGAATTCGAGGCTCGCGCCGAGCAAGCCCTCCTGGCTTCAAAACTCCGTCAGGCCGGCAAGCCTAAGCGCAAACGGCATCGGAAAAGGAAGTAGGACGGGCAAGTCGTTTTCAACGGTGGAGGCGGCTGTTAACCGCCAGCGAGCACGCGCCAGTCCAATAGCCACCGCGCCCGGCTTGGCCAGTCATCCTCGTCGGTTTCAGTGAGTGCTCGATCAAGCGCCGCGAGCAGCGTGCTCACGGTCCATTGGCGTTGCGCCGCCAGGATGATCCCCCCATGCTGCGGATAGCGGCGCGCCAACACGCTGTAGTCCTGCACGTTGAAGGTGAAGATCACCCGGCCCTGCGCGGTAGCGGCCAATAGCTGGGCTTCGTCACTGGCGTCTTGGGCAACCCAGGCATTCGGTGTACGGGTGACATCGTGGCCCCGCTCGCTGAGTGCGCGTTGCAGGGGCTTGATGGACGCGTCCGCATCCAGATGCAGCCTGGGCTTCGCCACGCGCCAACTCAAGCGCGCTGTCGGCCTGGATGCTGGCGTCAATCTCCGACCGGTGCGCCTGGTAAAACGCCAGCGCTTCCTTCACCTGCGATTCGGGCAGGCCATCGTCTTCGGCCAAGTCGGCCGTCGCCATTCCCCAATCATGATGAGCCACGGCCAGGGTCTGGACCCGAATTCCTTGCCCCTGTAGCACCGCTATTGGCTGGCCGGTCGCCCCGCGGCGATACTGGATGCCTGGAAAGTGGGTATCCCCCAGGCCTTCGGCCAGAGCGCCGACCTTCTATGCCACTGCTCCCACAATGAACTGATTGTGGGATATACCTTGGCGGCCGGACATTTCTTCGGCCATTTGCTTGAGCTGCTGTGGTTGTCCAGGGGTGCATCGCGTCACAGATACGGTCGGGGATCCCCCAAGAGATATATCTCCGGGAATGTCATCGGAGGCGCAGTGCGCACAAACATCGTAATCGATGACCAGTTGATGGCTGAAGCCACGAGAGCGACCGGCTTACCCGCAGAGAAGGCTGTCGTGGAGGCCGGGCTTCACCGGTTGTTACAGACGCACGCTCAATCCGGTGTGCGCCGTCTGCGGGGCAAGGTGAACTGGCATGGCAATCTGGACGAGTCGCGCTCTGGATGGTCTTCCCGCAGATTCAGGTGCATCCCCACGCGGAGCCCAAAGTGGTGTGCTTATGTTAAATGTCCAATATTGGACATTTAACATAAGTCATGGCCAGGGGACGTGGATGAACTGACTTTTCTGAGACCGTGGTGGCGTTATGCGGCGGGACGAGGCAGGCAGTCGGGGCGTTGTCGAGCTGGTCAAGCGGCGTGGGGAGCAGGTTGACGGGGATACGCGCGGGCGCAGTCGGGCGAGCCCGGGCGAGTTTCGTCAGCGGCGCCGGTGCCGCTTGCGTTTCGGCGGAACGGGGGTTGGCGCAGGTGCGCGCGGCGGGGGCAGGCCCGGCGGCGGCAGAAGCGGCTCCCCTTCTGCGTCGCCGGGAAACTCCGCCTCCGGGTCGTGGAACCGGCGCTGCAGCGAGCCGGTCAGCCGCGCCACGCGTTCGTCCTCGGCCGCGGCCAGCCGCCGCCACTCGGGGAGTTCCTCGTGATCCAGGCCGTTGACGGCGTGCAGGACCAGCAGGTGCTCGGCCAGGTGCGGGTCGCCGGGCCGCCACAGCGCCAGGATCCGGGGAATGGCCATCGCGCTGCCGGTGTCCGTAAGGGCGGCGGAGTACATCTCGATGTCGCGCGGCGATGACGGCTGGCGGCGGTCGACCAGGCCCAGGATGACCTCGGCCGCCCGGTCGGTGCCGACTTCGCCCAGCACGCCCGTCAGGTAGATCTCGCGGGTCAGGTCGCCGTTCAGCGCGGCGGCGATGGGATCAACCACCGCCGGCCCGATGGCGGCCAGCGCCGCCGAACAGGCTTCCAGCAGGAAGTCGCCCTCGTCGTCGCTGATCCGGTCCAGCAGATGCGGGATGGCGTGAGTGCAGGCCTCCGGCTGGCGCTGCGCGATCAGGGCCAGCGCGCGCGCGGCGCGGATCGCCCCCCACTCCGAAGCGCCGGGGGTCAGCAGGATGGCGAGGGCGGGGACCGCGGCGTCGCCCAGGTCCGCGACCTGCTCGACGATGCCCGGCAGGACGTTCTCGCGGTCCTGCGCCAGCAGCTTGATCAATGCCCGTTGGCGGTCGTCCGCCGCGGCCAGGCGGCCCTCGTCATCCTGGCCGACGCTCAACTCGCATAGCAGCGCCAGCCCCGCCATGGCCTCCTGCGGCAGCCGCTCGGGCCGGGGGACGAGGGGCGCGTGAAAGGCCTCCAGCACCACCAGGGTGAATGCCGCCAGCCGCCGGTAGCCCGTCAGGCGCGCGCCCGCGTTCCAAGCGGCGCGCCAGCCGGCCACGTCGTCGCCGCGCGCCTGGGTCAGGCGCTGCGCCTCGGCCAGCAATTCCGGGAACACCGCCGCTGGCCGGCTCGGAAACAGCGCCGTCAATGCGCGCACGCGGTCCGGGTCCAGGGGCGGCCGGCGGCCAAGCCAGGTGGCCGCGCGCGCCAGCATCGCGGGCACCCCTTCGTCTGCGGCATAGGCCATCTCCTCGAACACGCGGCCCGCGCCGGCCGCCGCCGGGAGGACGCTGAGCGACGTGCGCCAGACGCGGCCCGTCAGCGGCCAGGCGCGCAATCGCTGCACCACGCGGCGGACGTCCGCCGGCTGCCCCGCCGCCAGGATGGCATCCACCACCGCCCGGGCGCCCACGCCGTCGCGCGAATAGGCGGCCAGCCACTCCCAGAGGGCCTGCCGCTCGGCCGGGCCGCCCGCGTGGCCCAGCCCGGCGGCCACATGCAGGTACTCGTCCAGGTCGAGCCCGTCCTTCCCGCGCCGTGCCCGTTCCAGCAGCCAGGGCCGCGCCGCCTCGGGGTCGAGCTTGGCCAGGGCCTCGGCCAGCCGGCCAAAGCGCTCGCCGCGCGCCTCCCGCAGCCGCTCCACCAGGGGCGCGTGGAATCGTTCGGCGTCGCCGCTGTCGGCAATGGCCTCGGCGGATCGGAGCACCAGGAAGGAGTCGGCGTCATCCAGGAGCGGCAGCAGGGCGCCGGGGGCCTCCGCCGGATAGCGCGCCAGGAGCCGGTCCATGGCCCAGTGGCGCACGGGCCGGTCAGGATGCGCAACGAGCGTGGTGAGTGTCTCGAACGGCCATGGGTGGGAGAGCATGGGGCAGATTATACCGGCGACCATTCGCAAGAGCATGTGCCAGGCATTGCGCAGCCAGCCGGCCAGGCACGCCAGGAGCCGAGCCGCAGCGCGGACGGCCGGGCCGACTGAGTGGCGCGAGTCGGGGAGCAGGGCGGCCAACTTGGCGGGCGGGTGCGGGAGCGTGAACATGGTCCAGCACCAGCATAGCGCCAGCGGCGCGGCCGGGCTCCTCGTGGACGCCTCGTCAGGGATCCAACTCCGGAGACGCCGGGCGGAGCGGAGACAGGCGGACGGGTGACCAGGCTGGGTGGCCCAGCACGGGCGTGGGGCGCAGATGTGGAGGCTGGAAACAAGCCAGTCAGCACGAAGGGCGTTGAATGGGAGTGGGCAGAAATCAGAAGCAGTCAGGATGGGATGATGCCAGATCAAACCAATCAGAATCAGCGACAACTATCAGACGCTGATAGGGGATGGGACGGACAGAGAGAGAGTCGAACACGATGATGAATGAAAGCAGCGGCCGAAGAGTCAGGAGCAATCAACCGGTCGAAGGGGGTCCGCCAATGGCCAGGATCAGAAATCAATGTCCTTTCAACCATAGTTTGCGCGCGACTTGCAAGCATAGTTTGCTCGCTTTT
>CAZCEC010000056.1:2414-42869 GCA_964497615.1 uncultured Anaerolineales bacterium | reverse complement strand
CCTGGCCCAGGACCCGCGCTACTACGAGCACCTCACCGCCCGCGAGACCCTGCGCTTCACCCTGCGCTTCTTCTTCACCGGCCCGCCCGCCAAGCTGGAAGCCCGCATCACCGAGACCCTGGAACTGGTGGGCCTGGACGACAAGGCCGACCGGCCCATCAAGGGCTTCTCCGGCGGCGAACGCCAGCGCCTCGGCATCGCCCAGGCCCAGATCAACTATCCCGACTTGCTGATCCTGGACGAGCCGGCCGCCAGCCTGGACCCGCAGGGCCGCCGCGACGTGCTGGAGGTGATGGAGCGGCTGCGCAAGCACACCACCATCTTCTACTCCACCCACATCCTGTCCGACGTGCAGCGCGTCAGCGACACGGTCGCCATCCTTAACAAAGGCGCGCTGGTGGCGGAGGCCCCCATCGAGCAACTGCTGGCCGGGGGCAGCACCGGCGTGGCCTACGAGGTGACCGTGCGCAGCGCGTCGGCGGAGGCGCTGAGTGCCGCCCAGGCGCGCGTGGCCGCCCAGCCCTGGGTGAGCGCGGTGGACGTGACGCCCGACGGCAGTCCCGGCGAGGCGCACTGGCACGTCAGCGTCAGCGAGGCCGATCCGGCCGAAGACAACCTGCTGCGGCTGGTGCTGGAAGACCGGCAGGTGCGCGTGACGGCCTTTGGCCTGCGCCGCTACGACCTGGAAGAAGTGTTCCTTGGCCTGGTGGAGGGCAATAACAATGACCGCTAACGCCGAACTGCTGCCCGTCCGCGAGCGCGGCTGGCGGATGGGCTTTGCCAACCTGTTGAGCAAGGAGCTGGGCGCCTGGTGGCGCACCCGCCTGTGGTGGATCCAGGCCCTGATCTGGCTGGCGATCATGAACGGCATGGTGGCGATGATGCTGTGGGTGGTGCCCAACACGCAGCCGCCGGAAGCGGCCGAAGCCCGGGCCGCCGCCGGGGCCGACCCGATGGAAGTGCCGACCACTGCCGCGTTGTTCATCTTCCTCATCTTCGGCGGCATCGCGCTGCCCGTCGCCGGCCTGATCGTGGGGCAGGATGCATTGATCGACGAAAAGAAGTCCGGCACCGCCGCCTGGGTGCTGTCCAAGCCGGTGTCGCGCCCGGCCATGGTCATCACCAAGCTCATCGCTCACGGTCTTGGCTTCCTGGTGATTGGGGTCCTGTTGCAAGGGCTGGTGGCCTACATTCAAATCTCGGCGGCGGGCGGCGACTTGCAGGTGCCCAACTTCCTGGCGGCGCTGGGCCTGGTGTATCTCAACCTGCTCTTCTACCTGACCCTGACCCTGATGCTGGGGGCGCTGTTCGCCGGGCGCGGCCCGGTGCTGGGCATCGGCTTCGGCCTGCTGTTCGGCTATCAGCTTTTCGTCGGCCTGGCGAACGGCATCCTGTCCTACCTCGGGCCGTGGGCGCTGGTGGTCCAGACGCCCATCACGCCCGAGCCCCTCAGCGTCCTGGTCGCCACGGGCCAGCCCCTGCCCACCGTCGTGCCCATCCTCCTCACCGCGCTGTGGTGCGTGGTGTTCACCGCCGTCGCGGTGTGGCGCTTCGGCCGGGAGGAGTTTTAGCCGACGGTCGCATTGGTGGCCGGCGTAGAGACGCAGCGGCCTGCTTCCCTGCGTCCTCGCAGCGGGGGGTGCCACGTCTCTGGTGTCCGCACCAACCATCCTTGCCATGCCAGTCACTGACGCCCCCGCTCGGCCCGACATAACGCCGGCTCAATCTAAGGTGGCGGCGATCGTCCTCGGCCTGGCCGCAATCATCTGGGTTGTTAGTCTGTTCGTTTCGCACTCGGTGCCGGCGGAGACTGGCCTGGTATTGTATTGGCCGTATCTGGTTGATTGGTACGTCGGGTTACTACCTTACCTATGCTTGCCATTGCTGTTCGTTGGTCTGGCTGCGTTCATCGCTGTCCGCCAACTGCGGGCAGGAACGCGCGGCATCGTCCATGCCATACCCGTCGTTGGTTTTCTGGCTTCGGCAGCGGTCATCTGCTTCTGCAGCTTCAGTTTGTCGTTTCTAGACAGCTACGGGCACATCGCAAGTACCCAGGTTGGCATGACCCAATACCAGATCGGCCGCACTTCCGACGCGGACGCGCTTGGTGATTACCTGCTCTGCACGTGCGATAGGTATAGCTTCATGTGTCGTTGTCAACGCATCCATACCGCCGGCTGGGTTGACCCACCGATTCGAATCACGGTGGCCGAGACGGGCAGCGTCACCGTTCTCTTGGGCGACGAGGTCATCTTTGCCGGGACCCCGGCCGGGCCGTGATCGCCGTGGTTGTGGCGTCCTGCGTCCCTGAAGAGGGACGCGGCGGCCGGAGGCCTTTAGGCGCGAATTCCATTCGCTGGCCGTTATCGGCATAGAGACGCGGCGCCACCACAGCGAGGACGCAGCCGTGGTGCGCGATGCCCGCGCGCGACGGTAAGTGCAGCCGCAATCGTGCGTCATGCCCGCGCCCGGCGGTCAACCGCCGGGCTACCCATCGGCGCCGGCTCAAGCCGGCTACCGAAGGTTGTACGCAAGCCCGGTTCCACCGGGCGTCGGTGTCTAGCGCGGTGTCTTTAGCACCGCGCGGGAGGGCGCGCGCACGAACACTCACTGCCCGCACCCGCGCTAGGCTCCAAACAAAAAAGAGACCCATCGCCGGGTCTCTTTCTCTTCTCTCTCTCTTTCTCTGCGCTCTCCGCGTGCTGTGCGAAGCCCCCCGCAGCGAAGCGGAGTGGGCCGCGGTGAATGCCTTACGCCTTCGCCAACTGCGCTGCCGGCGGCGTCGGCGCGCTCGGCGGCAGCGCCCGTGGCCGTTCCGGCACCGTCACTGAGCCCGTCACCGGTTTGTTGGGCGGCCGGTCGTGCGGTACAATCCCAGTCAGTAATGTTGATGTGTCCGCCTGTTGGTGCTGTGGATGCTCCGCTACCCAGCTTGTGTCCCTTGCCGCCCCTGTCGGAACCACAATTTCACACCTTTTCATCAGAGGGGTAGCTTGGAGACCCATGACCTTGAACCGCAAGCTTCGCCGGCTGGCCAGTGGATTCGCGCACGTTTTGGCAGCCGCTTGTGTGTTGGTGAGCAGCCTGCCCGCCAGCACGGTCGTGGCCGCCCCGCGGCCGGTCAACGCATCTGCGCCCGCAATGCCAGCCGCCGGGGTAGTCGGCGACGGCACACCTGGCAGCTGCACGGAGGGCGCTCTGCTGGCGGCGCTGGCGGGGGGCGGCAGTGTCACCTTTGACTGCGGCGGGCCGGCCACTATCACCCTGACGGCCACCTGGACCGTAACCACCACCACCACCATTGACGGCGGCGCACAGATCACGCTAAGCGGCGGATCAGCCGTGCGCCTGTTTGTGGTTCAGGCCAGCGCGGCGCTGACCCTGCAAAACCTGGTTGTGGAAGAGGCCTACATCCTAAGCGAGGATGGCGGCGCCATCGAAAACAGCGGCCAACTCACCATCCAAAACTCCACCTTCCGCAACAATGAATCGGATGGCAATACGTGGGGCGGGGCACTGGCGAACCTGGCAACCGGCACGCTGGTGATTGACGGCAGTGTGTTTGAGACCAACCAGGCCACCGACGGCGGGGCACTGCTCAACTTCGGGGTGCTGACGGTCACCAACAGCACCTTCCAGTACAACCTGGCGCACAACCTGGCCGCCCGCGCCTACGGCGGCGGCGCCATTCTGCAGGAAAGCACTGGCACCACCATCATCAGCAACACGGTCATGCGCGGCAACCAGCAACTGACCGATACCGGCGGCGGCGGCGCCATCAGCCTGAATGGCGGCGAGATGGTGATTGTCAACAGCCTGTTTGAGGACAACCTGGCCGAGGCGGGCGGCGGGGCGCTGGCCACCAATTTTGGGTTCACGGCGACGATTACCAACTCCCGGTTCCTGAACAACACGACGACCCAGCCCGGCAGCGACGACCGCTACGGCGGGGCCATCTACAACTGGGGGCCGCTGCTGGTGTATGACTCGACCTTCAGCGGCAACAGCGCCAACCAGGGCGGCGCCATCTGGACTGGCCCCACCACGCTGGTCGTACTGCACGGCAGCACCCTGAGCGGCAACGATGCCAGCAGCCGCGGCGGCGGGCTGATGGTCGTCAGCGGCACGGTCAGCCTGGTAAATTCCACCCTGAGTGGTAACAGCGCCACCCAGGGCGGCGGCATCTACACGGAAATCCCCGCTGGCACCGGCACCCTGGACTTGCATCACGTGACGCTGGCTGAGAATGGGACCAGCAACCTGGAAGTGGCCGCGGCCTCGCAGCCGCCCAGCCTCCAGAACAGCCTCCTGGCCAACCCCAGCAGCGGCGGCGATTGCATGTTGGGCGCCGCGCTGACCTCCGGCGGTTACAATTTGGCCAGCGACGCCAGCTGCAGCCTCAACGGCACCGGTGACCTGAACAGCGCCGATCCGCTGTTAGCGTCGTTGAACGACAACGGTGGGCCAACCTTCACCCACCTGCCCATGGCTGGCAGCCCCGCCGTGGATGCCTTCACCGGCAACGGCTGCGTTGCGCTCGATCAGCGCGGTGTGGTGCGGCCCGCGGGCGCCGCCTGCGATATGGGCGCGGTAGAAATCGGCGCCAGCCAGAGCACGCCGCCTCTGGTGGAGCCGGTGAGCCTGGCCTCCACCTACGTGGTGCGTGGCAATGCCCTGTACTGGCGCACCCCGCCCGATTGCGGCGCCAACCCCATCCGGCCCGAAACAATCGCGCGCGCGCCCATCCAGGGCGATGAGCCGGCTCGGGTGATCTACCAGAACAACGCCGCCTGCGCAACGCTCGCCGCGGCTGGTCCCGCGGCTGCCGGCGCCGCCTCGCACCTGATCCAATCTAACCTGGTGGCGGATGACTCGTACTTGTACTGGACGACGGACCAGGGTCTGCAGCGGCTGGGGACGCAGGCGGTGCCTGGCACCCCGCCGCAGGTGTTGGCTGCCAGCGTGACCGGCGCCCAGCAACTGGCCCACAACACCCTCAGCGTGGTCGCGCTCGACAATGCTCAGCACCTCAACCGCATTCTCAAGCTCACCGGTCAGGTGAACGCCGTGCCCACCGGGGGCGCGATCAGCAGCCCCAAGACCAGCTCAGCCTTCGGGCAGGAGTACCAATACTGGCTGCAGGGCAGCGCCTTGCGGCGTTACAACCCCGTCAATGGTCAGACCGTGACCCTGGCCACCGGGGTGGTGGCTTACCTGCCCATTGGCGGCCAGCAACGCTGCCGCTACGGGCTCTTCGACTGGTCTTGCACGAATTACGACATTGTGCTGTACAGCCTGGGCGGCGCCGTCTGGGATTACGATAACCTGACGGGTCACAGCAGCCAGATCTATACCAGCTCACGGTTGATCTACGACCTGGCCCATGCCGGCGGTTATCTGTTCACCCTGGAAGAGGAAAGCGTCTCCTGCTCGATCCCTGGCCTCAACTGGCCGTGCAAGCGGTCTTTGGTGGGCCGCGTGCCAGTCAGCTACAACGGTCACTTCAACCAGCGGCCCAACGCGTACCTCTACTACGGCCCAGCTACGTTTGGCCGCTCGGCCACCAACCTTCAGGCGGCCAGCGGCCATGTGTTCTGGCAGGAATCACTCGCGGTCAAGAAACTGCCCTACGACGCCGACGCCCTGCCCAACG
Source organism: uncultured Anaerolineales bacterium (assembly GCA_964497615.1). Taxonomy (GTDB): domain Bacteria; phylum Chloroflexota; class Anaerolineae; order Anaerolineales; family UBA6663; genus CAZCEC01. The sequence continues at coordinate 37,216 of CAZCEC010000056.1, read as the reverse complement.
TGGAAGTCACCGACCTGGAAGTCACCCAGGGCATCCAGCGGCCGGACGGCACCATCCCGTTGATCCGCTACCGCCAGACCTATGTGCGCGTGTTCGCCCGCACCACCACTGGCCGGCCGCTGGCCGGCGTGGATGCGCGCCTGCTCGTCTACGGCAACACCACCTTGCTGGGCACGCTGAAACCCAAGCTGTACTCTATCCGCTTCACCGGCGACCTGGGCAGCCCGTTTGCCATGGACTACAGCATCACCGTGCAGCCCAACCCGCAGCGCGACAACCTCACGCAGCAGTTTGTGTTTGAGATTCCGCTGGAGTGGACCAGCGCCAACGTCAACCTAAACTTCGTCGCGGAAGTCAACCCGGGGCGCGCACCGTACGAAGCCAGCTGGGACGATAACGTGCGGCGCAAGTTCGTCTCGCTGGGCGCCTCGCCGCCGCTGTCGGTGCAGTTTGCTTTCTGGCGCTACCGTCTGCCTGGGCAAGCCGCCAATACGCCCGACATTGCCCCGTCGCTGCAGGATCGCGACAGCATCTACTCTTACCTGCGCCGCACCTATCCCATCGCCTCCCGGACGGACCTGCCCAATGTCGGCCTGCGACCCTCCTTCTGGTGGATCAGCGACTCACAAATGGGCCAGGCTGTCGCCCGCGACCCTGCCTTCTGTTTCACCCTGCCCCTCACCACCACGGATGGGGTCTATCATCCGGAGGCGTGCGCGGCGACGCACTCCAACCAGCAGTTGAGCGCCTTGCGCAGCCGGGCGATCCTGGTGGCGGGCGTCTTCCCCGTTGGGCAGCCGGTTGTCTCCAACCCGCTCTTCATGTATGGGGTCATCTCAGACACCGGCGTGGCCGGGCAAGTGCCGCGCGGCGTTGCGGCCAGCAGCGGCCGCGAGGCGACCGGCCCGGTGGGTGTGCCGCGCTCGACGATGGGCGCTTGGGACACCGACAGCAACTACGGCGACTGGATTGCCGCCCACGAAATTGGCCACTCGCTGGGGCTGCCCCACCCGGCCACGGGCAACACCAGTGACGATGGGTGCCAGCCGTACGACGTGGCCAGCAGCGTTGGCAACTCGGTTCCGAATGAGTTTGCCCGGATTGGCGCCAACGAAAATACCCAAGGCTTCGACTTTGGTGATCGCGCGCTAAATATCCCGCTGCGCACCTACAGAGGCACCGCCTGGCATGACTTCATGTCGTACTGCGACTTTCAATGGATCAGCGACTGGACCTATCGCGAGCTATACCAGACCCTTCTCAACGCCGCGGCCAACGCCCCGGCCGCGCTGATGCCCGTCCCCGCCGCGCCCGGGCTGATGCAGGCCGGACCGTGGCTGCTGGTGCAAGGCGGGCTGAGTGGCGCTGATAGCGGCTTGTTCTCCAACGTGGAGCGGCTGCCGGCAGCTGCTGCGGTGCCGCCCCTGGTGCCGGGCGGCTACGCCCTCGAACTGCGTAGCAGCGGCGGCGGCCTCCTGGCTAGCTACCCCTTCACCCCGCTGTCCGGCGAGGACTCCCCGGGCGTGCTGGCGTTCACCCAACTCATCACCGACGTGGCTGGTTCGGCCAGCGTGCGGCTGGTGCGCCTGAGCGACAGTGCGCTGCTGGCCGAGCGCGCCCTCAGCCCCCATGCGCCAACGCTCAACAATATCAGCGTGAACCTGGTGCCCGACGGCAGCGGCGCCCTGCTGGGCTGGAGCGCCGGTGACATCGACGGCGATCCGCTCACCTTTGATGTGTTGTACAGCCTGGATGGCGGGCAGGCGTTCATGCCGGTGGCGTTTGGCCTGACGGGCAGTCAGGCTGAGCTAGACACGGCCTGGTTGGCTGGCGGCAGCGCCCTGTTCCAGGTCATCGCCAGCGACGGCAGCAACACCACCGTGGCCAACAGCTCGACCTTCACGATGCCGTTCAAGGCGCCGGAGGTGCAGATCATCGAGCCGGGCAGCGGACAAGTGGTCCAGGTTGGTCAGGCGGTCAACCTGCTGGGCCACGCGCTCGACCCTCAGACTGGCGCAGTCGGCGCAGACGGCCTGAGCTGGCACAGCATCTCCGGCACGCTGGGTGTGGGCGCCGCGCTGACCCTGTGGGGCCTGCCGCTGGGCACACACACCATCACCTTTACGGCCGTCAACAGCTACAGTGTCGCCGCCAGCACCAGCGTGACCTTCACCGTGGCGGATAATCTCGCGCTGCTGGGGCCAACTCTGGCAGCCAACCCCGTTGAGTTTGTTTTCCACTTTGACACTGGCGCTACGCAAGTACAGACGGCCACCCTGTTCGTCAGCAACGCCGGCAGCGGGCAGTTGGACTGGGCAGTGGCGTCGGCCCCGGCCTGGCTGACCGCTGTGCCGCTAACGGGCACGCTGCCCATCAGTGGCACTGAGCCGGGAGCGCTGCTGTTGACGGCCGATCCGGCGCTGCTGGCCAACAGCAGCGTGACGGATACGGTGCTGGTGTTAGAGGCAATGCCGGCGGATGACGCGACCGTGCAAACGGTAACCATCCGTCTGCTCGCCGCCAAAGGCATTTTCCTGGGTGGGTTGGATCCCAATCAGGCCGATATACGACGGGTCTTCGTGCCGATCATCATCCGTTGAGGCGAGGCGCTCCGGCTGGCCCGCTCTGGCTGCCCCAATAAACAATGAGACCCCCGCGGGGGTCTCATTTATTGCCATCTATCCGCGCTCTGTGCGAAGCAGCCCAAGCGCAGCCGCTGGCCCTGCCTTTCTATCTCCGCGTTCTCCGCGTGCTGTGCGAAGCCCCCCGCAGCGCAGCGGAGTGGGCCGCGCTGAAGGGGCTAGGCCTTCGCTAACTGCGCCGCGGGCGGCGTCGGCGCGCTGGGCGGCAGCGCCCGCGGCCGCTCCGGCACCGTCTTCAACTGCCGGTAGTAGCCCTCCAGCCAGCGGTTCGACCACCCGAACAGGGTCGTGTCGCGCACGATGGCCTTCACTTCCTCGCGCGTCATCTTCACCTCGCCCACCAGCACGTTCACGTTCTGCCGGCTGAGGGCCAGGGTGCGCACCGCGAACAACATCGGCCAGATGCAGGCCAGCCGCAGGGTGTGCAGCCAGGGCGGCAGCGCCATGACGTAGGCCAGCGCCTTGTTCAGGTGCCGCTCGGCCTTGTCGGCCACCATGTCCACCACCTCCAGCGCCTGAAGCTGATACTCCGGCTTGAACAAATCGCTGCGCCGCAAATTCACCGCCGCGCAGAAGCTCTCCGGTACGAAGATCCAGCCGCGCTCGTAGTCCTTGCGCAGCCCGCGGATCACGTTGACGGTCTGCAACGCCAGCCCGAACTCGCGCGCCAGCGGCATGAGCTTGTTCAGCCGCCCGCGGATGAAGCCCGAATACCAGGCGAAGATATCGGTGACGAGGTAGCCCACGCGCCCGGCCACCTCGTGCATGTAGTCGTCCATGTCGTCTTCGACCGGGATGTCCGGGCCGCGCGCCACCCAGCGGGCCATGCCCTGCGTCGAGTTGCGGACGTGCACCAGCATCTGGTTCTGCACCGCCAGCGGCAGCGCCCGCACCTTCGCCATGATCTCCACCGCGTTGGCGGCCACCACCGCGTCCGGGTCGGTGCCGGGGGCGCGGTCGCTTAATTGCGCCACCAGTTCCTCCGGCGGGATTTCGCCCGCCAGGATGCGGTCCCACAGCCGCAGGAGCGACACCTTGCGCGCCTCGGGCATGTAGTCGTTGTCTTCCAGGAAGTCGGAGACGCGCAGCAGCAGGTACGCGAGACACATGGCCTCGCCCACCACGCCCGGCAGCCGCTCGATGGAGAGCGCAAAGGTCCGGCTTGCCTGCCGGAGCAGTTCGCGATGATCAATGCTCATAAGGCAACAATCCCACTATACTCCCACCCAGCGCCCCTGAACAGCCCTCAGCCTGACCAGTAGATGACGAACAACGTCACCACGAAGTCACCAAGACACGAAGCAACACGAAAAGACAAACCTTTGTCACGAATTGCACGAATGGAAGCACGAATTATCCGAAACCGAACCTGCGCTCTTTCTTTTTCTCTTTCTCTTTCTTTTTTTGTGCCCCTTCGCGCCTTCGTGCCGCCTGCCCCCTGAAAGGGGGGTCGTGGTGATGTTTACTCCCGGTCGAGCTCTTTCAGTATGGCCCACACGAACTGCTCCGTGCGCTCCAGCACCGCCGCGTCAATGTTGCTCAGGTTGTCGCGGCGGGTGTGGAAGTTCGGCGGCATCCCCGTCTTCGGGTCGAAGTTGAGCAGCCCCAGCGCCTTCGCCCCGTTGGCCGTCGCCACCGCCAGCTCCGAAGTTAGCCCGCGGTAGTGCCACGGCTTGGCCCCGATCTCGGGGTTGGCTTGGGCCACCTTCTCGGCCACCTTCAGCAGCCCCGCGTCCGACGGCACCGGCAGCAGCAGGGTCTCGTCCAGCACGTAGTTCACATCCGAGCCGCGCCCGGCGATGTTGTCCAGCACCAGGTAGCGCGCGTCCCTGGCCGCGCCGTCGCGGTGCCGCTGGATGAAGTCAATGATCCCAAAGCACCCCACTTCCTCGCAGCCGGTATTTGCCAGGATCACGGCGGTCTGCTTGAGCGGTTCGGCCTTCAGCCGCTCGGCCAGCGCCAGCACCGCCGCCGCGCCGCTGGCGTTGTCGTTCGCCCCGCGCACATACGGCGACCGGTCCGGCTGGAGGGTGAACACCAATCCGACGATGACCAGCACCGCCAGGGCGGCCGCGATATTGCGGGGCAGCGCGTCGGGCGTGAAGATGCCCCACACGAACATTGCCGCCAGCGCCACGTAGGCCACGCTCACCGCGCTCGTCAGCACCCGGAACACCTGCCACAGCGTGGTGGACTGCATCGCCAGCGCGGTGCGGTGCGTGTCCACGTGCCCCGTCACCACCACCGTCTGCTTGGCCTCGCCGCTGGGCGCGGCCACGGCCCACACGTTCTGGCTGGGCGCGGTGGGCATCAGCCACAGCAGCGGGCCGGGCCGGTGGGTGATGTGCAGGAAGAACGAGACGACCACGATCAGCCCCAGCGCCGCTGCCGCCAGCGCCCCGGCCTGGGCGTTGTCGCCGCGCCCCAGCAGCCAGAAGATGCCCGTCGCCAGCAGCATCAGGAAGCCCGCCAGCGAGTAGGGCGCCCAGCCCGAGGTGGGCGACATGAACGTCTCGCGGGTGACGGTGTAGCCCAGGCCTTCCAGCGTGGCTTGGCAGTAGTCGTGCGCGGCGCGCTCCTCGGGCGTGGTGCTCCCGCGCGGGCCGAGGGTGTTCGTGAGGTGCTCGATGTGTTTGAGGGCGGTCTCGGACATAGGGGGGCATTATAGGCCGAGTCGGGGAAAGTGTGGGGGGCGTGTGGGAGTGTGTGGTGGGTCGCGTTTCTAATCCACGCCCAACCGTTAGCCGTTGCTTCAACGTGATTCCGCCAAAAAACCGCGCGGCAGGCCGCCATTTAACGAAACCATGCTTGGGATCAGGACCACGGGCGGGTGCGGATTAGATGAAAACGACCCTGCCCGCTGCCCGTGGGTTTGCCGAGTGCTGCCATGCCCGGCGGCGCGCGCCGTGTCAACGCGCCGCCGCGCCCCGCCCCGCGCACGGTGATCAATCGGCTGCGCATGCCCGGCGTCGCGCGGCGTGTCAACACGCCGACACGTCCGGCCTCGTGCGCCGTGTCAACGCGCCGCCACGCCCGGTCCCGTGCGGTGTGTCAATGTGCCGACACGTCCGGCCTCGTGCGGCGTGTCAATGTGCCGACACGCCCGGTCCCGCGCGGCGTGTCAACGCGCCGACACGCCCGGCCCCGCGCGGGCGTAAACGACCCGCGCTAGTAGCGACGCTGGCTGAAGACCAGCTTCCGGAAAGCCCGGTTTCACCGGGCGTCGCTCATAGCGCGGGGTCTTCAGCCCCGCGCGGGGCCGGGCACGGCGGGCGGTGGATTGAGCCATCACCGTGCGGCATGCGCGCCGACACGCCCGGTCCCGCGCGGCGTGTCAACGCGCCGACATGCCCCACCCCGCGCGGGCGTAAACGACCCGCGCTAGTAGCGACGCTGGCTGAAGACCAGCTTCCGGAAAGCCCGGTTTCACCGGGCGTCGCTCATAGCGCGGGGTCTTCAGCCCCGCGCGGGGCCGGGCACGGCGGGCGGTGGATTGAGCCCTCACCGTGCGGCCTGCGCGCCGGGCGGCGCCGGGCACGGCGGCCATTCGCTTGATCCGATCCCCGGCAATCTACTGCCAACTGGCGCAAGGTGTACAATCCCGGCACGGTCGCGCAAATGATAACCTTCGCCCCCACCGAAGCCCTCGACCCCGCGACGCGCGCCGCCATCATCCACGTTTGCGTCGTCGCGCACCAGGAAGACGATTTCAAGAATCTCTTCACCTACATCTCCGCGGGCGGGCGGCACTTCCTCGCCTATCGCGCTGACACCCTGGTGAGCCATGCCGTGGTCACCACGCGCTGGCTCCAGCCCCCCGGCCTGCCGATTCTAAAGACCGCCTACGTGGATGCCGTCGCGACCCTGCCCGACTGTCAGGGGCAGGGCTATGGCAGCGCCGTCATGCGCCACCTGGCCGAGAACATTGGCGACTATGCCATTGCCTGCCTGGAAACGGATCGGCCCGGCTTCTATGCGCGCCTGGGCTGGGCGCTGTGGCGCGGGCCGCTGGCGGGGCGCGGCGAGCACGGCCTCGTCCCCACGCCGGAGCAGACCGGCATCATGGTCCTGCGCCTGCCGCACACCCCGCCGCTCGACCTGGACGGGCCGCTCTCCATCGAGTGCCAGCCGGGCCGCATCTGGTGAGCGGGGCGCGTGGTGCGTGTCAGGCTCCCACCGCCACCACCTCCCACACTCCCTCCCCCGTCCGCACCCACACCCCGTCCATCCCGGCCGCCACCACCAGGTTCCCCGTCTCCTGGTCGAACACCGCGCTCGGCGCGCCGCCCGGCAGCCCCTCGGCGGAGTGCTCCAGCGCCAGGGTCTGGCCCCCGTCGGTCGTCGAATAGATGCCCGCTCCCTCCACGAAGAAGAATTGGCGCGTTGAGTCCTGCGGGTCGCTCAGCGGCCACGCGGTCTTCTCGTCATCCCCGCACCAGTGCCGCAGGCCGCGCCCCTCCTCGGGGTCATTCTGCGCGGTCTCAGAGAACGCCCACGTCGCACCGCCGTCCGTGCTCGTGTAGACCTCCTGCCGCACCTGCGCGTTTACATACCCACTGGCCGACCACTCGCGCACCGCGTACAGGGTGAAGCCGCCCTGGCCCACACACACCACCCCAAACGGCGTGGGCGCGGCGCTGTCGGCCACCAGCGCCCCCGCCGCCAGTCCCAGCGCCAACAGCCGCCCCGCAATCCGCACTGGCCCACGCGCCCACCCGCTCACCCGCTCACGCGCCGTGCTTCTCCACGCCGCCCACGCCAGCCCCAGCCCCGGCAGCGCCAGCAAATCGGTCGGGTCCAGCGCCAGCTTCGCGTTCACCCCCATCAGCGCAAACGCCTCCCGCGCCAGCGCATTCGCCGCCGGCACCGTCTTCACCAGCACAAACGCCGCCCCGGTCAGCAGAATCGCGGCCATGCCTAGCCACGCACTTTCGTCGCCCCTGAGTCCCCTGAGTCCCCTCCATCCCCTCCATCCCCTCATGCCCCTTATACCCCTTATACCCTTTATGCCCCTGAGTCCCCACTCCCCCACCACCCCCACCACGAGCGCCAGGCCGAGCGGCGCCACCGCCAGCCACGCCACGTCCCCTATCTTGCCCGTCCACCAGCTTGGAAAAGCGCGCTGCCACCACAGCGCATTCGCCGCCAGCACCGCCGCCGCCCCCACCGCCAGCGGATGCGCCAGCGCCCTCACCGCCTGTCTCACCACCGTCGCCTTCACGTTCGCCTCCGTCCCCACACTGACCCCATCAATACCGCTGCTATCAGTATAAACCCGCCGCGTGCTCCGTGGTGCGTGCCGCCCGCGTGTCAGGCGGCGGGTGCCAGGTGTCAGGTGCCGTGTGTCGAGCGTCGGATGGCCGGCGCCAAGTGCCGTGTGTCGGGTGTCGGATGGCCGGCGCCGCGTATCGCGTGTCAACTGATCGTGCCACGGCTTGACAACCCGGTTATCATTTTTCGTCCTTCGTCCTTCGTCCTTCGTCCTTCGTCCTTCGTCCTTCGTCCTTCCGTCGTCGGTATAATGTTCCCATGACCGACGCTGCCCGCCTCGCCGCCACCCTCGACCACTGGAAGCGCAGCCTGCTCGACCTCACCAAGCGCAACCGCGCCATCCACTTCCGCGCCACGCCCGTCTCCACCCTCACCCTGCGCGACGAACTGCCCGCTGACCTGTACCGGCGGCTGGTGCTCAAACGCAACAAGATGCGGTTCAGGGCGGATGAGACGAAAGAGAAAGAAAGAGAAAAAGAAAAAGACGCGCTCGCCGAGGCGGGGCAAGATGCAGCCAGCGCAAGCGATGCAGAGGCCGCCTCGTCCCTCGACCTGCTGGAGACCCTCGACACCACCGGCGACAGCGGCGACAGCGTGCCCGTTGAATCACCCGCGCCCACCACCCCCTCGGCGGGGCTCAACCCCGCCGCTACGCCCGCGTCCCCTCAGTCCCCTCAGCCCCCTCAGTCCCCTGAGTCCCCTCAAGCCCCTTATACCCCTTATTCCCCTTATACCCCTCAGTCCCTTGAGTCCCCTCAGTCCCCCGCTTCCCCTCCCCCCTCGCCCTCCTCCGACGCCTACCTCCAGACGACTTCGTCGCCCGAGCACCTGGAGCGCGGCCTGCGCCGCCTGGAGGAGCAGGCCCGCCTGAGCCTGGAAGAGCAGGGCGTCAACACCCTGTTCCTCGCCCTCGGCATGCTCCACTACTCGGATGATACCGGCCCCCTGCGCGCCCCCCTGGTGCTGGTGCCCGTGGCGCTGGAGCGCAAGAGCGCCCGCACCGGCTACTCGCTGTCCGCCACCGACGACGACCCATTGGTGAACCCCGCCCTGGCCGAGTACCTGCGCCGCCTGCACCGCCTCGACCTGCCCGAACTGCCCGACCCCGACGCCGACGCCTACGACCTGGGCGCGTGGCTGGACGGCGTGCGCGCCCTCATCGCCGAGCAGCGAGGCTGGCAGGTCCGCGACGACTGCGTGCTGGCCCTGTTCTCCTTCCAGAAGTTCGTCATGTACAAGGACCTGGAAGCGCACGGCGCGGCCATGCAGCGGCACGAACTTGTCCGGCGGCTCGTCGTCCGCGACCAGGCCGCGCTGCCCGTCCTCCCGCCGGAGGTGCAGGCCCTCGACCTCGACCGCGACTTTGCGCCCGAGGCCACCGCCCAGGTGGTGGATGCCGACGGCAGCCAACTGCGCGCCATCGCCGCCGCCAGCCTGGGCCACGACCTCGTCATCGAAGGCCCGCCCGGCACCGGCAAGTCGCAGACTATCACCAACCTTATCGCCCAGGCCCTCGATCGCGGCCAGAGCGTGCTCTTCGTCGCCGAGAAGATGGCGGCGCTGGAGGTCGTCCACCGGCGGCTGGTGCTGGCCGGGCTGGGCGAGTTCTGCCTGGAATTGCACTCCACCAAGGCTAACAAGCGTGCCGTCATCGCCTCGCTGCGCGCCGCGCTCGACGCCTCGCTCCAGCGTCCGCCCGCATCGGCTGGCCCTGATGCCGCCGCCCCGCGCCTGCCCGCCGCCCGTCAGGCCCTCACCCACTATGCCCTCGCCGTCCACACCCCGCACGGCGCGCTGGGCGTCTCGCCCTACTACGCCTATGGCGAGTTGGAGACCGTCTTCGACGCGCCGCGCCTGCGCTACACCGGCCCCGCCGAGCAGGTCTCGCCCGCCGACCTGGACACCGCCACCCGCGCCCTGGACGACCTGGCCGCCGCCGCTGGCCCGGTAGGTGCGCCCGCCGCCCACCCCTGGCGCGACACTGCCCGCACCTACTACACCGAAGCCGATCTCGACGACGTGCGCGGGCTGGTGAGCGACCTCGCCGCCCGCCTGGCCGACCTCGCCCCGCGCGCCGCGGCCCTGCAAGTCGCGCTCGACCTCGCGCCCCTGCCCACGCTCCCGGCGATGGACCTCGCGCTCCAGATTGCCGATCACATCGCCCAATCGCCCGGCGCGCCCATGGCGGTGCTGCGCAGTGCCGCCTGGGACGCGCCGCCCGCCAATGCCCTGAGCATCATCGCCCGCGGCCGCCAGATCCGCGACCTGTGGGCGCGCCTCAGCCAGCGCTTCGCGCCCGCCGTGCTGGAGTTCGACCACGCCGCCGACATCGCCTACGTGGAGCAGAAGGCGCAGGGCGCGCTCGCCTTCCTGTCCGTGCTCGATGGGCGCTGGCGCGACATCCGCCGCCGCTGGCAGGGCTACCGCATGCCCGGCTACGCCCCCAGCCTGTTGGAGCAGGCCCAGGAGATGCGCGTCGTCGGCCAGCTTCAGCAGGCCCGCCTGGCCCTGGCCGCCGCCGACGCGGAGGCCCGCCACCTGTTCGGCGCCCACTGGCAGGCCGAGGCCTCCAACTGGGACGCGCTCGACGCCTATGTGCGCTGGGTGGTTGCGTTCCGGGCCCTGGCCAACACCCACGCCCTGAGCGGCCGCGCCTTCGACCTCGCCACCCGCGCGTCGCCCGCCGGCCATCCGGCCACCATCCCCGCCGCCGAACCGTTGCGCTACGCATTGGCCCGCACCCGCCAATCGCTCGCCGCCCTGCGCCGGCACGTCGGCTGGCCTGCTGATTACCTTAACGACGCGCCGCTGACTGAGATCGAGAGCCGCGCCCGCGCCCTGGCCGAGAGCACCGCCCTGGCCCCGCGCTGGGCGGCCTTCGAGAGCGCCCGCGCCGCGGCCGCCGCCACCCTGGCCGCCGAGGTGCTGTCCGCCGCCATGCAGGGCGAAGTCCCGTTCGAGTCGCTCACCGCCGCGTTCCGCCGCGCCTTCTGGCAGCGCTGGCTGGCCGGCGTGGTGCCCGCCCGCGAGCCCCTGCGCGCCTTCCACACCCCCGCCCACGAACAGCACGTGGCCGAGTTCCGCGCCCTGGATGAGCAGGTGCTGGTGGAGAACCGCGCCGCGCTGGTAGTCAAGCTGCGCGCGCTGGTGCAGCAGCGCCTGCAAACGCCCCTCGCCGCCGCCGGCCTGCCGTTCCTGCGCCGCGAGATGGCCCGCCAGCGCGGCCTCAGTCCGCTGCGCCGCACCCTCCAGCAGGCCGGGGCCGCCATCCGCGCCATCAAGCCGTGCTTTATGATGAGCCCCCTCAGCGTGGCCCAACTGCTGGAAGGGCCGCCGGACGAGGCCGCTTCCGGCCAGCCCGTCCCCGGCTTCGACCTGGTGATCTTCGACGAGGCCTCCCAGCTTCCCGCCGAGGATGCGGTGGGCGCCATCGCGCGCGGCCAGCAGCTTGTCGTCGTGGGCGACCCCAAGCAGCTCCCGCCCACCAACTTCTTCGCCGTGATGAGCGGCCAGGCCAACGCGCCCCTGGGTGACGACGGCCTGCCTTTATATGAAGACAGCGAGAGCGTGCTGGAAGAATACCTGGGCGCGGGGGTGCCCGCTGCCCGCCTCACCTGGCACTACCGCAGCCGCCACGAGAGCCTGATCGCCTTCTCGAATTTGAGCTTCTACGATGCCGCGCTGAACACGTTCCCGAGCGTGGAGTATGACCTGCCTAACCCCCCCAGCGCAGATTCACCGCGCCCCCCTCTCCCGGAACGGGAACGGGGAGCGGACGCCGCCGAACCCACCGGGCGCGCACAACACCCCTCTCCTAGCGGGAGAGGGGCCGGGGGTGAGGGAGAGCCTGCCGCCCCCTCGGCAGGGCCAAACCCCGCCGCTACGAACGAGTCCCCCGAGTCCCTTGAGTCCCCTCAAGCCCTTTATGCCCCTTATACCCCTTCTCCCCCTCCCCCCTCCGGCCTCCTCTTCTCCTTCGTCCCCGACGGCCTCTACACCGGCCAGGGCCTCAACCCGGCCGAAGCCCGCGCCGTGGCCGATGCCGTCGTGGCGCACGCCCGCGCCCATCCCGATCTCACCCTGGGCGTGGGCACCTTCAACCTGCGCCAGCAGCAGGCCATCCAGGATGAGCTGGAACAGCGCCGCCGCGCCGATCCCAGCCTGGAGCCGTTCTTCGCCGCCCGCGAAGAAGACCCGTTCTTCGTCAAGAACCTCGAAAACATCCAGGGCGACGAGCGCGACGTCATCTTCATCAGCGTCACCTACGCCCGCGACGCCCAGGGCCGCCTGCGCTACAACTTCGGCCCGCTCAACATGCAAAACGGCTGGCGCCGCCTGAACGTGCTCGTCACCCGCGCCCGCCTCCACATGCGCGTCTTCGCCTCCATCCACGGCGACGACCTGGACCCGGCCACGCCCTCGGCCGGCGCGCAGCTATTACGCCGCTTCCTGCGCTACGCCGAGCACGGCCGCCTGGACGACGAGCGCCTGGCCCAGGCCGCCCGCGCCCGCCAGACCGCCTTCGAGCGCGAAGTCCACGCCGCCCTCACCGCGCGCGGCTTGCAGGTGGAGCGGCAGGTGGGCGTCTCCGGCTATCGCATTGACTTCGCCCTCCGCGACCCCGCGCTGCCCGACCGCTACCTGCTGGGGCTGGAGTGCGACGGCCTGGCCTACCACGCCGCGCCCACCGCCCGCGACCGGGACCGCCTGCGCCAGCAAGTGCTCGCCGCCCGCGGCTGGACCCTGCACCGTCTGTGGTCCACCGACTGGTTCAAGGACCGCGCCGGCCAGCTTGAGCGCATCCTGGCCCTGGTCGAAGCTGCCCGCGCCGCCGCCCAACCTAACCCCCCCGTCCCCCCTTCCCTGATAGGGAAGGGGGGTGACCGCACGCCCTCGGCGGGGCTCAACCCCTCCGCTGCGGCGCTCCCCTCTCCTGGAGGGAGACCATGGTCCCCGGAGCACAGCGGAGTGGGAGGGGCCGGGGGTGAGGGCGAACTGCCGGGCCAAGGCTCCGTCGCCATGGCCGCGTCATTCACCAACGCCGCGCCCTCAGCGGACGCGCCTTTGCCACACGCCGCCCCTCATACCCCTTATGCCCCTCAGTCCCCCGAGTCCCCTCAGTCCCCTGAGTCCCCTCATACCCCTCCCCCCGAGTCCCCCGACGACTACCTCCGCCCTGAAGTGCCCGCCTACCGCTTCGCCCCCGGCGAGGGCCGCTACGCCGGCCGCGATCTGCTGCAAGCGCCCGCCAGCCAGCTAAACGCCGCCGTCGCCCGCGTGGTCGAAGTCGAGTATCCCTTGCATCTGGAGGATCTGCTGGCGCGCGTGGCGGGGATGTGGGACGTGCGCCTGGGCAGCCGCATCCGCGCCCGGATCGAGGCAGCCATCCGCGCCCTCGCCGCCGAGGGGGGCCTGGAGCTGCGCGGCGAGTTCGCCTGGGCGCCGGGGGGTGCGGCTCGCGTGCGCTCGCGCGCCGGCACGCGCATCCCTGCCGAGCGCCTCGCGCCGGAGGAAGTGCGCGCCGCCATCCTGCTGGTGCTGGGCACCGGCTACGGCTTCCCGCTGGCGGCCCTCGCCAACGAAGTGCGCGCGCTGTTCGGCTACGGCCGCGGCACCGACGCGCTCTCGGCGGCGGTGGAGGCGCAGGCCGCCGCGCTGCTGGCGGAGAACGTCGTGGGGCACGGGAGCCTGGGGCTAATGCTGCGGGGTTGATCCTCTGGTAAGATAGTGACGCCAAAGGGAAGCGAGGCGCCCCATGTCACTTTTGTCTGTCCCAGCCGTCTACGACGGCAATGAAGTGCGCTTGCTGGAGACGGTGACGCTGGAAGGTCCCTACCGTGTCGTGGTGACTTTCCTTGAGCCGATGCCTGAACCCGCTTCCGACTCTGACCTGGAGCGCTTCTGGGCGTCGTTTGGGGCTTGGCAGGATGAGCGGCCAGTGGAAGATACGCTGCGTGTCATTCGCGAGGCTCGCAGCTCAAAGTACGCTCCCCCTGATTTATGAAGTATCTGCTCGATACGGATACCTGCGTCTATTGGCTGCGCGGGGCGGCTGGTGTGCGCCAGCAGGTGGCGGCGATTACTCCGGCCGAGGTGGGCGTTTCGGTTGTGACCGTCGCTGAACTTCGCTATGGGGCGGCGGTCTCCGCCCAGGCGGCGTCCAATCACCGGGCCATTGACGGCCTGACCGCGGGGTTTGCCGTCATTGGCGTAAGCCCCGCCATCGCCCGTGTCTTCGGCGACCAAAAGGCTGCGCTGCGCAGCCAGGGCCAATTGATTGAAGACTTCGATCTGCTGATCGGCGCGACTGCCATTCACCACGGTCTGACACTGGTGACCAACAACCAGACGCACTTCGGCCGGCTGCCAAACCTGAAGCTGGCGAATTGGGTCGGACCGGCCTAGCCGTCGGCCGGTTGGCTCACGCCCCCCGCGTCACCGCCCAACGAACGGCAGCCACTCCCGCGCGATGTCCGCCGGGCAATACACGCTCCCGCCGTTCTGCGCCACCGGCCCGCCGCCCGTCGCCCGGGCCGCCACCAGCCAGCGGTAGCTGGCGCCCAACTGCGGGTCGCCGCCTGCTCCCGGTGCGCCGCACGAAACCCGGAAGCCAGCGCCAAACATATCCGCCGGCAGGCCCATGCTGTTCTGGAAGAAGCCGCCCACGTAGGCCCGCAGTTGGTCGTCAATGCTCACCGTCATGGTGATCATGTACTCGCCCGACGGAGCCGTGGCCGCAAGTCCGCTCCACTTCAGGTAGCACGTGGCGGTGTTGCGCACGGGCAGCGTGCAAGTGGGCGAGGTGAGGCTGAGGCTCACCGGCGCGGGCCCATTGGGGGCCAGCGTGGAGTATTGGCCCGGCTGCCCCACCACCAGCGCGGACCCCGGCGCGCCAGCCTGCGCCGGCGGCGGGTTGTCGGTCAGCCGGCCCACGGCGGCGGCAGCCAGCATCCCAGCCAGCGCCGACAGCACCCACAAGAGCAACAGACCCGGGCGGCGAAGGGCAAAGCGCCCCATGGCGGCAGCCTCGCGCGGCCTAGGGGTTGCCCGCCGGGCAGTAAACCGTGCCGTAGTTGGCGGAGCTCATGTTGGCGCTGTCGCGGGCGCGGATGGTGTAGGCATAGGCACTGCCCAACGCCGGGTTGCCGCCCGCCCCCGGCGCCCCGCATGGCACCTCAAAGCCATCGCCCAGCATGTTGTAGGGGACGTACATGGACGTTTGGAAGAACCCCTGAACGTGCGCCACCGGGCCATAGGCATTCAGCGTCGCCGTCATGGTGATCATGTAGTTGGGGTCGGCGTCCACGTACAGGTAATACCAGTTGATCCGGCAGGTGCTGCCGCCGGGGGTGGGCTGGTAGCAGACGGCGCTGGGGCTGTCGATGAAGCTGATGTTGGGCTGCTGGGGCGCCTGGCCAGCGCCGCCGTCCGCCGTGATTTCGCGGAGATTAGCGTCCTGCGTCTCTTGCGCCAGGACCACCGGGCCGGCCTGGGCCGGCGGCTGGCCGCGCGCGGCCCGCACCGCCCCAAACGCCCCGGCAAAGAGGACCACCAACGCAATTGTGTACCGCCCTAACCTGCGCATCGCAATCTCCCATCGCCCCCTCGGCCATTGCGACGCCTGCGCTTGCGGACTATTCTACTCCCCTTTCGCGCCTTACGGGTCAACCACAAACGACGTCCGCCCAAACGACACTTCCCGGCTCACCGTCGCGCCCCGGCTGAGGGGCGTGGTGGTGTAATCCGGCACCGTCACCGTGTAATTGCCCTCCGGCAGGCCCGCGAAGACGTAGTTGCCGTCGCTGTCGGTCGTCGTGCTGGTGTTCACCGGCCCGGTGATCTGCACCGTCACCCCGGCCAGGCCGTTGTTCCAGGCGGTGAGGCTGGTGCGCACGCGCCCGGTGATGCGGCCCTGGTTGGGGTTCCAGTCCAGCCGCGTCGTCAGGTAGATCGGGCGCGGGCCAAGCGTCACCTCGCCGCCCGCGAACAGGCCCAGGTCCTCGCCCAACAGGCCCACCTTGCGCACCGTGCGCCCGCCGGTGTCGATGTTGACCACGCTGCTGCCCGTCCCGTCGCGGTGCCAGGCCACCCACAGCGCCCCGTCGGCGTTCTCGAACCTATAGACCCGGCTGGTGGGCGTCTGCGTGACGATTACCGGGCGCTGGGGCAAAGGGTAGGGGGCCGTCATCTGCTCGAAGACGTCCATCGCCAGGAAGAGCGGCTCCAGCAGCGGGTCCGGCTCCACGCCCACGCTGCCGCCGCCCTGCGTGGTGATGAGCGCCGCCTTCTGGGCGAACCCGGCCTGCGGCTCGTGGAACGAGTACCAGAAGAACTTGTCCACGAACGGGCGCTGCCAGGCGATGACGGCGAAGCGCACAAAGGTGACGGCCTTGTACTGGCTCGGGTCGCCAGAAGGCGCGCCCCAGCCGGTCTCAGTGAACCAGACCGGCTTGCCGCCGCGCGTGTTGTCGGTGTGGTCCAGCATCAGGTCCACGTAGCTGGCCTGGTTGCCGTCGTAGTCCCACAGATAGTCGTTCATGTAGCGCGTGAAGCTGACCACGTCCAGGAAGTTCAGCCCGCCCGCGTTCATCAGGTCATACCAGTTCCAGATGAAGTATTCGAAGTAGTCCGGGTTGCCGGCGGCCTGCGCGGTGGCCGGGCCCACGACGGTGGCGGTTGGGTCCGCGTCCTTGACGGCGTCGTAGCCCACCTGCGTCAGGCGCGCATAATCCTGGATGGTGCCGTTGAACTGGTGCGCCGGGCAGATGGGCAGGCGTTCCGGGTTGGGATTGCAGGACGGGTCCCAGAAGGTGCGCAGGTCCGGCTCGTTATAGAACTCGTAGTAGCGGACCGGCTGCGTCAGGCCGGGCATGTCGTCCAGGCCGTCGCCGTCGTAGCGCTCGACGAAGGCGCGCACGTACTGGTACCAACTGGTGCTCTCCCAGGGGTTATTCCACAGGTCCAGCGGTTTGTCGCGCCAGCTTTCGCTGCCGTTGGCCCACTGCGGCACGCCGTTGCCAATCGTCGCCAGCAGGTGAATGCCTTCCTGCTGGGCGGCCTGCACGAGCTGATCCCACACAGCCCAGTAGAAGACGCCCTGCGCCGGCTGCACGAAGCGCCAGGAGTGGATGATGCTGTCTGACCCGTAGTTGCGGAAGTAGTTGACGCCCGCCGCCCGCATCCACCGGAAGCTCTTGGCGCGCAGGGGCGGGTTCTGGTCCAGGTTGCCGGGGTAGTAGCCCAGGCCGTTGAGGCCGTCAATCGGGCTGCCGACACCGCCGATGAAGGTGGGGGGCGGGGGGCTGGGCGGGGGCGGCGGCTTGCGGACGAGGGGCAGGTAGGCGTAGTGCTCGACGGCCGGCGCGGCCACTGCCGGCCTGCCCGCCGGGGCCGCGGCCAGCACCATCAGCACGGCCAGCCCGAGCAGGGGCGCATGGCGAAGGGAGAGCATGAGCGCATTATAATGGCCTCGGCACGCTTGGTGACCGAGAAGGGAGTAAGCGATATGACTGGCTTGGACGCACTGCAATCGGTGCAATTCGTCTCCATCAAAGGCAAGCGGCTGGCGGTGCTCGACGCGGATGACTGGGAAGCGCTCATTGACTGGCTGGAGACACTGGAAGACGCGGGCGTTGTGCGCCAGGCGCTCGACCAACTCAAGGCCGCAGACGGCGACCGGAAGCGCGCCGGCTGGCGCGAGTGGAAGACAGCTTCTAAGGATTTGGAGTGAGCAGTTACTCTGTCTACGTGACGCCCGATGCCTGGCGCGAGATCAAGGACGCGCCGGGCGTTGTGCGGCAACGGCTCAGGCGCGCAATTGACGGGCTTGAAAGTGAGCCTCGACAATCCAACGGCCGGCCACTTGACTTATCGGAGTTGGCTCCAGATCTGTCCGCTGACCAGCAGGTTTGGCGCTTGCGTCTCGACAATTGGCGCGTAGTGTATCTGGTCAACGACATGGAGAAGACGGTTGATGTGCTGGCAGTCCGCAGACGCCCGCCGTACGATTACGGCGACCTGAGCCGTTTGCTCTCCGAGATCGACTGAGATTGCCTCCCGCCCGCCCGCGGGCCTATAATCCCCCAACTTGATACCCACCCGCCCCGCGCCCACCCGCGCCGGGCTGCTCCTGGAGGACGGCATGGACTTGGAATGGCTCATTGGTTTGTTTGGCGGTTCGATGCTCATCACCGTCGTCATCATCCTGGCGTCGTGCGTGTTCACGGTCGCCATCACCGGCGCGGTGCTGTTCTTCACCTTCCGCATGCTCAAGGGCATGGGCCCCAACCGCCAGATTCTCCAGTCCGGCACCCGCGCCCAGGCCGTCATCCGCAACGTCTGGCAGACCGGAACGTACGTCAACTACAACCCGCAGATCGGGATGCAGCTTGAAGTGACGCCGCCCAACGGCGTGCCCTACATGGCGCAGGTGATGGCAGTGGTGCCGATGGTCAATATCCCCCAGTTCCAGCCCGGCGTCTCCGTGCCGGTCAAGATCCACCCGACCGACCCGAGCAAGGTGGAGCTGGATGTGTATGGGGGGTAAGGCGTGGGACTCAGGGGAGGAAAGGGTGAGGGGTATAAGGGGTATAAAGGGGGAAGGGGGTAAAAGGGGGAAAAGGGGGAGGGGGGGGGGGGGGAGTGGGGGGGGGGGGTATGGGGGGTATGAAGTGCATAAAGGGTATAAAGGGCCTGAGGGGACTCAGGGGCCTGAGGGCCTGAGGGGCAGAAGGGGTACGAGGGAACTCGGGGGACTCAGGGAAATGGCGGGCGCATGGCCGCCGCGCAAGCCCCGAGTTGCGACTCCCCTCTCCCAGCGGGAGACCATGGTCCCCGGAGCGGAGTGGGAGGGGCGGCGGTGACCATAGCCCCCGAAGCGGTGCGGAGCGGGAGGAAGAGCGCGCGGGCCGTTGGCCGGCTATCGCTTGAGCGCCGCCGCCACGCGGACCATCCAGCGATGATCTTGGTCGTGCGGGATAGAAGCCGCCGACAGCCACCATGACGACCTCCCAGCCAGCTTCACGCGACATCTCCCGCAAGCTCGCGGCCCTCATCTTTGGCGCAAACTTCATTGGCGCGCTGATCATCTTTCTGTATTTCTCGGTGATCGATCCGCTGCCGGTTGGCGGCGTGGCGGTGCGCGCGCTCGAAACCGAAGACCTGGTGATCTTCGGGGGCGCCGTGGTCGTGATCTTTGTCGGGGCGTTTGCGACCCTCAGTTGGTTCGGGCGGCCCATCGGGAAATGGCTGGGGCGCATTGAGGCGGGCACGCCCGCTTCAGACTTGCCGCCGCGGGTGGCTCGTCTGGTGCTGAATTGGCCCCTCATTCTCGCCTCCCTCGTGGCCGCGGCCGGGCTGTTGGTGGCCGTATTTTTCTCCATCTTGCACGCTGATCCGGGCAACTTCGTGGGCATCGCCATCGGCGGCGCCGTCACGACGACCATCATTTACTTCGGCGCTGATCTGATCTGGCGCCAACAGGCGCCCACGTTTTTCCCCGATGGGAACCTGAGCGCCGTCCCCGCCTTTCGGCTCTGGGTGCGCAGGCGCTTGCTGCTGGCCTTCAGCCTGATTGGCGGGCTGACGCCGATCTTGCTCGTCCTCCTGTCGCAGGTGCGCACCCGCGCCCTGCTGGAGGCCGAGAATCCCGCGGCCATTCTCGACAATCTCATCCTGGTGCAGTTATTCATCCTGGCCGTTGGTCTGCTCTCCGGTGTGATCACGGCCGTGCTCGTCGCCCGCGCCATTGTGGAGCCGCTGCAGGTGTTGCAGGCGGCGATGGGCCGCGTGGAAAAGAACGAGTTGAATACCCGGATTGTGGTGGCCACCAACGACGAGCTGGGCTACCTGGGCGAGCGGTTCAACGCGATGACCGACGGGCTGCGGCAGGGGGAGCGCATGCGGAAGTTGTTTAGCCTGTACGTCAGCCCGGAAGTGGCGCAAGCGGCCGTGGAAACCGGGGCCGGTCTGGGGGGCGAGCTGGTCACCTGCTCGGTGATGTTCACCGATATCCGCGACTTCACCACGCTCACCGAACAGATGCCGCCCGGACGGCTGGTTGAACTGATCAACCGCTACATGACCGCCATGGTGTCGGTCATCGTCAAGCAGGGGGGCATGGTCACGCGCTTTGGCGGAGACTCGATCCTGGCGGTCTTTGGCACGCCCCTCAATCCCATGCGCGATCATGCTGACCGCGCCGTGGGGACGGCGCTTGAGATGCGCCAGGCGTTGGCGGCCTTCAATCAGGCGGGCGCCGCCGCCCGCCTGCCCATCCTGGAGACCGGGATTGGCATTGCCAGCGGGCCGGTCATTGCCGGCAATGTCGGCGGCAAAGAGCGGATCGAATACACGGTCATGGGCGATGCCGTCAATCTGGCCGCCCGGCTGGAGGACAAGACCAAGGAGACCGGCTTTCCCATCCTGGTGAGCGGCGAAACCTATCAGGCGCTGAGCGCCGTTCCGGCCGTGAGCGCCACGCCGCTGACGGACGTTGAGATCAAGGGCAAGCGAGACCGGGTCACCGTCTTTGCCCTTTCTGATTAACCGGGCACGGTGGCTGATGCAACTCCCCTCCCCTTGTGGGGGAGGGGGCGGGGGTGAGGGAGAGCTACCGCTTCCGCGCCTTCGCCGCGTTCACCCGCGCGGCCTCGCGGATGAGCGCCTTGAGCGCCCCCGCCGCGACCCGCTCGCCCTCGTAGAAGTCGATGGCCCGCACCGTCTTGCTGTCCAGCCGCGTGTTGAACAGGCCCTGGGGGTCCTTCATCTGCGCGCCCTTGGGAAACGTCAGCCGCACGGCGCGCTTGAGCGTATCCGCCAGGCACACGATGCCATCGTGCGACCAGACGGGCACTCCCAGCGGGTTGGAGGGCTTCTTCCACTTCACTTCCTCCACCGCCGCGGGATCGGCCTGCGTGATCAGCGCCCGCAACTGCGCCAGCCTCTCGCCCCGCCAGTCGCCCGGCGCCGCGATGATGGCCTCGATCTGTTGAGAGATGGTCTTGTCGGCTGGCATGTGGCTCTTCCTCCGCTGGTCACCTTCATTATATGCTCACCGCAGCGTAGTGGTGCGGGGAGGATAGCTGGCGGTTGGCAACGGATTGTGTTGTGGTTGAAGCGGATTAGGCGCTGGGAAGGCGGAGAGGCGTGGGCGGCCGCCGGGGGTGGGCGCGGCGAGGGGCGTGAGAAGTCAATAGGGGTAGGGGTGAAGCATTTGCCCATGCCGCCTGCTTCCCCTGCCTCCGCTGGCAAATGCTTCGCCCCTACGATGAACATGGCAGGGCGACGAACGGCAGGGGAAGATTTGGGCGGACCGGTGACGCGATTGGCAGCGGATATGATAGCTGATGTAACGGATGGGGCGTGGCCAGTTCAGGCGCAGTGGGCGGCCCCAGCCTGCTTGACCGTTGGTTGTGCCGGTCAACAGCGGTTTGCGTGACTGAGCCAAGGGGGCATTGCGGCTCCGTGACGTGGGTTCGACGCCAAGTCTTGGAATGAGGAACCGGCAAAGGCGCTATGCCGCCTCTGCCGGCCAACTGACCATCATCCTGCCTTCGGTGCCCGAGTAGCTGGATGGGCGCGACTAGTGGCTCTTCGTAAGTTTCAGAACCTCTGGGCCGAAGGTACCGTCATTGCGGCATAGCCATGTGCCGTCGGCCCACGCCCCGCAATTGGTATACTCCGGACCGGGGTAACCAACATCCATGAACCGGAACCAGGCGGTATAGGCTGCGTTAGCCAGTATTGCCTGACCGCCGCCAAACTTGCCGGTGGTGGGGGCAACTGGGGCGGACCAAGCCACTGGCATGCCCGGTTCACAGCCGAAGTTGATCGCGAATGAGCCTGAGACCCCGCCCTTCCGGCCCACAGCCTCTTGGAGCGTTCCGGACAGGTAGACGGTGCTCGGGGTCGCACAGACGACGGAGCCGCTGACAGTGGCGATGCCATACCTGTCGTACGTGCCCGTCGGGTCCACGGTCACCATCAAGGGCTGTCCCTCACTCGCGGTGACGAGGGCCCAGGCCGCGGCGACAGCCAATGCCGTTACCAGCAGTGCCCCAATCCTGATTGCGTACCGTGCTTTCATGCCATATCCTCCCTTTGGCGGGCAGCCTTGTGCTGTTCACCAGGCTGCCCGCCAATCAACTCGACTTTCACTACTTTGTCATCCGCACGCCCTGCACCACGCTGCCATCGGGGACACACTGATACATGTAGCCGCCGACGCCCCAGTCATACCACGGGCCATAGCAATTGGCATAGGGCGCTGTGTCAGGCGGGTTCTCGCCCACGAAGATGTTGGCGTCGCCGTCATATGCGACCGTCAAAATCGCCTTGCCCCCGGCAAACTTGCCCGTGGTTGGGATGATCAACGCCGTCCAATCCATCGGCGAACCCGGCGAACAACTCAGGTCGGTGACGTAGGAGCCCGACACGCTGTTCTTCTTCCCGATGGGCTGTTGGAGGGTGATGTCGAGGTTCAGTACGATGGGCTCTTCACAGCTCACCGAGCCGCCAACCACGGCTGTGCCTGCGCGGCTGTACGTCGCCGTTGTGTTCGCGGTCACCACCGCGAGTAGCGCGTTGGCGTTGAAGACCACTGTGAAACTGGTCGAGGCATTGTTGGCGGGGTTAGAGTCAGGGGTCGCCATCGCTGCGATGACCGTGTTGCTCAATGGTCCCTTCGCCAAGGGCGATACCACCAAAGTCAGTTCCACGCTCGTGCCGGCAGCCAGTGTCCCTAGCGCGCAGGTCATCGTCCCAGCCGCTTCGAGGCAGCCTGCCGGAACGGAGAGTAGCGTCACGCCCGCGGGCAGGACATCGGTGAGCAGCACGTCTTCGGCCGCCAGGTCGCCGATGTTGGTCACCGTGAGGTTGTAGCTCAGAGGCTGTCCAACGAACGCCGGGGTTGGCGTTGAAGATTGGCTGACCTGCAAGTCGGCTGCTGGCGCTCGCACTGCCAGGCTGTGCAGATCACCAGCGGCGATCGCCACCGCCCCACCCAAATCGGCGGGCACCGCACACTGTCCAAAGTCATTGCCGAATTGGCAGCCCCACGCCGTCACGGTGCCGTCTCCTCTGATGGCCAGACTGTCCCACGGGCCAGCGGCAATCGCCGTCACACCACTCAAATCGTAGGGAACGTCGCACTGCCCCGCGTAAAAGCCACCCTGGCAGCCCCAGGCCACAACTGTGCCGTCACCTTTCAGGGCCAAGCTGTGCCCAGCGCCAGCGGCGATCGCCACCACCCCACTCAGATCGGCAGGCACCGCACACTGTCCGAATTCATAGCCGCCCTGACAGCCCCAGGCTACAACCGTGCCGTCGCCTTTCAGGGCCAAACTGTGCCCAGGGCTAGTGGCGATCGCCACTACGCTATTCAGATCGGCGGGTACCGTACACTGCCCGTGATCCCAGCCACCCGGGCACCCCCACGCCATCACCAGTCCGTCGTCGTATACCGCCAGACTGTGCGCCGAGCTGGCGGCAATGGCCGTCACACCGGTCAGATCGAGGGGGACACTCACTTGGCCGATGTCAACGCCCCAGCCGACGACCGTGCCATCCGACCTTAACGCCAGACTGTGATACATCCCGGCGCTGATGGCCGTCACATCACTCAATCCCTCGGGAACGGCGCATATGAGCGGGTCGGCATACCAGCCGCAGCCCCAAGCCACGACCGTGCCGTCATTCCTTAGCGCCAGGCTGTGATAGACGCCCGCAGCGACGGCCGTCACCCCACTCAGCCATTCGGGGACATTCGATTGACCATAGTCGTTATTGCCCCAAGCCACGACCGCGCCGCCTCCTGCTGGCTCGCTTGGGGGCAAGGCCAGTGGATGACCAACCTGTGCTGGTACCGGCCCCGGGGCGGCCCAGGCCAGTGGCGCCACCGGCAGGGCCGCGACCGCAAGCAATATGCCAATTACTCGTGCTGTACGCATAGCTCGCTCTTTTCGGATTCAGTGTGCACGTCCGTCCAGTACGGACCATGCAATGTGCTTGTTCCTGGATTGGCAGGCAAGCCGCCATGCCCAGTGGCGGGGATACTCAAAGTAGACCGCACCGCGCCCCAAGAGAGGGTAAGTTGATCGCGTTTGACAGGATGTGATTGGACGGGGCGAATGAATGAACTGCGAGGAACAAATGCCGGATGATCACAGATCATCCGCGTCTGCGAAAACTGATGTGTTTGTGAACGTGCCGGTTCACATGGCGCCTGAGGGCTATCCATCATTACACCCCTCGCCCAAGGCATGCGAACTGGCTTTGCTAAAGCCAATTCGTTTCCATTATATTGCTGGTACATAGCACAGCAAGTGTCGAATGTCACTGTTTCATGTTCTATCGAATCGCACCAATCGGGTAAGCTTGATGATGGTTCATGCTGATGAGTGCGCATTGCTTGACTCGGCAATCTCTTTGCATACCACCCACTCCTCAGTGTGCTCATTGATCTCAACCTAACCCGTCACCTGCGCCGTAACCGATGTAACCACCCACTCCACTTCACTGCGGACCATGGTCCGCTGCCAGGGGGCAGGGAGCGCGCAACCAGACTCGCCGCCATTCCCTGCCCGCCGTTGGGCCGGGGGGTAGGTCGCCCACCCTCTGAACCTCGGCCCCTCTTTCCGCGTACTCATTGCGCGCCACACGCATCGAGGAGAATGCCATGTCCGAATCCGCCGATCTCGCCCGCTCCTACCGCCGCAATCTCGCCGGTGATCAAGTCGCCATCCACCTGCCGTTCGAGGCCGCCACCGCCGGTCTCACCGCCGCGCAGGCCGCCGCCTCGCCCGGCCCGCGCTTCAACAGTGTCTGGGCCATCCTCAACCACCTCTGGTTCTGGGAAGAGTCCTCATTACGCCTGCTCACCGGCCAGCCCGCTGGCCATGAAGACATCGGCGCGCCCGACGGCAGCGGCTGGGGCCTGGGCGGCGACCCCGCCGACGATGCGCTGTGGGCCGCCCACCGCGCCCGCGCCCTGGACACCGGCCTGCGCCTGGCCGATCACATCGCAGGGCTGGACGCGGCCGCGCTCGACGCCGACCTGCCGGCGTGGGGGGGCACGGTGCGGCGCGGGTGCTTCGGCATCCTGGCGCACAACAGCTACCACACCGCCGAAATCCTGACGGTGCGGCACATGCAGGGCTGGTGGGTGGAGAACACTTGACGCCCGCCTACACCCTGCACTTCGAACCCGACCCGCCCGAAGCTGACGTGCGCGCCATCCACGACGGGCTGGAGGCCTACAACCAGGGCCAGGCGCCCCCGCACGCGCACACGCCCCTCAACATCATCGTGCGCGGCGAGGGCGGCCGCGTCCTCGGCGGGCTGCTGGGCAGCACCTTCTGGGGCTGGCTCCACGTCAGCATCCTGTGGCTCGACGACGCCCTGCGCGGGCAGGGGCTGGGCACGCGCCTGCTGGCTCAGGCTGAAGACGAAGCCCGGCGGCGCGGCTGCCACCACGCCTTCGTCGATACCACCAGCTTCCAGGCCCGGCCCTTCTACGAGAAGTGCGGCTACACCCTGTGGGGCCAGCTCGACGACTTCCCCCTCGGCCACTCGCGCTACTTCCTGCAAAAGTCCCTCGCCGCCTAGGACCAAAACCCCCCATCCCCCTTTGAACCAACCGCGCCCCCGCGCAATATAACCTGTAAGCGCCGCGCCCGGCGCGGTCAGGCGGAACCGCATCCCATCCTCCCTGATCCATTCCTTTCATCCGGTCAATCCGTTGACGAAGACCGTATCTGCCTCCACCACCCTCGAACTGCCCGGCCTCTACACCGCCGCCCTCGACGCGCTGGCCGCCCTGGCCCACCGCCTGCACTTCACCGGCCGCATCGCCGAGGCGCTGGCCGTGCTGGACCACGCCGCTGGCCTCGCCGCCGCTGAAGGCGTGCCTGCCCATGACCGCGCCCGCCTCCTGCTCCAGCGCGGGCGGCTGCTGGTCACCGGCGGGTTCCAGGGCGAAGACCATTCCGCCGAGGCGCTGCGGGTGGCCGAGCAGGTGCAGGCGCTGGCCCCCGGCCCCAGCCGCGCCGCCCAGGCCCTGCGCGCCCTCGCTCTCGACCTCACCGGCCAGGTCCACTATCACCGCGAGCTGGTGCGCGTCGAGCGCGACTTCCGCGCCGCCGAGGACCTGTTCGCCCAGGCCTACACCCTGGCCGAGGACGCCCTCGACAAAGCCGCGCTCACCCCCGCCGCTTTCCATCTCGGCCTCGTCGCCCAACAGCGCGGCGACATGCGCGTGGCCCGCGAGCGGCTGGCCGTGGCCCTGGCCCTGGCCGACGAAGTCGGCGACCAATATCACAAGTCCTTCATCGTGCGCCACCTGGGCTTCGTGGCCCAGCACGACGGCGACCTGGCCCACGCCCGCCGCCTGCTGGCCGAGTCGCTGGCCCTGCGCGAGGCCCTCGGCTGCCGCGTCTACCTGGCCTACTCGCACCTGGCGCTGGCGGATGTGTGCCTGGCGCTGGACGACCTCGACACCGCCGAAGACCACAACCGCCAGGGGCTGGCCCTGGCCGAAGCCATGGACCAGGACCGCGCCCGCCTGCTGGCGCGCCTCAACCTGGGCGATGTGTGCCAGGCCCGCGGCCAGCGCGCCCAGGCCCGCGCCGAGTACACCGAGGCCCGCCGCCTGGCCCAGGCCCTCGGCCACGAGCGCGCCCTGGCCGCCGCCGAGGCTGGGCTGCTGGCAACGGCCGTGGCCTGAACCCCCGGCACGCGGACCGACCGGGTTCCGCGAACCGCAACCCTACCCTCACGATTGGTCTGCCAAACTAGCTTGACAGTGGGCAGGGTCGATTTCATCTAATCCGCGCCCGCACGTGATTCTGATCCCGAGCAGGATCGCGCTAAGTGGCCGTCCACCGCACGGTTTTTAACGGAACCACGGTGACGCCCAGGCCAACGTTTGGGCGCGGATTAGAAACGCAACACAGACACCTCGTCAAGTTAGTTCCTGAAAGATCACCACAAGTCCCGACTATCTCGCTGTCTGCCCCAATCGGGCCATCTTTCGTGTATCTTATCGGCATCACTTTTTCCGCCGAAGGAGAACCCGACCCATGAGCCCCGCCCCCAAGATCAAAGACCTGCCCGGCCGCCACGTCGAGACCGGGAGCCTCGCCAACGCCCTGGCCCTGCGCGGGGTCAAGGCCCCCCACACCGGCCAGCCCTATTCGGAGGCCCTGCTGCTGGGCATCAGCGGCGGCATCGCCGTGGGCTACTTCATCTTCGAGTACCAGGGCCACCTGCCGCACCTGGCCCTGCTCACCCGCAACACCTTCGACCCGTTGGAAACCCTGCTCGACCGCCTGGCCCTGCCGCGCGAAGTCCAGCAGACCACCAACGCCGCCCAGGGCCAGGCCAACCTCACCGCCGCGCTCGACAGCGGCCACGCGCCCCTGGTGTGGGTGGATATGTTCAGCCTGCCCTACAACCACCTCCGCTCCGGCCCGGACAACTACGGCATGTTCCCCCTCACCGTCGTCGGGCAGGACGGTGACGTCTTCCTCGTCGCCGACGGCTCGCGCCGCCCCTTCCCCCTCACCGCCGAGGAACTGTCGCAGGCCCGCGGGCGCGTCAAGAAGGACCGCTTCCGCCTGATGACGGTGGAGCCGCCGGACCCCGCCCGCCTGCCCGCCGCCGTGCAGAAGGGCCTGTGGCAGTGCGTCAACCTGTACACCGAAGCGCCGCCGCGCGGCTCGCGCAACAACTTCGGCTTTGCGGCCCTGGCACACTGGTCCAAGATGCTCACCAACCAGCGCCACAAGCAGTGCTGGGCGCGCGTCTTCCCGCCCGGCCCCAGGCTCTACCAGGCGCTGGCCGGCTCCGTCCACCAGCCCGGGCTGTACGCCTGGATCATGACCTACTACACCACCGGCGCGGATGCCGACCGCGCCACCTATGCGGACTTCCTGGACGAGGCCGCCGTGCTGCTGGAGCGCCCGGCCCTGCGCGAGGCGGGCGCGCACTTCCGCCGCAGCGCCCAGGCCTGGTACGCGCTGGCCGTGGCCGCCCTGCCGGACGATGTGCCCCTGCTCCGCGAGAGCCGCGAACTGCTGGCCCGCCGCCACAAGCTGCGCGTGGACAAAGGCCCCGCCGCCGACGCCGACATCGTGCAAATCCACGCCCGGCTGAGCGAGCTTGAGCACCAGGCCGCCGCGGACTTCCCGCTCACCGCCGCGCAGTCCGCCGAACTGCTGGCCGGGCTGGCCCGCCAGGTGGACGAGATTGCCGCCATCGAGCAGGAAGCGGTGCGGGCGCTGACCGCGGCGCTGGCGTAAATGCAGGTGTGGGCGTGTGGGTGTATGGGCGTCACACCCACACACCCATACCGCTTATCCAAACGCCGCGACGGTGTCCCGCGCCCAGGCTCCAAATCGCCGGGCTGGTCGGCCAATCAACTGCTCGACCGTATTGGTTGTGTAAGCGTACTCGTCGCGGCGTAGCGCGCTCATTGTCGCCAGCAACCCGCGCACCACGTAGAACGGCAGCCCAAACCGCAGCATCCACAGCGCGCCTACCCAGCCAGGGATGGAGATGTATCGCAGCGGCCGGCCCAGCGCCCGCCCGATGGCCTGCACCATCTGCTCGATGGTCAGCGCCTCCGGCCCCGTTAGCTCGTAGATCTGCCCGGCATGGCCCGGCTGTGTGAGAACCGCGCTCGCCACCGCGGCCACGTCGCACGGGTCAACCGCTGGCACGTGACCGTGCCCGCCGGGGAAGTACACCGCCCCCTGCGCCTTGATCGATTGGCGCCACCACTGGATGGTGTTGGTATTCATCAGGGTAGGGCGCAGGAAGGTCCACCTCAGGCCCGACCGCTCGATCATCGACTCCTGCTCCCGGTGCCACTTGCCCGGCCCCAAGCTGCGGTTGGCCTCGATAGTGGACTGCTTGACGACGTGCCTGACGCCGGCCGTTTTGGCAGCGGCCAGCAGATTCGCCACCTGCTTGGTCTCCGGCGTCACCACGTAAAGCTGCTCGATGCCCCGCATCGCCGGGCCCAGGGTTTCGGGCGCCTCCAGGTCGCCCACCGCCAACTCCACCTGGCCGCGCCACGCGCCGGCCCGGTCCGGGTTGCGCACCAGCGCCCGCACGCGCGCCCCGGCGGCCATCAGTTCTGGAACCAGCCTCTGGCCCACGGTGCCGGTCGCTCCCGTCACAAGTATCATCTCGGGTATAATCCTTTCTTGAAAGTATCTTATCCGGATAATATCTTACTGATAAGATATTTACATTGTAAAGGATATGCCCCGAAAGTCAAGCGCCCCGAGCCGTCGCTCCGAACTCGCTCAGCACATGGACTGGGCATTGCGGGAATTGACCACTTCCGCGGTGCTGGCTGCCACGTCCATCGCGCAGCGGATGGGCATGGGCCCCAACGACCTGCGCGCCGCCGAGCTGCTGGTGCGCCAGGGCCCCCTCACTGCCGGCCAACTGGCCGAAGCTATCGGCCTGACCACGGGCGCCATTACCGGCATTGTGGATCGGCTGGAAAAGGCCGGCTGGGCTCGTCGCGCCGCCGACCCCACCGACCGCCGCCGCGTCATCATCCACGCTGGTCCACAAGAAACCGCCGTCGCCGGCCTGTACGAGACTCACGTCCAGTCCCTCAGCCGCCTGCTTGCCAACTACACCGACGACCAACTCGCCCTGCTGCTCGACTTCGTACACCGCCTGACCGCCCACAACTACGCCGAAGCTGGCCAAACACCCGTCGAATAGGGCGCAGTCTTGGCGCTGACGCCACAGTCTGCGCCTTTCAGCGGATGATTCGGCCTCGGGAACCGCCCACTCCCCTCCGGCGTCTTCGTAGACAAGGAGGACTCTGTGCCAAATCTCACACGCTCACACGCTCACATGCTCACGCGCTGGCTGGCCGGCGCGCTGATCCTATCCGCTCTCGCCGCCTGCACCACCGGCCCCGCCGCCCCCGTCGAGGCCCGCTCCGACCTGCCGCGCGACACCGCCCCCGCCGCGCCGCCCGCCGACGTCGGCGCCATCGCCAACGGCAACAATGCCTTTGCGCTGGACCTGTACCAGCAGCTCCGCGCCGAGGGCGGCAACCTGTTCTTCTCGCCCTACAGCCTGTCCTCCGCCCTGGCGATGACCTATGCCGGGGCGCGCGGCGACACCGAAGCGCAGATGTCTTCGACCATGCACTACACCCTGCCGCAGACCCAGCTTCACCCCGCCTTCAACGCCCTGGACCTGGCGCTCACCACGCCCTCCAGCCAGGGGGCGCCCTTCACCCTGCGCACCGCCAACTCGCTCTGGGGCCAGGACGACTTCACCTTCCTGCCCGCCTTCCTGGACGCCCTGGCGCAGAACTACGGCGCGGGCCTGCAATTGGTCGACTTCACCGACGACCTCGCCCGCGAGCGCGCCCGCCGGGCCATCAACGATTGGGTGGCCGGGCAGACTGAAGACAAAATCCAGGACCTGATCGCCGAGGGCCTCCTGACGCAAGACACGCGCCTGGTGCTGGCCAATGCCATCTACTTCCAGGGCGATTGGGAGCGGCCCTTCAACGCGGAGTCGCCCCAGGGCAACTTCACCCTGCTCAGCGGCGAGAGTGTCTCGGTGACGCTGATGAGCCGCCACACCGATACGCCCTACGCCGAAGGCGATGGCTACCAGGCGGTGGCCCTGCCCTACCAGGGCGGCCGCGCCGAGATGCTGGTCATCGTGCCCGCGCCCGGCGCGTTCGAGTCGTTTGAGCAGTCGCTCACCGGCGCGCGCCTGGACGAGATCAGCGCCGCGCTGGCAGACGGCGACGTGCGGCTCTACGTGCCGCGCTTCAGCTTCGAGAGCAAGTTGGCCCTGGCCGACACCTTGAAGGCCCTGGGCATGACCGACGCCTTCGACGCCGCCCGCTCCGACTTCTCCGGCATGACCGGCGAGCCCAACATCGTGCTGTCGCACGTCATCCACCAGGCCTTCGTGGCGGTGGACGAGCAGGGCACCGAGGCCGCCGCCGCCACCGCCATCATCGGCGAGGTCACCTCCGCGCCGATTGACGAGCCCGTCATCGTCCGCGCCGACCGCCCCTTCATCTTCGCCATCCGCGACGTGGACACGGGCACGGTGCTGTTCCTGGGGCGCGTCACCGATCCGCGCTGACGCGGCGCGCTTCGACGGTAACCCCTGTCGCCCCGAGCGCAGGTCGCGCGAGGCAGGGCTGGCGCACAAGCCCGCGCACGAGGGGTATCGTTGATGCAACATTGATACGCTTAACGCGCCGCGGAGATTTCACGCCCTGCGCCCGTCATTCGCGTTCAGCGTGACAGTGTAGTTCGATGCTGGCCGTTGATCGCCCTTTCTCACACGCCCACACACCCACACGCACACACGCGGTACAATCCTCTTATGCTCCCCATCCTCCCCGGCCTCGCCATTGACCTGGGCGAGATCGAGATCAGCTTCGTGCGCGCCTCCGGCCCCGGCGGCCAGAACGTCAACAAGGTCGCCACCGCCGCCCAACTGCGCTTCGACGTGCGCCGGTCGCCCTCCCTGCCCGCGGACGTGCGCGCCCGCCTGGAGCGCCTGGCCGGAAACGCATTGACCAGCGACGGCGTGCTCGTCCTCGACGCGCGCCGCTACCGCACCCAGCCCCAAAACCGGCAGGACGCGCTGGACCGCTTCGCGGCGCTGGTGCGCCGCGCGGCCACGCCGCCCAAGCCCCGCCGCAAGACGCGCGTGCCCGCTGGCGTGCGCGAGCAGCGGCTGGAGGCCAAGAAGCGGGAGGGGCGCAAGAAGCAACTGCGGGGCAGGGTGGGGGGCGAGGAGTAAGGGCGGAAGATCGACGACCGACGACCGCGCAGGCGAGCTTTTCTAATCCGGTCTATAATCCCCGCTCTAGCTCGTAAACGCAGACAATCGCCAGGATGCGCTGGCCCGCGTGGGACGCTGCTCAGACCGCGGGCCAGGAGGGGAATAGGGCAACGACGAACACGCCAGGCCGCCGCGCCGCATCCGTGCCACACGGGTGCTCATGCGCGCCGGCCTGGTTTGTTCTTATGACCCGGCAGTCGTGACCGAAAGGGAGGCCAACATGCGCAGCGCTTCGACGTCCATCATTGCCTGGAGCATCTATATGCTGCTGGTGGGGCTTGGGTTTACGCTGATGCCCAACCTCGTCTTGCCGATCTTCGGCCTGCCCACCACCAGCGAGGTCTGGATCCGCGTGGTCGGGCTGTTGGTGGTCTTCACCGCCGTCTATTACTATGTCTGCGGCCGCCAGAATGTGGGGGTCTTCATCCGGGCGACGGTGCCCGTGCGCCTCGGCTTTGCGGCCGGGATGGCCCTCCTGGCGGCGCTGCGCCTGGGCGGGGCGGCGCTGTTCTTGTTTGCCGCCCTCGATGTGCTGGGCGCGGCGTGGACGTGGTGGGCCTTGCGCGCCGCCATGGCCCCCGCGCCGGCCCGCGCCTAGCGCGCTGCGGCCCAATTGAATGCCCGGCCCTCAGGCGGTGCGCCCGCGCCCAGCCGCTGTTCAATGCGGCCTGCGCCTGGGACTGTCGCGCGCCCCGCTGTGGCCCGCGGCCGCGGCGCGATCCAATCACCGCCAGTCTTTGACTGCTTGCCGCGCACCTGCTCGAAAAGGAACCGCATGTCAATTGTCATCGGTGGTTTAGGCGTAGTCCGGCC
The DNA here is from genome assembly GCA_964497615.1 of uncultured Anaerolineales bacterium. Lineage (GTDB taxonomy): Bacteria > Chloroflexota > Anaerolineae > Anaerolineales > UBA6663 > CAZCEC01. The sequence goes on along the minus strand of CAZCEC010000056.1, from coordinate 4,640 downwards.
CTTTATGGGCCGGCCCGCGGCCGTAAAGGCCGCGCCTACGACAATCCCGACCACGTCATCTGACGCGGCACTAGCCCCACAATTCGCCGATCCAGCCCAGCAGCGTGTCCCCGTCATGCAGTTCCACCGGCAGGCCGCGCGCCCGCTCCAGGGCCGCGTCGCTGAAGTAGCTGGTCGTCACGATCAGACCGGCGGCGGCCTGGGTGGTCTTGAGGGCTTTCTCAAAGCGGGTGATGACTTCGGAAGTGATGGGGATCACCCACCGGCCGCACAGGGCGGCGTAGAGGTGGCCGCGCTTGCGCAAGGCAAACACCACTTCGCGCACCTGGCGCTCAATCGGGTCGCGGAACTCCCACCACTGGAGGACTTCATAGCCGCGCGCCGTGAAGATGCGCTGCATTGATTGCCGGAAGTACGGGGTGTCGGCCAGCATGCGCTGCCAGTTGGGGCGCCGCGCCTGGCGCTTGCGGCGGTAGTCGGCCACCAGCCACACCAGCCCCGCCAGCCCGATCACGGCGGCGGCGATGAGCAGCAGGCCTACAGTTTGAGTGCCATCCAACGGCATCCCCTCCCCCTTCCCCTTTTGCGCCGATCAGGTCATGAAAGAAAAAGATGAACCCTGTAGGTCGTCTTCATCCTTCATCCTTCATCCTTCGTGTTGTGCCCCCTAGAGGACTCGGACCTCTAACCCCACGGATGTAAGCCGTGTGCTCTGCCAATTGAGCTAAGGGGACGCAGATGATATTATAGGCGCACTTGGCAGGTTTGGGAATTGTGGTGGCAGCCCTGCAATGAGCTTACCGCTTCGGGGCATGCTTGTGTCTCCTGATATCGGCTGAATGCTCAGTGAGAGTACCCCGGTTTCAACACACCATCGAGTATTTCCTACTCCTAGCAGCCGGCGCGAGTATTCTTGCCGGTGGCATGGAAGTCATCGGGAATCTGCGCCTGGTTCCGCGTTGGCTCACCTACTTGGGCAGCATTGTCATCGTTGTTATCTTGCTAATCAACTGGCTACACAGCGGTAGGATTCGCGTGCCTTGGCAGGCGAAATCAGGTGGGTTAGTGTTTGTCACAGGTCTCAATCGACGTGTAGTGGGGGGTCTGGTTGGTGTTCTGGCAGGGCTTTGGGTATCCCCAATCTGGGCTGCCTTTCAGCCCATTGATCAGTCAACAGAACCTCTAGCAGTGACTGCCACGTCAGCAGCCATTCTTCTCTCGGTTGCGCCGCCTCACTCAACTGATGTCCCCATTGATTCGACGCCAACCCTTGAACCTCAGGCCGTGACGTCTGCCACCTCGACAAGCCAACCTACACCAAAGACACCCACCCCAGTTCTCACTGACACGCTAGATTTTGGGGATAGTTGCATCCATGTGGAGAGGTGGAACCTCTATACAATCCAGTCCCATCCAATTCCAACCTCTGATTGCTGGCGAGCTGAACCATGGGGATTCCATGCTGACGACGGCACATTACAGTTGGCATATCAGCCAGCCGTACAAGACCTGCAACGCGCTAATCAAGTAAGTGACACTTGGACCTCGGGCATCTATGTTCCCCTGCAGGACGAAGGCGAAATCAGGTTCGACTTGGATATAGAGGTGCTTGAGGCAAGTAATCAGTCAGAAACGGCCAACCTGATTTTTGGGATAGTCGATCTTCAGTCAACCCCCTCGCTGGGCAAATTGGTCTACTTAACGACAGTAGGTAGTGGTACTCCGTTGATGTCGATAATTGAATGGCGAATAGGGTTTGATACTTCCATCCTGCAGCCTAATCTGTTCTCATATCGAGAAGCCGCTGCGATCTCAATCAACCACAATGCGCTTGAGTTCAGCCTGGAGATCAACGACGCGCCGGTGGGCACGCCAGTCAACATCAGTTTGTATTCCAAGAAGGCGTTTTGGCTGGGCTACGTGCTGCATGCGACCGGGAACATACGAGCCAGAGTATCGGACTTCACTATCCGCCCCTGACAAGTATGAGCGCGCGCTTGCCGCCCCGTCATTCGTCAACCACCGCCCCTCCGTCCTCCAACGCCCAATTCGTTTCATCCGTTTCAAAATCCGCGGCCAACTTGCCCCCGCCCCTCCCCCCGCCTATAATTCCGCCCGCTACTATCCAATTCAGAACCCATCCCAACCGGAGGCAGCCGTGCCCGACCTGACCCTGAAGAAAGCGTTGGCCGACCCCAAACTGCGCCCGGTGGTGCTCGCCTGGGC
>CAZCEC010000056.1:0-2404 GCA_964497615.1 uncultured Anaerolineales bacterium | reverse complement strand
AAGTCACCTTCCTGGTGGACATGCTCCAGAAGAAGGAAGCCCGCCAGATCGTCCGCGACTACATCCTCGACGGCGCGCCCAAGCAAGTCAACCTGCCCTACACCACCCTCAAGCCCATCCGCGACCTGGTCGCCACCGGCAGCTTCAAGCCCACCGAACTGCGCAAGCTGCTGGTGGATGCCACCGAGGAGCAGTTCACCTGGCTGTCGGCCACCTTCGAGAGCGGCAACAACGCCTTCCTCACCTCGCGCGAGTATCAGGCCTACCAGACGGCCGGCCTCACCCGCGACCCCAACGTCGCCCTCGCCCTCAACAGCCTCGCCCTGCCCGAAGCCAAGGCCAAGCAGATCGAACCGCTGCTCACGCTCTACCTTAAAGCCCGCACCCCGCTCGACGCCTACGAGGCCTACAAGTCCATGCAGCGCCTCGCCGGCCGCGGCGACCTCGACCGCGCCCTGACCGCCGGGGGCAAGCCGCCCGCCGAGGTCATCCGCGCCGCCACCGCCGCCAAGGCCCCGCTCGGCAAGAGCGCCCAGCTCGAAAAGCTCCGCCAGGAAGTCCAGACCTTCAACACCAAGGTCACCAAGGTCGCCCTGGCCGACAAAAGCGGCGGCCCCACCTGGAAGGCCGTCCAGCTCGCCGCCCAGCGCGTGCCCCAATCCGTCCTGCCCATGCTGATGCAAATCGAAGACGCCCGCCGCGACCCGCCGCGCCTCGCCCGCCACCTCAAGACCCTCACGGCCCAGTGGGACGCCATCCCGGTCAAAGACGTGGAGAAGTACAAGAAGGAGCACGGCCCCGGCGGCGCGAAGACGCGCGGCAAGCTGGCCGGCGCCCTCACCCCCAAGGCCGTCGCCGCCGAGAAGAGCCGCGTGGCCCTGTGCGAGCTGTTCCTCCAGCGCTACAAGGCCATCGACACCCTGGTGGACCGCCTCAAGGTCGAAGACCTGGCGTAGCCGGCGCTCACCCCGCGCCGCAAACAAGCCGGCGGGCGGCGTGCAGGGTGCAGGCCGCCCGCCGGCTTGACACCCACCCGCTTCGAGCTAAGCTTTTCTTCGTCCTTCGTCCTTCGTCCGGCGGCTACCGCCCCCGCTTCTTCTCCGACTCCGCGATGGCCGCCCGATAGGTCGCCCACTGCGTGTCCAGCTTCTGCTTGTCGCGGGCCAGTTGCGCATACTTCTTCACGAAATCCCGGTCCGCCAGGATCAGCTTGTTCCAGGCCAGGTGCACCTTCTCGTGCCGCATCCGCCCGCTGTCAAACATCCGGTTCACCTCGCGGTCGTCCGGCGGCAGGCCCTTGGTCTTCACGCTGTTGATGGCCGACTCGTAGTACTTCAGCCCGGCCGCGATATCCGGCGCCAGCTTCTTGGCCGCCGCGTCGATCTTCAAGTTGCGGGCCACCTGCTGGGCGTCGCCGCCGGGGGCCGTCTTCGGCGGCGGCTTGCCGAACTCCGTCAGCGCCGCGCGGGCCTTGCTTTCGCCTGCCAGCTTGGCGATGGCCTGGAACGCCTTCCAGCCGTCCTCCGGCGTGCGCGCGTTCTCGTACACCTGGAGAAACGGATAGGCCTGCTTGGCCTTGGAGTCCAGCCCCATCTTCCACAGCGCCAGCACCCGCTGGCCGTGGTCGCTGGCGGCGAAGTCCGACATGGTTTGCGTGTTGGCCAGCGCTTCGATCTCCTTGCGCGCCGCCTTCATGCCGGCCGTCATGGCGCTCCACTTCTTGGCCGTCGCCAACGAAGTGAACGAGCCAATCTTGTCCCCCACGTCTACGCTTTTGGGGCTTTTGGGGGCCAGATAGGTCTTGTACAGCTTCTCGTTACCGTCCTTCGAATTGACGAAGGCGATGCGGTTCGCCAGCGAGTATTTGTTGATGTATTCGGCCAGTTCGGCGTTCAAAAACTTGCTCGACTTGACCTTAGCCAGTGGCGGCGGTTGAATAGGCATCGGTGACTCTCCACGTCAGAAGATAGGTTGGCTGCTAAATTGAGCCGCAAATCGTATGCGGATTAATGTCCACTGTCAAATTCAACCGCCTGCGCTGGCTGTTCGCCGGGTGGCCCACCCTCAGCCCCCCTCCAGCCCCACGTCAAACACCGCCGCGTACCCGGCCTCCGCCGGTTCCAGGCTCAACTGCAATTGCTGGCCGGCCTGCCGGTAGATGCCGTCGTCGGCGTTCGTCATGGTCGGCTGGCCGTAGGCGGCGTAAGGCGCCTGCGCCAAGACCTGCCGGTTCAGTTCATCGTCGAAGAATAGCTGCGACGTAAACTCGCGCCCGGTTGGGGTGCGCAGCTTAAAGTGCAAATGCACCGCGCGCCCCGGATACCACCCAGGGTAGATGGTTACAAACTGCGCTGCGCCGTTGGCGTCGGTGAGCTGATAGCCGCGCAAGAAGCTCTGCCCCACG
>CAZCEC010000055.1:0-43825 GCA_964497615.1 uncultured Anaerolineales bacterium | reverse complement strand
GCCAGCGTGTCCAGCGGCACGCGCAGCCGGCTGGGCAGGTTCACCTGCCGGGGGCCGTCTTCCGAGACGTACTTGGTATAGAGGACCTGGTTGCCGTCCTTGGCGAACAGGAACTCGAAGTTCTCGTCGTTATACTGCTTCTTGGAGAAGGCCAGGACCTCGGCATACAGGTACTTGTTCTTGTTGATGGTGGCGGATGATGGGGCTTTGATGGACATGCGTTTTCCCTCCGGTGGGTGGATTTGGCGGCGCCTGTAGCTGGCCGATACTACTACACCTCCAGCCCGATATCAAACACCGCCGCGTAGCCCTCGGCCGTCTCCGTCAGGTCCAGCAGCAGTTGGCTGCCGCCCCGGCTGTAGATGCCGTCGCGGGCGTTGGGCGTGTTCTGCTCGCCCCGGGCCGCGTACGGCGCCTGCGTGTACACCTGCCGGCTCACGTCGTCGTCGAAGAAAAGCTGCGACGTGAACGCCAGCCCGGCCGCCGTGCGAATCTTAAAGTGGATGTGCACCGCCCGCCCTGCGTACCAGCCGGGATAGATGGTGGTGAACTGCGCCGCGCCGTTCGCGTCCGTCATCTGGTAGCCGCGCAGGAATGCCTGCCCCACCGTGCTGCCGCCGGGATCGTTGACGCCCGAGTACACCCCCGCCGCGTCGCAGTGCCAGATGTCCACCTGCGCGCCCCTCAGCGCCGCGCAGGCCGTCCCGCTCAGGGCCGCCACGCGGAACGTGATCGCCAGCGGCAGACCGTCCTTCACGCTCCCATCGGCCGGGTCCGCGCGGATGTCGGACCGGTTGAGCATCTCGTCCACGAAGTAGGGCCCCTCGGCCAGCTCCGGCCGCACGATGCACATGCCCGCGGCCACAGCCTCAGCGGCGGTGGCGGGCAGGGCGGTGGCGGTGGCTGCCGCCGTTGCGGCGGCGGTCGTGGCCGTCGCGGCCGTTGCGCCGGTGGTGGCCGTGGCGGCGGCGCTGGTGGGCGGCAATTGGGTGATGGCCGGCACCGCCACGGTGGTGGCCGTGGCCTGGGGGGCGCAGGCCGCCAGGGCCGCCGCGCTGGCCGCCCCAAACAACCTCAGCGCCTCGCGCCGGCTCAGAATGCGTCCAATGGGTCTATCGTCGCTGTCCAAGTCGTCTCTCCTTTGACCATCTCTCTGTGCCGGACATCATACCCACCCAGGTTCAGATCGTACAAAGAAATGTTAAGCGTCCGCTGAGACGCCCAATTGCATTCTGGCGCGCCCGGCCTACAATGCGGCCTCTCTCATCCGATCCAATGCTACAGGAGGCAAGCCTATGAGCACGTATCAGGAAAAGTGGAAGAAAGCCAAGGTTCTCTTCAAGACTACGGCCAAGGTCAAGAAACCCAGCGCCGTGGTGGACAGCTACCTGCGCAAGCCCGCCGGCCTGGACAAGACCCTGGGCAAGCTCGATGCCGCCGACAAGAAGGGCATCAATCTCAAGGTGGAGGCCCTGAAGGAGTTCGAGGCCGCCTACAAGGAGTTTCTCACCGCCAAGACCAGCTACATCAAGGTGCTGGAAGGCGCTGTGGGCAAGGTGCCCGACAAGGTGGACAAGGCTGCCTACCTCAAGGGCGTCAAGGTCCTCCAGACCCAGCTTATCGCCCTCGACACCTCGCTCAAGACCGCCATCAAGATGGCCCGCTCCGGCCACGCCGGCCGCAAGGGCATGGAAGTCATGGCCGACAACCTGATGGACCTGGTCGAATCGTCGTGCAACGCCGCCATGGCCTGGGTGGCGCGCGTGGAGGCCAACCCCACGCCGGAAGCCTTCAACTCCAGCATCCAGAAGTACGCCCGCGACATCACCCAGAACATCGGCAACATCAACAAGCTCACCGCCAAGGGCTTTGTGTTCGCCAAGAAGCAGCCCGACAACCTGTTCACCATCCTCAAGGCCTGGGGCAACGATGGCCGCCGCGTGCCGGCCAAGGCCACCCGCGAGGAAGTCCTGCGGGAAGTCAACGCCTTCGAGCAGGCCGTCGAAGGCGTCAAGAAGTGGGCGGCCTAGCGGGCCGCGCCAACCGTGCTGTGGACCGGGCGCCGCAAACCGTGCGGCGCCTGGTTGTTTAGTAAGGAGGTTCGCATGGGTGCTTTGGTCGATAAGTGGCGCTCAGCCAAGAAGCTGTTCAAGACGACCGCCCGGGTGAAGAAGCCCAGCCCCACCGTGGAGCGCTTCGCCAGCAAAACCCTGGGGATCGAAAAGGCCCTGGGCAAGCTCGACGACGCCCTCAAGACCCACCAGGTCGGCACCAGCCCCAAGGTCTACGCCGCCTGGAACTCCGCCTATAAGGAGTTTCAGGTTGCCAAGACCAGCTATATGGTGGTGCTGGATGCGACCGTGGGCAAGGAGCCGGCCGGCGCCGACAAGGCCGCCTACCGCAAGGGCATCGCCGTGCTCAAAACCCAGCTCACCGCCCTCGACAAGCAACTGGCGGCCCAGACCAAGGGCTTCAAAGTGGCGCAGGCGGGCGTGACCAACCCGCTAGAGAGCCTGGCGCGCCAGATGAAGAAGGGCATCGCCGCCGGCATCGCGGGCGCGGAGGCCTTCAGCGCGCGCGTCAAGGCCAATCCCACCCCGGCCGAGTTCAATGGCGGGATTCAGACCGCCGCGCGCGATATCACCCAGTACATCGGCAACATCAACACCCTGGTTCAGCGAAGCTATCCCTTTGCCAAGGCCCAGCCCCAGGCGCTGTTCAAGGTCCTGACGTCCTGGGCCAACGACGGCCGCACGGCGCCCGCCAACGCCACGCCGGACCAGGTGCTGAAGGAACTCAAGCTGTTCGATAAAGCTGTGGCGGGGGTCAAGGCCTGGGCGGCCTAGTAACGCATCAGATGACCTGGAAAGAGACAGCGATCCATGACCCCAACGCCCGCCGCCCCGCCGAAACCTGTGTCGCTCTACAACCGGCTGCTGCTGGGGCTCATCATCGCCTTGGTCTTCGTGGCGGGGGTCCAGCTCTACGTGCTGTCGGCCGCCACCGACCGCTTTTTTGCCTGGACCATCGCGGTCCCGCTGTCGGCCGCCTTCATCGGCGCGGGCTTCTGGTCGGCCATGGTGCCCGCGGTCCTGTCCTTCACGCAGCGCTATTGGAAAGATTTCCGCCCCAGCCTGCCGGCCGCGGTGACGGCCACCGGGCTGCTGCTCATCGCTACCCTGCTCCACCTCAACCAGTTTCACTTCAGCCGTTCCGAGTGGTTCCCGCGCCTGGCCGCCTGGGTGTGGCTGGTGGTCTATGTGGTGGTGCCGCCCGCCCTGGGGCTGGGCTGGCTCGTTCAGCGCCGCCTGCCCGGCCAGGACCCCGCCGCGCGCGGCGACCTGCCGGCCTGGCTGTGGGTGGTGCTGCCCAGCCAGGCGGCCCCGGCGCTGGCGGCGGGCGCGGCCCTGTTTGTGCTGCCTCAGGCGCTGGCGCCCGTCTGGGCCTGGCCCCTCACCCCGCTGGCTGCCCGGGCGATTGGGGCCTGGCTCTTTTCCTATGGCGTGGCGGCGGTGATGATCCTGCGGGAGAATGACCGGGCGCGCGTGCGCGGGGCGACGGCGGGCCTATTGGCCTTCGGTCTGCTGCAATTGCTGGCGCTGGTGCGGTTTGCCGGCGGCGTGGCCTGGGGCGCGCCCGCCGCCTGGCTGTATGTGCTCTATCTGCTCAGCATCGTGGTGGTGCAGGCGGCCAGCCTGCTCGCCAGCTTCATGGGCCCCCGTACCAGCCGAAGGTAGCCCGCAAGCGTTGCCGGCGTTGCCCCTCTTACAGACGAATCTCGCCGTCGTCCCCCAACTCCCGCGCCCGCTCCACCACGTGCTGCTCGATGGCGGCATCATCCGGCAGGTCCGGCAGGCCGTCCCACAGGCCCCAGCGCTCCACGTGCTCGGCGCTCCAGCCCGGTTCCAGCTTCGCCAGCGGCCCCAGCGTCTCCAGCTCCAGCATGTCGGCGTCGGTGAACAGCTCCACGTTCACGCCCAGGTCGGGGTAGCGCGCGCCGTGGCGAACGTCGAACAGCTTGATGAACAACTGCCCGTTGAGGGCATACGCCGCCCAGCCGTCCGGCACGGGCGCCCCGATCTTCTGCGGCGTCGGCGCGCCCGCCACCGACCGCAGCCGCAAGTACTGCCGCCCGAACGTGTAGCGCGGGTCGCTCAGATCGGTATAGGGCCACAGGCTGAGGGTGGAGGTGGGCAGGATGAACTCTGGGTGTGGCCCGCGCGGCGGCAGGGGCAGGATCGCCTCGCCGCCCGGCGCCATAGCCGAGATCGCCCACGGCGCGCACTCCACCGGCCACAGCCCGCGGTTGTGCAGCCGGTGTGTCACGCGGAACGTGCCCGCCGCCTCCAGCCGGATTTCCCATTCCTTCTGAATCCCCGTCGCCGCTTCCAACGGCGGTAATAACCGCAGCCCCACGCCCTCGGGCAGGGGGGTCACTTCCACCGGCGCGTTGTCCGGCTGGTAGGTGCGCACCTTGTGCTCCGGCGCGTGCCAGAAGCGGTGCCCGCCATAGATGCGGAACTCATCGCCGCCCGTCAGCCCCCACTGCTCGGGGTGCTCGCACAGCAAATTCGGCCCGCCCACCAGCCCCAGCCGCAGTACCCGCGGCCCCACGTCCGCGACGATGACGGCCTCCACGCGGCCGTCCGTCAGCCGCCAGCAGTTCTCCCAGCCGCCAAAGGTCGTGCGCTCAATTGAAGTGTAGGGTGTCATATGATCAGGTGCTGTGTGTTCCGTCGCTGCCGTCCTGCCGTAGTGGCGGATTTATTCGCTCCCGCCGGCTGCTTCGGACCTCTGGCGAATGCCCATAGGGGGCTTCGCTCAAGTCGCTACTACGCGCTTCCATTGTCATGGCTCGATGCTGACCCCACGCGTCACCCGCCCGCCTTCACCGGCGCGTCGAGAAATGCCGGGATCATCGCCAGCAGCAGGTCGGCCTTGGACACGATGGACACATGCGAAGCGCCTGGCACGATGGCAAGCTGCGAATCCGGCAGGCCGGCGGGCGTGTCGCCGAAGACGCCGCCGCCCAGCAGCCGGAACATCTCCACCGCGTGCTCAGGCCGGGTGAGATCGGAGTCGCCGATCATCACCAGGGTGGGCGCGCGGATGGCCTGGATCGTCTCGGCGGAAAAGTCCTCGTAAGACGCATCCATCTGCGTCTTCTTGGCGAACAGCTTGTCGAAGTCTTCTGGGCGCGGCGCGGTCCGCAGGTATTCCTCGTGCCACGGCGAGCCGTACATCATGGCCGGCGTCATCTCGCCCAGGCCCTCCATCAGGCCGGGGTGAATGCCCGCCCGGTTGTAGCTGGCGGCGATGAGCACCAGCTTGCGCGTCATCGCCGGGTGGCGCACCACGAAGTGCAGGGCCACGTCGCCGCCCATGCTGTAGCCCAGGATATCGGCCTGTTCGATCCCCAGGTGCCGCAGCGCCGCCGCCACGTCGTCGGCCATCTGCGCGGTGGAAAGCGGGCGGTCGATATCGGCGGTGCGCCCGTGCCCCTGCAGTTCGAAGGCCACCACCGGCCGCGTGCGGGCCAGCCCCGGCAGCAGCGCCCCGAACGACGTGCCGATGCCCGAAAACGCGCCGGGCAGCAGCACCAGCGGCGTTGCCGCGCCGCCGCCGTGGATCTCGTAATACATCTGCAGCCCATTCACCGGCGCGTATCCGGTGCGGGGCGGGGAGTCGGTCATGGGGAGGTCTCCTATTCTTGGCCGCCGGTCGCAGGAACGCCCCACCCCATGGGGTCGTGACCTGCCCCCGGCTTCCCACGGGGGTTGTGGGGTCGGTCGCCGCCTAGTGCAGCCGCCAATCCAGCCGGTCGAGCTTGTGCCCATACAGCCGGAAGGCGTCGGGTGGGAGGGGGCCGTCGCCGGTCTTGCAGCGGTAGGCCAGGTTGCCGCCGCTGTCCAGCCCGGTGAACAGGATCACCAGTTCGCTGCGCGGATCGTACTCGGCGATAAACTCGGCGGTGTCGGCCGTCAGGCGGGCCACGTCGCTGCCGGGCAGGTAGGTCACCTGCACGTCCAGCTCTTCGATGCCGAAGCCGGCCTTGACCAGCTCATCCACCTGGATGACCAGCGCCCCGCGCCCGTAGTCGGTGTAGCTCTTCCAGGCAAAGGCCGCCAGCAGCGTCCAATGGTCGTTGACGACTTGATGATAAACGCGGTCCCAATCCTGCATGGACATGCGCGGTATTGTAGTCGGCTGGGCAGGGGGCGCAAATGCGGTGGGGAGGTGTGGAAGTGGAAAGTGCGTAGCTTGATCGCTGTCGCCCGATTGCCTTCCGCTAAGGCGGTGTGATACCATTAGCCGAGCACCACTGATTAGCCGCCAGGGAGAAGCATCGATGCAAGCCAACAGCCAAACCAAACATCGGATCTTTACCATGGCCTTTGCCCGGGTCTATCCCGAGTATGTCGCCAAGGCCGAGCGCAAGGGGCGCACCAAAGCCGAAGTTGATACGATCATCCGCTGGCTGATGGGCTACAGCCAGAAAGAGCTAAACGCGCACCTGAAGAAACAAACCGACATCGAGACCTTTTTCGCGCAAGCCCCGCGGCTCAACCCGGCGCGGACGATGATCACCGGCGTGATCTGCGGCATCCGCGTGGAAAACATCGCAGACCCGCTCATGCGCGAAATCCGCTACCTGGATAAGCTGATTGATGAGCTGGCCAAGGGCAAAGCGATGGAGAAGATTTTGCGGCAGCCCTAAACGCATTTCGCTTTCATCCACTGACATCGCTTGCGGGGAGGACCGGATGCCACAACTTGCTGGCGGGCTTATCGGGCGCACGCTCACGCTCATCGCTGCCGCCGCGCTGGTGCTCGCGCCAGCCCGCGCCCTCGCCGAACGTCCGCCGGCCCCAGCGCCCCCCGCCGCGCCCGCCGGCCTGCCCGATGCGCTGACGTTCCAAGGCCCCTACCTCAGCGCCTGCGGCATCACGCACGACAACATGAGCATTGAATTCACCACAACCGACTTTGGCAGTCTGATGAGTTGCAACTTCAACGTCTCGCGGCCGGGCCACGCCTTGGTGACGCTCACCGCCTCCCTCGGCGCCGCCAGCAGCACCGACGCCTACGAGGCCAACTTCCGCCTCAACCACAACAGCCAAAGCAATGGCCTGTTCTACACCGACCGCTACCTGGACATCGTGCCCGACAGCGCCCTGCTGGCCGGCGGCGACGGCACCGACCGCAGCCTGTCCATCACCGCCCTGGTCACCACCACGGTGGGCGTCAACATCTTTTCGTTCATGGGCCGCCGCACCGACGGCGACGATCCGGTGTTCATATACCAGGCCAGCCTGAGCGCCCTGTTCATCCCCTCGGATGCCACCGACCTGCAAGTCTGCGGCGCGACCTACAACGGCGCCTTCATCACCACGGTCAATACGATGAACGACACCATCGGGTGCAGCCTGGACGCGCCGCGGCCGGGGCGGGTGTTCGCCATCGCCGACGGCTGGCTGGGCTACAACGGCTCGCCCACCGCGCCCTACGAAGCCCGCGCCCAAATCTGGATGGACGACACCCAGCCCGGCTCCACCGGCCTGCGCTATGGCGATGTGGCCACCGACACCGTGGACGGCCTGGACGTCAGCCTGGCCGCCTCCAATGTCTTCAACGTCGCGGCTGGCCCGCATTCCTTCACGCTCTACTACGCCCGCCAGTTCGGCACCGGCTCGGTGAGCCTGATGGACCCCGGCCTGGCCGCGCTGTACGTGCCCGACGACAGCCCCTTTGCCCACGCCTGCGCCGACCCCGCCTCCGGCCTGTGGACCAACACCACCACCACGTTCACCACCCTGGCCGACTGCGTCCTGGACGCGCCGGCCGATGGCTGGGCCTTCGTCAGCGGCACCGCTTCCACCGGGCTGGCCGCCAACCCGAACAACCAGCCCTACGAGGCGCTCTACGGCCTGGGGCTGGACGGCCTGTCGCCCGAGTTTGGCACCGACCGCTTCATCAACAGCTATCCCAACACGAACGACGGCGTGGATGCCAGCGTGGCCGCCTCGCTGCTGACCGGCCTCAGCGCCGGGCCGCACCACTTCTACCTGTCCGGCCGCCGCTTTAGCGCCGCCGCCGCCACCGCCCTGGCCCGCCACCCGGTGCTGTTCGTGCTCGTCCCCGGCGCCGCCGTCCACCTGCCCGCCGTCCAGCGCTGATCGGCCTTTGCCTTCTGCTTGCCGCACTCCGTCCTTCGTCTTTCGTCCTTCGTCTGCCTACCGCCTTCATCCTTCATCCTTCGTCTGCCTACCGCCTTCATCCTTCATCCTTCATCCTTCCGGAGACTCCCATGCCCCTCAAGATTGCCATGATCGGCGCCGGTTCGGTCGGCTTCACCCGCGCGTTGATGCGCGACGTGCTGGCCGTGCCCGAACTGCGCGACACCCGCTTCGCGCTGATGGACATTTCCGAGCGCAACCTGAACATGGTGGTGCAGCTTATGGAGCGCGAAGTGCGCGCCAACAATCTGCCCGCGACGATTGAGCCCACCCTCCACCGGCGCGACGCCATCGCCGACGCCGACTACGTCATCTGCACCATCCGCCAGGGCGGGCTGGAGGCCTTCGCCACCGATATCGACATCCCGCTCAAATATGGGGTGGACCAGTGCGTGGGCGACACCCTGTGCGCGGGCGGGCTGATGTACGCCCAGCGCACCATCCCCGAACTGCTGGGCATCTGCGCCGACATCCGCGCCGTGGCCCGGCCGGGCGCGCTGTTCCTCAACTACTCCAACCCGATGGCGATGAACACCTGGGCCTGCAACAAGTATGGCGGGGTAAGGACCGTTGGTTTATGCCACGGCGTGCAGCACGGCCACGGGCAGATCGCCGAGTGCATCGAGCACTGGGCCCGCGCCGAGGGCCGCATTGGGCCGGACGAGACCGTCACCCGCGACGACGTGGACATTATCTGCGCCGGCATCAACCACCAGACCTGGTACATCCAGGTGCAGTGGCGCGGGATGGACATGGTGCCGCGTCTGCTGGAACTGTTCGAGGCGCATCCGAAATACAGCGTCACCGAGAAGGTGCGCATTGACGTGATCCGGCGCTTTGGCTACTTCAGCACCGAGAGCAACGGCCACCTGAGCGAGTACCTGCCCTGGTACCGCAAGCGCCCGGACGAAATCCCCCAATGGGTGGACCTGAGCGAGTGGATCAACGGCGAGACAGGCGGCTACCTGCGCGTGTGCACCGAGGACCGCCGCTGGTTCGAGACCGACTTCCCCAACTGGCTCCAGGAAGAGCCGCGCCTCTACTCGCCCGACCACCGCAGCGTGGAGCACGCCAGCCACATCATCGAGTCGCTGGCGACCGGGCGCACCTATCGCGGCCACTTCAACATCGTCAACCAGGGCCACATCCGCAACCTGCCCAACGGCTGCGTCATCGAGATCCCCGGCTACGTGGACAAGAACGGCATCAACATGACCGTGGTGGGCGACCTGCCGCTGGCCTGCGCCGCCACCTGCGCCGCCAGCGTCCGCGTGCAGGAGATGGGCATGGAGGCCGCCGTCCACGGCGACGTGACCCTGCTCAAGCAGGCCATGCTGCACGACCCGCTGGTGGGCGCCGTCTGCAATCCCGAGGAAGTGTGGCAGATGACGGACGAGATGCTCGTGGCCCAGGCCCAATGGCTGCCGCAGTACGCCGCCGCCATCGAGCCGGCCCGCGCCCGCCTGGCCGCCCACGCCGCCGCCGGCACCCGCGTGCGCCTGAGCGAGTGGCAGGGCGCCGCCCGCCTGCATTTGCGCTCCGTCGAAGAGTTGGCTGTGGACGTGGAGGCCGCCCGCGCCAAGGCCAAGACGCACGACAAGGGGTAGGGTGTGATCGCCATCCAGCCCGTCCTCACCGACGCCGCCATCCTCGCCACCCGCGCCGTCATGCTCGACCTGCGCCCCAACATCGCGCCTGATGACTACCTGAGCACCATCCGCCGCATGATGCAGACCGACCACTATCAGTTGGCCGCGCTCTATGCCGATGGCGCGGTGCGGGCCGTGGCCGGCTACCGCTACATCGAGATGCTCTACGCCGGCCGCATCATGTACGTGGACGACCTGAACACCGACCCGGCCTTTCGCTCGCATGGGTTTGGCCGCGCCCTGATGGACTGGCTCAAGGCCGAGGCCCGCGCCCACGGCTGCGGCCAACTGCATCTCGACTCCGGCGTCCAGCGCGAGCAGACCCACCGCTTCTACTTCCGCGAAGGGCTGACCATCAACGCCTACCACTTCCGCGTCCCGCTGTAAGCGCCCCGCCCGCCGCGCCGCCGCCCATCTTGCGCCGCGCCCCCCAGGTTCGTTATACTGATGGATAACGGACACACTGCGAAAGGAGCCTCCGCCTGATGAACATCGTCTTGTGGGTCCTACAGGTTGGGTTAGGGGTGTTCTTCCTCTTCACCGGCATCCAGCACTTCATCCTGCCGCCCGGGCTGCCCGCGCCCATGGCGTGGATGTACGACCTGCCCGCCGGCCTGCACTACTTCAGCGGCACGGCCGAGATCCTCGCCGCCCTCGGCCTCATCCTGCCCGGCCTGACGCGCATCCAGACCCGCCTCACCCCGCTGGCGGCGGCGGGCCTGGTGGCCGTCATGCTGGGGGCGGCGGCCTGGCATTTCCCGCGCGCCGAATACCAGAACATCGTGATGAACCTCTTCATCGCCGCGGTGGCCGCATTCCTGGCCTACGCCCGCTGGCGGCTCGTCCCGCTCAAGGACAAGGCGCGCGCCTAATGCCTTACAAGCTCAACAAGCTCGAAGCCGCCACCCGCACCGTGCTGGCCTTCAACGACGCCCTCAACCGCCGCGATGTGACCGGGATGATGGCGCTGTGGCACCCCGACGGCGTCTTCGAGAACACCGCCCCCGCCCCCGACGGCACGGCGTACCGGGGCAAGGCCGCCGTCACCCAGTTCTGGGAAGAGTTCTTCCGCGCCGCGCCCCAGGCGCACATCAAGGTGGAGGAGTTGTTCGGGCTGGGCGAGCGCTGCGTGGCGCGCTGGGTCTACACCTGGACCGACCCCGCCGGCCAGTCCGGCCACGTCCGCGGCGTGGACGTGTTTCGCGTCCGCGATGGGCTGATCCTGGAAAAGTTCTCTTACGTCAAAGGCTGATCGATGAACATCCCCCCTTCCATCCAATCCCTGCTCGACGCGGGCGCGCTGGCCCACCTCGTCACGATGAACCGCGACGGCAGCCCGCACGTCACCCTGGTGTGGCTGGGCGTGGAGGGCGACGAGCTGGTGGCCGCCCACCTGCCCAAGAACCAGAAGGTCATGAACATCCTGCGCGACCCGCGCGTCGTCGTCTCAATCGAAGCCAAGACCCTGAGCAGCTTCGGCCTCACGGAGTACGCCGTCATCTACGGCACCGCCCGCATCACCGAAGGCGGCGCGCCCGAGCTATTGCAGAAGCTGGCCTACATCTACATGGGTCCCGGCGTCAAGTTCCCGCCCATGCCCAACCCGCCCCCCGGCTACATCACCCGCATCACGATTGACCGCATCGAGGGCGTCGGGCCGTGGGTGGGGAGGGGGGAGTAGAGCGGCGATGTTTCGCGCCTGAGGCACTACTGTCAAGACCTGCCAGGTTTGGGCTAACGCGCGCCCGCAATGGCAGTCGCCATACCTGGCAGGTCTTAACGTTGAGGCGACATTGTTTCTTCGCCGCCTCCACCGGCTTACCGTCATCGCCCGCCAGGTGAACAAAACGCACAGTCTTGGAACGCCGCCCTGACATGCCCTCCCCTCCCGTCCCCGCCGCGTGGCTGCTGCTGATCGTGTTCTTCGCGTTCAACTTGCTTTGGGTCTATGATCGGGTGCGGCTGGGCCGGTAACGCGCCGGCTAGCCAATAGGTTGGTTTTCGTCTCCACATCCCCGGAGGACCGATGCTGGCGGGCACATCCATCTCCCTGCGCCCCGTGCGCGAAGCTGATCTCTCCGACCTCTACGCGTTTCACATTGACATCGCCAACCGCGGCGAGTTCTTCCCGCGCGGCATCATGTCGCAGGTCCGGTTCAACCAGCTCTTTCACGAAACCGGCTTCTGGACCAAGGACGAGGGCCAACTCGTCATCGTTGACGGCGCCGATCAGATCATCGGGCACATCGAATTCTATAAGACCGTCAACTACCTGGATGAGTACGAGCTATCCTACATCCTCTACGCGCCCGCGGCCCGCCGCCAGGGGGCCATGACCGAAGCCGTCACCCTGATGGTGCGCTACCTGTTCGAGACCAAGAACATCAATCGTATCCGGCTGGTCATTCACCCCGGCAATGCCGCCTCGCGCCGCCTGGCCGAGAAGTGCGGCTTTCAGCACGAAGGCACCGCGCGCGGCGCCTGGTACAACCAGGGGCGGCATCACGATGTGGAGATCTACGGCCTCGTACGGTCCGATGTGATCGGCGCCTAAGCGAACCCGCCAACTGCCCTATGAATCCCGCCGACCTCGACCACCTCCGCCGCGCCATCGCGGTCGCCGCCCGCGCCCGCGCCCACGGCAACCACCCCTTCGGCGCTACCCTGGTGGACGAGCAGGGCACGCTGCTCCTCGAAGCCGAGAACACCGTCATCACCGAGCGCGACACCACCGGCCACGCCGAGACCAATCTCGTTCGCCTCGCCTCGCGCCAACTCGACCCCGACCATCTTGCCCGCTGCACCCTCTACACCAGCACCGAGCCGTGCGCCATGTGCGCCGGCGCCATCCACTGGGCCGGCATCCGCCGCGTCGTCTTTGCCCTCAGCGAAGAAGACCTGTACGCCCTTGCCGGCCCCTCGCCCGAGCATCTCTTGCTGCCCTGCCGCGAGGTCTTCGCCCGCAGCGGCCGCCCGGTGGACGTGGCCGGCCCCGCGCTGGAACTGGACGCCGAAGCGCGAGCGGTGCACGCGGGTTTCTGGTAGCGCCATTGCCCCACACCCCTTTCTCCAGTGCGGGAGGGGGGGATCTGACAATGACACGCCCTCACACCCCTCCCCTAGCGGGGGAGGGGCAGGGGGTGAGGGAGAATCGCCGACATGGACTCCCAACTCGACCACCTGCTCGCCCTCCTGGAGCGCACCCCCGCCGCCCTGCGCGCCCTCCTCCGCGGCCTGCCCGCCCCCGCGCCCACCGGCCTCCGCGACGACTGGGACCCGCATGCCGTTCTCGGCCACCTGATCCACGGCGAGGAGACCGACTGGCTGCCGCGCCTCGAGATCATCCTTCAGCACGGCGAGGCCCGGCCCTTCGTGCCCTTCGACCGGCTGGCGCAGTTTGAGCACTGGGGCGACCGGCCCCTGGACGAACTGCTCGATACCTTCGCCCAGCGCCGCGCGCTCAACCTCGACCGCCTGCGCGCCCTGCGCCTGACGCCCGCCCAGCTTGCCCGGCGCGGCACGCACCCCGAATTGGGGACCGTCACCCTGCATCAACTCCTCGCCGCCTGGGCCGTGCACGACCTCAACCATATCGGCCAGATCGCTGAGGGCCTCGCCCACCCCTACGCCGAAGCCGTCGGCCCCTGGCGAGCTTACCTGGACATTCTTACCCGTTAGGGCGTGCCGACCAGGCGAGCCGTGCACCGCATTCCAAGGCTGCTCCCGCTGCTTGCCCCCCTCTCCCGGCGGGAGAGGGGCCGGGGGTGAGGGCGAGCGGCTGGCGTCAGCCCACCTAAAGGAGCAGTCATGACGACCATTCGCGTATGTGTGGCGGGCGCCCTCGGCTGGGCGGGATCGGCGCTCTCGCGCGGTATCGCTGCCGCGCCCGACCTGGAGCTGGTGGCCGCCGTCTCGCGCACGCACGCGGGCCGCGCCCTGGGCGAAGTGCTTGGCCTCGCGGATCTGTCCGCGCCCGTCTTCGCCACCGCCGCCGAGGCGCTCGCCACCCGGCCCGATGTCTTCGTGGAATACACCAAGCCCGACGCCGCCAAGGGGCACATCCTCAGTGCCCTGGCGGCGGGCGCGCATGTGGTCGTGGGCACCTCCGGCCTCACCAACGACGACTACGCCGAGATCGACGCGGCGGCACAA
Organism: uncultured Anaerolineales bacterium; assembly: GCA_964497615.1. Classification (GTDB taxonomy): domain Bacteria; phylum Chloroflexota; class Anaerolineae; order Anaerolineales; family UBA6663; genus CAZCEC01. Next base: position 29,787 of record CAZCEC010000055.1, on the reverse strand, counting down.
GCGGCGGGGCGCGGGGTGCTGGCGGCGGGCAACTTCGCGCTCACGGCAGTCCTGCTCCAGAAGTTCGCCGAGATGGCGGCCCGCTACATCCCGCACTGGGAGGTGATTGACTACGCCCACGCCGAGAAGCGCGACGCGCCCAGCGGCACCGCCCGCGAGGTGGCCGACCGGCTGGGCCGCGTGCGCGAGGCCGCCCTGGACGTGCCCCTGGACGCGATGCACGGCCCGCGCGAGAGCCGGGGCGCGCGGCTGCACGGCTCGCAGGTGCACTCGGTGCGCTTGCCGGGCTACGTCATCTCGCTGGACGTGATCTTTGGGATGCCGGACCAGAAGCTGATCCTGCGGCACGAGGCGGGCACCAGCGCGGAGCCGTATGTGAACGGGGCGCTGCTGGCGATCCGCAAGGTGGGCGGGCTGGTGGGCTTGCGGCGCGGGCTGGACAGCGTGATGGAGTTTGATTGATCGCTCAAGCGCGCGCCTGGCGCTGGGCTGCGTCGAAACCTATCGAGTTTTCAATCGCACATCTGACAGTGGGCAGGGGCGCTTCCATCGAATCCGCGCCCGCCCGTGATCCTGATCCCGATCAGGGTCCCGCTAAAGTGCGGGCATCCGGGCGGTTTTTGACGGGACCACGTTGAAGCAAGGACCAACGCTTGGGCGCGGATTAGAAACGCAACCCGGACACCACGTCAAGGTAATTCTTGCATACTCACGATCCCAGGCCCAACAACTTGGCCTGCCGCTCCAGGTACGCCCGCTCCGGCGCGTTGCCGCACAGCGCCGCCGCCCGCGCGTAGGCCTCGGCCGCCGCCTCGCGCTCGCCGGCCCGCCGCAGCAGGTCGGCCCGCGCCGCGTGGTAGGGATAGTAGTCGCCGGCTTCGTCTTCCAACGCCAACAACAGCTCCAGCCCTGCGCCCGCGCCGCGCGCCATCGCCACGGCCACCGCCCGGCTCACGCGCACCGCCAGCGACGGCGTCATCCGCGCCAGGGTGTTGTAGAGCATGGCGATCTGCGCCCAGTCGGTGTCCGCGGCGGCGGGGGCGGCGGCGTGCAGCGCGCTGATGGCGGCCTGCACCTGATACGGCCCCGGCGCATTCAGGGTCAGCGCCTCGTCCAGCACCCGCGTCCCCTCGCCGATCTTCTCCCGGTCCCACAGCGTGCGGTCCTGATCTTCCAACAGCACCAGCGCGCCCTCCGCGTCCAGCCGCGCCGCGCGCCGCGCGTCGTGGAGCAGCATCAGCGCCAGCAGGCCGTGCGCCTCGGCGCTCCCCGGCATCAGGCCCCTCAGCACGCGCCCCAGCCGGATGGCCTCCGCGCACAGGTCCGCCCGGGTTAGCTCGCCGCCGCTGGTGGCCGCGTAGCCCTCATTGAAGATCAGGTAGATCACGGCCAGCAGCGCCTCCAGCCGCTCCGGCAGCAGGTCGGCGGGCGGCACGCGGTAGGGCAGGCCGGCGGTGCGGATTTTGCCGCGCGCCCGCGCCAGCCGCTGGGCCATGGTGGGCACCGGCACCAGGAACGCCCGCGCCACCTCCACCGTGGACAGGCCGCCCAGGGTGTGCAGGGTGAGGGCCACCTGCGCCTCCAGCCTCAGCGCGGGGTGGCAGCAGGTGAACATCAGCTTGAGCCGGTCGTCGGGCAGCGCGTCGTCCATCTCGTCTTCGTCCTCGCCGGCCAGCGCCGTCAGCCGCGCAGCCTGCCGCTCGAACGCCGCCTCTCGCCGCAGCCGGTCCACCGCGCGGCGGCGCGCGACGGTGAGCAGCCACGCGCCGGGATTGCGCGGCAGGCCGTCGCGCGCCCAGCTTTCGAGCGCGTTGACGAGCGCATCCTGCAAGGCGTCCTCGGCCAGCGCGAAGTCGCCCAGCCGCCCGATCAGGGCCGCCAGCACGCGCCCATGCTCCTCGCGGAACGTCGCTTCGATCTGGGCGGCAGCCGTCATGGATGCAGAGGCGCCCTACTCATCCCCCCACAGCGGGCGCACCTCCACCGAGCCATACTGCGCGGTGGGGATGCGGGCCGCCCACTTCAGCGCCTCGTCCAGGTCGGCGCAGTCGAACAGCCATGCCCCAGCCAACTGCTCGTGCGTTTCAGCGAACGGGCCATCGGTGAGGAGCGGCTTGCCGTCGCGCACGCGCACGGTGGTGGCGTTGGCCACCGGCGCCAGGCCGATGGGGCCGTTGCCGGCCGCCAGCACCTCTTGCAGCTCCGGCGCCATCTCCGCCCAGGCCCGGCTGGAGGCCTGGAACTCCGGCGTGCCGGGCTGCGAATGGGCATCGGTCTGGTACATCAGCAGTGCGTATTTCATCGGGTTGTCTCCTGTGGATAGATTATCTGCATGATCGCTATTCATTACCACCCCGCGCAAGTGTCATTTCGACGTCGTGCATGTCATTCCGAAGGCCGCTGCCTGTGCGGCCTGAGGAATCTTCACGCCTGCGGGCCGGAGGATTCCTCGGCGCACCGCACGCCAGGCTGGTGGGGCAGGCAACCCGCGCCTCGGAATGACATGGCCTGGACGGCGCGAGTCGTCGGGGTCATGACATTGGCTGCCGCCCGCCCATGCGGCCGAGCCGCCGGGGGCAACTGTCATGACCCCTACCCCATATGGCGCACAACTAGGTCAGCTCACCGCCTGCCTCACCAGCGCCGCGAGCCGCGCCTCCCCGGTGGCTGTCAACTCCCTCAGCGCGAAGCTGGTGGGCCACAGCGCGCCGTCGTCCAGGTTGGCGGTGTCGTTGAAGCCGAAGGTGGCGTAGCGCGCCTGGAACTTGGCCGCGGCCTGGAAGAAGCACACCACCTTGCCGTCCGCATTGGCGTAGGCCGGCATCCCGTACCACGTCTTCGGCGCCAGGCCGGGCGCGTTGGCCTTGACCAGCGCGTGTAGGCGCGTGGCCAGGCCGCGGTCCGGCTCCGGCATCTGGGCGACGGCGGCCAGCAGGGCGCTCTCGCCGTCGGCGCGGGCGGCTTCGGCCTTGAGCTCGCGGGCGCGCTCCTTCATCGCGGCTTTCTCTTCGGCGGTGAACCCGGTGGACTTGGCGCCGTTCGCGGACTTGCGCGTGGCCTGCTTGGCGGTGCTGGTTGCTTGGCTCATGGGAAACTCCTTTTCCGAACTCAACGATTGGCGGCACATTTTGCCGTTCTATCTATACGTCGTGCGCCGCTGCCCCCCAAATGACATCCGGCCTGGATTCTAACCATACACTCATCTATGCTGCGGCCGGGGCGCGCCGGTGGAATCGCAAGGGAAGACTACAATAGCCGCCATCACCCCGCGCCCTGGAGCCATTGCATGTACTCGAAGACCCTGTATGCCGGTTGGGCCGACATGGATTTCAACGCCCACATGAAGAACACCGCCTATCTCGACAAGGCCGCCGACGTGCGCCAGATGTTCCTGATCGAGCATGGCTTCCCGGTGGAGGAGTTTCTGCGGCTGCGCGTCGGGCCGGTGGTGATGAAGGACGAGGTCGAATACTTCCGCGAGGTCGGCTTGCAGCAGCAGATCACGGTAACGTACGCCCTGGCCGGCCACGCCCCCGACGGCAGCCGCTTCCGCCTGCGGCACGAAATCTTCCGCCCGGACGGCGAGCTGAGCGCCAGCGTGACGAGCACGGGCGGCTGGCTGCACCTGGATGAGCGCCGCCTGATCGCGCCGCCCCCGCCCCTGCTCGCGGCCATGAACGCGCTCGAGCGGACCAGCGACTTCGTCGAGCTGCCGTCGAGCGTCAAGCAGCGGGCCTAGCCGGGCTGGCCGGCCCCGCCCCGCTGAGCAGGGCGCAAGCTGTCCCCCCGGCCCCCGTTCCCCCGTCGAAAAGCGCCACAGGGGAAGGGGGAGCAAGCCTTCAACGACTTCAATGATCGGGCCGTAGTCGCGCCCTTCATGGGCGCCGCCCGCTCGGGCACCAACACGCCAGAGGTCCTTGGCCAGCGGTTGAAACCGCGCCAACCAAATGCCCAAAGTCGGCCTTCGCCGACTAAAGGCCGCACACCCAACCCGCGGAGGCGGGTTTTGGGCTTCTGTTGCGGCGGTTTGAACCGCCAGGGCCCGCCCGCTTGCCCTGCGTCCCGTGCGGCCTATAATCTTGGTTACCTTCTGGGGGGCCGGGGGCTGCTCGTATACAGCGGGCTGCGCCGTCGGTCTCTCAAGTCTGGCGTCGCAATACGTCTCACATGACAAGGCTTGCCAGCCCTTCTCGCCCAGCGGCATTTGATGACCGCTACCGTCTCTATGTGGACGAGTCGGGCGATCACGTCTTCCGCGAAGTTCGCGAACCGGCGCATCGTTTCCTGTGCCTGTTGGGTTGTTGGTTCCGCAACCCGGCCTATCTCCAGTTTCACGAGGCGCTCGAAGCGGTCAAGGCGCGGCACCTGTCGCACCATCCAGACGAGCCAGTGGTGCTGCATCGCGAAGACATGATCAATGCTCGCAAGGCGTTCAAGAACCTGCGCGACCCGGCCCGCCGCGCCGCGTTCGACGCCGATCTGTTGGCGTGCATCCGGGCGGCTGATGTTCACATCTGCGCCATCGTCATTGACAAAGCGACGTTGCGGGACAAGCACGGCGCCGCCGCTGCCCATCCCTATCATCTTGGGCTGGGCTTTCTGCTGCAACGCTACGCTGGCTATCTGAATCACGTCAACCGGGTGGGGGATGTGCTGGCCGAGGCGCGTGGCGGGACCGAGGATCGGCTGCTCAAGGATTCTTATAGCCGGGTGTATGAGCGCGGCGTTTGGGGCATGACGAGCGCCGCTGCCTTTCAATCAGCGCTGACCAGCCGCGAACTAAAGCTGAAGAGCAAGGCTGCCAATATTGCAGGACTGCAATTGGCCGACCTGCTGGGGCATCCCATCAAGATGTGGGTGCTCAAGCAGTATGGGCTGGTCGCGACCGACCTCAAACCTTTTGGCCAGCGTCTGTTTGAGACTGTCGAACCGAAGCTTAACCGCCAACTCTACAAGAACCGTGTAGAAGGCTATGGCTACGTCCTCTATCCGAAACAATAAAAGGGCCTCTCACGAGACCCTCTTACGCTTGCCCCTGCGGGCAATCCACCTCCGCTTAGCGGATTACTATTATCTTACTGAATAGCGCGGGCCTTGTCAAACCGCAGATGTCAGCAAACAGACTTCCAGGCCGCGTGTTTCTCGATTCCTCCACACTGCAGACTCTGCAGGACTATGGTGAGTTCATCTACGATGGAGGGAGATTAACCCAAGGGGCCAAGATTTGGTTGGTACCTGACGGTCCCGAGAATCTTGAAGCCCTCAGGCCGATCGTGCTGGTTGGGGGCCGAGGGTCGCTTCAGTTGGCTCTGTCCAGCAACAGCCTAAAAGAGGTTCGGGACCGCCGAAGGCACGACTATCTTCAATGGGCCATGGAAGTACGTGACTATTGGGAAGGCTGTTTGGCTTCATATGGAAAGGGCGCCGGACCGTTTACGGCGCAAGGTGTAGCCGGTTCGCAAGAAGTGCTGAAGAGCCGGTTTGGTTATCTGAGCACCAAGGACGCTCGGCTAATCCATGATGCCCTTCTTCTCGAGTGCGACGTGTTTCTCACTATGGAAGAGAAGTTGCCAAGAAATGCGGCCCATTTGGAAAGAGAGTTAGGCCTTAAAGTCCTTCGGCCAGTTGGCTACTGGCAGCTACTCACGCCGTGGGCCGCTCTCCTGGCATAGAGCCATCCTGCATCAGGCCACAAAGGACATTCGCTTCCCCAACCCACCTCTACCCTGCCCGCCCACCATTCCCCTGTTCTCTCGCGTCCCCTCTGCTTTGCAATCCGCGGTTGCTAGTTCGACCTCACCCCCGCCCCCTCTCCTGTGGGGAGAGGGGAGCCGCAACCCTGGGCAGGTTGTCAGCCCACGCCGCGGTGTGTCCCCCACCTGTCGGCGGGCACCCCTTCCCTGGCAGGGAAGGGGCCGGGGGATAGGTCTTATAATGCCTCCATGTTCCGTTCCCTCCGCCGCCCCGCCTTCCCCGAACCCCCAACCCCCCCGCCCCCCCCCCCCCCCAACCAGCCCCCCCCCCTGCTCCCCCCACCGCGCCCGCACAAGGCCCGCATGGCCCTGGCCGTGGTCATGCTCACCATCGGCGCCGCCCTCGGCCTCGTCTTCCCCTGGATCATGCAGAACCTGGTGGACACGGTGCTGGCCCAGGGCAACCTGGCCGAGCTCAACACCATCACCCTGATTCTCATCGGCACCTTCCTCATCCGCGGCGTCGTCTACTTCGTCCAGGACTACACCCTGGCCTATGCCGGCGAGCGCATCGTCGTGGATCTGCGCCGCGAGACCTACGCCCACGTCCACACCCTCAGCCTGCGCTTCTTCGCCGACCGGCGCGTGGGCGAGCTCATCTCGCGCCTGTCCGCCGACGTCACCCTGGTGCGCACCGCCCTGACCGTCAACGTCGCCAATGTCCTCGGCCAGGCCATCACCTTCGTCGGGTCGCTAGTGCTGATGTTCGCCCTCAACTGGCGGCTCTCCAGCTTCATCCTCGTCCTGGTGCCGGTGCTCATCGTCATCGCCACCGTCTTTGGCCGGCAGATGCGCCGCCTGTCCACCGCCGTCCAGGATCAACTGGCCGGCAGCACGGCGCTGGCGGAGGAGGCTCTCAGCGGCGCGCGCGTCGTCAAGGCCTTTGGCCGCGAGGGCTACGAGGCGGGCCGCTACGCCGACCAGATCGAGCGCGCCTTCCGCTTCACCATGTCGCTGATCCGCGTGCGGGCCGCCTTCAGCCCCCTGCTGGGCTTCCTGGGCTTCACGGCGCTGGCCGGCCTGCTGTGGTTCGGCGGGCGCGAGGTGCTGGCCGGGCGGCTCTCCGGCGGCGCCCTCATCGCCTTCCTGGTCTATGGCATCAACATCGCCGCCGCGCTGGGCACCTTCACCGGGCTGTACACGCAGTTGCAGGAAGCGCTGGGCGCCTCCCGCCGCATCTTCGAACTGCTGGACGAGCAATCCGAAATCCGCGACGCCCCCGCCGCCCGCCCCCTGCCGCCGGTCCAGGGCCGCATCACGCTCGACACCGTCTCGTTCGCCTACGCCCCCGCCGATGGCGAGGCGCCCGAGCCGGTCCTGCGCGATATTGACCTGGAGATTCAGCCGGGCGAGGCGCTGGCGTTGGTGGGCCCCAGCGGCGCGGGCAAGAGCACCCTGTTCAACCTGATCCCCCGCTTCTACGACCCCACCGCCGGGCAGATCTGCGTGGATGGCCACGACCTGCGCGGGGTGACGCTGGCGTCGCTCCGGGCGCAGATCGGCATCGTGCCGCAGGAGACGCATTTGTTCTCCGGCACCATCGCCGAGAATTTAAGGTACGGCAAGCTGGACGCGACCGAGGCCGAGTTGGAGGCCGCCGCCCAGGCGGCCAACGCCCTGGAGTTCATTGAGCGCCTGCCGCAGGGCTACGAAACCCTGGTGGGCGAGCGCGGCGTCAAGCTCTCCGGCGGCCAGCGCCAGCGCATCGCCATTGCCCGCGCCATCCTCAAGAACCCCCGCATCCTCCTGCTGGACGAAGCCACCTCCAGCCTGGACTCCGAGAGCGAGGGCCTGGTGCAGGAGGCGCTCGACCGGCTGATGCAGGGCCGCACCACGGTGATGATCGCCCACCGGCTCTCGACCATCCACCGCGCCCACCGCATCGCCGTCCTCGAGGAGGGCGCGCTCGTCGAGCTCGGCCCGCACGAGGCGCTCATGGCGCTGGACGGGCTGTATGCGCGGGTGTATCGGATGCAGTTCCGAGAAACTGAACAAGGGGCATAAAGGGTATGAAGGGCATAAGGGGCCCCTCCCACCCTTCTTGCCCCTCATACCCTTCGCTCCTGGCCTCAGAACGACCCCGTCTTCACCTCGCCCGCCCTTGCGTAGCTCGCCACAATCACCCCGCTGGGCGTGGCCTGGCTGTGCGTCAGCGTGAACGCCCTCGGCAGCGTGCCGCCCCCGAACAGCCGCTTGCCCCCGCCCAGCGTCACCGGGAAAATCTTCAGCCAGAACTCATCCACCAGGTCATGCTTCAACAGCGTCTGGATCAACTCGCCGCTGCCATGCACTTGCAGCTCGGGGCCGGCCTGCGCCTTGAGCGCCCGCACCTGCGCCGCCACATCGCCGCTCAAAAAGACGGTCTTCTGCCAGGCGTGTTCGGTCAGCGTGTTCGAGGCCACGTACTTGGTGGCGTCGTTGATGGGGCTTTCCTGGGTGGGCCAATAGCTGGCGAAGATCTCGAACGTCTTGCGGCCCAGCAGCAGGTCGAACGGGGCGCGCCCCTCCATCTGCTCGCCCATCACGCCGCCTAGCGCCTCGTCAAAATACGGCACCGTCCAGCCGCCGAGCGTGAAGCTGCCGCCGGACGTGTCCTCGTCGGGACCGCCCGGCGCCTGCATCACACCATCCAGGCTCACGAACGTCAGCACAATGACTTTGCGCACATTTCACCTACTCTTTCTAACATGCTCGCCGGCCACTCCCCCATTTCCGATGTGTCCCTCCCCCGAGTCCCCTGACTTCCCACCTGCGCCCGTGCCCTTCAGACCCTTTATGCCCCTTATGCCCTTCCCCTGAGTCCCCCGAGTCCCCTACAGCCCCGCCACCGCCCGCGCCAGCACCCGCCGGAAGCGCGCCCCCGCCACCCCCCGCCACGGCCGCCCCACGCTCCGCCGCAACTGCCGTATCCTCACCTCCTGCGCCCGCATGTAGGCCCCCACCGCCAGCACCGTCTCCGGCGCCGGGCGCGGGTTCGCGGACTGCAAGTAGTCGTGCAAGCGGGCCAGGGTCACCGAGGCATCGTTGAGCGCGCCCAGGTGGTCTTGCAGCGCCACCACCGCCTTGATCGCGCCCTTCAGGCTGGGGTCCAGCGCCTCGGCGAAGAACTCCAGCGCATAGCGCAGGCGCTTACCGGCGATGCGCAGGGCATGCAGGGTCTCGATGGGCGCGCCGGGCAGGGCGGGGGCATAGGCCCGCACCGCGCCGTAGTGCTCCCACAGGCGGGCGGGCAGCAGGTCGCGCACCAACGCAGGCGCGTGGGCGTCCTCGTGTTGCGCCACGCCCGCGCCCTCCGTGCTCAGGAACCTCGCATACGTTTCCTTAAACTGCTGATAGTCCTCGCCATCCAGATGCGCCAGCAGCACCGCCCGGTCCGCGTCGCGCTCCTGGCCCCACGCCTCCAGCACCGGCTGGAAGGCTCGCGCCGCCGGCTCGCCCAACCCGGCCTGGTAGGCCCGCGCCGCCTCCAGCAGCACATCCAGGTCGCGCACCGCGCCGAGGTGACCCGCCACCGCCCGCAGCGCCTTTCCAATGGGGCGAATGGCCTTGGGCTTGAAGTAGTCGCCGAACAGCCGCAGGGCCGCCCGCTGCCGCCGCGTCGCCACGCGCATATCGTGCACGGCCTCGATATCCTCGCCCAGCCGCGCCCCGGCCTCGTTGTCCACCATCCGCCCAAAGTGAAAGGCCAACACCTGGCGCCCGGCCTCGGCCATCGGCTCATCGGCCCGCACCCCCGGCGACTTCGCGCGCCGCGGGGCAGGGGGCTTGGCTGCCGCCGCGCCGTCCGCCGCCGCGCTGCTCGCGTCTTCCGCAAGGCCCGCCGCTGCGTCGCCTGCCTCCGCGCCGTCCCCATCCGCCGCGAAGTAATCGTCTTCCTCCCCTTCCCCTATCACACCTGTGTGGTGCCGCGCTTCTCCCCCCCTCTCCGCGCCCTCCGCGGTGAGAATGCTTTGTCCCCCCCTCTCCGCGCTCTCCGCAGTGAGACTGTCTTCTCTCCCCCTCTCCGCGCTCTCTGCGTGCTCCGCGGTGAGATTGCCTTCGTGGTGAAGGGTTCCGTCAATCAACTCCAACCCCCGCTCGAACTTCGACCGCCCTTCCGCCCGCAGCCCCAGCCCCAACGCCTCCAGCGCCGCACTTAGCGCCTCCAGGTCCGCCGCCGTCCCCGCCTCTCCCAACTCAATCTCCAACTCCAGCCCCTCCGCCACTCGCCCCTCTGCCACCCACCGCACCTCATCCACCGACCACTCCCCCACCAGCCGCGCCGTCCGCGAGATCGCCTCGCCGCCTTGCCCTTCAGACCCCTTATTCCCCTTATACCCCTCAGACCCTTCCCCCGAGTCCCCTGAGTCCCCGGTGTCCCCCGCCTCCCACACCTCCCGCTTCTCCCTCACCTGTTCCACCGCAAACAACGCCTCCACCCTCGCCCCACCCGCCAGCCGCAGCGCCGCATCCCGCGCCGTGCAGTCCGGCCACTCGTCCGGCAGCACCTGGCCCGGCAGTTGCGCCTCGTGCTCCTCGCGCGCGTGCACCGCGCCCGCCGCGCCGCCCAGCCCCTTCACCGTCCCGATCCAGCGCCGCTTGTGCTTGTTCTCGCGCAGCCGCAGGGCGTAGCCGCCCCCCAGCACCGCGCGCCCGGGCGTGTCGTAGTAGCGGTCCACCACCTCCTGCGTGCCCGCCGGGCGCAGTTCGTAGCCGCCCAGCGCGCTGAGTTCGAGCAGCCGCCTCAGCGCCTCCCGGTCGGGGATCGTGTATTTCGCTTCGATTTCCATGTGGAGGAGTCTAGCACACTCACCCCGCGATAATCCGGCGACGGACGACGGACGACGGACGACGAAAGACGAAGGACGGACGACGGTTGCGGGCAAAACTCATCCTCGCGTAGCATTGTCACGTTGAGCGCGTCACAACCCGCCCAAACCTCACGCCCAACGCCGCGCGCGAAACGCCTCGCCGATTCGTCAACGATACCCTTCGCGCGCGGAAGGGGCGGCGGCGTCAGCTTGCGTTCATTCGCGCTCAGGGTCGACAGTGGTGCAGCGGTGCAGCGCAACGAAGCCGCGGTGATTCGCCGCTGCCCGGATCCCTGTCACGTTGAGCGCGAATGCCAACAAGCCTGCCCAGCGCACAAGGCCGCGCGCGAAACGCCTCGCCGATTCGTCAACGATACCCTTCGCGCGCGGAAAGGGCGGCGGCGTCAGCTTGCGTTCATTCGCGCTCAGGGTCGACAGCGAGGTGGCGGCGCAGCGGCGGCGATTCTTCATTGACCCAACACTGTTACGTTGAGCGCGAACGACAGCAACTCCGTCCCGCGCACAAGGCCACGCGCGAAACGCCTCACCGAGGAGTCAGCGGCGCGTCACTGTTGCGCCGCGCCCCACGTGACACCTGACACTTGACACCCGACACCCGACCCGCACCCCGAGTACAATACCCCCTCATGTCCACCGACACTCCCGCCGCACCCAACGACCCGTCCCCCTCCACCGCCTTCGACTGGGCCGTCTATGGCAACGCCACCCTGGCCGGCCTGTCCATCCTCATCCCCATCCCCTTCCTCGACTCGGCCTTCGAGTGGTTCTTCAGCCGCCAGATCATGCCCAGCCTCATCATCCGGCGCGGCTACAAGCCCTCCCTGCCCGCCCTGAGCGAGTTCGAGCGCGACGGCGACCCCTGGTACGCCGGGTGCGTGCTCTGGCCGGTCTCGTTCGCCTGGTCCCTCATCAAGCGCTTCTCCAAGAAGATCCTCTACTTCCTGACCGTCAAGGAAGCCACCGACAAGCTCAGCTACTACTGGCACCGCGCCTTCCTGCTCGATTACATCCTCGCCCTCGGCCATCTGGACGACCCCAACGCCGCCAGCCTGGCGCGCCTGGCCCTGGCCCACACCCTCAACAGCGCCGGCATCAGCCCGCTCACCCAGCTTGCCCGGCAGATCGCCGCCGCCCCCGGCCACATCTTCCGCAGCCTGCGCCGCGCCCGCCGCGGCAAGGTGGATGCCGAACTCCAGGCCAAGCGCTCGCTTATCGCGCAGACCTGGGACAACTTCAGCGGCTACCTCGACGACCTGGCCGCCCGCTACGACCGCGCCTACGCCACCGCCCTGGCGACTCGGAAGGCGCAAGTGGAGCAGGCGGCTGGGGCGAACGGTGGCTGATGTTCAGACCACGCGCGGTTCGGCCCGAACAGATTAACTGGCCGCTCCTGGCGCGCCAATTGATCGTCTGGCTGGCGCTGGGCGGCCTGGTGATCTACGCCCTGTGGCCGTGGCTGCCGGGCACGCGCGGCGCGCCCACGCGCACCCTGGTCGTGTACGGGTTCAGTATTCTGGACCAGGCCATGAACGCGGGCGTCTTTCCCGCCTTTCAGGAGGCGTGGCGCGCCCGCACTGGCGAACAGGTCGAATTCATCGCGTCGTTTTCCGGTTCCGGCACCATCACCAACCAGATCGTCCTCGGCGTCCCAGCGGAAGTTGCCATCCTCTCGCTGGAGCTGGATGCGCTCCGCCTGGTGGAGGCCGGCGTCCTGCCGGGCCCCACCTGGCAGCAGCTCCCGCACGCGGGCGTGCTCAACCGCACGCCCTTCATCATCCTGGTGCGTCCGGGCAATCCGCTCGGCATCGGCGACTTTGTCGACCTGGCCGCGCCCGGCATTGGCGTGGTCCATCCCGATCCGCTGACCTCGGGCGGCGCGCAGTGGGCCATCCTGGCCGAATATGCCTCAGCCCTGCGGCGCACGGGCGATGCGGACGCGGCCTACGCCCAGCTGCTGGGGATCTGGGACAATGTGGTCGCGCAGGCCGCGTCGGCCCGGGCGGCGCGCACCCAGTTCGAAAACGGCTTTGGCGACGCCCTCATCACTTACGAGCAGGAGGCGCTCAGTGATCAGGCGCGCGGCACGCTCACCGCCCACGTCGTCTATCCGCCCAGCACCATCCTCAGCGAGCACACGGTGGTCGTGATTGATAAGAACATCGCCCCGGAGCAGCGCGCCCTGGCGCAGGCCTTCGTCGACTTCCTGTGGAGCCCGGCCGCGCAAGAAGTCTTCGTTCGCTATGGTTTCCGCAGCGTCGATGAATCGCTGAACGCGGCGAATCCCAACTTTGGCCTCATCGCGGCCCCGTTCGTGGTGGCCGATCTCGGGGGCTGGCCGCAAGCCAAGCGCGACATCATCGAGGCGATCTGGAAACAGCGGGTCTTGCTGGAGGTTGGGCCATGAGCGCTGTCCCCGAGGTTCAGCCCGCCGCCCGGCCGCGCCGGGCGCCGGCCGGGCTGGTGCCGGTCTCCTTGCTGCTGCTGGTCCTGCTGCCCTTGCTGCTGCTGCCCCTGTCGGCCATTTACGTCTTTGCCGGGCAGCGCGGGCTGAGCGGCTTTGTGGAAGCCGTCCGTGGGCCGGATGCGCAATTCGCGCTGCGGTTCTCGCTGCTGATTGCGTTGGCCACGGCCGCGGCCAACAGCGTGCTGGGCACCTTCGCTGCCTATGTGCTCTCCAAGTACCAGTTTCGCGGGCGCGAGGCGTTAAGCGTGATCGTCAATCTGCCCGTGGCCATCCCCACGGTGGTGGTGGGCACGTCGCTGCTGCTGCTGTGGGGACCGATCGGGCTGCTGGGGCAATTCCTGGACCCGCTGGGCCTCCAGCCCATGTTCACGCCGGTGGGGGTCTGGCTGGCCCATCTCTTCGTCACCTTTCCCTACATGCTCGGCGCCGTCAAGCCGGTGCTGGACGAGCTGGAGGTGACCTATGAAGAAGCCGCCTACACCATCGGCGCCAGCCGCTGGCAGACCTTTCGCCTGGTGCTCCTGCCGGCCCTGCGCGGCGGGCTGATCTCCGGCACGCTGCTGACCTTCGCCCACTCGCTGGGCGAGTTTGGCGCCACCGTCCTGGTGAGCGGCAACCTGCGGCTGCGCACGCAGACCGCGCCCCTCTACATCTTCGCCCAGTTCGAAGCCGGCAACATCGAGGCCGCCAACGCGGTCGCGGCGGTGCTGGCCACGCTGTCGTTTGTCCTGTTCCTGATCTTGCTGCGGGTGACGCGCGGGCGGCGGGGGGTGGCGCGCTGATGTCGATCCGGCTCGAACGGCTGACGAAGAGCTTTGGCGGCGTGCCCGTGCTGAACAGCGTCTCGCTCGAAATCCAGGACGGCGAGTTGTTTGTGCTGCTGGGCGGCAGCGGCAGCGGCAAGAGCACCGTCCTGCGGCTGGTGGCCGGGCTGACCCAGCCGGATGCCGGGCGGATCGAGCTCAATGGGCGCGATGTGACCCACTTGCCGCCCCAGGTGCGCGGCACCGGCTTTGTGTTCCAGAACTACTCGATCTTCCGCCACATGACGGTGGCCGAGAATGTTGGGTTTGGCCTGCGCATTCGCCGGGCGCCAGCCGCCGAGCAGCGGCGCCGCAGCGAGGAGCTGCTGGAATTGGTGGGCCTGAGCGGCCTGGGCGCCCGGTATGCCGACCAGCTCTCGGGCGGCCAGCAGCAGCGGGTGGCGTTGGCGCGCGCGCTGGCCTACGAGCCGGCCGTGCTGCTGCTGGATGAGCCATTCGGCGCGCTGGACGTTCGCATCCGCCAGCTACTGCGCAAGAGCCTGAAGGACATTCAACGCCAGCTCAAGGTGACCACGATCCTGGTGACCCACGACCAGGAGGAGGCCTTCGAGCTGGCCGACCGGGTGGGGGTGATCGAGCGCGGGCACCTGATCGAGACCGGGCCGCCGGAAGCCCTGTATCACCGGCCGCGCACCGAGACCGTGGCGATCTTCGTCGGCGGCGGCAACGTGCTGGCGGGTCGTGAGGAAGGCGGCCAGATCCGGCTGGGGGAGATCCGGCTGCCGCTGCCGGCGGGCGCGGCCACGCCGGAGGCCGGCGCGCCGGTGCGCGTGCTCTTCCGGCCCGAGACCGTCCGGCTGCAAGCCGAGCCCTTCGCGCCCGACGACGGGCTCACCGCGCTGGGGCGCTGCCAGGTGGTCGAGCACATTTTCAATGGACCGCTGGAGCGGATCGTGCTGGAGGTGGACAGCCTGCGCGGCGCGCGCCCGCTGGCGCCGCCGGCCGCCTACGGCCAACGGGCCCCGCGCATTGAAGCCCGGCTGCCCAGCCAGGCCGGCGCGGCCAGCCAGATGGACGTGGGGCAATTCCTGTGGGCCGGGCTTCAGGGGTATCATGTGCTGGCGCCCACCGGATTGAAGGTGCTCATCGGGGTGACCGGCTCGGCCTTCGATGCGTCGGCCGTGGAGCTTGGCGGCCGGCTGGCGCAGGCGGCCGCCGGCCCGACGACGCTGCTGGGCGTGGCGGCCACGAGCGAGGCCGCCGAGGCGGTGCAGGCGACGCTGGCCGGCTTGCGGGCTTCCTGGTTGGCCGGCGTGGCCCGCCTGGAAGTGCGGGTGCGCCAGGGCAGCCCGGCGGGAGAAGTCGCCGCCGAGGCCGGTGAGAGCCTGTCCGACCTCGTCGTGCTGGGCCGGCCCGCGGAGGCTGACGGCCTGGGCGCGATCGCCCGCCATCTGCTGGCCCAGGCGGAAGTGCCCGTGCTGCTGGTGCAGGCCGCGCGGCCCCAGATCGCCCGCATCCTGATCTGCACGGCCGGCGGCGAGCCGGGCAAGAGCGACGTGGGCTTTGGCGGCCGGCTGGCGCGCCGCACGGGCGCGCGGGTCACCGTGCTGAACGCGCACCGGCTGCCCCTGGCGGCCGGCCAGCGCGCCCGTTTGCAGGCCCACTTGCAGCGGGCGCAGGCTTCGCTGGAGGCGCTGAATGTGCCCAGCGAAATCAAGCTGGAGCAGGGCGCGGAAGTAGAGGCCATGCTGCGCGAGGCCGAGGCCGGCGACTATGACCTGATCGTGATTGGCGCCCCGGCGCCGCGCGTCCCGCAGCAATGGCGCTGGCGCGACTTCGCCGCCCAGATCGTCAGCGGCACGAGCCGGCCCGTGCTCGTTGTTCCCATGCGGGAGTGACGGGCAGCCCGATTGTCTTGGAGGCCATATGTCCCGAACCATCATCACCACCGGCACGCCCTGGGAAGCGCAGGTGGGCTATGCCCGCGCCGTCCGCGTCGGCGATACCGTCTATCTCTCCGGCACCACCGCCACCGGCCCCGACGGCAGCGTCCAGGCCCCCGGCGACGCCTACCAGCAGACCGTCGTCGCGCTCCAGAACGTCGAGCGCGCCCTGGGGCTGGCCGGCGCGAACCTTAAAGACGTGCTGCGCGTGCGCCTGTACGTCACCGACATAAGCCGCTGGGAAGAGTACGGCCGCGCCCACAACGAAGCCCTCGGCCACATCCGCCCCGTCTGCACCATGGTCGAAGTCCAGCGCCTGATCGACCCGGCCATGATGGTGGAGGTCGAAGTGGAAGCCCTGGTGACGACCGGCGGCTGGCGGTGGGTGGAGGGATAGTATCGGGGTGTGGGAGTGTGGGAGTGCTTCGCCACTCCCACACCCCCACACCCCCACAATCGCGTCCATGCCCTATGTCGTCGCCGCGCTGATAATATTGGCGGCCCTCCTCTACTGGCAGTTCGTCCTCGCCGAGGGCGCGCACCTGGGGGCGCGCGTGGTGGTGTGGCTGTACGACCTGGTCGCGCCGCGCTACGACCGCATCAAGCAGTTCGACCCCGAAGTCGAAGCTGGCACCCTCGGCCTGCCCCTCGCCGAACTGCTGGCCGAGGTGCCCCTCCCCCTGGTGCTGGACGTGGCCTGCGGCACCAGCCGCCTCGCCCGCGCCCTGCTCCCCCAGATCGCCTTTGACGGCTTCGTCATCAACCTCGATCTCTCTGCCCGGATGCTGCGCCAGGGTCGCCCGCGCCTCGACCCCTGGCCCGGCCGCGCCGCCTGGCTCCGCGCCCCGGCGGACACTCTGCCCTTCGCCGATGCCGCGTTCCACGCCGTGGCCTGCCTGGAGGCCCTGGAGTTCCTGCCCGACGCCCGCGCCGCGCTGCGGGAGTGCGTGCGCGTCCTGCGCCCCGGCGGCATCCTGTTGGTCACCAACCGCATCGGCCTCCAGGCCCGCCTGATGCCCGGCAAGACCTTCACCCGCCCCGCCTTCCAGCGCCTGCTGGCCGCGCTGCCCCTGGCGCAGGTGGAGGTGCTGCCGTGGCAGGAGGAGTACGATCTGGCCTTCGCGCGCAAGACATCCTAGCCTGCGCTGCAATCTCTCACCGCGGAGCACGCGGAGAGCGCGGAGAGAAGTCATTCGGTCTCATTCGTTCACGTGTACCCTGGCACGAATCCCATTTCACATATACCCTACGCGTTCTCTCGCTGTGTCCGGCTCGTGTGGATTGGCATACCGCGTGACCTAGCGACGAATGGCAACCAACGTTGCTGTACTGAAGGGGAAAACCAAAAGCCCAAGCCATGGGGCCTGGGTGGCGTGTCGAAACCAAACTAGCGTGTGTCAAGGTCAACAGCCTGGTCGTCTAGCAACTGGAGCAACTTTCCAAGCGTCACAGTCAACTGACTTTCCTTTTTTGCCGATTCGTTGATGTACTGATCTACGTCTACGTCAACTGCTGTAGTCGTCACCTTCGAACCCATATACCCAATGAAATCCCGATACTCGTTGTCAAACTTGCCAAAGAGCTCAGTTACACGTCGGTCCTGCGCCGTTGCAAGAATGGCAGATCCTTCAACACTTCCCAGGCCACCTTCCAACGTGTCGTATATCTTACGAAGTTGCTCTGTCAACAACCGTGGACCGGACTCGGAATTGGAAAAACGCTGGTAAGAGCCAACCGCGAGCGCGACCTGCCGCGAAATCAACGTCGCACCAGAAACGCACTCAATCAAGTGCTTTCTAGCACTTGATTGGCGCTCCAAGACTAGCCTTCGCCTTGCCTCCAACATGCTCTCTTCACGCCTCGCCGCTCGCTCCCTTGCCTGACCTATGGCCTGCAACAGCGAAGCGCTTAGGCCACCAATCAGCACACTCAAGATCGTGCTCACCTGCTGCATGGCTGGGTCGGCGCCAATGATGACCAGCCCTGCTACTGCTACAACCAAGGCAACTACGACAACAACATAGCCCCACTCGCGTGCCAGCCAGCGTTTCATTTACCCCTCCTGTCAGACAGATTGGCCGGCGCTGTGGGCCGCCGGCCTGGTCCTGCGACTGACTACTTCTTGCGCTGCCGCCGTGACCGCCGCAGCTTGGCTGTGGGAGGCGCCTCAGCCTGGTTATCGTGTCCGGTGAGCGCGTTCAGCACCGCCACGATCCCGATGACTGCCGACACCTGCCCAACGCCAACCGCAACGCTCAACAGCCAAGGCAGCCACCCGGATGCGATATCCATAGGCACCTTCCTGCTAGATGTTGCTGCGGGTTTATCTTGGTCGAGCAGGGGACACGGCGCCGCGAACGAGCGGTCTATTGGCATATATCACGGTATCGTGTAATATCCCAATTGCACAGACACAGCGCCTCGGCGCCGTGCCCCGAGCCGCCCTTGCCCACAGGTAGGGGCGGTTCTGCTTAACCCGCGGCAGTATACAACGAGACAAGGTGTAGCGGGAGTCTCAGCCCTTCTCAACACAGATGGTTAGCGCCATGGCGCATGCCACACACGCCGGGCGCGTCGCCGGACGCACTAACACGCATGCGCGCCCACGTTCCACTTCCAAACTTCCACACTTTCACACCCCCGCCCCCATCGCCCCTTTACTTGATTTCCTTCATTTCCCCTATTTCTGCTCTTTGCGCCTCCCGCCCTCCCACGGTACACTTCCGGCCCGACCGCTAACCCGCGAGTGACCCATGCCCGAACACTTCGACCTCGTCGTCATCGGCTCCGGCCCGGCCGGCGCGCAGGCCGCCATCCAGGCCGCCGCCCTCGGCAAGCAAGTGGCCCTCGTCGAGCGCGAGCCCTACCTCGGCGGCACCGGCCTCAGCACCGGCACCATGCCCTCCAAGCTCCTGCGCGAAGCCGCCGTCACCCTGGCCGCCCTGCGCCAGCGCGAACTGGCCGGCGTCACCCTCTCCCTGCGCCCCGACCTGCGGCTGGACGACCTCATGTACCACAAGCACGTCGCCGTCGAGGCCGCCTGGGGACCCATCCAGCGCAACCTGGAGCGCTTTAATATTCGCGTCGTGCGCGGCCAGGCGCGCTTCGCCGATCCGCACACCGTCGTCGTCGTCCGCGAGACCGAGCTGGACCCGGTCGAATCCACCCTCACCGGCGATGTCATCCTGATCGGCACCGGCGCCGCGCCCGCCCATCCGTCCCTGTTCCCCTTCGATCATCCCCGCATCCACGACTCGGACTCGATTCTCTCCCTCGACCGCCTGCCCGCCTCGCTGGCCGTCATCGGCGGCGGCGTCATCGGCAGCGAGTTCGCCTCCATGTTCACCGCCCTGGGCGTGTCCGTCACCCTGGTGGAGGCGCGCGACCGGGTGCTGGGCTTTGTGGATGGCGAGCTGGCCGCCCGCTGGCACCGCACCGTCGAGAAGCGCGGCCTGCGCGTCGTCGTCAACGCCGACGTCACCGGGCTGGACCTGGGCGAGACGGGCGTGCGCCTGGGCCTCAGCACCGGTATGACCCTGGCGGCGGACACGGTGCTGGTGGCCGTGGGCCGCGTGGGCAACGTGGCCGGCCTGGGGCTGGACGAGATCGGCGTGCGCGTCAACCCCGGCGGGCAAATCGCCGTCAACACCCACTACCAAAGCAGCGTGCCCCACATCTACGCCGCCGGGGACGTGGTGGGCTTCCCGGCGCTGGCCTCCACCGCCATGGAGCAGGCGCGCGTCGCCATGACCCACGCCTTCGCCCAGCCGTCCGAGGCGCTGGCCCGCGTCTATCCCCTCTCGGTCTACACCATCCCGGAGATCGCCATGGCCGGGCTGAGCGAGGAAGCCTGCCAGGCGCAGGGCCTCGCCTACCGCGTGGGCCGCGCCGAGCTGGAGCACAACGCCCGCGCCCAGATCACCGGCGACACGGTCGGCCTGCTGAAGCTGCTCTTCGCCCCGGACGACCGGCGCCTGCTGGGGGTGCACGTGATGTGCGAAGGCGCCGCCGAACTCGTGCACCTGGGCGTGTTCGTCCTGGCGCAGGGCGGGGGGCTGGATACCTTCGTCGGCGCCGTCTACAACTATCCCACCCTGTCGGACGCGTACCGCGTGGCCGCGCTCGACGGACTCAACAAAGGATGAATTATGAAGGATGAAGGATGAACGCTTCATAATTCATCCTTCATCCTTCATCCTTCCCCATGTATCTCGTCCGCTACGAAAAAGACCTCGCCGTCCAATACGGCTACCTTGAAGGCGAGACCATCGGCAGCGTCTCCGGCGACATCTTCGGCGACTTCATCCGCGGCGGGCCGGTGGCCCACCTGGGCGAAGTCACGCTCTTGCCGCCCGTCACCCCCAGCAAGATCGTCACCGTCACCCACAACTTCCTCGGCCGCCTGCGCGACCTCGGCCTGCCCCGGCCGGACCTGCCGCCCCTGCGCCTCAAGGCCCCCAGCACCCTCATCGGCGCGGGCGAGACGGTGCGCCTGCCCGCCACCGCCCAGGACGTGCAGCCCGGCGCGTGCCTGGCCGTCGTCATCGGCCGGCGCGGCCGGCAGATCAGCCCCGACGAGGCCGACCGCCACATCCTCGGCTTCACCTGCGCCAACGACCTGGCCGCCGTGGACGTGGCCGACCTGGACGGCTCCTGGACGCGGGCCGTCAGCTTCGATACCTTTCTGCCGCTCGGCCCTGCCATCGCCACGCACATCGACCCGGTGGAACTGGTCATCAGCGGCAGCGTCAATGGCGTCACCCGCCAACTCGCCTCCACCCACGACATGCTCTTCACCGTGCCGCAGGTGGTGGCCTTCGTCTCCGCCGCCATGACCCTCGACCCCGGCGACCTGATCCTCATGGGCGCGCCCGAGGGCGGGCAGGCGCTGGCCGCCGGGGACGTGCTGGAAGTCAGCATCGAGAGCATCGGGGTGCTCCGCAATCCCGTCATCGCCGAACCCTGACGCTTTCTTTCTCTCTTTCTCTTTCTCTTTCTCTCATGTAAGGAGCACCCATGGGCCTGAAACCCGACCACTGGATCACCAAGATGGCGCGCGAGCAGCGCATGATCGAGCCTTACGAGCCGGGGCAGGTGCGCCAGGGCGTCATCTCCTACGGCGTCTCGTCCTACGGCTACGACATCCGCGTCGCCGACGAGTACAAAATCTTCACCAACGTCTTCTCCGCCGTCGTGGACCCCAAGAACTTCGACCCCAAGTCCATGGTGGACTATAAGGGCGACGTGTGCATCATCCCGCCCAACTCCTTCGTCCTGGCCCGCACGGTGGAATACTTCCGCATCCCGCGCAAAGTCTTAACGGTGTGTTTGGGTAAAAGTAGCTACGCCCGCTGCGGCCTGATCGTCAATGTGACTCCCTTCGAGCCGGAGTGGGAGGGCTACGTCACCCTGGAAATCTCCAACACCACGCCGCTGCCGGCCAAGGTCTACTCCAACGAAGGCATCGCCCAGGTGCTGTTCTTCGAAGCCGACGAGGAGTGCGACGTGTCGTACGCTGACAAGAAGGGCAAGTACCAGAAGCAGGAGCGGATCGTGCTGCCGAGGTTGTAACCGCGCAGTTCTCCCTCACCCCGGCCCCTCTCCCGCTGGGAGAGGGGGGCACAGTGGCGGAGTTGCTCCCTCTCCTGGAGGGAGAGGGTCGGGGTGAGGGCGAGGTCTCGGGCTGTCTCGCCGCGGAGTAATCATGGACATTCGCCAGTACAACCAAGCCGCCTGGGACCGCGAAGTCGAATCCGGCAATCCCTGGACGCGCCCTGTCACCCCCGAGATCATCGCCCGGGCCCGCCAGGGCGATTGGTCCATCGTCCTGACCGAGAACAAGCCCATCCCGCGCGATTGGTTCCCCGCTGACCTGTCCGGCCAGGACGTGCTCTGCCTGGCCTCCGGCGGCGGGCAGCAGGGGCCGGTGCTGGCGGCGGCCGGCGCCGTCGTCACCGTCTTCGACAACTCGCCCCGCCAACTGGCGCAGGACCGCCTCGTCGCCGACCGCGACGGCCTGACCATCACGACCGTCGAAGGCGACATGCGCGACCTGTCCGTCTTCGCGGATGAGAGCTTTGATCTCATCGTCCATCCCGTGTCGAACCTGTTCATCCCCGACGTGCGCCCGGTGTGGCGCGAGGCCTACCGCGTCCTGCGGCCCGGCGGCGCGCTGCTGGCGGGCGTCATGAACCCCGCCTTTTACATCTTCGACTACGACGCCGCCGACCGGGGCGAGTTGATCGTCCGCCATCGAATACCTTACTCGGACGTGGACAGCCTCAGCCCCGACGAGTTGGCCGCCTACACCGCCCGCGGCCTGCCCGTCGAGTGGAGCCACACCCTCACCGACCAGATCGGCGGCCAGCTCGATGCTGGCTTCGTCCTCATCGGCCTGTACGAGGACCGCCACAACGACCACCCCGCCGGCAAGCACATGCCGACGTATGTGGCGACGCGCGCCCTCAAGCCTGGCAAAAGCTAAACGCGCGAACCGCATCGTTGAGCCCTCACTGATTCCTCCACGCGCACCCCTGTCACGTTGAGCGCGTCTTCACACGTTACGACCTGAACGCACTGCGGCGCCTGAAACGCATCGTTGAGCCCTCGCTGATTCCTCCACGCCCAACACTGTCACGTTGAGCGCAACCCCACCTGCGTTGTCCCAAACACAAGGCCGCGCGCGAAACGTATCAATGATGCCTCGGTGAGGCCCTTCGCGCGCGAAGGGGTGTCGGGACCGGCTTGTTGTCATTCGCGCTCAGGGCGACAGTGACACTCAGTGACACACATCGAATGACGCTGTCACGTTGAGCGTGTCGCCCCCGGAACGGCCCCGCACCCACCCCGCCAGACACTTGACACCTGACACGCTTCCCCCTCCCTCCCCATTCGGTCAGCCCCCGCTCATCCCGCTCTCAGTTAGTTCTAACAGCCTGTTTACACATCCGCCGCATACTATTCTCAAGCGACGGCGTCGCTGAATGTCGAGATTCCTCGGCAAACGGCGCCTCGGAATGACAACGTAGTCAGGTGATCCAGAGGCCTTTCCGCCCTGTCAGCCGCTTGTGAGCCAAATGGCGGCTGCCTGACCGGAAAACGGGTCAGTTTTCATTATTCTTATTGCTGGAGAACGGACGGATACCGTGCTCACTTACGAAGCCAGATTTCAACAACAGCTTGACCTGATCGGCCGGCTGCGCCAGGCGGTGGAGGGCCTGTTCCACATCGCTGATGTGCGCACCTCCGAGCGCGGCGACGCCGTGCTCTTCATCGGCCGGCTGGCCGGCGAGCCGGAGCCCGCCTACACCGCCCTGCGCGAGCGCTTCCGCGGCCTGGGCTTCACCCCGCTCCTGCGCCGCGAAGGCGCCACCGACATTGTCGTCGCCCAGCGCGGCGTGGTGGGCGCGCTGCGCGCCAACCCCCTCATCAACATCCTGCTGCTGGCCGCCACCATCCTGACCACGCTCTTCGCGGGCGCGGGCTTCGCGGATGTCAACGCTTTCGCCGCCCTGCGCGCCGTCTTCGCCACCGGCGACCTGGCCCGCCTGCTGCCCGTGCTGGCCGCCGGCCTGCCCTTCGCCGCCACGCTGCTCTTCATCCTGGGCGTCCACGAGATGGGCCACTACGTCGCCGCCCGCATCCACGGCGTGCAGGTGACCCTGCCCTACTTCATCCCGGTGCCGTTCGGCCTGGGCACCTTTGGCGCCTTCATCCAACTCAAGAGCCCGGTGGAGAACCGCAAGGCCCTGTTCGACGTGGGGCTGGCCGGTCCGCTGGCGGGCTTCGTGGTGGCCGTGCCGCTGATGGTGCTGGGCCTGTTGAACTCTGACGTAGTGACCCGCACCGCCGGGGCCGGGACGATGGGCAGTTCATTATTGCTCAACTGGCTGGTGGACATCTTCGTCCCCCACGCTGCCGGGCAGATGATCGCCCTCAGCCCGATGGCGATTGCGGCCTGGTTCGGCCTGCTGGTCACCGGTTTCAACCTGCTGCCGATGGGCCAGCTCGACGGCGGCCACATCGCCTACGCCGTGCTGGGCCGCTGGGCGCGCCCGCTGGCCTACGCCGCCTTCGCCGGGCTGATCGTGCTGGGCCTGACGGTCTGGAGCGGCTGGCTCACCTGGGCGCTGTTCGCCCTGTTCACCGGCCTGGGCCACGCTGCGCCCCTCAACGACATCACGCCGCTGGATCGCGGGCGGCGCATCCTGGGCGCGGCGACGGCGGTGCTGTTCCTGGTGCTCATCACCCTGCGGCCGTTCTAGAGTTGGTACCGTGCAACCGGTGGATGGGTGAGACGTAGTGGTAGCAAGTGTAGTGTGATGCGGGCCGGGGCGGCTTGGTGCAATGTAACGGTGTGAGCCCTCGGCCGTATCTGTATCGGTAAAAGGGTTGGTGTCGTCAGGTTCGATCTAGCGCTGGAGCGGTATAGGTGTTGGTGTGGCGCGCGGCGCCGGGACGAGGTGGACCCCGGCGCCGCGCCGCCGTTAAGCCAGCCGCCCTCGGCCGGCCCGCAACTTTCGCCCCCTGTCGTACGTCTATCCTTATGAAGCCACACACCCCGGCCGCCACCCCCGGCGGGCGCTGCGGCGGGAGGTTTCTATGTTGCGCCGGTTCAGCTTTGGGTTTGTGTGTCTGCTTGGTCTGGTTTGCGCCGCGTGCGGCGGCGGCGCCGCGCCCAGCCCCACCCCCATCCCCGTCATCCCCACCTCTCCCTCCAACCTTCCCAACCCGGCCTCGGCCTATTGCGAGCAGAACGGCGGCCGGCTGGAACTGCGCACCGATGCCGCGGGCGGCGCGACTGGCGTGTGCGTCTTCCCGGATGGCACCGAGTGCGACGAGTGGGAGTTCTTCCGGGGCGAGTGCGGCCCGGCCGCGCCCACCCCCGCCGCCACCACCCCCGCCGATTCGGCCTTCCCCACGCCCCTGCCCATCGACCCGGCCGAGTACGATGGCTGGTGGACGTACACGCACGCCGAATACGGCTTCAGCCTCCAACTGCCGCCCGACTGGGTGGTGGATGACACTGCCACCGGCGACCCGCTCTTGAGCGGCCACCTGCTCTGGCTGCACGCGGACCCGGACACCGCCGCTGGGCCGCGCCTGCGCGTGACGTTCCGGCGCGCGGGCGAGGACGTGCTGCTGTGGCCCACCGGCGCGGGCGAGGGCGAGTTCGTCCCGCAGGGCACGCTGGACGTGGCCGGCCAGCCCGCGCGCCGCATCCTGTTCGCCTGTCATAATGGGCAGATCAATTCGGCCTACTACCAGGGCGAGCCGGGCCCCAACCTCGAGCGCGCCGGCCTGGAGTTTGGCTTCATCTTCACCCACAGCGGCGAACGCTGCTCGCCCAATGCCGGCCTGTCCGGCAAAACCCTGCATACCGGCGACATGATCGTGGCGTCGCTGAGGGTGCCGTGAGGATAGCGCGATCAGCGCCGATCCCCCATAGCGCAGGCGAGCCGGCGGTCCATTGAGTTTTCACTCGCAAACTTGACAGCGAGACAGGCGGGGTTGATCTATCGACGTTTCAAGATCTAATTGACAGTGGGCAGGGGCGCTTGCACCTAATCCGCACCCACGCGTGATCTTGAGCCCGATCAGGGTTCCGCTAAAGGGCCGGCCACCGCACGGTTATTAGCGGAATCCTGTTGAAGCACAGGCCAACGCTTGGGCGCGGATTAGAAACGCGACCCTGACACCAACCCAAGTTAGTTCTTGAAAGATCAATGGATCACGACTCGCTTGCCAAATGTCAACTTGGCCGTTGAAAGCTCAACATTCCGAGTTTGACGCCGCGCCCCGACGCGCCTATAACCCGCCCCCATGCCCCTCGCCCCCCACTTCCCCCTCCTCCGCGTCTCCGGCTCCGCCTACGAGATGGGTTACCAGCACGGCGCGCAGGCCGCCGGTCTGATCCGCCGCTACCTGGTGCTCATCGAGCGCGTCACCGCCATGCCGCGCGACGCCCTGTGCGCCAACGCCCTGCGCTTCCTGCCCCTCATCGAAGCCCTCAGCCCCGCCTATGTCGAAGAAGTGCGCGGCCTCGCCCAGGGCGCCGATATCAGCTTTGAAGAAGCCCTGCTTTGCCAGTGCCGCGCCGAAGCCGCCTTCCAGAACCCCGAAGGCTGCTCTGCCTTTGCCCTCACCGGCGACGCCACCCGCGACGGCCTGCCCCTCGCCGGCCAGAACCAGGACCTGCCGCCGGAGTACAGCGACGTCGCCATCCTCCTGCACGTCACGCCCAACGACGGCCGCCCCCCGGCCCTGATGTTCACCTTCGCCGGGCAGTTGGGCTACGCCGGGCTGAATGCGCATGGCGTGGCCCTGTTCGCCAACGCGCTCTACGACTACGCCTGGCAGTTCGGCCTGCCCAAGTACCCCATGCAGCGCGCTATCTTGGAGCAGCGCAGTGTGCCCGACGCCGTGCGCCTGCTCGACCGGCACCGCCTGTGCTCGGCCAACAACTTCGTGCTGGCCGATGCGCGCGGGCAGATCGCCGATGTGGAGGTGCGGCCCGAGGGCCTCGCCCCCTTCGCCGGCGACCACCCCCACCGCCGCCTGCACACCAACCACTACCTCACGCCTAGCTTCAGCGGGCACGAGACCAATTCCCTGCCCGACTCCTGCCCGCGCCTCGACCGCCTGCGCGAACTGGTGCACGCCGCCTGGGGCGCGCTCACGGTCGAGACTCTCAAAACCATCCTGGCCGATCATGCCGGCGACCCTGGCGGCATCTGCCGGCATGGCGCGGCCGGCTACCACACCATCTCCGGCTACATCGCCGAGCCCGCCCGCCGCCGACTGCACGTCCGCCGCGGCCACGGCTGCCTGGGCCTGTGGGAGAAGTATGAAGTATGAAGGTCACGACCCCATGGGTCCTGACCCCATGGGGATGAAGGATGAATCAATCCGTCTATGTCCGTGATGATCTGTTCTGATTCATCCCCCATCTGTTCCATCCGTTCCACAGGAACGCCCCACCTGCCCCCGGCTTCCCACGGGGGTTGTGGGGTCCGTTGACGAAGATGCTCCGGCTGCATCACCTCCTGGCCTGCGCCATGCTGCTCGCTGCCTGCGGCCCGGACTCCCCGCGCGTCGTCCCGCCCACCATCGCCGCGCATTCCCGCCCCGTGGGCACGCCGACCCCGGCTGGTTCCGCCACACCCACGACGCCCACTGTCCCACTTTCCACTTCCACACCTTCTACTTCCACACCTTCTACTTCCATACCTTCCACCTACACACCGACCCCCACACCCCCAAACACCCCCACGCCTCCCCCGCCGCCCCTCGTCGAGCGCGGCCTGCTCGCCCCCGGCTTCGGCCTCACCGTCTATGCCTTTGTCCCCCAGCCCACCAGCCTGGCCTTTGGGCCGGATGGCCGGCTGTACGTCGCCTCCGCCCTCGGGCAGGTGTATGCCGTCCGGGACACCGGCGACGGCGGCCTGGCCGAGATCGTGGATCAGTTCATCACCGGCCTGGAAGTGCCCCTGGGCTTGCTGTGGGTGGGCAGCGACCTGTACGTCTCCTATCGCGGCGCGGTCTCCGCCTTCGCCCTGGCCGCCACGGGCAGCGCCGGCCCGGAGCGCCCCATCCTCGCCAACCTCCCCGGCTTCGGCCTGCACCAGAACGACGGCCTGGCCCTCGGCCCGGACGGTTACCTGTACCTGGGCATGGGCTCCACCTGCGATCACTGCCGCGAACGCGACCCCCGCAACGGCACCATCCTGCGCTTCCGGCCGGATGGCTTCGAGTTGAGCGTCCACGCCGCCGGGCTGCGCAACCCCTACGACCTGGCCTTCAACGCGGCGGGCGATCTGTTCGCCACCGACAACAGCCGCGACGACCTGGGCGTGGACCAGCCGCCCGAGGAACTCAACCACATCCGCGCCGGGCTGCACTACGGCTGGCCCGACTGCTGGGCGGGCGGCCCCGCCGCGGCCCCCTGCGACCTGCGCCCTGGCCCGGTCGTCACCTTCACCGCGCACACCTCCGCCAACGGCCTGGCCTTTTACTATGGCGATCAGTTCCCCGCCGACTACTATGGCAACGTCTTTGTCGCCATCCTCGGCTCGATCTACATGCTCCCCAATCACCCCGAGCACGGCGTCATGCGCGTCCAACTGACTCCCAGCGGCGATACCTACACCGGCGCGCGCGAATGGTTCCTCGACCTGCCCAATGGCCGCCCGGTGGACGTGGCCGTCGGCCCCGATGGCGCGCTCTACGTCGCCGACTACGCCAACGGCGAAGTTCTGCGGATTGCCTACGGCAGATAGGCCCGCATTCCACGTTGGGGGACAAGCGTCCTTCACCCCGGCGGTCGCCGTCACTTCGAGCCTGCCGCCAGCCCCGGCTGTTACTGTCATTCCGAACCCGCCTCAGCCGGCCGGAACTGGCGCCGCCCCTGCGCGGGTGAGGAATCTTGGCCGGGCTGGCAAGATTCCTCAGCGCCAACTGCGCGCTTCGGAATGACATGACCCGATCGCGGCTTGAGCCGCCGGGGCCCTCAAGCCAATTGCTCCCCCCGCCGATTGATGCTAATATCGGACTCCAGACGTCGCCAATCGCCGCATGCCTGATAATCGCTCCGCCCGCAACGCCGAGAAAGCGCCCGCCGCCAAGCCCGCGCCCAAGCAGGCCCCGCCCCAGGCGGCCACGCCCGCCCCGCGCGGCCTGGCCGACTTGCTGGCCGACCCGCTCCAGGCCACGCCCGCCCAACTCGCCCAGCTTCAGCGCCAATACGGCAACGCCGCCGTCCAGCGCCTCCTTCAGCGCGCCCAGCCGTCAGACGACACCGGCCAACCCATCGGCCCGGAAGGCGGCGAGGCCGCCCCCGAACTTCAAGCCCAGATCAATGCCGCCCGTGGCGGCGGCCAATCGCTCGACCCGGGCGTGGGCGGCAAGGTGGGCGCGGCGCTGGGGGCGGACCTGAGCGGCGTGCGCGTCCACACCGACGCCCAGGCTGATGGCCTGAACCGTTCCCTCGGCGCCGAAGCCTTCACCCTCGGCAATGATGTCTTCTTCAGCGAAGGCGCCTACGACCCGCACTCCGCGGATGGCCAGCAGTTGCTGGCCCACGAACTGACGCACGTCGTCCAGCAGGGCAGCGCCCCCGCCGCCATCCAGGCCAAGCGCCCCGAGGGCGCCGGCCAGGACGTGGTTGAAGATGACGAAGACCTGAGCGGCGCCTTCCAACAGCTCTTCGGCGAAGAGCAGGACACCGGCGACCAGGGCTCCAAGGAAGAAGACGACGAAGACCTGAGCGAGGCCTTCCACCAGCTCTTCGGCGAAGAGCAAGGCACCGGCGACCAGGGCCCCGAAGAAGAAGACGACGAAGACCTGAGCGAAGCCTTCCAACAACTCTTCGGCGAAGAAGAGGAAGAAACCGAAGAGCAAGGCCCTGAAGAAGAAGACGACGAAGACTTGAGCGAGGCCTTCCACCAGCTCTTCGGCGAAGAGGAAGACACCGGCGGCGGCACGCCCTCCACCCCCAGCATCGCCGCGCCGCCGCAGTTCTCGTGGGCCGCGCCCGCCATCCCGCCCATCCTCACCGTCGCCGATTGGAACCGGAACAAGAGCCGCTGGAGCAAGATCACCAAGGCCACCGGCCTGAGCGAACTGCTCAACATCATCGCCGTCATGCACCGCGGCGTGCAGTGGGACCGCTTCAACGCCGCCGCCGTCATCAAGACCGACTTCACGCCCGAGCAGAAGGCCGCCCAGGCCCAGCTTCAGCAGGGCGGCGAAGAGGACATGTTCTCCAGCGGTAAGAACACCGAGTTGGAGGCCGAGCTGTCCCAGGCCAAGGCCCAACTGGCCCTGGCCAAGGCCAATGCCCAGCAGGCCGAGGGCGCCCTGCGGCTGGCCCAGCAGGAGAAGACCAGCCGCGTCACGCGCTTCCTGATGCAGGTGAACGAGCTGGTGACCTTGATCCAGATGTCGGCCGGCAAGCTCAAGGGCGAGGCCGCCCACCTGGGCCAGATGCTCACCGCCGCCCAGCAGCTTCAAACGCAGGTCGAAAACGTCAACAACGCTGTGGCCGAAATCCAG
>CAZCEC010000054.1:21444-44495 GCA_964497615.1 uncultured Anaerolineales bacterium | reverse complement strand
CGGCCATTTAACGGGACCCTGATCGGGCTCAAGATCACGCGTGGGTGCGGATTAGATCAAAACGCTTCCGCCCACTGTCAAGCTAGTTTTTGAACGACCAATGGAAGAACCATGAACTACTCTGCTTCCGAACTCATGACCATCAACGCCGCCCGCCTGCTGCGCGACGGCGACGTGGTGTTTGTGGGCGTGGGCTTGCCCAACCTGGCCTGCAACCTGGCCCGCCGCCTGCATGCGCCCAACCTGACCATGATCTACGAGGCCGGGGTGGTGGGCGCGCAGCCCGTGCGCCTGCCCCTGTCCATCGGCGACCCGACGCTGGTGTCGGGCGCGGCCAGCGTGTGCTCGATGTACGAAATCTTCGCCTTCTACTTGCAGCGCGGGCTGATTGACGTGGGCTTCCTGGGCGGCGCGCAGATCGACCGCTTCGGCAATGTCAACGCGACCGTGATCGGCGACTACGCGCATCCCAAGGTGCGGCTGCCCGGCTCCGGCGGCGCGGCGGAGATCGCGGCCTGGGCCAAGCGCACTTATCTGCTGGCCCCGCACCAGAAGCGGCGCTTCCCCGAGCACTGCGACTTCGTCACCAGCGCGGGCTTCCTGGACGGCGGCGAGACGCGGGCGAAGGCGGGGCTGGCCGGTGGCGGGCCGCTGGCGGTGGTGACGGACCTGGGATTGCTGGAGCCGGACGAGAACGGCGAACTGACGCTCACCGCCCTGCACCCCGGCGCGACGGCGGAGCAGGCGCGCGCCAACACCGGCTGGGACCTTAAGGCGGCAGCGCAGGTGCGCGTGACCGAACCGCCCAGCGAACGCGAGCTGCGGCTGCTGCGGGAGGAGCTGGACCCGGAGGGGATATACCTTAAAGGCGGGAGCTAGGGGAAATAAGGGAAATGGGGGAAATAGATGCGGGAACTCAGGGGATGCTTCGCTAGGGACTCGGGGGGAGAGGCAGACTCTTCCGCTGGAGGGCACTCTGCTCTAGAATACTGGTGCGCGACGGCTCTGGAGACCGGTTATGCTAACTAAACGAGTGGACGTTGGGGAAGTGGACGGGCTCCTGAAGGAATTGCTGGCCCTGCTGTCCACGGGCACGGAAGTGGTGCTTACGGAGGGGGATACACCGGTCGCCCGATTGGTGCCCTTCGAGCCGCGCACGCCGGGGCTGCACGCCGGGACCGCCTGGGTGAGCGAAGACTTCGATCAGCCGCTTGAGGACGAGTTCTGGTCGGCCCCAGGCGCATGAGACTCCTGCTGGATACCCACACCTTCATCTGGTGGGACAGCGACCCGGACCAGTTATCGGACCGGGTCCTGTCGTTGTTATCAGATCGTGAGCACGAGTTGCTCCTGAGCGTGATCAGCCTGTGGGAAATGCAGATCAAGAGCCAGTTAGGCAAGCTGACGCTGCGGCTCCCGATGGCAGAGATCGTTGCCGGTCAACAGGCGAGGAACCAACTCGTCGTCGTGCCGTTTGAGCTGGACCATGTTCTCAGGCTGGATGATCTGCCGGCGGCTCACCGCGATCCTTTCGATCGGGCCTTGGTGGCACAGGCATTGGCGTTGGACGCGCACCTGGTCAGCCACGACCCACTTGTGCGGCAATATCCCGTCAATACGATCTGGTGATGATGCGCACCCGGCGGCGCAGCGGACTGCAACCCGGTCCAGATCCGCGCGTATTCCATTGGTAGAACCACCCAATCACAAGTAGCCCACCATGCCCACCCGCGACCGCCCCGGACTCTTCTGGCCCCTCGTCATCATTGGCGCGGGCGCGCTGCTCCTGCTCGATAACCTGGGCTGGCTGCCGGCCGGCTGGTGGGCGGCCCTGCGCCAGTTGTGGCCGGTGCTCATCATCCTGCTCGGGCTGGACATGCTCCTGGGGCGGCGCACGCCGGTGCGCGTCTCGGCGGTGCTGGTGCTGGGCGCGCTGATCGTGGCCGGCGCCCTCACCTGGGCCGCCATCCGCGCCAGCCAACTGCCCCCCGGCCAGCCGCAGGCCCTCAGCCAGCCCGCCCAGGGCGCCCAGCGGCTGGAGGCCGTCATCGAGTTCGATGCCGGCGAGTTGAACATCAGCGCCCTGGGTCCATCCAGCGCGGCGATGGAAGCCGCCATCGAGAACGGCCCCGGCGAGACGGCGCGGCAGGATTACGTTGTGCGCGATGGCGTGGGCCGCCTGACCCTGGAGCAGACCGCCAACGGACTGCTGGCGCCGTTCGTGGCCGTCCAGCGGACCGGCGCGGTGTGGGACGTGCAACTCTCGCCCGGCCTGCCCCTGGCGCTGGACGTGCGCACCGGCGCCGGGTTCACCGCGCTTGATCTCACCGGGCTGGACCTGGAGACGCTCACCCTGCGCGCGGGCGTCGGCCAGACCGTCGTCACCTTTCCCGAGGGCGGCGCGGCGGCCACGGTGACCACCGGCGTGGGCGACACCACCCTCTACCTGCCCGATAACCTGCCCGCCCGCCTCACGGTGCAGTCCGGCCTGGCAAACGTCAGCGTGCCGCCCCGCTTCAGCCGCGCCGACAACGTCTACACCACCCCCGGCTTCGACCCCGCCAGCGAGTTCCTGGACCTGGAAGTGCAGGCCGGCGTCGGGCGCGTGACCGTGAGATAGGGTGTCAAGTCTCACGTGCCATGTGCCACGTGGGCTGTCCTTCAGCTTTCGTCCTTCGTCTTCCGTCCTTCGTCTTTCGTCGTCCATTTCACAAAATCCCCCCACGGTGGTTAAGTTAGTTGAAAGGAACCACCGCCGTGCCGCTCGACTTTGACGCCCTCGTAAACGCGCACAGCGCGGAGATCCACGCCTACCTGTGGCGCTTGCTGCGCGACCCGGCGGATGCCGACGACTGCCTGCAAGAGACGTTTCTGCGGGCGTTCAAGGCGCGCGGCCGCGCCCGCGATCACGCCAACCCGCGCGCCTGGCTGTACCGCATCGCGACCAACACGGCCCGCACCCACCAGCGCCGCCGCGCCCGCGACCTCGCCCGCACGGCCAGCCTGGAGCCCGAGCTGGCCGCCGCGCCCGGCTTCGGCCCGGCCGAGCAGGCCGCCCAGGGCGAGACCCTGCGGGCCATCGCCCGCGCGGTGGACGCCCTGCCCGCCCAGCAGCGCGCCGCCCTCATCTTGCGCAAGTATCAGGAATTGGGCTACGACCAGGTGGCCGCCGCCCTGCAATGCACCGAGGCAGCCGCCCGGGCGAATGTGTATCAGGCGTTGAGCAAATTGCGGGCGAAACTGAAGGATGAAGGATGAAGGTCACGACCCCCTTGGGGGCCTGACCCCAGGGGGATGAAGGACGGACGACCGACGACCTATGACGGAAGACGAAGGACGAAGGACGGACGGCGGACGACGACCGGTGACCGCAAATCCTGACACGTGACACGCGACACCTGACACTTGACACCAAAGGTATCCCCCATGACCCCTAAGCACACTCTCGATGACGCCTGGTTGAACGGCGGCCCCGCGCCCGATGCGGCGGCGGCCGGGCTGGATGAATTGCTGAAGACCGGCCCCGCGCCGGAAGCGACCCGCCGCGCCCAGGCGCGCCTGCGGCAGACGCTGAAGGCGCAGGCGGCGGCCCGCCAAGGCGCCCGCCCCGCGCCCCGCGCCAAGCACGCCGCCCGGTCCCAACCGCCCGCGCCTGCCGAAGTGTGGTACGACCGGGTGGACCGCACCGCCATCGGCCCGGTGTATGTGGCCGTGGGGCCGCGCGGGTTGCTGGCCGTTAACATGGGCGTGGCCGAGCAGGCCTTCCTGGACGAGGTGCGCCGGCAGGTGGGGGCCGTACCCGTGCGGTCGCGCGCCCGCGCTGGGGCCGCCGCCCGGCAGGTGGGCGACTACGTGGCCGGGCGCCGCGCCGCCTTCGATGTGCCGGTGGACCTGAGCCGCGTCAGCGACTTCCAGCGGCGGGTGCTGCTGGCCGCGCTCCAAATCCCGCGCGGGCAGGTGCGCACCTACGCCGAGGTGGCCCAGGCCATTGGGCGGCCCAGCGCGGCGCGGGCGGTGGGGCAGGCGTTGGGCCGCAACCCGGTGCCCATCGTGGTGCCGTGCCACCGCGTGCTGGCGGCGGATGGCAGCCTGCGCGGGTATTCGGGCGGGGGCGGCGTGGCGACGAAGGCGCAACTGCTCAAGCTCGAAGGAGCTAAGGCGTTCGTCAATGGATGAAACAGACGAAGCGGATGGATCGTCAGGGGCGTTTGCATCTAATCCGCTCCCGCACGTGATTCTGATCCCGATCAGGGTCCCGCTAGAGTGCGGGCATCCGCACGATTTTTAGCGGAACCACGTTGAAGCACAGGCCAACGCGTGGGCGCGGATTAGGTAACGACTCGCCCGCCCACGCTCAAGTTGGACCTTGTACGGGTTGAATAGTTCACCAAATCACAATCTGCCAAACATGAACCTTTCCGAATAGAATTTGTATAACTGACATGATCACAAAATTTAAGTTGGCTCGGACGAGAATCGTCCTATACTGTGCGGGAGTATCCGCTTTGAGGAGCACCCGGAATGCCGCCTGAGATCACCCCCTTCCAGAATACCGACTGGCGCCCCCTGCCGCACCCCGGCTGCGCCAACGTGGAGGCCCGGCCCCTGCTGCGCACCGAGCGCGTGGCGCTGGCCCAACTGCGCTTCGGCCCGCACGGCACCATCCACGAGCACCCCGCGCCCATTGAGATTGACGTCCTGTGCCTGAAGGGCAGCGGCTTCACCAGCGTGGACGGCGAGGCCGCGCCCATCGCCGCCGGCCAGAAGGTGCGCTGGCCCCTCGGCCGCCCGCACCGCCTGTGGACCGAAGACGATACGATGCTGACCCTGATGGTGGAACATGCCAATCCTTGACGACACCGACCGCCACATCCTGGACCTGCTCCAGCAGAACGCCCGCGCCACCAACGCCGAGCTCGCCGAGGCGGTGGGGCTGACGGCCTCGTCCGTCTTCGAGCGCATCCGCAAGCTGGAGCAGCGCGGCGTCATCCGCGGCTACACCGTCCAGGTGGACCCCGAAGCAGTGGGCAAGCCGCTGACGGCCTTCATCCGGCTGACGGTGGCCTATGACGACAAGCACGCCCCCGGCGTGGCCGCCCTGCGCGCCGACCCGGACGTGCTGGAGTGTTACAGCGTGGCCGGCGAGGACTGCTTCATCCTCAAGACGCGCGTGGACGGCCCCGCCGCGCTGGAGGCCCTCATCAACCGCATCCGCCAGCGCCTCACCGTCCTGCGCAGCGTGACCATGATCGCGCTGTCGGCGGTGAAGGAGGGCGGGCCGCTGCTGACGGGGGCGGAAGCGGGGGCGAATGGGCATCGGGAGGAAGTCGTCGCCCCGAAAGCGCGTCGACGGCAGTCCGACAATCTCCACCGCTGAGCACGCTGAGCACGCGGAGTGGGGGGAGAAAAAGCATCTCTCAGCGCTCTCGGCGCACTCCGCGGTGTGAAGTTGAAAGGTTTTCTCCGCGCTCTCCGCGCACTCAGCGGTGAAGTGTTCTTGAAGGGGGTTGGGTTTTCTCCGCGCACTCCGCGCACTCCGCGGTGAGACGGATCAGCAACAAGCGGGTCGGTTAGCGAGGGAGTCTGGCAATGAAAGTCAAAGAGTGGATTGCATTCGCCGCCCTGGGCCTGATCTGGGGCTCGTCGTTCCTGTGGATCAAGATTGCCGTCGGCGAGACGGGGCCGTTCACCCTGGTGGCGTTCCGGCTGCTGTTTGGGGCGCTGGGGCTGGCGGCCATCATGCTGCTCAAGCGCCAGCCGCTGCCTCGCGACCGGCGCACCTGGCTGGCCTATGGCTTCATGGGCCTGGTGAACTCGGCCCTGCCGTTCGTGCTCATCACCTGGGCCGAGCAGTACATCGACTCCAGCCTGGCCTCCATCCTGAACGGCACGGTGCCGCTGTTCACCATCGTCATCGCCCACTTCTGGCTCCAGGATGAGAAGATCACCGCCGGCCGGCTGGGCGGGCTGCTGCTGGGCTTCGTGGGCATCGTGGTGCTGGTGAGCCGCGACCTGGACCCGGCGGTGTTCAGCGGCGCGCTGACCGGCCTGGGCCTGCTGGGGCAGCTCGCCATGCTGGTAGCGGTGATCTCGTACGCCACGGCCATCACCTTTTCGCGGCGCTATCTGCGCAACCAGCCGCCGGTGCTGCAAGCCGGGCTGGTGGTCATCATCGCCGACGCGCTGGTGTGGGGGGTGACGCCGGTGGTGGAGCGCCCGCTCAACCTGCCGGACACGGCGCTGGCCTGGTTCGCGATTGTGTGGCTGGGGGTGCTGGGCTCGTGCGTGGCCTACCTGCTGTTCTTCTATCTCATCAACGCCTGGGGCCCCACGCGCGCCTCGCTGGTGACGTACGTGTTCCCGGTGGTGGGGCTGGTGCTGGGCATCATCTTCCTGCGCGAGCCGGCCGACTGGCGGCTGCTGGCGGGGTCGCTGCTGATTGTGGCGGCGCTGGCGGTGGTGAATTTGAAGCGGGCGGCCAAGCCCAAGGGGGAAGTGCGGGCGGCGGCGGCCGGGGCAGACTAGCTCGGCGCGAACAGCGCCACCCTGTTCCGCCCGCCCTCCTTAGCCGCATACAGCGCCCGGTCGGCGGCGCGCAGCAGGGCCTCGGCCAGGGTCTCGCCGCCGGCCTCCACCGCCAGCGCCGAGCGCTCCTCCCCCTGGTCGCCGTGCCGGTGCGGGCGGAACTCCGCCACCCCGGCGGAGATGGTGGCCTGCATCGCCCGCCCGTCGTACACGGTGCGCGCCTCGGCAAAGGCCGCCCGCCAGGCCTCGGCGCGCTGGCGGGCCTGGGCCGCGGAGGTGTTGGGCAGCACGATCGCGAACTCCTCGCCCCCAAAGCGGCACACCAGGTCCCCGGCGCGGGTGTTGGTGCTCAGCACCTGGGCCAGGGTCCGCAGCACCTGGTCGCCGGCTGGGTGGCCGAAGGTGTCGTTCACCACCTTGAAGCGGTCAATATCCACCATCACCAACACCACGCGGTAGTGCTCGCGGGCGGCGCGCGACAATTCGCGCGGCAAGGTCTCGTTCAGGTAGCGCCGGTTGTAGAGATTGGTCAGCGGGTCGCGCAGGGCTTCCTCGCGCAGCCGCGCCTGGAGGGCTTCGATCTCGGTGAGCTGGGCTTGCAGGCGCTCGTTGGCGGCCAGCAGCCCGGCCTCGGCGTGCTTGCGCTCGGTGATGTTGCGCCAGACGATGACGCGGCCTGAGTCGCCGCGGCCCGCGCCGCCGCCGGGGCGGTCGTTCAGCGGCGTGATGCGTAGTTCGTACTGCACGCCGTCCACCGCCACTTCGGCCTGGGCCCGTGCCACGCTGCCATAGCGCGCCAGCAGGTCCGGGTAGGCGTGGAAGACCCGGTCCAGCCCTTCGCCCACCAGCGGCCCGGGCAGCACCCGCTGGGCGGCCGGGTTCGCGTCCACGATGCGGTTCCGCGCGTCCACCACCAGCACGCCGTCTTCCAGGCCGTCCAGCACCGCGCCGCGCGCCACCGGCGCCAGGTCCAGCAGGCGGTGGCGGTACAGGCCATAGGCCAGCGCCAGCCCGGTGAGGCTGAAGACCACGGGCGTCAGGTCCAACTCCGACAGGAAGCGGAAGGCGGACTGGGTGAAGGCGTTGGCCACCCAGGGGAACAGCACCGCCGCCAGCACGGTGAGCGCCTGGGCGCGGTAGGGGCGCGCCGCCTGGCGCGCGAAACTCACCAGCAGGATGACCACCGCCGCCAGCAGCACGTACCCATAGGCCGTGGTGACCCAGAACCACGCGCCGCGCTCCCAGTCGAGCACGGCGTAGCCCAGGCTGGTGACCATCACGTGCCGCGACAGGAACAGCCCCGTCCACGGATCGGAGAGCAGAAAGACGAACGACAGCACCGGGTGGACGGATAATAACAAGTTGTTGCGGCGGTTGAGCCATGCGCCCAGGTGGACGTATTGCAGGGTGAAGGCCAGCACGGCGGGCAGCGCCACGACGACGCCGATGAAGGTGGCCCGCAGCCAGAAGGCCTGGGCCGCCTCGCCGGTGGACGCCCACATGATGGCGTAGGTGCCGGCCCATTCGGCCAGGGCCAGGTTGAGCAGGGCCAGGGGACCTGCGCCCGCCGCCGGCCGCCGCCGCCAGGCGAACGCCGCCACGCCCAGCGCCATCAGGGCCGAGGCGGCGAGGAGGAAGGAGAAGGGGTGGGCCTGCATGGGGCGGGGTGAGTGTCGGGTGTCGAGTGTCGGGTGTCAGGTGCCGGGTGTCAGGTGTCGTGTGTCAAGTTTCAAGTGCCACGTTTCACGCGTCACCTTTCACGCTTCGTCGCGCGTCCTTCGTCCCTAATCGTTCGCCCGCCGCGCGAATGCGGTCAGCGCCGCCAGATGCTCATCATAGTGCCCATAGGTGGCGAACTTGATCCAACGGCCGGGGCGTGCCTTGACGTTCAGCACGTCGGCGGGCGGCAGGGTGGCGACGTAGTCCAAAAAGGCGCGCCGGGCGCGATTCAGCCGGCGGCGGCTGGCGGCCAGCGAGCGCGCCTGATCGGCGGCGGCGTGCCGCTCGTTGAAGCTGGCGATATCGTACTCGCCCTTGGGCAGCGGCCGGCGGGCCAAGATGCCAGGGAGCGCCGCCTGCGTAGCCATCATCCAGGCGGCCAGGTGGTTCATCACATCCTTTACGCTCCACGCGGGGCCGCTGGCGCCGGGCCGGACGAGCCGTTTCGCCGGCAGCCCGCGCCAGGCGGCCGTGATCTCTTTCCACACCGCCGCTTCGAGCGCGTAGAACTCGTCCAGCGTGGCGGGCGTTGGGCGCCTTTCACGCTTCACGTCTCTTTCCATCGCCGCGCGAACTCGCTCAACTCCCAGATGTGCTCGCCGTAGTGGGCGTAGGTGGTGAACTTGACCCACCAGTTGACGCGGCCGGCGGGGTCGAGCAGCACGCCGTCGGGCACGGTCTCCAGGAGCCTCAGCAGCTCGCGGCGGGCGCGGTTGAGGCGGCGCTTGCTGGCGGGCAGGGTGCGGTCTTTATCCTGCGCCTGTTGGAGTTCGTTGAAGCGGTTGGTGCTGTGGCCGAGGGTGGCGCGGCGGCCGGCCAGGAGTTCGGGGATGATGCGCAGGGCGGCCTCCTGCCAGGCGGCCACGTGGTTCATCACGTCCTTGACGCTCCAGCCGGGGCCGCACGCGCCGGGGCGTTCGAGGGCGGCGTTGGGCAGCTTGCACCACGTCGCGCCCAACTCGTCCCAGTCGGCCTTCTCGCGCGCCAACAGCTCGGCGCGGGTGGCCGGTCGCGGGCGCGGCGGGCGGCGGGGCTTCTTCATATAGAAGGATTGTAACCGCAAAGGCCGCGCGGCGCTTCGGAAAACCGCCACCACGACCCACTGCGCTTCGCTCCGGGGCGCTTCGCAGAGTCACGAAGACGTAAAGGGGCACGCAGAAACCTTTTCCCTTCTCCACATGGCTCTCTTCGTGCCGCTTCTTTTCTTCGTGTCTTCGTGGTATAGCTCGGCATCTGTGCGAAGTCGCCCTTTGGGTCAGCGCCTGGCGGGGCGGGAGTATAATACCCGGCAGGAGCGGTTGAAGCGAGGTAGGCATGGCGCTGCTGCTGCTGGAAAACCAAGACATCCCCGAAAGCGGCCGGCTGGAGCTGGATATCCGCGTCAGCGCCGACATCCGCGTGGCCGCGCCGGAGGCCCAGCGCCGCGTGACGCGCCTGCTGGCGCAGGATGTGAGCTATCAGATGTATGGCGGGCAGCCGCAACTGGTGGTGGGCGGCGAGCGGGTGGTGTGGCGCGTGCCGGCCTACCTGGGCCTGCCCAAGCTGGGCGAGTTTGGCCCGTTGGGGACGGTGGACGTGGATGTCCAGACCGGCGCGGTTGAGCCATTGTCCCAGACTCGCATGACTAACCTGCTCGCACATGCGCGTGCAGCTACGTCAGTTGGTTATGCATGAAGCATTCTGGGAGACCATCCCAAGAGTGGAAATAAACGCATGTGATCAACTCTTCCGTGCTGACTGAAATTCTGCCTGCCACAGCAACTTGAATCCCCCCAAAGCAGTGCAACCACACCAGGTAGCGTTCACCTCTTCGCCATTCCTGGGTAGCGATTAACCAATTTCGTTCTTCAAACTGGCTTAGGGTTGGCGGTCGCGGAGCTTTGTAGTCCAGGAGGCCGACCAGCGTCAACAATTCGACCGGGCCCATTAGCCCTGCATCACCGCGGGCGAGCACGATAACGGCTCCGTAGTCGCCATCCTCGAAACGAAAACTCAGGCAATCGCCTGGACGGAAGTCTGGTGTCGGGTCGCAGATCTGCTCATAGACATCATGAACTGTGAGTGTGGCCCTCTCGAGCACATCAAATTCTCGGAGCAGTTGTCGAACTTGCTCCATTGCCGTGGCGAGCAGATTGGCGCCACTCACTTCAAATGAAAAGTCCATCCTGCCGCCGCCGGCTCCGCCGCCCTGATGGTGGCCAATGCCGCGTTCCTCAATCTGATCCTCCAATGCCCAGCGTAGCCCTAGTTCGTCGTCGGTGGGGAAGTCACCGCTAGTGAGTTGAATCTCGACCGAGATTGCCTTTCGTTCTGTCCTTTGTGTCGGCATGATTTCCCCTTCGTGCCCCTTCCTGTCTTCGTGCCTTCGTGGTGACGCGTCAGCCGACGATCCCCGCCCCGTCGCTCGCCGCGCACACGTAAATCTCCGCGGCGCGGCCGGTGGCAGCGGCATAGGCGGCGGATAGCGCGCGGGCAAAGGCTTCGGCGGCGTCGGCGGCCACCAGGTTCACGGTGCAGCCGCCAAACCCCGCGCCGGTGAGCCGTGCCCCGTAGCATCCCTCCAGCCCCTGCGCCGTCTGGGCCAGCGCGTCCAATTCCGGGGTAGACACTTCATACAGATCGCGCAGGTCGCGGTGGCAATCGTTCATCAGCGCGCCGAAGTCCCTCAGGCGGCCGGCATCCAGCAGCGCCGGAGCGCGGCGCATCCGGTCGCACTCCTGCACCACGTGGCGGGCGCGGCGGGCGACGAGCGGGTCGAGCGCGGCGGCGTGGCGGTTGAAGTCTTCGAGTGACACATCCCGCAAGGCATGGATGGTGGGATCGCCGATCAGGTCGCGCAGCGCGGCGACGGCGGCCTGGCACTGCTCGCGCCGCAGGTTGTACTCGCCGCCCGCCAGCTCGCGCCGCACGCCGCTGTCGGCCACCACCACGCTCACCCCGGCCGGCAGGGGCAGGGCCTGCCACTCCAGGGTGCGGCAGTCGAGCAGCAAGGCGTGGCCCGCCTGCCCGCAGGCCGAGGCGAACTGATCCATCAAGCCCGACTGAACGCCCACGTATTCATTCTCGGCGCGCTGGCAGGTGCGGGCCAGGTCCAGCGGCGGCAGCGCCCAGCGGCCCAGCTTTTGCCAGGCCACGGCAAAGGCCACCTCCACCGCGGCGGACGACGACAGCCCCGCACCCACCGGCACATCGGAGGCGATGGCGGCAAACAGGCCGCCCACGGCCAGCCCGCGCGATTGCAGGGACCAGGCGACGCCCGCCGGGTAGTGCGCCCAGCGCGGCAGGGGCTGGCCCAGCAGGCCCACTTTGCGGTCCAGCTCGCTGAGGCGCAAGCAGGTGTAGTCGTCGAGAGCCTGCCTTGAGCCTGCCGAAAGGTCAGACGCGGCCAGGTCCACCATCGGGCGGACGTTAGGGGCGAAGGCCACCCAGACGGCGCGGTCGATGGCGACGGGCAGCACCCAGCCGTCGTTGTAGTCCACGTGCTCGCCCAGCAGGTTGACGCGGCCGGGGGCGCGGGCCACGAAGGCGTGGGGGGCGTGGAAGGCGTCGCGGAAGGCGGCGGTGGCGCGGTCGCGGGGAGGGATCACGGCGGCATTCTAGCACGGGCCGGAAACAAAAAACCGGGGCCGCAGGCGGCCCCGGTCACTCCAACAATGAAAGCGATTGGCCTAGCCGCGGTTGGCCTTGTACCAGACGCGCACTTCCTTGACGGCCGTTTCCAGCTCGCCCACTTCGCGCAGGATTTCCTGCTGGGTGGCGGTGGCCGGCAGGTGGCGGGTGTCGCTGGCCCACTCGCGCAGGGCCTCGAACAGGTAGGCCGGGGTCTGGCCCTTGATCGGGTAGCCCTTCTTCTTCAGCTTGTCGATGTTGCCGATGCCCTGGTTGATGTCGCGGGCGGCGTTCTTGATGCCGCTGTTGAAGGTGGCGGCGCTGGGCTCGGCCTTGAGCTTGGCGATGAAGGCCGCGGCGCGGCGGCTGGAGGCGTCGATGCTCTCCCAGATGTTGGCCGCCAGCCCGTCCTGCACCGAGCCTTGCTGCAGGGCGGTCTTGGTGTAGCCGAGGCGCAGGGTGATCTCGGCATCCAGGGCCTTCAGCTCCTTCTTCAGCAGGGTGATGCCCTTCTGGTAGGCGGCCTTGTTGACCTTGTCCGGCTCCTTGTTGGCGGCGGCATCGAGGGTCGTCAGATACTTGTTCTTGGAGGCGGTGTACACCGCGGCGGCCTTGGCCAGGGCATCGGCCAGCTTCTGCGTCTTGGCCGGGGCCTTTTCGAAGTTGTCCAGGGCGGTGTCCACGTCCTTGAGGGCGCCGGCCACGCTGGTGCCCACGCGGATCTTGGCGAAGCTGGGGTTGGGTTTCTTGGTGTTGGTGGTGCGCTCGAAGACGGTCTTGGCATCCTTCCACTTCTCAGCGAATACGCCCATAGTGAATTTGTCCTTTCGATTGTGTGGGTGGTGGAAAATGGGTGGGGTGAGTGTTGATCGGCTGGCGCCGGTGGGTGAAGCTAGCGGATAATATACGGCTGGACGGCGGCGCGAGTCAATAGCCAAGTGCGCCTAGGGAGCATTTCAGTCTGGGGGCGACATTCAAACCCAGCGGGCCATGTCATTCCGACTGGCCGACATTTCGCGCCGCGGCCCGTCAGCCGGGGGGGATCTGCGCTCGGGTGACGCGCCCGTGACCCCCTGCGGGGGCGCTTCGCAGAGGGGGCGGCTACGATGGGAAACCGCAAACAAAAAACCGGGGCCGCAGGCGGCCCCGGTGGAACGGATGGACGTCGACCGAAATCACGTGGACGCTGCTAGCCGCCTTGGGCGCGCTTGAAGCGCTCCAGGGCCGCTTCGACTTCGGCCACCTTCTTCTTGACCGGCTCGCCGTCGGTGACGCCGCGCATGAAACCGTCGCCGACCTTCTTCTCCCAATCGCGGGTGTAGATGGCCGAGTAGCGCGGCATCTTAGAAATGGCCGTGCCCAGGCCGCGCACCTGCTGGTGCATGACCTCGCCATACTTGGCGACGGTGGGGGTGGTCTTGACCTTGGGAATGGCGCCTTCCAAGCCCTTGACCCAGTTCGCCAGCATCTGGGTGGCGACCTGCTCCACGCGCTGAATCTCCGCCCGGACTTTCACGTAGCCGCTGTCGTCAATGTCCTTGATATCCAGGGCGAATTTTTCGGCGGCCTTGACCATGTTGATCTGGACATGCTTCCGGCTGGAGGCGGGCACGACCTTGCTTTTCTCCCACTGGGTGCCGAGGGTCTTGAGCGCGTCGCGGACCTTGAAGATGTCCTTGCGGTAGGTGTCCAGTTGGGGCCGCGCCTTCAGCGCCTGCTGCCAGCGCTCGTCCACGGCCTCCCGGGTGCGCGGCTTGGGCAGCGGGCCGCCCGTGGTGGGGTCGAAGAGCTGCCACTTGATGGCCTTGTACTTCTTCTCCAGCAGCAGCAGTTGTGCGCCGATGCCCGTCTTGCCCTTCAGCAGCTTGGCGATCTTGCCCTTGCTGGATTGCCAGTTGGTGTTGGTCAAGATGGTGGGATACATTGGAACGCCGCCCATGTGAATGTCTCCTTTTCTAAGCTCGACCTGGGTGGGGGCCGATGCTGAACGACTTTGATCCGGGGGCCCGGATCAGTGGCTGCCTGCCGGGCGCATTCTAGCCCGAATTGCCGCAGAGTCAAATTGGCCGCCGGTTACGCCATCGGCCGCCCGCCGCCGCTGGTGCGAAACGTGGCGACGACGGCGAAGCGCCGGCTCTCGTTCTCGCCGGTGAGCACCTGGTCGCCGCAGCGCAGCCAGGCGTGGGCGTGCAGTTCGTCGCGCCGGTCGGGCTTGCGGGCCGCGCCCAGGTAGAGCGTGGCGGGCAGGCCGCGCCCCTGGAGCATGCGGGCGGCGGCCAGGGCCTGCACCAGGCAGGCGCTCTCCCACGGGGTGCGGGCGGCCGCGCCGCGCACTGCCCAGCCCACGCGCTCGGCCGCGGCGGGGTCGGGCGCGGGCTGGGCGGGCGTCTCGCCTTGCGCCAGCCGCATCCACCCCACCAGGCGGCGGAACTTGACCGTGCGGATGGCCAGCCGCATGACGGCCAGCCAGGCCAACGCCTCCAGCGCCAGCCGCCGCTCGGCCCACGAGAGGGCGCGCGCCTTACGCAGCGCCGGCCCCAGGCTCATGCACCAGGCCCTTGTCGGCCAGGTCGGCCAGGAAGCGCAGCACATCGCGCTGGCACTGCTCAGGGGTCACGTCGTACTCGCGCACCAGGGCGGCCACCAGCGCGCCGATGCTCACCGGCTGGGCCAGCAGCGCCCAGATGCGGGCGCCGATGTCGTCCAGGCCAAAGTAGGCGTCGCTCTCCAGGCGCATCATCAGCAGTTCGCCGTCCACCTCGGCGCTGCTTACGTCGTCCACGCGGACGATGACGGAGTCAAGGGTGAGGGGCATGGTCCGGTCTCCTATTCAGATCGGCTTTCGCAAGCCAATGTGACAGTGGGCGGGGGAGTCGTCATCGATTGATCTTTCCAGAACCAAGTTGACACTTGGACCGCGTCGAAAATCTAATGC
This sequence comes from uncultured Anaerolineales bacterium, assembly GCA_964497615.1. Lineage (GTDB taxonomy): Bacteria > Chloroflexota > Anaerolineae > Anaerolineales > UBA6663 > CAZCEC01. The sequence continues at coordinate 29,707 of CAZCEC010000054.1, read as the reverse complement.
GCTCCCGAGCGTTGGCGTGATCCCGGGCGTGGTCCCGTTAAAGACCATACGGCTGCCCGCGACACCACGCCAAGTCTATGCTTGTTGTCGTCTAATGCGCTCCCAACCGTTTGCCCGTACTTCAGCGCGGTCCCGTTAAAAACCGTGCGGCTGCCCGCGACACCACGTCAAGTCTATGCTTGTTGTCGTCTAGTCCACGCTCAGCCATTAGCCTGAAACGCGACCCCAACAGCACGTCAAGTTTGCTCTTGTCGTCATCTAATCCGCTCCCAGCCGTTGGCGTGATCCCGGGCGTGGTCCCGTTAAAAACCGTGCGGCTGCCCGCGACACCACGTCAAGTCAATGCTTGTTGTCGTCTAGTCCACGCTCAGCCATTAGCCTGAAACGCGACCCCAACAGCACGTCAAGTTTGCTCTTGTCGTCATCTAATCCGCTCCCAGCCGTTGGCGTGATCCCGGGCGTGGTCCCGTTAAAAACCGCGCGGCTGCCCGCACTTTAACGGGACACTGTCAGGATTCAGGATCATGTTCGGGAGCGGATTAGAAACGCGACCCTGATGCCACGTCAAGTTCATTCTTGACCGATCATTGGGCGACCACGCCTCGGCCCCAGTCTACTCCAATCCGTGCCGCCGCTTTTGACCACGCACATAGCGGCGCACGGTCTCCAAAGAAGCAGCCGTATGGCGGCGATAGTGAAAACCGCCCCTGGTCCAGAACTCGTTCGTGCCCATATCCAGCGCCAGTTGGGGAAAACGCGTAAGCACCCGCCCAGACGATTCGACTTGGAACTCCTTAAGAAACGCAATCAGGTCCGCCCAAGGCGCCTTCTCCAGCAGGATGTGAATGTGGGTCGGCACGACGCCCACTTCCAGGAGGTAGAACTCGCGGTCAGCGGTGAACTCGGCCAGGAACGCCACCAGGTAGGCTTCGAGCTCGCCGCACAGCGCCGGCAGACGGCGATGCGGCTGCATCGTCACGTGATAGTAAACGCGTTGACTGGCCATCCGAACGTCAAGTTTGCTCTTGTCGTCATCTAATCCGCTCCCAGCCGTTGGCGTGATCCCGGGCGTGGTCCCGTTAAAGACCATACGGCTGCCCGCACTTTAACGGAACCATGTGCGGGTTCAAGGCCACGTGTGGGCGCGGATTAGAAACGCAACCCCAACAGCACGTCGAGTTTGTCCTTGTTGTCATCCGCCGCCATCCACATCCAGATATCCCAGCCTCCGCATCATACCCCCATTCGCCTCCACGATCTGCGCCGCCTGTTCGGGCGTCAGCGCCTCGCGCCAGCCGCCGGCCCGCCCCTGCCGGAAGAAGGCGGCCGTGGCCGTCTGGCGCCGCTCGCGGAAGCCGCGCTCGCGCTCCTGCTCCTGCAAACGCTCGAAGGCCGCCGCCGCCACCGCGCGCTCTAGCCGCGCCGGGTCAACGTCCACGCCGGCAAAGGTCAGCATCGCGCCAAAGGCCGCCCTCGGGTCCCGCAGCAAGTCCTCGTAGCGCATCGGGTGGACGGGCAGGCCCGAGTCGTCCAGCCAACTGCGGGCGTGGTCGCTCCACGTGCCCAGGAACTGCGGCAACTGCCGCCCGGCATCCACAGCCATGTCCCCGTCGCCGGCCGCCTCGCCGATGACGGTGGCCGGGTCGCACAGGCGCGCGGCGGTGCGGGCCACCGGCTGGCCGTTGTGGTGCGCCAAGGACACGGCCACGTCCAGCGGGTTGCGGGCGATGTAGATCACGGCGCGGGTGGCCTCGGCCGGGAACAGCCCCTCGCCCGACGGCAGCCGCTGCCAGGCGTCGTGAACCTTAACGAACAGGGGCTTGCGCGCCAGCGCCGCCTGCCGCGCCATCCAGCGGTACACCTGCGGCCGCAGCGCGCGCGCTTCGCCGGGCCGCAGGCAGGCCGCCTCCACGCCGATCACCTCGTCGAACAGCACCCGGTCGCTGGCAATCGGCCCGCCATCCAGGTGGTTGATGTCGGCCGGACCGGCTTCGTCGCGGCCCAGGTAGTTGGTCAGGAACACCCGCGTCCAGGTGTTGCCAGACTTGGGGTACGACGCCAGCCAGATCAGGCCTTCGCGGGTGAGGCCCGCACCCGTGCGGCCCGCACTTGTGCGACTCTCAGCCGATGGCATCAGCCAGCTCCTCCACCGTCCAGCGCCCGCGCGGGCGGCGCACCCGCACCACCTCGGCCAGCGGCAGCACGCGCAGCACGGCCTTCAGATGCGCGGGCTGATGCGTCAGCGACAGGGGCGGGAAACTGCCGTTCGCCAGCAGCCCAAACTTGCCCGCGCCGCGCACCGGCTCCAGGCTCAACGCCGGGTCGTCGCCCGGCTCGATGAGATAGATGGCCTGCAAGGGGACGGGGTGCGGCTGGAAGGCGGCCTCGGGCGCGCGGGCCAGCACCTTCTGGCGCGGGTCGCCTGGCAGGGGGCGCAGCATCTCGGCCACCGGGTCCATCTGCGCCACGGTGTCGGCGGTCAGGCGGTATTGGCGCGCGCCCGGCAGCACCCACACCCGGCCATCCGCGCCCAGCCGCAGCACGGTCACGTCGTCCGAGAGCATGGGCAGGCCGCGCCGCATCAGCGCCGCGTGCAGGGTGGACTTGCCCGCGCCCGAAGCGCCCATCAGCACCACCGCGCCGCGCGGCCCCGCCAGGGCGTTGGCGTGCAGCACCAGCAGCCCGCGCTGGATGAGCAGGGCCGGCAGGCAGTAGTTGTGCACGAAGTGCCGCGCCGCGCCGGGCCGCTGCCCGGCCAGCAAGTCCACCATGATCGTCTCGCCCGCGGTGATGAGATAGCGCGCGGTGGGGCGCACCCACAGCACCTCGCCCGCCGGACCGGCCGCCACGTGCGCCTGGGCCTGGGGCACGTCCAGCCCGGCCAGGGCCTTGGGCAGCGCCGGGGGCACACGGCCCAGCGTCACGCGCGCATCGGGCGTGGAACCCGGCGGCGCGGCGGGCAGGGCCGGGAAGGCATACGGCAGCGCCACGGTCAATTCAAACACGCGATAGAGATGATCGGGCGGCGCGTTCATGCGGGGGGCGGCTCGTCCAGCGCGGCCAGCACTGCGTCCAGCGTCCAGCCCGCCTCCGGCCGGCGCAGGCGCGCCACGCCCACGCGCTTCGGCAGCGCCGCCAGCCGCAGCAGCATCTGCCGGCGGCGGGCGGGCGTCTCGGCCAGGCGGCGGTTGAAGGCGTGGCGCATCAGGGCCAGCGCGCGTTCGCGCCCGCGCAGCCATTCCACCTGCACCTCCGGCTGGCCGTGCACTTCCAGCAAATAGATGCGGGCCAGCGGCACGGGCGCATCGGCGGCGGGCAAGGGCGGCAGCCAATAGCGCTCCAGCCCGGCGCGGGCGGGCGCGAGCGTGGCGGGGTCGTAGCCCAAACGCTCGGCGGCCCGGCGCCACAGCAGCACGTCCGCGTCGCCGGGGTGGGCCAGGGGCGGCGCGCCGCTGTCGTTCAATTCAATGGCGAGCACTTCATCGGCCAGCAGGGGGCAGCCGCGTTGGGCCAGGGCCGCGGCCAGCACCGATTTGCCCGCCGTCGAATGCCCGGCCAGCGCGATGGCGCCATCAGGGGTGACGACGCCCGCCGCATGCAGCACCAGCCAGCCGCGCTGCACCCAGGCCGCCGCCGCCGGCAGGGTCCGGGCGATCAGCCGCGCTTCGGCGGGTCCTGCTCCCGGCGCGGGGAGGGCGGGCTGCGCTTCGCCGTGCTCCACTTGAACGCGGGCCAGGCCGGGCGCGTCCAGGGTGAACGTGTCTGGCTCGGAATGCCAGAAGGCGCCTTCGGCGACGACGGGGGCGGCGGGCGGGTCGATGGGCATCAGCGCCTTGCCTTGGAAGGCCATCGGCGCAGACCTGCCAGGTTTTGGCCTGCGCGCGCTCGCGGGAGGCGCTCAATTGAAACCTGGCAGGTCTTGGCGGTAGGAGGCATGGCGCGCACCGGCGTAGTCACAATGTCACGTCAATGCTTGAAAGGTCAATCGGCCGGCTGGGCGGCGGCCGCTGCGGCCCAATCCCGGTTGCGCAGAACGAACAGCCCCGCCATCAGCCCGCGCGTGAGCACCGTAGCGGCGGCGCGCAGCGCGTCCGGGGATTCCTCGGTCTGCGCTGTGGCCCAGGCGCGGCGCAGGGCCGGCAGGCTCACGTAGCCGGCGGCGGCGCTGTGCTCCAGTTCGTCAAGCGTGGCCTCCACCGCATCGCGCTCGCGGCGCAGGCGCAGGGGCAGGTCGGCGGCCTGGTGCCCGCGGCGGCGGTTCAGCCGCACCTCGTCGGGCACGCGCCCCGCCATCGCCGCGCGGATGACCATGCGGTCCAGCCCGGTGGCCGGATCGGTGAAAAGATGATCGGGCACGCCCAGGCAGAAAGTGATCACGCGCAGGTCCACGGACGGGTCGCGCGATTCGATGCCGTCGGGCGCGCTGCTTTCGGTGACGAGCGCGCCCAGGATGGAGCGGCCGGGCTTGAGGATGCGGTAGCGGGCGGCCAGCGGCGTGGTCTCGCGCGGGTCCACCGCGAACTGCTCGGCGGAGCGGCCGGCCACGTCCAGCCGCCGGGCCAGGTCCGGGTGGAGGGCGGTGCGGGAGCGCCAGGCTTCGGCGCGGCGGGCCTGGGCCACGCGCAGACCGGTGGCCCACGCGCGCGGCAGGCGGTAGAGCAATTGCCGGCGCCAGCCGGGCGGCCCTTCGGCGGGCGAGGGGCGCAGTTGCCCCCACTGGGCGCGCGGCCGGGAGGAGCGAAAGCCGGTCCACGAGATGGTGGCGTTGCCGCCCTGGCCGGTGAGCAGGACGTTGGCGCCTTCGGCCCGCACCTGCCGCATCACGGCCGCGATCCAGTAGGCGTTGCCGGCGGCGTGTGCGGGCTCGCCGTGCGCCCGCAGGCTGTGCTCGATGCCGGCCAACACGCTCACGTCTTCGGCGCGGATGGGGACATGCCGCAGGCGCGGGTGAGTCTGCGCCGCCTGCCGGGCGTTGAGGGCGGCCAGCGGCCACTCGTCGCCGAAGCGGCGCTCGGCGTTCACAAACGGGGCCGTCTCCGCCAGGGGCACCGAAGTGTAGGCGGTGAGGGCAGGGCCGTCCTCGCCCAGCAGGTACGCGGCGGTCGCCATGATCGAGCCGGAGTCCAGCCCGCCGCTCAGTTCAGTGGCGATGGGGCCTCGGCTGCGCAGGCGGCAGCGCACGGCTTCGTCGAACACGGCCCGCAGCCCTTCGGCGGCTTCGTCCAGCGAGCGCAGGGGCAGGGCGGGGGCGTCTTCCATGCGCCAGTACTGGCGAACCTTAACGCCCTGCGGCGTGGCGGTGAGGGTGTGGGCGGGGGGCAGGCGGCGCAGGCGGGCGTGGGCGGTGCGCTCGCCGTGGTAGACGGGCCAGGCCAGCATCACCTGGGCCACATACAGGTCGTCAATCTCGGACAGGGCGGGGTCGAGCCTCAGCAGCGCCACGCGGCCGGTGGCGAAGGCGAGGTACTTGGAATTGGCGTGGTAGTAGAGCGGGGTGTTGCCGTACTGGTCGCGGGCCAGGAACAGGCGGCGCGCCGCAGCCTCCCAGACGGCCAAGGCCCAGTCGCCGAGCAGGTGCTCCACGCAGGCCTCGCCCCAGCGCAGGTAGGCCAGTTCGATCAGGCCGCCGTCGGGCAGGGCGGACAGTTCGGCGGCGGGCACGCCCAGGGCGCGGCACAACTCCGAACGATTATCGAGCCGCGCCGCCGACGCCAGCCAGCGGCCATCCGCCATCTGGCGCGGCTGGCGTTCGTGGATAGATTCGGGGGTGCTGTGCAGGCGCTGGCAGGCCAGCCCGGCGCTGTCTGCGCGCCAGACGGCCTGCCCATCCGGGCCCCAATGGGCGCTGGCCGCGCCCATGCGTTCAAGTTGTTCAGGCTGAACGGGCTCGCCGTCGAAGCGGACGAGCCCGTAGATCGCACTCACCCTAGATTGATAGTTTCCGAGCCGGCCTTGTCATCCGTCGTGCCGGAAGCCTGGCCGGTCACTTGCAGCGCCACCTGGGTGAGGCTGGGCGCGTGCCAGGGCTTGCGCTCGGCGGCGGGCGGGGTCTTGGCGTCTGAGGCGGCGGCCGGTGGTTGAGTGGATGTGTCGGTCATGCGGATTTTCTCCTTATGTTGGCGCACGGTCGCGCCAGTTTATCAGGCTGGATGGGATCGAAGGTCCCGCTCACTCAACGACCGGGAGCTCCCCAGAAAGTTTGTCATTCCCGGTTCCGGAAAGCAGGGCCGTCACCTTCAGTTCCACCTGGGTGAGGCTGGGCGCGTGCCAGGGCTGGCGGGCATCGGCGGGCGCAACCGTGGCGTCTGGGGCGGCGGCCGGGGGCCGGCTGGGTTGATCGGTCATGGTGTTGATCTCCTTAGCATGTGGCGGCCGTGGCAAACTCGCCGCGCGCCGCGTGGTGGGAAGTCGCTAAATCATCCGGCCCAGGCGGCACGGCCCGCGGCCGCCCGCGCCTATCACAGCAGGGTGGACGAACCGTCGTTATCCTGCGTTTGTCCAGAGCCAACCCCAGTGACTTGCAGCGCCACCTGCGTGAGCGTGGGCGCGTGCCAGGGCTTGCGCTCGGCGGGCGCGGGCGACTGCACTTCAGCAAATGGCTTCACCTCGGCTTCGGACATGACCTCGTCTCCTTCGTTAGAGTGGGGCGGAATATATACCAATCCCGCCAGGAGTCAACTGGCCGAATGAATATCACTAACCAACTTGACACTTGGATGGCATTGAAACCTAATCCGCGCCCTAGCGTTAGCCTGTGCTTCAACCTGATCCCGTTAAAAACCGTGCGGCAAGCAGCCTTTTAACGGGACCCTGATCGGGATGAGAATCACGTGTGGGCGCGGATTAGAAACGCGACCCCAACCCCACGTCAAGTTTGCGCTTGGCGTCATCTAGTCGCCATCCAGCAGCAGGCCCAGCTCCGCCAGCGCGGCGCGCACCTCGGCGGCGTGCTCGCGGCGCACCGCCACCAGCCCCGGCCCCAGCGCCGGCCCCAGCCAGTCGCGCAGATGCGGCACGCGGCGCAGGGTGTCCAGCAGGGCGGGGTCGGCCAGCTTGAGTAATAACGTATCGTGCAGGGCCGCTTCCGCGCCGCTCCGTTCCCAGCGCAGCAGGGCGGCGGCCAGGCCGGGCAGGGCCGGGTGGCTGGGCGCGGCGCGCTCCAGGAATTGCAGGATGCGGGCGGGGGTGATGCCCTTGCCCCGGGCGCGGCTAAGGGCGGCGGGCGTCAGCCGGTAGACGTACACCGGGCTGGCGGGGCCGCGCTCCGGCGGCAGCCACTGGCTGATGCGGGCAGCTTGAAAGCGGTCGTGGGCGCTGGCCGCGGCGGGCACGCGCAGTTCGCCCGCGGCGCTCAGGTCCAGCACGGGCGTCTCGGCGGGGTCGGCGGCCTCCCAGCCGGTTTGGCCCAGCAGCGCCGCGCCGGGCCGCGTGAGCCGGAAGCCGGCGGGCGGGTCGCCGTCGCTCACCTCCACCAGGCCCAGCCAGCGCAGGGGGCAGGCGATGAGCCAGCGCACCAGCGCGCCATCCACCCGGTCCCAGTTCGCAAAGCCGCGCAGGTATTGGCCGCCGGGGTCGCGGATGTACCACGAGTCGTAGTCGCCGGCCGGGCGCTGAAAGTCGGGTTGGCGCTCCTGCACGGCGCGGACGAACGCGGCGGCATCCCACCACGTCTCGGCGGGCACCTGCGCCAGCAGCCCCAGGATGGCCTGCCGCGCGGTGAGCGGATCGTTGCGCCAGGCGGTGCCTTCGAACACCAGGCCGGGCACGTGCAGCAGGTCGTTCCAATCGCGGGCGTCGCGCCAGGCTTCGGCCAGTTGGCGCAGGCGCTCTTGCGGCGCGGCCTGGAGGAAGGGCTGGGTCTGTTCTGGGTCGAGCTTGAAGGGCTGGCCCGGCGCGGCCTCCGCCAGGCCCAACTGTTGGATGAGATGCAGGTAGAGGGGGAGGGCGGATGGCTGGAGGAGATGCTGAGTAAGTGTGTGCGTGTGTGTAAGTGGAAGGTGTGTCAGTGAGGGCGCGGCCGGTGCGGCGGGATCAGCCGGCTTGACGGTGTTGACGTGCAGGTAGGCGAGCAGGGTGACGGCGTCGTGCGCGGCGAGAAACCCGTGTGTCAAGTGTCGCGTGTCAAGTGTCAAGTGTCGAGTGTCAGGTGTCGCGTGGCCTGCGGTGGTCGGTCGTCGGTCGTCAGTCGTCGGCTCCAGGTATTCGGTCGCTGGCCCTTCGTCCTTCGTCCATCGTCCTTCGTCGCCCGCCGGCCCTTCGTCCT
>CAZCEC010000054.1:3451-21344 GCA_964497615.1 uncultured Anaerolineales bacterium | reverse complement strand
GCTGGCCCTTCGTCCTTCGTCCATCGTCCTTCGTCGCCCGCCGGCCCTTCGTCCTTCGTCCATCGTCCTTCGTCGCCCGCTGGCCCTTCGTCCTTCGTCCATCGTCCTTCGTCGCCCGCCGGCTCCCACGGCCTCCCCGGCGGCTCCGCCCGCCCGCCGCCCGCCGGCCCCACCCACACCAGCGCCTTCAGGTCGTCGGGGATGAAGATGAACTCTTCCGGGCCGCGGCCATCGTCGAAGAAGGCGCGGCCGATGAGGGCGCGGTACCACAGCGTCTCGGTGGTGGAGGGGTCGTTGGCCCAGGGCTTCTCGCGCTCGCGGCGGGCCGGGCCCATGGCGCGGATCTCGCCGTGGCGGCGGGTGAACTGGGGCAGCGGCTGGCGGCCGTCGCGGGCCAGGCTTTCCAGCGCGGCGCGGGCGGCGGGCGGCAGATCGTCGGCCAGCCGCGTGGCACCGCTGTGCGGCGTCGTGACCTGCTCCGGGTCCAGCAGCCAGGCGGCCAGCTCGTCCGCGGCGTCGCGCTGGCTGGCGGCCGTTAGCTCATGGCCCCACAGGGCAGCGGCCTGGCGCAGGAAGGCCAGGTCGTGGTCGGCGAGGATGCGGCGGAGGTCGGGCACAAGGGCAAGGGGTATAAGGGGCCTAAAGGGTACAAAGGGCAAGTCGCGGAGAACCGCGCCGTGTGCCCCTTATACCCCTTATGCCCTTTATACCCTTCCAGGTTCTACACCACCACCCGCACCGCCCCCGCCTCCAGCCGCACCTCCACCTTGCGCACGTTGGCTTCGTAGGGCGCGAAGAGTTCGCCGTCGATGTGGATGGGCAGGGCGCGGTCGGCTTCGATGGTGAGGCGCGTGGTGGTGGCGATCTTCACGTCCGGCTCTGTGACGTGCGTGGCGTTCATCACCTTGGGTAATAATTGCAGCATGCGGAACTGCGATACCTGCCCGATGTAGAGAAAGTCGAGCAGGCCGTCGTCCACCTTGGAGGCCGGGGTGGTGACGAAGCCGCCGCCCTCGCGCGGGCCGTTGCCGATGGTGAGCATGAGGATCGGCTGATCGAGCACGCCGCCGTCGTAGGTCACCTTCATGTGCGGGGCCGTGAAGTTGCGGGCGATGCTGAGCAGCGTGGCGGTCAGGTACATCACGAAGCCGGTGACGAGCTTGAGCTTGCGGGTCTGGATGTTAATGGCGGCGTCGAAGCCGATGCCGGCGGTGTTGTCGAAGTATTCGCCGCGCCCGCTGCCGTCCTGGAGGTGGGCCACATCCACCATGCGCTCGCTGCCGGTGAAGGCGCGCCGCACGGCCTCCTGCGAATTCATGGGCGCGCCGATGGCGTGGGCGAAATCGTTGCCGGAGCCGATGGGCACCACGCCCAGGCGCGGGCGGCGCTCGGCGGGAATGCGCATCAGCCCGTTGACGACTTCGTGCACGGTGCCGTCGCCGCCCAGGGCCACCACGGTGGAGTAGCCCCTGTCGGCGGCCTGCGCGGCCACCTCGGTGGCGTGGGCGGGATACTCGGTGCCCTGCCAGTCCGCGCCGCCCGCGTCGGCGCTCAACTGTGCCACCATCGCGCGCAGGTCGGAAGCTTTCTGACCGGAGCGGCCGCGGTCGGCCATAGGGTTGAAGACGAGGAGGGTCTTGGTCATGGGCGGAATAGTGTATGCCAGAGTTGGAAATCCGCAATCGCGGGACTACACTCTGCCTTCATGCGCGCCGGGGGACTCCTGTGACTGGCGATGATCTTTGGCCGGCCGCGGTGGCGGCGCTGGCCGTGGGCCTCACCCTGGGCGTGCTGTGGGTGTGGCGGCGGCTGCGCGCCGATGACCCGCGCCCGCAGGTGCGCGTCCTGGGCCAGCCCTCGCCCCTGCTGACGTGGCTGCGCTACGGCACCCCGCCGCGGCTGCGCCCGCCGGCCGCGCCCTGGGCCAGGCTGGCGTGGCTGGCGGCGCTGCTGCTGGCGGGCGCCAGCCTGGCCTGGTTCCGGGCGCATCCCAGCCGGCCCGCCTGGCCGGCGGCGGGTTTCCTGGCGGCGGGCAGCCTGATGGCGTGGCTGGCCCGGCGGGTTGGCCTGGAGGCCGCGCCCGCGCTGGTGGTGGCGGCGCCGCTGACCGCTGACCGCCGCCGCTGGGGCCGCGCCCTGGCGGGGTGGGGCCTCAGCGCCGGGCTGAGCGCGTGGTGCGTGTGGGCCGCCGACCGGCCCCACACCGGCCCCGCCGACTATGGCGTGGCGCTGCTGTGGGTGGTCAGCGTGGGCTTGTTCCTCGCGGGCACGCTGGCGCTCACCGGCTGGCGGCCGCCGGCCGGCCGGGCCGTTTGGGCGTGGTGGCAGGCGCACCGCCGAGAAGCGGCCGCGCTGGGGGCGCTGCTGGCGCTGGCGTTTGGGCTGCGGGTGTGGCTGCTCACTGAGCACCCCTACGCCATGGCCAACGACGAGGGCGAAGCCGGGTACGCGGCGCTGCGCCTGCTGTGGGGCGAAGACACCAACCTGTTCAAGACGGGCTGGTCGTCGCAGCCGCTGTGGTCGTTCCTCCCAGCGGCGGCCGCTATCCAACTGCTGGGACCGACCCTGTTAGCCGTCCGGCTGGTGAGCGCCCTGGAGGGCACGCTGGCGGTGGCCGCACTGTACCTGCTGGCGCGCGAAGCCTTTGGCCGGACCACGGCGCTGCTGGCCGGCGCGTGTTTGGCCGGGCTGGCCTGGCATCAGTTCTTCAGCCGCGCGGGCTACCACAACGTCATCGATTCGCTCAACGCGCCGCTGGGGCTGTGGCTGGTCTACCGCGCGCTGCGCCGGGGGCAGGTGCTCGACTATGCCTGGGCCGGATTGGCGGCCGGGCTGATGCTGTACGCTTACGTGGGCAGCCGCCTGGTGCTGCCGCTGATGGGCGGGCTGGCGGTGTTTGGCGCGCTGGCCGGCCGCGTGCCGCTGCGCCGCCTGGCGCCGCACGCGCTGGTGTTTGCCGGGCTGGCGGCGGTGACCCTGGCGCCCATGGCCGCGCACTTCTACCGCCACCCCGATGAAATGATGGCGCGCATGAACGCCGTCAGCCTGCTGGACCCTGACCGCCTGAGGGCCTATGCGGACGACGCCGGTCTGCCCGTGGCGGATTACCTGGCGCGGCAGGTGATGGTGACCACACGCGTCTTTGTGGCGGGCGAAGGCTATGGTCTGTACTTCAATTCGCCGCGTCCCTACTTTCCTTTTTTGGCCGCGGTGGGTTTGGTGCTGGGCGTGGTCTATGCCGCCTGGCACACGCGCCAGCCGCGCTACCTGGCGCTGAACCTGTGGCTGTGGGCGGTGGTGATCTTTGGCGGGGTGCTCACCTCCGGCGCGCCCAGCCACCAGCGGCTGATCATGGCGGCGCCCGCGGCGGCCCTGCTGGCGGCGCTGGGCGTGCAGCAGGCGGCGCGGCTGGCCGCCCGCGTGGGACTGCTGCCCGGCCGCGCGGCGCTGGGGCTGGCCGGGCTGATCATCGTGCTGACGGCCACGCAGGGGACGGCATTCTTCTTCGGCGCCTTCCGGACTGGACCCTACATGCGCGATGCCGCCGAGGAGTTTGGGCGTGAGGTGGCCCAGCAGGCCGCGCGCCTGGGGCCGGACTATCGGCTGGTGCTGCTAAGCCAGCCATCCGTGGGCGTGGATTCGGGCAACTTTCTCTATCTGGCGCACATGCTTGATAAGCAAGCCTTGGAGGCGGTCACCCAGGCGAGCGTGCTGGCCCTGCCGCGCGACAAGGGCCTGTTCCTGGCGGCCACGCCCAACCACGAGCCCGATTTGCGCCGGGTGGCGCAGTGGCTGCCGGGCGGCGCGTGGTCGCAGGTGCAGCGGCACGACCGGCCAGGGGTAGTGTCGTATTACGGCTATGTGCTGCCACCGCCATAGACGCACCGACAGTGACCGTCTTCCAACGCGACTCCAACGGCCTTCCAACCGCGTTTGCATGGCCGCCTGCCGCCAAGCCACATCTTGGCACGGCAATTGCACCTTGCCCACAGGTACGGTTTGCGTCCGGTTGGGCGCTATGCTTGCGAGTCCCATTGTGCTATACTCGCCCATAATGTTGGCAGGAGGCGGCAATTTGAGCGCGAATCGCGCGGCGCGCGCCCTGCGTGCCTGGGGCCTGGGCGGTCTGGCCGCCGCATTACTTGGTCCAGACAGCCCCCTGGCGTTCTTCAGCGCCCAGGCGCTCTATTTCGCCGCCCCCATGCTCGACGGCCTGGGCGGCACCTTCGCCAGCGACCTGGCCGCCGTGCTGGATGACCCCGCCCAAGCCCGCGCCTTTGCCGCCGAGTTGTCCGCCCCAACACACCCCGAGGGCCAACCATGATCGGCGATCTGTTCAGCCTGCTGGTGCTGGTGGTCTTCGTGGGGCTGATTCTCACCTTCACCCTGCTGGCCCGCCGCAAGGGGGCTTCGCCGCGAGTCCTGCGCCCCATTGACGCCTACCAGAGCCTGCCCGCCACCGTGGGCACCGCCGTGGAGACCGGCAAGCGCCTGCACTTCTCGCTGGGCACCGGCGCCATCGGCGACACCGACACCGCCGCCACCCTGGCCGGCCTTACCGTGCTCGACCAGATTTCGGCTGCCGCCGCCGTCAGCGACCGCCCCCCCATCGTCACCACTGCCGACGGCGCTTCCATGCTGCTGGCGCAAGATACCCTCCGCAGCGTCTATACCCGCCAGAACGCCTTGGCCCGCTACGACCCCGAGAGCGCCCAGGTGGCCGGGCTGACGCCCGCCTCGTGGGGCGCGGCGCAGACCACCCTGGCGCGCGATGAGGCCGTGGCCGGCGCATTGCTGCTGGGGTCGGTGGGCACCGAGGCCGCCCTGCTCACCGAAGGCGGCGGGCGCGCGGGCGTCACCACCCTGGCCGGCTCCGACAACCTGCAAGCGCAAGCGGTGCTGTTCGCCACCGCCGACCACCCGGTCATCGGCGAGGATTTGTTTGCCGGCGGCGCGTATGTGGGGCACCTGCCCGCCCACGTCGCCAGCCTGAACGCGCAGGACGTGATCCGGCTGGGCGTGGGCCTCGTCATTGTCGTGGGCGTCGTCTGGCGCACTTTGCAGAGCTTGGGGTTCTAGCCTTGATCGTTTCCGTGATTCGAGACCTGCCAGGTTTGGGGCGCGCAAGCCGCGCGGGCGTGGCGGGTCAAACCTGGCAGATCTTGGCGGAGTAAGGCCGTGCGAATTCGCGTCTTCAACCTGATCGCCACCGTCATCGCCGTCGCCGCCGGGCTCATCACCCTGCTGGGCTACTTCGTGCGCGCCAACCCCGCCCTGCTGAACACGCGCGTGCTGTTGCTCTCCATCGTCAGCCTGCTGGCGGGCTGGGCGGTGCTGGCCGGGGCGCTCAACCTGATGCTGGTGCACGGCAAGAAGTTCCTCAACCAGACGCCCGGCTGGGTCTACAGCCTGTTCGTGGTGCTGGGCTTTCTGGCGGTGGTGCTGGTGAACATCGTGGCGCCCTTCATTGGCTGGGGGCAGGGCGCGGCCAGCGCCGCCAACGCCTGGCTGCTCACCTACCTCATCGGCGCGGGCGCCGCCACCGTGGCCGGGCTGGTGGCCTTCTTCCTGGTCTTCGCCGGCTATCGTCTGCTGCGCACGCGGCCCACCTTCACCTCCGTCATCTTTGTGCTCACCGTGCTGGCGGTGCTGGTGGTGATGGCCCCCTGGCCCAGCCTGCTCGAATCCGCCCTGGGCGAAAACGGCGTGGCCGCCCGCACCGTGCTGCGGGTGCTCACCCTGTGGCCGGCCTCGGCTGGCGCGCGCGGCCTGCTGATAGGCGTGGCGCTGGGCGCCATCGCCACCGGCCTGCGCGTGCTGCTGGCGCTGGACCGGCCTTACGGATAAGCCGATGCCCGTCATTCGCTGCCAGGCATGCGGCAAGCCCAACCCCGACTTTCTTGACGTCTGCCAGTATTGCGAGGCGCGCCTTAAGCCGATGGGCTCGCTGGCGCCGCTCGGCTCCGCGGACGAGACCCTGGTCTCGCCCCCGGCCCCGCCCCCGCCCAGCGGCGAGGGCGTGCCCGCCGGCAACATGCTCGACCGCCTGCGCGCGGTGGGCGGGCCGGCGCCCGACGCCGAACCGGACGCCGAGTTTGAAGACGAGACCGCCCCGGCCGGTGAGGGCGAGGCCGGCGTGGGCGATTGGTTGAGCCGCCTGCGCGGGGTGCAAGGCCCCGGCACCGCCGGCCTGCCCGCCGAGCGCGACGCCGCCGCCGAGCCGGACTGGATGTGGGGCGGACAGGCCGCCGAGCCGGAAGCGCCCGCCGAGCCGCCGCCCGCCGAGCCTGCGCTCGACTCGGCGCCGCCCGCGAGCCAGCCCCCGGCCGCGCCCGCCGCCCCGCCCGAAAGCGATCTGCCCGACTGGCTGCAAGACAAAGAAGCGCCGCCCCTGCCCGAGGCCGGCCAGCCGCCCGCCAAGCCGCGCCGCAAGATGACCGACTGGCTGAACGCCTCCGGCGGCCTGGGCGGCACGCCCCCGCCCGATGTGGACGACGTGCCGGACTGGCTGAAGGGCCTGGCCGGCAGCAGCGCCGAGGCCGGTCAGCCGCCCGCCGAGATGCCGCCGCGCGGCCCCTCCCCCGCCGACAGCGTTGACGCGCCCGATTGGCTCAAGACCCTGCGCGGCGGCGACCAGCCCTCCGGCCCGGCCGGGCCGCGCCAGCAGGAACTGCCCGCCTGGATGCGGGCCGGGGAGCCGGCGGACGAGCCGGCCCCGGCCGAGGCCGCGCCCGAGCCGCCCGCCGCCGCCGAGCCGCCGCCGCCCGCGTGGAGCGAGCCCCCGCGCACGCCCACCCCCGTCCAGCGGATGGAAGCCAAGCCGTCCTGGCTGCGGTCCGAACCGCCGGTGGAAGCGCACGACGAGCCGCCCGCGCCCGAACCCCCCCCAGCCGCGCCGCCCGCCGCCACGCCGCCCGCCGCCAAGGCCCCGGCGCCGCCGCCCTCGGATGCGACTGTGCCGAGCACGAGCCTCGCGCCCCCGCCCGAAGGCGCCAACCTGCCCGACTGGCTGCGCGACATCATCACCCCCGCCGCCGAGGCCGCCGCCGCCGAAACCGCCGAGCCGCCCGCCCTCAGCCAGCCGCCCCGCAAGAAGAAGATGACGGACTGGCTGGGCGCCGCGCCGCCCCCCACCGACCACGCCGCCACCGACCCCAACGCCGAACTGCCGGACTGGCTGAGGAACCTCTCGGCCGCGCAGACGGGCGCCCCGGAAGATATGCCCGCGGCGGAGCCCACGGCCGATTTGCCCGAGTGGCTGCGCACCGTCTCCGGCGAGCCGGCCCCCGCCGCGCCCGCCGAATCCGCTGCCGAACCTGCCCAGCCCACCCTGGCCGCCACCCCCGTCGAAGATATGCCCGATTGGCTGAGGGCCATGTCGCCCGCCGAACCCGCCGCCGAAGCCGCCGATACCTTAGCCGCGGATATCGCAGCCGCCGAATCCGTAGCCGGGGCCTCTGCGGAGCGCCCCTCTGGGGTCATGGCCCCGTCCCCGCCCACCCTGGCCGCCACCCCCGCCGAAGATTTGCCCGACTGGCTGAGGGCCATGTCGCCCGCCGAAGCCGAACCCGCCGAAGCCGAACCCGCCGACACCGTAGCCGGGGCCTCTGCGGAGCGCCCCTCTGGGGTCATGGCCCCGCCCACCCTGCCCGCCACCACCGTCGAACCCGCCGAAACCCTGGCCGCCACCCCCGCCGAAGATTTACCCGATTGGCTCCGGGCGCTCTCGCCCACCGAACTGGCCGCCGCCGAATCCGCCGCCGCGCTGGACGACGAAACCCTGGACTGGCTCGACACGCTCTCCGGCGCCGGGGCGGCTGCGGCCGAGCCCGCCGCCGAACTGGCCGAAGCCGCGCTGGACGCTGAAGCCTTCATTGAACCGGCCGCCGCATTTGAAGCCGCGCCCGAGCCGGAGCCCGAATTCGCCGCAGCGGAAGACACCGTAGCCGGGGCTATTTCAGCCCCGTCCGCCCCGCCCGAGCAGCCCGACTGGATGGCGGAGTTCGCCGCGGCCAGCCAGAGCGTCACCCTCCCCGAAGAGCCGCCGCCGGCCATGCCTGCCGAAGCCGCGCCCGAGGGCGAGATTCAGCCCACGCCGGACGCCGAATTGCCGGACTGGCTGCGCGCCCTGCGCGGCATGCCCGCGGCCGAGGCCGAGGCCGCCGAAGAGACGCCCGATTGGCTGCGCGCCCTGCGCGGCCAGCCGGCGGAAGACATCCCCGCCCCTGCCGAAGCCGAAGCCGAGGCCGAGCCGGTGGCCCTCGAAGCCGACCTCGCCCCCGCCGCCACCCCGGCCGAATTGCCGGCCTGGCTGGCCGCCATGCGCCCGGTGGATATTGAGCAGACCCTGACGCCCGAGGCCGACACCTACCAGGAAACGATGGGGGTGCTCTCCGGGATGCGCGGGGTGCTGCGCGCCGAGCCGGTCGCCGCCCGGCTGCAGCACGCGGCCCCGGCGGTGCAGCATCTGGAGTTGAGCGACGCCCACAGCGCCAACGTGCGCCTGCTGGCCGAGCTGGCCCCGGCCGAGCCGATTGCCACCGTGCGCCGCGCGGCTGGCGTGCCCCTGCGGTCGCGGGTGGAGCGCTGGGTGGTGTTTGGCATCCTGGCCCTGGCCATCATCCTGGCGCAGTTCCAGTTCGCCGGCCAGTTCGCGCCGCCCAGCCGCATCACCGACGACACCCGCCACGCCTACGAGGCCGTGGCCGGGCTGGCCGCGCTGTCGGGCGCGCCGGGCACGCCGCCCCGGCCGGTGCTAATCGCGCTGGATTACGAAGCCGGTCTGCAAGGCGAGCTGAACCCCGGCGTCCAGGCCATCATGGGGCAGGCGCTGGCGCAGGGCAACCCGGTGGTCATGGTCTCCACCAAGCCGGAGGGCGCGGCCGTGGCCCAGGGCCTGCTCGAACGTTCGGCGGCGGCCTATGGCGAACAGGTGGTGAACTTGGGCTACTTGCCCGGCGGGCCGGTGGGCCTGCTGCAATTCGCCTCCGCACCGCGCTCGTCGTTCACGGGCGACTTCAGCGGCGGGCTGGCGGATGTGTGGGCGGCTTCCGCGCTGGCCGGCGTGGAGCAGTTCGACGACTTTGGCGTGGTGGTGGTGGCGGCCAGCAGCGCCCAGGCCCTGCGCGGCTGGATCGAGCAGACGCAGTTCGTGGCGCCGGCCGTGCCCCTGGTGGCGGTGGTCAGCGCGGGCGCCGAGCCGATGACGCGCCCCTACCTGCAAGGCGCCGACCCGCAGTTGGCGGGCATGGTCTCCGGGTTGGCGGGCGCGGCGCAGTACGAGACGCAGGCCAGCCTGCCGGGCGGGGCCACCGCGCTGTGGCCGGCGCTGGGCGGCGGGTTGTGGGCGGCGGTGGTGCTCATCGCCGCGGGCAACCTGGTGTTTGGCGTGCTGGCGCTCATCCGCCGGAGGCGCACATGAGCTTCCATTCACTCACCGCAAAGGACGCGGAGAGCGCGGAGATGATGAATCAGGTTCTCTCCGCGTTCTCCGCGCGCTCAGCGGTTAAGGATTTGTAGGCCATGTTTGAGCTTATTTCGGGACTGGCCGCCCTCGCCCTCACCCTGGCCCTGCTCAGCTACCTGGCCGGCGATAACCCCGTCTACCGCGTGGCGTCGCATCTATTTGTGGGGCTGAGCGCTGGCTATGCGGCGGTGCTGGCCTGGCACACCGTCATCGCCCCCAGCCTGCTCACGTTGGCACGGCTGGGCGGGGACAGCGGCCTGCTGAGCCTGGCCTTGCTCTCGGCGGCGGTGGGCACCCTGGGCGGCTTGCTGTTACTGCTCAAGACGGCGCGCGTGGGCCAGCGCGTGGGCGGGCTGGTGGTGGCCGGCATGGTGGGCGTGGGCGCGGCGGTGGCCGTCGGCGGCGCGCTCACCGGCACCCTCATCCCGCAGGCCGGCACGGCCATGGTCTCGCTGGTGCCGCTGGAGGCCGGCGACCGGTGGGTGGAGGCCGCCGTGGAGGGCGTGTTCACCCTGGTGGGCACACTGGCCACGCTGGGCTTCTTCTGGTATGGGGGCAAGTCGTCCTCGGGCAGCCCGGTGGCGCGCACGCCGCTGGCCCGGCCCGTGGCCGCCGTGGGGCAGGTGTTCATCGCCGTCGCCTTTGGGGCGCTGTACGCGGGCGCGCTGGCGGCCAGCATCACCATTTTCGCCGAGCGGGTGGGCGCAATTGCGGCCTTCCTGACGGGCCTGTAAACAGCATGGCGGTTGACACCACCTCCACCGACACCATCCTGGCCGTTGACTTCGGCGCGGCCACCACGCGCGCCCTGCTGTTCGACGTGGTGGAGAGCGCCTATCGCTTCGTGGGCTTTGGCGAAGCGCCCACCACCGTGGATGCTCCCTACAGCGACCTGAACGAGGGCCTGCGCCACGCGCTGGACGAGCTGGCGGAAGTGACCGGCCGCGCCCTGCTGGACGACTCGGCGCGGCTGGTGATGCCGGCCACCGCCGACGGGCGCGGGGCCGACGCCTTTGTGGTCACCGGCAGCGCCGGGCCGGCCGTGCGCACCCTGCTGGTGGGCCTGCTGCCGGATGTCTCGCTCGACAGCGCCCGCCACATCACCACCGGCGCGTACCTAAGCGTGCTCGACCGCTTCAGCCTGGGCGACCTGCGCGGCCAGGACGAGCAGATCGATGCCGTCATCGCCGCCAAGCCGGACATGCTGGTCATCACCGGCGGCACCGACGGCGGCGCTTCCGAAGCCCTGCTCAAGCTGGTGGAGACGGTGGCGCTGGCCTGCCACCTGCTGCCGCCCGGCGCCAAGACGCGCGCCCTATTCGCCGGCAACGCCGATTTGCAGGCGCGCATGACGGGCCTGCTGAGCCGCGTGGCCCAGGCACGCACCGCGCCGAACGTCCAGCCGGTGCTGGGGCAGGCCCAACTGGCCCCGGCGCGCGTGGAGCTGGGCAACCTGGTGGACGAGCTGCGCGCCGAGCAGATTGGCGGCTACTACGACCTGGCGCAGTGGGCGGGCGGCCGCATTACTCCCACCGCCCAGGCCGCCGGCCACTACGTGCGCTTCCTCAGCAAGCTGCCCCCCTGGCCGCGCGGCGTGCTGGGCGTGGATATTGGCTCCGCCAGCACCAGCGTGGCCGCCGCCTGGAATGGGAACTTGTTCCTGAGCACCCGGCCGGACCTGGGCGTGGGCGCGAATGCCGCCGCCGTGCTGGCCGAGCGCTCGCCCGAACCGGCGCGGCGCTGGCTGCCGTTTGCCCTGGGCGAGGACGCCTGGAAGGAATTCGTGCTCAACAAGAGCGCCCATCCCTCCAGCGTGCCCGCCGACGCCGACGACCTGTGGCTGGAACTGGCCCTGGCGCGGCAGGTGCTGCGCGCCGCCCTGGCCACCGCCCGCGCCGATTGGCCCGCCAACGCGCCCAGCCCGCGCCCCGAGCTCCTGCCCTGGTTCAGCCTGATCCTGGGCGGCGGCGCGGTGTTGGCCCACGCCCCGCGCCCCGGTCTGGCCGCGCTGGTGCTGCTGGATGCGCTTCAGCCGGCAGGGGTGACGCGCCTGATCATTGACGGCCACCACCTGGCCCCGGCGCTGGGCGCGATGGCCCCCACCCACCCGGTGGCCGTGGCCCAGGTGTACGACTCGCTGGCCTTTATGGACCTGGGCGTGGCCGTGTCGCTGGTGGGCCGCGGCACCGTGGGCCAGCCCGCCATCCACATTAAGCTGGCGGAGGAAGGCGGCCCGGAGCGCGAAGCCGACGTGGCCTTTGGCGCGGTGGAAGTGCTGCCCCTGCCGTTTGGCCGCAAGGCCAAGCTCACCCTGCGGCCGCGGGCGGGCTTCAACCTCGGCTGGGGCGCAGGCCGCGGCCGGAGCTTTGTGGTGCAGGGCGGGGCGCTGGGCGTGATTGTGGATGCCCGCGGCCGCCCCATCGTCCTGCCGCGCGCGCCGGAGCAGGCCCAAACCCTGGTCAAGCAGTGGATGTTCAAGCTCAGCGGCGCGCAATAGACGAGACCCATGCCCTATCTCCCGCCCACCTCGCACGTCACCCTGTTCGCCACCATGCGGCGCGAGCGCATGCTGCCCCTGGCCGGCGCCGTCACCGTCCAGCCGCGCCAGCGCGTGGAGGCCGCCGACGTGGTGGCCCGCACCTTTGTGGCCGACCGGCACTACCTGGTGGATGTGGGCCGCAAGCTGGGCCTGCCCGACGACAAGGCCGACACTGCCCTATTAAAGAAGGACGGCGACCAGGTGAAGGCCGGCGAGCCGATTGCGGTGCGCAAGACGGCCCTGGGCCTGCGCCGGCTGGCCGCGCGCTCCCCCGCCGATGGGCAATTGGTGGCGGCGGCGGGCGGCAAGGCCCTGGTGGCGGCCATTTCCAAGCCGTTTGAGCTGCGGGCCGGCATTCCGGGCCAAGTGGTCACAATCTTGCAAGCCCGGGGGGTGATCCTGGAAACCACGGGGGCGCTGCTGGAGGGCGTGTGGGGCAACGGGCACGAAGATTTCGCGGTGCTGCGGCTGGTGGGCGAGGCCCCGGCCGTGGCCCTCAAGGCCGACCAGGTGGCGATGGAGATGCGCGGCGCCCTGCTGGCGGTGGGGGTGCTCACCGACCTGGCCGCCCTCAAGCGCCTGGCCGAAGTGCGGGTGCGCGGGCTGATCGTGGGCACGCTGGGCGCGGGCCTGCTGCCGGCCGCCAGCCAGTTGGATTTTCCGGTGCTGGTGGTGGAGGGGTTTGGGGCGCGCGGGTTTTCGGCCCCGGCGCACGCCCTGCTGAAGGGCAACGCCGGCCGCGAGGCCTGGCTGAACGCCGTGGAGCGTAACCGCTTTCGGGGCCGCCGGCCGGAATTGATTGTGCCCCTGCCGCCCACGCACACACCGCCCCCGCCGCCGGTGGAGGGTGAGACCCTGGCCCTCGGCCAGCGTGTGCGCGTGGTGCGCGGACCCGACGCCGGGAAGGTGGGGGTGGTGCAGGCCGTGGGCGACCGGCCCGCGCTGGCCGCCAGTGGGGTGCGCACGCTGCTGGCCCGCGTGCTGCTCGACCAGGCGACGGAACCGGTGGACGTGCCGGCGCCCAACCTGGAGATATTGCAGTAATGTGTTAGGAGAAGACTATGGCTGAGGAAGAGACCATCGAAACCGAAGGCCCGCCCCCCGAGGAAGCCTCGAACCGCACCTTTATCGTTTTGGCGATTCTGCTGGGCGGGGTGTTCATCATCGGCCTGCTGTGCATTGGGCTGTACTTCGTGTTCTATGCGCCCACGCGCGTGGCTGCCCGCCAGACCGAGATTGCGGCGGTGAACGCCCAGAATACGCAGATCGTGGCCGCCAACACCGAAGTGGCGGTGGAGATGACGCGCAGCTTCCTGGCCGCGCAGGAAACGGCGGAAGCCGCAGCCGCCACCTCCACCGAAGAAGCCCTGCCCGACACGGCCACCCCCGCGCCCAGCAACACGCCGGTGGTGGCGCCCACTTCCACGGCCACGCCGGAGCCAACCGCCACACTCTCCGATGACGAAGTGGCGGCGACGGAGAACGCGGCGGCCAGCGAGACGGCGGCGGCCGGCGGCGGCGAAGGCGGCGACCAGACCGAGACCGCCGAGGCGGGCGGGACGACGGGGCCCGGCACGCCCACGCGCCTGCCCAGCCGCACCCCCAGCCCGCAGCCCGGCGGCAACGGCACGCAGACGCCCACCCGCGTGGCGCTCGTCACCACCACCGGCACGCCCGGCACGGCGGTGCCCGGCCCCACGGCCCTGCCCGACACCGGCTTCATGGACGACTTCGGCGTGCCGGGGCTGGTCATCGCGGGCATGGCGCTGGTCGTGGTGGTCATCATCGCCCGGCGGCTGCGGCTGGCCATGCGCTAACCGCCCATTCCCCTCCACCGCATTAACCGACAGAGCGCGCCCGGCAGGCGGGGCGCGCTCGTTTTTTTGTTTTTTCCCTCTGGAGGTGGCCTCAGGCCGGCTGGGCGTCGGGGGCGGGGGGGAGGGCCCACAGGATGCCGGCGACGACGAGCCCGCCCAAGGGGGCCAGCAGGATCAACTGCCACCAGGGGCTTTTGCCGCTGTCGCGCAGGCGGCGCGCGCCCGCCGCCAGCAGGGGCAGGAGCATCGCCGTCAGGAATACGGCGCTCACGTTTTGGTGCACGTACGTCAGCGCCCCGGTGACGAGCGTGACGAACAGCGCGAACCACCAGAACTCGGGGCGCGAGGCCCGGCCGGTAAAGTCGGCGTACTTGCCGAGGCAGACCCGGATGGATTCAAAGAAAGTCATCGGGCTGCCGGCGGGGCGCGCGGGCGCGTTCAACCAACTGGTCATGTCCAACTCCTTGCCGATCATCGAGACGGCGGCTCTAAGATGGGTGGTCCAGCGCCAATCGCTGGGCCGATCTCGATTGTTGACCAGTTCGGGCTGATTTTCTACTGTGGAAGTCCCCAGTTTGCGTACCAGTTCCACCCGCGAGCGCACCTGGAGCTTGTCATAAATGTTCTTCAGGTGGAATTCGACCGTGCGCTCGGAGATGTGCAGGGACAGGGCGATCTGCTTGTTGGTCTGGCCTTCAACCGCCAGATCGGCCACTTCGCGCTCGCGGGCGGTGAGGGGATTGGGCGGGGGCGGGTTCACCGCTTGGACTGCCGCACGGCGCGAATGGCTTCGGCCACATCACGCTCAACTTGCTCCGGGTCCGCGTCAGCATGGCGGGCGCGAATCTCGTCGATCACCCCGAAACGGGCTTCGCGTTCTTCAGCCAATATCTGCTCGACCTCGGCGTCGGTGGGCGGCGGCTGGTCGGGCCGCGCCAACAGCCCGATAGCCTGTTCGAGCGTGGATCGTTTGGGTGCTGGCTCGGCGGCGTGCAAACGCTTCTCAAGCTCAACCGACTCGCGCGGGGTCAACGCGAGAAACGCCGCCGCGTCGCCGGTTTGCCGGCCTTTCTGCTTAAGTTCCTTCCGCTTGTCCTCGTCCATGCGTCACTCACCTTCCGCCACTTAGCGGCCGGTGAATTTTAGCACGGCGCGAGGCGAGCGCGGCCCTACTTCGCCCGCATGCGGTTGTTGCGCGCGTTGTGCTCCACTTCCGCCAGGCCCAGCGCTTCCATCAGCGGCGGGAGGTACATGCCGAAGCGCCCGCGGAAGCCTTTCTTCAGCCCATACCACCCGCCGATGGGGTTCTGGGGCGAGCGCGCCCAATGCTCCACCGTGCCGGGCGCGGCCTCCTGCTTCTCGTCCTTACTGCCCAATTCCATCCAGTCGCCGTGCTTTTTGAGCATGGCGTGCAGGTCGGCCAGGGCGCGGTAGTCGTAGTGCAGCACCGTGCTGCCCACCGTGCAGACGATGATCTCTTTACCGTCCTTGTTGGTGTCAATATACATCTCATAATCGGACGTGCCGGGCGGGGTCTTGAGCTTCCAGGGGTTGGCCTTGGTGCGTTTTTCCATTGAGAGTTCTCCTTATCGTTGCTTAAGACCTGCCAGGTTTTCGGAAACCTGGCAGGTCTCGCTGGACTACGACTGGGCGCGCTGAATCTTCTCGGCTTCCTTCTTCAGATCCGCCGCGAACTGCTCGAACGACTCGTCGAACGGCGGGATGTAGCGGGCGAACAGCGGGAACAGCGGGCCGCCGATCTTCTCGGTCATGGTGAAGCGCACGCCGCCGCCGGGTGCGGGGTCGAGCGTGTACACGCGCGTGCCCTGCGCGTCGCCCCAGGCCAGCCGCCGCTCCGGCACGAACTCCTTGACGCGCAGCTTGAACGTGCGCTTGGCGTCCAGGGTGGATTTTAGCGCGATCTCGCCGCCGGGCTGAATCTCGCCGCTGAGGGCGGTGACGGTCGAGTTCCAGCGCGGCCAGTCGGCGCCGCGGGTGAGCAGCGCCCAGACGACGGCGGGCGCGGCCTGGATGTGGGCGCTGACGGCCGTTTGCCGGCTGAAGGTCGTTTTGGTGGTCGTGGCTTGCCCATCACCAGCGCCTGATTTTACCTGTGCATTCATGGAATGCTCCTTTCGTCTAGTTTAGACGAACGAGCGCGGGGAAATGATAGGGGCCGGGCCAGATTCCTCGGGGCACAAACCGCCCCTCGGAATGACATGGGCTATCGATCCAGATACTTCTCCATCAACTGCCGGTTGTGCTCCAGGTGGTGCAGTTCCAGCGCGGCGCCGCCGGAGGTGAACGGGTCCAGCTCGCGCAGGATTTGCAGGCGCAGGGCGAACAGGGCGCGCCGGTCCAGCCGCTCGGCCTCGCGCGCCATCTCGATCTTCACCAGCTCTGCCTGCGCCTTTTGCTTGGGGTTGTAGAGGCCGTTCAGCTCGGTGCACTGGTGGCAAGTGCCGCGCTTGTTGATCAGCGCGCAGCGGCGGTCGAAGATGTCCAGCATCCGGCCGCGGGCGGCGCGCAGGTGATACTTCACCATCGGCTCCGAAAGCTGGACGATCTGCGCGATCTCCTTGACCTTGAAGCCGTACACGTCCTTGAGTAGCAGGGCCAGGTGCTGTTCCAGCGGCAGGGTCTTGGCCAGGCAGGTGAAGCAGAAGGCGATGTGCTCGCGGATCTCGAAGTTGCCCTGCGGCGAGGTCTGCTGGAGGCGCAGGGACTCCTGGAAGAAGGCGGGGTTGCCCAGCGCGGCTTCGCGGGCCAGGTCGGTGACGGTGGCGGGCCAGCGCTGCTGGGCGCGCCGCAGGTCGCGGGCCAGGTTGAGGGCGATGCTGAACACCCAGGTCTTGAGCGACGACTGGCCGCGGAAACTGCTGATCTTGGCGGCGGCGCGCAGGTAGGTGTCCTGCACCAGGTCTTCGGCGTCCTGCACGCTGGCCGTCAGCCGCAGGATGAAGGAGCGCAGCTCGCCGCGGAAGGTCTCGAACTCGAGGGTCAGCTCATCGCCGGTCATCATTCGTGGAATTCGTGCAATTCGTGGTGAAGATTGGCGGCTCCTTCCACGCGCGCGCGGATGCCCAGCAGCATCTTGCGCTCCATCAGGAAGCTCACCGGCTCCAGCACGGCGCCGGCCAGCGTGCTGAGCGGGTTGGGGGCGTAGTCGGCGCGGAAGCGCACCAGCAGGCGGGTCCGCGTTTCGTCCAGCGGGACGAGCACGAAGGCCCAACTGGCGCGCACGGGGTCCAGCGCATCCGCGCCGCCGCCAAACGGGCCGCGCCGCGCGTCGTAGGGGGTGGAGTCGTCGAGCGGGCCGCTGAGCACCAGGGCGCGCTCCGGCTCCAGGCTGTGCACGGCAAAGGCCAGGGTGCCGTCGGCGGCGGCCCAGATCTGGTCGCCCACCTTCAGGTCCTGGAACTCGGGGCGGATGGCGCTGGCGCTGGGGACGCCGCCGTTGTCGAGGTCGTCGTAGCTGTACCAGCCGGCGCGGTGGCTGCCGATCTGCACCAGCCAGGGCCACACCTGGGCGGGGGCGGCGCGCAGGGTGATGGCGCGGGTGAAGGCGGTGCGCGGGGCGGGGATGAGGTGGTCGCCGGGCAGGGGCTGGGCGGCTTCGCGCTCGCTGGCCCCCCAGCGCAGCAGGCGCGGGCGCACCCAGGCGAAGTAGCCGAGGCCGGCGGCGCCCAGGGCGGCCAGCCCGGCCAGGGGCACCATGATCTTCTTGAAGGGACGGATAGGCATGGGGGTAAGGATACCACGGCGCGCGGCCACGGATTTTGAAAAGGATCAAGCGGATGAGGCGTGGGTGGGCCGAGGCCTCAACGCTGTCACGCCGAGCGCGAATGACAACAGGCTTGTCGTGCGCGCAAGGCGGCGCGCGAGGCGCCTCAGCGACGACCCACTGACGATCCAGCGATACGTTTCGCGCGCGGGCGGGGCGGGCGCATAGGTTGCTGGCGTTCGCGCTCAACGTGACAATGATCGTTCGCTGATGCTTTTTCGTTGAGCCACCCCTGTCACGCCGAGCGCGAATGACAACAGGCTTGTCGTGCGCGCAAGGCGGCGCGC
>CAZCEC010000054.1:0-3351 GCA_964497615.1 uncultured Anaerolineales bacterium | reverse complement strand
CGCGGGCGGGGCGGGCGCATAGGTTGCTGGCGTTCGCGCTCAACGTGACAATGATTGTTCGCTGATGCTTTTTCGTTGAGCCACCCCTGTCACGCCGAGCGCGGGTCGCACGAGCGGAGGCTGGGATGCAAGGCGGCGCGCGAGGCGCCTCGCCGGATCATCACTGATACGTTTCGCACCCAGCCGGGGCGGGTGGACCGGTTGCTGGCGTTCGCGCTCAACGTGACAGGGATACGCGACGAGACACTTCGTTGCATTGTTGGTCATCGCCGGCCGCTCATCGGCTAAGACCTGCCAGGTTTCGTTTGCATACATGCCAGCGGTGACATCAACCAAAACCTGGCCGGTCTGTATCGCCGTCATTCTTCGTCCTCCGTCCTTCGTCCTTCGTCCGCCGTCCCTTCTTCATCCTTCCTCCTTTATACTTTCCCCATGCACATCCACCTCTGGACCGGCAGCATGGGCGGCCACCGGCGCATCGCCGAGGCGCTGGATTGGGCGCTAAAGGCGGCGGACCCGGCGGCCCAGGTGCGCGTGGTGGATGTGTACAGCCCGGCGGTGGTGGATGGGCGCTTCGCGGCGGTGGTGAACCTGTATGACCGGCTGGCGGCCGGCGCGCCCGCGCTGTGGCGGGCGGTGTATGCCCTGAGCAACCGCGCCCCTGCCTTGCGCCTCGTGCGCTGGGTGGGGGCGCGCTTCACCCCCCGTGCCCTCCTGCGCCGCGCCCTGAATGAGCCGCCCGACGTGCTCGTCAACGTCATCGCCGACCTGGGGCAGGTGGGGGCGCTGGCGCGCGCGGTGCGGCCCGCCCCGCCCGTGGTCACCGTGGTCAGCGACCTGGTCAGCGTCCACCGCGCCTGGGTGACGGGCGAGGCCGGACTGATCATCACGCCCACCGACCTCGCCCACGACGCCTGCCGCGCGCTGGGCGCGCCCGCGGACCGGCTGCGGCGGCTGGGCTTCCCCATCCGGTCGCACCTGTTCTGCCGGGCGGGCGAGCCCAACGGCCATCGCCGCGAGGGCGTGCTGCGCGTGCTGGCGATGGGCGGCTCGTCGGGCGCGGGGCGGCTGCTGGACGATGTGCGCGCGCTGCTGGGCGCGGGCCTGCCCCTGGCGTTGACGGTGGTGTGCGGCAAGAACGAGCGCCTGCGCCAGCGGCTGAGCGCCCTGGCCGAGGGCCAGCGGAATGTGACGGTGCTGGGCTATGCCGAGGACGTGGCCGGGCTGATGCGCGGCGCGGACGTGCTGCTGACCAAGGCCGGGCCGAGCACGGTGTTCGAGGCGGCGGCGGTGGGGCTGCCGGCTGTCATCACCGGGCATTTGCCGGGGCAGGAAGAAGGCAACACGCGGTTCTTCACCGGCGCGGAGGTGGCGGTGGCCGCGCCCACCCCCGCCGACACGGTGCGGCTAGTGCGCGGCTTCAGCGAGGACCCTGGCCGGCTGGGCAAGCTGCGCAACCCCGCGCTGCGCCGCGAGACGTGCGCGGCGGCGGGGCGGATGGCGGCGGCGATTCTTGAAGTGGCGGAGACGCGGTGGGCGCGGCCAGTGAGCCTTCAGCAGCAGGGCTGAGGGCCGGGCGGATCACCCCGCCTCCAGCACCTGCTTCAACGTCTGCAAATGCCCGCCGTCCTGCTTCTTGAGGATGGAGGCGACCAGGGGCAGCATGAGCTTCTTAATCCCGGCCGCGCTGACTTCGCACACCAGGGCGATGTGGGTGCCGCCCCGCTCCGGGCGCAGGGTGTAGCGGTAGACCGTTTCGATCCCGTCGGTGACGTTCTGCATGGCGTACACCTCGGGCGCGGCGTACTCCTTCACTGCCAGCTCCACCTGCTCTTCCTTGCCGTTGATCAGGCGCGTCTCGCGGTAGCGGGTGCCCACCCGCGCCGGCCCGTCCGTCAGCTTGACGGTGCTCTTTACCCCGGGGACGATTTTGGGGGCGTTGTCCGCCTCGCTGATGAAGTCGAACACGCGCTGCGGCGGGCAGGCGATCCATTCGCTCACTGCAAATCCAGCCATATTGTCCTCCCTGATCCGGCTAACGCGCCCTGGCTTGTTGGTCCGAGCCGGTTGGCTCGACGGGCAGATACACGTCCGTGAAATGGATGCGCAGGTCGTCCTTGACGCGCGAGTAACTGTAGACTTCGAACGGCGCTTGCTGCCGCAGCCGGTACTTGCCGGCGGCGATCAGCGAGTTGTACACGTGCCCATACGTTTCGGACAGGTGGTCGAACGAACCGTAGTGCCGGCCCACCCCGAAGGTCCCCGCCGCAATCGTCTGGCAGCCGATGTGGCCCGCGGGGTTGCGAAACTCGGCCACCTGGACGCACACATCAAAGCGCTGCTTCTCCGGCGGCGTCACGGAGGGGTCGTCCTGCGGCAGGCCGATGAGCAGCGAATCGGCGTTGATCAACTGGTTCTGATTGCCCCACTCGAACAGCTCCGCCCACAGCGGGGCCAGCGGCGAGCCTTGCTCCAGCACCTGGTCGTACGGGCCCACATGCCGCACAAACGCGACGATGATCGGGCGCACGTGCTCCAGCCGCACCGGCGCGCCGGTGGCGCCGTTCGCCAGCAAACCCGCCTCGGCCGGCAGGTGGTGGCCGGCAAAATACATGGGCTGAACCTGTTGCTTGTACTCCCGCGAGCGCCGCAGGAAATGGCGGCGGTAGGCGCTGGGCGTCACCCCAAACTGCCGCTCGAAGGCGCGCGTGAACGATTCGTGCGTCTTGAACCCGGCCTCCAGCGCGATGCGCAGGATCGTCTCGTCGCTGATCTTCAGGCGATAGGCGCCCCGTTCCAGCCGCAGCCGGCGGACGTACTCCTTCACCGCCTCGCCGATGTTCTCGCGGAAGAGGCGGTGAAAGTGAAAGGCCGAAAAGCCGGCCCGCTCGGCCAGCGCCTCCAGGCTCAAATCCTGTTCCAGGTGCGTCTGGATATAGAGCAGGGTGGAGAGCAGCGCCTGCTCGTACTTCTCGTTGGTGGTGAAGATCATGGCGCCTCGTGCTATAGCTATACACCAAAGGCCGGGGCGCGGCTTGACTTTTCTTGCTATTGTTGGAGAAGCGGCTTAAACAACTATCCGAACCACTGCCAATCCTAGCCGTGCTGTCTGCCTGCCGCCGCCGCCAGCAGCGCCCGCAGCGCAGGGTTGGCCGCGTCCGCCAGGGTGGAGAGCCGCACGTGGCGGTGGCGCTTGCCCGTGCCTTGCAGCAGACCGGCCGGGTCGGGCAGGGACGCGCCGTTGGCGACGCCCAGGTTCAGCCCGGCCTTGAGGGGCATCAGCGTGAAGACGACATCCTTCATCTTGGGGCCAACGCTGTAGGCGATGAGTTTGTCGGGCGCATCCACCTG
>CAZCEC010000053.1:24233-44805 GCA_964497615.1 uncultured Anaerolineales bacterium | reverse complement strand
TCAGGTCCTCTGCGCCTGGGCCCAGCGCGCGTTCAGTCGCCCCGCTCAGGTAGACGAACACCAGAAACCCGCCTACCAGCAGGCCCACCAGCGCCAGGATCAGCAGAAAAAACTGCGCCGCCAGGTTAGCCCGGCGGCGCTTCTCCCGAATGCCCATCGAGGAATCCTTGCAGCAAGGTCGCCGCCGCCACGGCGTGGACTTGTTCGCGGCGGGCCCGCCGCTTCTTGCCCGCCGCCCGCATGCTGGCCTGCGCTGCCTGGGTGCTAAAGCTCTCGTCGTGCAGCCGCACCGGAATTTGTGTGTGCGCACGCACCGCGGCGGCCAGGTTTTCGGCGTGCCGCGCCTGCGATCCCGGACGCCCTTCAGCGTCCAGCGCTTGGCCAATCACGATCAGCGTTGCCTCGTGCTCCGCCGCCAGCGCTGCGATGCGGGCCGCGTCCGTCGCGCGCGCTTCGTGGCGCAGGGTCGTCAGGGGCCGGGCCACGGTGCCGCTCGGGTCCGAAAGCGCTAAGCCGATATGCCGCTCTCCTGGATCAACCGCCAGCACCCGCACCGCCCTAGGCCCCGCCGGCCACCACCACGTCAATCCGAAACGGCAGCCACGGCAGCCGCGGGTACCATTGAGGGTTCACGGTGATGATGGGCTGGGTGCTCAGGGGCAGGGCATTCGCCAGTCGAAGCTGCGACAGTGGTACGGGTTGGCCCCGCACCAGTTCGCGCAGCAGCGCCTCATCCACGCGCGGCGACGCCACGCCGCTGGCCCGGAGCGCAAAGTGCACCCGCCCAGCTGCGTCGGAGACCACCTCCGGCAGGCGCTCAAACTGCTCAGAGCCGGGCTGCACGTCTGCCCCCTCGGGGGCAGAGTTGAGCAGAACTTGCTGTGCCGCGGCCCGGGCCGCGTTGTCGTCCACCACCACCCCCGAGAACACCTGCCGCAGTAGGGTCAGTTGAAGACTGTCCGCCTGCTCTCCCACCGCCAGGTTGAACGTCTCGGCCACCGTGCCCTCCAGCGCGACCGAATCAGGCGCCAGGAACTCGCTCGGCGCCAGTTGGCTCAGCAGCGCCGTCATGGCCTCGGCCTCCAGCCGCGCGGCCACCTCAGCCCGCAGCCGCTCCAGGTCTGCCTGCGTCACCGCCGGCCGCTGGGTCAACGCGCCGCCGACAGTGGGACTGGGGTTCACCACCGCCAACTGAAGCCCCAAAGGCCCGTCAATGGCATTAATCAGCCCCGCCGACACGTTGCCTGCCGGTCCCAAGTCAATGGCCTCAATCGCCGCCTGGGCGGTTGCGCCCACAGCCGGGTCAATGCTCACGTCCTGCACCGTGCGGAAGCGAGCCGGTGCGCCCGTCGTCGTGCGAACGCCAGTTCCGGCCGGGATCAGGTTCAGCGTTCCATCCAGGCTAGTAAAGATGACGCTCCCCAGCGCGGGCTGGCTGGGCACCTCGCGCAGCCCGGTGGTGGCCGTCGTGCCTGCCGCCTCCACCTCCACCCGCACCATCCGGGCGGGAATGGTCGTGCCCTCCGGCGCTTCCAGGCTGGGATCTGCCGTCAGGCTCACCTGCACCTGTACCGGTTCGGTGGCCGGCAGCACCGTCACGGTAGCCGACGGGCCCACGGCCGCGGCTAGCCCGGCCAGCCCGGCGAGTCCAATCAAGAATAGCGCGCCCCTCACCGTCCACCCGACCCAGGGCGGGATGGGCACGCCCAGCGAGCGGCGCTGGGGCCTCAGCTTCGTTCGATCCAGCCGCTTGCGCGCCGGGGCGCCGGCAGCCCGCTTGGGCCGCGGCCGGCCGCGGCCCAAGCGGCTGGCGTCCACACTGCCAAAAACCGGCAGTTCGAGTTCCCGGGCATTCTCGCGGATCGCAGCGTCATGCGCGACAAGCACCAACTGCGCGCCCAGCCGCGCCGCGTGCCGTTTGAGCAGCAGCAGGTCCAGCCGGCGGGCGAGAACGCGCCCATCCTTGGGCCACACCAACAGCACGCGCGCCGTTTGCGCCCACCCAATCTTGTCGCGGGCGCTGATGAAGTCGTCGTGCGCGTCAAGGTGAATGACTTGTTCTTTCACCTATGCCGCCAGCATCCCCTCCACCGCGCCCTTCACCTGTGCCAGCGCTTCGGGCAGGCGGGCTGGGTCCTTGCCGCCAGCCTGGGCCAGGTTGGGCTTGCCGCCCCCGCCGCCGCCCACCACGCGCGCGACCGTCTTGACGATCTTGCCCGCGTCCAGACCGCGCTTCACCAGGTCATCCGTCACCGAGGCCACAAAGTGCGGCCGGTTCTCGAACACCGAGCCCAGCACCACCACGCCCGAGGGTACCCGCGCCCGAAACCAGTCCGTCATCTCGCGCAGGGTGTCGCCGTCGGCCTGCTTCACCGCCCCGGCCAGCACCGCTACGCCCTGCACGTCTTCCACCTTGGCCAGCAGCGCATCCAGTTCGCGCTGCGCCAGCTCACGCCGCAGCCGCGAGATTTCCTTCTGCGCCGCCTGGTGCTCGTCGAGCAAGGTCAACACTCGCCGGTCTACTTCGGCCGCGTTTGCTTTCAGGTACGTCGCGATGTTGCTCAGCGCGCCCAGCCGCCGGTGAATCAAATCCAGCGCCCCGCGGCCTGTCACGGCCTCGATGCGGCGGATGCCAGCGGCGGCTGCCTCCTCGCTGATGACCACGAATGGGCCGATATCGGCGGATTCCACCACGTGTGTGCCGCCGCACAGCTCAAAACTGAACGCCTCCGGCTCGCCGATGCGCACCGTTCGAACGGTTGCCCCATACTTCTCGCCGAACAGCGCCATCGCCCCGGCTTCAATCGCCGCCTGCCGGTCCATGTACTCGATGTTAACGGGGTAGTTCGCCAGCACCGCATCGTTCACCGAGCGGGTCACCTGGTCCAACTGCTCCTGGGTCAGCATGCCTTGATGGGTAAAGTCAAATCGCAGCCGGTCGGGCGCCACCAGCGAGCCCGCCTGCCGGACGTGGTCGCCCAGCACGTAGCGCAGTTCGGAGTGGAGCAGGTGCGTGGCAGTATGATTGCGCATGATGTCCCAGCGCCGGTCGCCATCCACCGCCGCCAGGGCAATGTCGCCCTCACGGGGTGTGCCGCGCGTCACCTGGCCCGCATGGACGATCAGCCCGGCCGCTGGCCGTTTCACCTCGGTCACCTGGACTTCCCAGATGGGCTCGTCACTGTTGGGCCGGAACGACGCGATGGCGCCCGTATCGGCTACTTGCCCGCCGGAGGCCACATAGAAGACCGTCCGAGGCAGCACCACTTCCACCTGGTCCCCAGCGCGAGCGCTGGTCACGCGCTGCCCATCCTTGAGCAGCGCCGCGACCGGCTCTTCCATCTCCAAATCATTGTAGGGGTCGTACTCCACGCCCTCCGGCCCCAGCGCGCCGCGCTCCTGGAGGTCGTGCAGTACCGCGCGATACACCTCCACGTCCTCGCCCCCGGCGCTGCCCACCTCCGACCGGGAGGCCTCGGCGTGCGCTTCGCGCGCCTGCACAAAGCCCGCCTCATCCACCTTCAGGCCGCGTTCCTGCGCCACGTCGCGGGTGATTTCCAAGGGCAAGCCAAACGTCGCGTACAAATCAAAGGCCTCGTCGCCCGAGAGCGTGTCCTGCCCATGCGCGCTGAGCTCGTCCAGCAGCGCGTTCAAGTTGGCGATACCAATGTCCACGGTCCGCTGGAAGCGCTGCTCCTCTTGCGTCAGTGTCCGCTGGATGTTCTCGCGATTGCGCACCAGTTCTGGATAGTCCGCCCCATAGCTCTCGATCACGGCGTCCACCACCCGGGCCAGAAATGGCTCGGTGAAACCCAGCTTGGACCCAAACCGCGCCGCGCGCCGGATAATCATCCGGCAGACGTAGTTGCGCCCGGTATTGCCCGGCGCCACCCCATCGGCGATCAGGAACGCCGCCCCCCGCCCGTGGTCGGCGATGACGCGGTACGGCGTCAGGTTGGCTTCGCGCTCGGCGTCGGTGTGGCCAGTCAGCTTCTGGATGGCCGCCAGGATCGGCGTGAACAGGTCTGTGCGGTAGTTCGAGTCGACGCCCTGCATTACCGACACAATGCGCTCCAGCCCCATGCCGGTGTCCACGTGCTTCTTCGGCAGGGGCGACAGATCGGCCGCTGTTGGCCCAGTCCGGTTGTACTGGATGAACACCAGGTTCCACAGTTCCAGGAAGCGCGCGCAGTCCCCGTTCACGCGGCAGACATGCTCCGGCACGTTCTGTTTGTCGCAGAACTGCGGCCCGCGATCCAGGTGGATTTCGCTGTCCGGTCCGCATGGCCCCACCTCGGCCATCTCCCAGAAGTTGTCCTTCCGGCCAAAAAACAGCACGTGCTCCGGGTCAAAGCCGGGCTGCCGCCGCCAGATGTCGGCCGCCTCGTCGTCGCGTGGGATCACGCCCTGCTCGTCCTGGAAGCACGTCGCCCACAGCTTGTCCTTGGGCAGCCCCCAGACGTCGGTCAGCAGTTGCCAGGCCCAGGTGATGGCCTCCTGCTTGTAGTAATCGCCAAACGACCAGTTGCCCAGCATCTCGAAGAACGTGTGGTGGGTGTTGTCGCGCCCCACGTCTTCCAGGTCGTTATGTTTCCCCGCCACCCGCATGCACTTCTGCGAATCGGCCACGCGGGTGTACGGCCGGGTGTCAGTTCCCAGGAACACGTCCTTGAACTGCACCATCCCCGAGTTGGTGAACAGCAGGGTGGGGTCGTCGCCCGGCACCAGCGACGCCGACGGAACGATGGTGTGGCCCTGTTCCTCGAAAAAGTCCAGAAACGAACGGCGAATCTCAGCGCCCGTCCACTGGTGCGGGGCGGCGCGCTTGGCGGTCTTCTTTGGCATTCAGTCTTCACTCCATGTCTGATCTAGACCGAGGATTATACGCGAGAAAACGCGGCTTCGGTGCCCCGACTGCCTACGGTATAATGCCACCGCCGTGCCGCCATTCGCCGAGGAGATCGCATGAATCTGGACGAGCAGGTGGCCCTGCTGATGCAGGGCACCGACTATGGGGATGAAACCCTCCGGGCCAATATGGCTCGCGAGCTGCGCGAACGCCTGGCCGAGGGCCGCCCCCTGCGCGTCTATTGCGGCTACGACCCCACCTCCAAGGACCTGCACCTGGGGCATACCATCACCATGCGCAAGCTGCGCCAGTTTCAGGACCTGGGTCACGAGGTCACCTTCCTGATTGGCAGCTACACCGCCCTGGTCGGCGATCCCTCCGACAAGAACAAAGCGCGGCCGATCCTCACCGAGGAGCAGGTGGCCGAAAACTCGCGCACCTATGCCGCGCAGGCCTTCCGCATCCTTGACCGCACGCGCACCCGCGTGCGCTACAACGGCGAGTGGCTGGCCGAGCTGTCCCTGCTGGACCTCATCCGCCTGGGGCAAAACTTCACCGTGCAACAGTTCCTGGCCCGCGAGAACTTCGCCAAGCGCCTGAGCGCCGGTGAGCCGATCTTCCTGCACGAGACCTTCTACGCCATTATGCAGGGGTACGACGCAGCCCAAATGCACACTGATGTCCAGGTTGGCGGCACCGACCAGCTTTTCAACATCGTCGTCGCCGGGCGCAAGCTGCAGGAGGCACTGGGCCAGCGCCCCCTGGTGGGCATCATCACCGGCATCCTCCCCGGCACCGACGGCGTCGTCCGCATGTCCAAGTCCACCGGCAACATCATCCCCATCGACACTACCCCGGAAGACATGTACGGCAAGGTGATGAGCCTGCCCGACTTCGCGATGGTCAAGTATTTCGAGCTGCTCTCCCGTCTCACCCCGGCCGAGATCGCGGAAATCGAGGCGGGCCTGGCCGCCGGCACGCGCCACCCGCGCGACACCAAGATGCAGTTAGCGCGCGAAATCGTCGGCATCTACTACGGGGATGAGCACGTGGCTGAGGCCGAGGCTCATTTCCAACGCGTCTTCCAGCGCGGCGACCTGCCCGAAGACATGCCGGAGATCACATTTGAAGGCGCTCCCTTGTTGGTGGATTTGTTGGCCCAGCATGGACTGGCTGCCTCCAAGGGCGAGGCCCGCCGCCTGATGAGCCAGAACGGCGTCCGCCTCAACGGGCAAACCGTCACTGACATCACCACCGTCCTGGATCAGCCGGAGGCCGTCATCCAGGTCGGCAAGCGCCGGTTCGCTCGCGCCCGCCGCGCCTAGCCAACGGCTGGCGCGTCGAGCTTCCGACAACCCGCCACTCACAGGGGGCCACGCTGCTGCCACTCATCGCAGGTCAGGTGCTTTGGCTCCCCGCCCTCCTCGGCTGGGGCCTGCCCGCGTACCTTGTGCGCCGCCGCCTCGACGGCCGACCCGCAGCGGGCTCGCTCGACTTGGTCGAGCCGCTGGCGGGCTTGGCGTTACTGGCCGCCTGCGTCACCGCTGCCAACTTCTTCATCCCGGTCCGCGGCCTGCCTCTCCCGCTGCTGGCGCTGGGCTGGCTGGCCCTGGCCGCGCGGCTGCGACTGGGCGGCTTGCCCCGTATCACGCCCGCGCAGATCGCCTTGGGTCTGGCAGTGCTGCTCCTGGCGGCTTTCCTGTGCCGCGGCGTGATTGAAAACGACGATACGGGGCTCTATCACTCCTCCGCGATCGAATGGATGCGGGCCAATATTGCGCCGCTGGGCCTTTCCAACCTGCATGGCCGCCTGGGCTTTACGTCGCATTGGCTGGCCCTGGCCGCCGTCATAGAGTTGCCCTTCGCGCCTGACCGGCACACGAACTACTTCATCCTGCCGGCCCTCCTCCTCTGGCTGTGGGGTGTGGCTGCCTGCATCGCGCTGGGGCGCGCCCTTCGCTCCGGCCGGTCATCCCTGGCCGGCTGGTTTCTGGCTCTCACCCCCATTGCCTTCTTCTCCGAGACCCTGACTGGCAATCTCCCTTCGCCCTCGCCTGATCTCGCCGTGCTGCTGCTGAGTTTCTTGCTGGCCCACCTTGGCCTGCGTGCCGTAGCCTCGAACTCGGTCCGCGGCGCCGATTGGTGGGGGCTGGTGATTCTGGCAGTTTTCTTGGCTGCCATCAAGCTATCGGCCGTGCCGTGGCTGCTGCTGCCGGCGCTGGTTTGGTGGCTCGGGCGGCGGCAAGCAACACTTCGGTCCCGGCTGATGATCGCGTCAGTGGCGGGAGCCGTGCTGCTCCTCAGCCTGCCGTGGCTGGCGCGAAGCGTGGTCGTATCGGGTTGCCTGGCCTATCCTGTGCCGTTCTCGTGCCTCTACCCCCTGCCGTGGGCGGCGCCGCCAGACGCGGCCCTGCGCGAAACCGTCTGGGTGCTCAGTTGGGCGCGGCTGCCAAATGCGCCGATGGTGGGCGTGGTGAGCAGCCTCACCTGGCTCCCGGCCTGGTACGCCCGAGTCAGCGCCATGCCGGACCTGCAGATCCTGGCCGCCGTGTTCATCATTGGCTTGGCCCTTCTGGCCCTCACTCGTGTGGTCTCGCCGGCTCCTGCTCCGGCCGAGCGCCGCCCATTCCTGACGCTGAGCCTGGTCTGCCTCGCGGGCCTCGCCTACTGGTTCGTCATCGCGCCGGAGCCGCGCTTCGGGGCGGGCTTTCTGTGGAGTGGAGGGCTGCTCCCGCTGGCGTTCGGGCTTGCTCGGCTGGCAAGCGGCAGCCGCTGGACCGGCCCCACGCCTCGGCTGCTGCGCGTCTCTTTCGTAAGTCTGGCGCTGGCCCTCGTCACGCTGGCGGCGCTCTCCGCCGTTCTTCGTCGCGCCGCGCCCATCCTCACCTACCAGCAAACTGTGTGGACGCTGGCGCCGCTGCCGGTGCCCCCTTTCACGCAGGTCAAAACACTGTCGGGCGACATTCTCAATCGCCCCACCGAGACCGACCAGTGTTGGCTCATTCCCCTGTCGTGCACACCGTTTGCCAGCGAGGAGCTGCGCCTGGTGCGCCGCGCCGACGGGCAGGTGGTTGCCATCTACCGCTGAGCGGCCAGCGCCTGCGCCAGCACCCCGCGGCCAATCGCCTGGGCGGCCACGGTGTCCCCATCTTCCAGTAACACCACAACCACATACCGAGTTTCAGTCTGCGGGCCAAACCCTAGATACCAGGCACGCACACCGCCGCCCGCACTGCCCGGCGCCGTCGCAAGGTAGCCGCCTTCAGGCAGCAGTGCTTTCACCCGCGCCGCTGCCTCCGGGCTGATGGCGGTGACGACCGCGCCCTCAGGCGGCTCCGGCCGCCAGATGCCATTCGCGCCCTGGGTCGCAAGCACTAACTGCGGCGCCGGCAGCGTGCCGTCTCCTGCTACCGCCGCCAGCGCCAGCGCGACCCGCAGCGGCGTTACCGTCCACCCTTCCAGCCCCACTGCGGCGCGGGCCGCCTCCGTCACCGGTGCGGCCGCACTAGCCGTGGCTTGGATTGCCAGACTGGGCGGGGTGAACATCTCGAACGCGGTGTGGATCGCCTCCAGAGCTTCCGGACCTAGCGCCTGGCCCACCGCCCCAATCGGCCCCGGACAGCCAAACAACAGGCTCTCCCGCACAGTGAGGCGCTCCAGAGCGGGCGTAACCCGGCAGCCATATGCCTCGCCGTTCAACGCGATGGGCAGCGTGGCGTCCGGGTACGCCTGGCTCAACAGGTCAGGCTCATGCTCGGCCGCGGCTGCCAGTGTTACCGGCCACAGCGCACCGCCTGGCTGATAAAGACCCAGCGTGGCCCGATTGAGCAGCGGCGCCCCGCTGTCGGCCACCAGGTCGCCCCAGTCCGCCTCCAATGTGTTGGCATCATAGGTGGGGTGAGTGGCCAGCGCCAAAAGGTGCCCGGAGCGAATGTCCAGCACCACCACCGCCCCGGCGCGCTCCGCCAGGGCTGCGTCAGCCGCCTGCTGCACCGTCAGGTCCAGGGTCAGGCGCACATCGCGGCCCGTTGGCGGTTCCCCCAGAACCGAGCCCTGCCAGAAGAGATCGAACGGGTCAAGTCCTGCGCCGCCGTGCAGTGCCTCATCCAGCGCCGCCTCCACGCCAGCCAGCCCGTACAGCGGCGAAACATAGCCCACCACTGGCGCAAGGGCAGGGTAGTGGTAGTAACGCGTCAGCGCCCCCGGCGCTCCGGTGGATTCGGCCAGCACCTGGTCCGCGCGGTCGTAGATCGTCCCCCGCGCGGTCCGGCGCTCGTCCAGTATTCGCCGCGGATTGTCGCCGCGGGCCTGCAGGTCCTCGCTGCGCACAAAGCCCCAGTAGCCCGCCGCCAGCACTACGGCCAGGAATGCCGCTCCGAACACCGCCGCTAACCGCCGGACCTGAGCATCCATCAGTCCTGGGCCTCCGACTCAAACGCTGCCTGCGCCTTCCCGTCCCGCCCCGCATAAGCGCCGGAGCTTCGGTCGCCCGCCGTCAACTTCAGCAGCAGCCCCACCAACACAAAGGCCGACACCAGCGACGACCCGCCGTAGCTCAAGAAGGGCAGTGTCAGCCCCGTCAGCGGCGTCAGCCGGATGACGCCGCCCATAATCAGCAGGGCCTGTAGTCCGAGCAGCCCGCTGAGCCCGCCCGCCAGCAATTGCCCGAATAGAGTGGGGGCTTCCACCGCCGCCCGCAGGCCCCGCGCCACCAGCACGCCCAGCAGCGCCACGACCACGCCAACGCCCAGAAGTCCCCACTCCTCCGCCAGCGCCGCGAAGATAAAGTCCGAGTGCGCGACTGGAATCACCCCCGGCACGCCCATGCCCGGCCCGCGTCCCGTCAGCCCGCCGGCCGCCACCGCGATCAGCGACTGCACGATCTGATAGGATCGGCCGGTAGGGTCTGCCCAAGGGTTCCACCACGCCTCCACGCGGATACGCACCACGTCGAACAGGTAGTAGCCCATCACTGCCGCCAATCCCAGCAGCACAGCCCCCGCCGCCACATAGATCCATCGCCCGGAGGCCAGGTAGAGCATGATGATGAACACCCCAAAGAACAAGGTGCTCATGCCCAGGTCGCGTTGGGAGATCAAGATCAGGGCCGAAAAGCCCCACATCACCAGCATCGGCAGAAAGTACACCAGCGACTGGCGCGGTGCGGGAACGACGTTCCAACCCGGCTGGGTCTCAAACAACTGCTCGCGCCGGTCCGACAGGTACGACGCCAGGAAGACGACCAGCAGCAGCTTGAGCACTTCCGCCGGTTGAAGATACAGCCCGCAGCAGCCCAGCCACAGCCGGTCGCCCACGCCAGATGGATTGACCCCCAGCACAAAGGTCAAGGCCGTCAGCGCCAGCCCCGCCGCCAGCCAGGTGTACCGGTAGCGCCGCAGCCAGCGCAGGTCGCCCGGCAGCACGATCACACCGATTAGGGCCACCGTGCCCACCCCCAGCCAGGCGGTCTGGCGCAAGCCAAACGCCGGCGCCAGCCGCCAAATGAGCAGCAGCCCCCATCCAGAAAGCAGGTAAACGATTGGAAGTAGAAGGGGATCGTGCCGGGGCAGAACCCGCCGCACCACCCACGTGGCCGCGCCCGCACAGGCCAGCCAGGCCACCACCATGCCCAGCGGGGCCAGGGGCAGGGCGCTCAGGGCCGGCCACGCGCCTGCCCGCACTGCCGGCGCAACCGTCAACGCGCCCGCCGCCGCCAGCAGAAAGATCCCCGCCAGCCAAACCAGCCGCCCCTCGCGTTGCCGCACTAAGCTAGCCGACATACTTGCCAGTGAGCAGATTCAGCCGTTTCTTTGTCTCCGCTGGTATGCGCGCCGGATCGGTAATCAGGGCCGCGGCCAGCGCGCTCGGGCAGGGGCAGTCCGCGCGATTGGCGGGCTGGCCCGCCAGGTCCAGCAGTGCCCGCTGCGCGATGGCGGTGTTCTGATTGATGATGCGGATCACCATCTCCACCGTCACTGGCTCTTCCGACGTATGCCACACATCGTAGTCGGTGACATGCGCCATGCAGGCGTAGCACAGTTCCGCCTC
The DNA here is from genome assembly GCA_964497615.1 of uncultured Anaerolineales bacterium. Taxonomy (GTDB): domain Bacteria; phylum Chloroflexota; class Anaerolineae; order Anaerolineales; family UBA6663; genus CAZCEC01. The sequence continues at coordinate 33,908 of CAZCEC010000053.1, read as the reverse complement.
GCGTGCCAAGAATGCTTCGGGCGAGGTCGTCATCCCCACCAGGCTCATCCCCCATTGCCGAAAGGCGTTGCTCTCGGCCTTGGTGGAGAAGCGCGGCCCCTCGATTGTGATGAACGCCCCGCCGCGATGGACCGTCGCACCCGTCTGCTTGACTGCTTCGTGCAATTGCATCGAAAGCGTCGGGCAGAATGGGTCGGCCACGCCCACGTGCGCCACCAGCCCGCCGCCGAAGAAGCTTCGTTCCCGCCCCTTGGTGTTGTCATAGATTTGGTCCGGGATGACGATGTGGCCGGGCGCGTAGTCCTCGCGCAGGCTGCCGCAGGCGCTTACCGCGATCACGCGCTCCACGCCTAGCATCTTCAGGGCAAAGATGTTCGCGCGGTAGTTCACCTCGCTTGGTGAGTACCGATGGCCCTTGCCATGCCGCGCCAGGAACGCCACCCGCTGCCCCGCCAGGGTGCCCACCACCACCGGGTCGCTCGGCTTGCCAAAGGGGGTGTCCACGTCATGCTCGCGCACCTCGGTCAGCCCCGCCATGTTGTACAGCCCCGACCCCCCTATGATGCCCAGATTGGGCGGGCCGCCCAGCGTCTCGTTTTCCACGGTCGAGTCTCCTTGATTCATCGACTGGCTGCGATTGTACCCCAGGATCAACCTTCATCTGTCCTTCTGTCTGCGGTAGAATGCTGTCAGCACCACCACCCACTCCGCCGGAGGATTCTCGTTGATGAACATCCGCCCCATCCATGAGGACGACATCGAAGCTGTGATCGAGCTGTTCCGCAAGAACTACGGCGACGATTACGCCATCCCCGAATTCTACGACCCCCAATGGGTCAAGCGTGGGGTCTATTCCGATCACATCATTTGGCTCGTCGTTGAAGAAGACGGCCAGATCCTCGGCTCCGGCGCCTGCATCCTCAACTATGGCGACTACAACGACCAGATCGGCGAGATCGGGCGCCTCGTGGTGGACCCCGAAGCCGGCGGCAAGGGCCTGGGCCGCGCCCTGCTCACCGCCCTGGTGGATGCCTCCGACGAGCGCGTCGAGTTCACCTTCGCCGAGGCCCGCACCGTCCATCCCAAGACCCAGAAGATTGACGACCGCATCGGCCTCGTGCCCCTCGGTTTCTTGCCCATGTACTATCTGATGACCTGGCGCGAGAGCCTGATCCTCAGCGGCCAGCTCTTCGGCAACGGCCGCACCCTGCGCCACGCGGGCGCCGCGGAGGTCATCTCCGCTGTCCAGCCCCTGGCTGAGCTCTCGCTCCACAACCTGGAGCTAAACGAGACCGTCACGGTGCGCGACAACGCCCGCCCTTATCCGCTCGACACGCAAGTCGCAGTATCCCCGCTCACCGGCGCCGCCCTGGTGCGCGTCCTCCGCATCGAGCAGGGCCGCGTCTACCAACCCGAGGTCTTTGGCTCGATGCAGATTGATCAGGGCCTGTCGCAACTGCGCGCCAAAAAGGCCGAGTATCTTGTCGCTACGGAAGGCGAACGTACCTTGGGCGCCATCGGCTACGTCCACGACGACCGCAACCGCAGCGTCCGCATCACTGAACTGATCGCCGTGGACGACGTCATCAAGGGCAGCCTGTTGCGCCAGGCTGTCGAGACGGCCGAGCTGACCTATGCGGCCGAGATCATCAAGTGCGACGTCAGCGCCGGCAGCCCGCGCATACAGCAATCGCTCTTCGATATGGGCTTCCTGCCCGCTGCCTACGTCCCAGGCATGGTCTTCCACGGCACCGCTCGCTGGGACGTTGTGCGCATGATCAAGCTCAATGTCCCGTGGGAACTTGGCCCCATCGAGCTCACCCTGCCTTCACAAGCCTACTTCGATGTGGTGGCCCCCGCCTTTATCGAGGCAAACCTCGCCCGCGAACGCAAGCACCTGGCCTTGGCCTCCGGCGTGCTGGCCGGCCTGACGCCGCTCGAAGTCGAGTTCCTCCAGCTTGTGTGCGCCGAAACCTCGCCCGCTGCTGGCGCCGCGCTTCCCGCCGACAGCCTGCACATTCTGCTGGCTGGGTCGGCCACGGCTGGCACCCGCGCCCTCGCCCAAGGCGATTTCGTGGGCGCGGGCGGTTTGCTTGGCGGCGGCGCGTCTAACCCCGCCATCGCCGGTTCTGCCGCTCGCGTCTTGTCCCTCAGCCCCGCTGGTCTGGGCCGCCTCAGCCAGTCTCATCCGCGCCTGGCTGTCAAGCTCTATCAGAACCTGGTCACGAATCGCGAATTCTAGCCTGCCGCTTTCCTGTCCGCCGCCTGTCTTGCTCTCATAGGTGCCCTATGACCTCCCCTGACACTGCTCGTTCCTCACTCAAGATCGACCCGTCCGCCGACGTTCTGCACTACGACGTCCGCGCTCTCAACGCCTTCGTTACGCCCAAGAGCGTGGCCGTGATCGGCGCGACGGAAAAGGCTGGCAGCGTGGGCCGCACCATCGTGTGGAACCTCATCAGCAGCCCATTTGGCGGCGCCATCTATCCCGTCAATCCCAAGCGCGCCAACGTCCTCGGCATCAAGGCGTATCCCACGCTGGCCGATGTGCCGGACCAGGTTGACCTGGCCGTCATCGTCACGCCTGCCCCCAGTGTACCCAGCATCATGACCGAGTGCGTGGCGGCCGGGGTCAAGGGCGCGATCATCATCTCGGCCGGCTTCAAAGAGACCGGCCCCGCCGGAGTGGAGCTAGAGCGCCAGGTGCTGGCCGAGGCGCGCCGTGGGCGGATGCGCGTCATCGGCCCCAACTGCCTGGGTGTGATGAACCCCTTCACCGGCTTGAATGCCACTTTCGCCGCCGCGATGGCCCGCCCCGGCAGCGTGGGCTTCATCAGCCAGAGTGGCGCGCTGTGCACCGCCGTGCTCGACTGGAGCCTGCGCGAACTCGTCGGCTTCAGTTTCTTCGGCTCCATCGGCTCCATGCTCGACGTGGGGTGGGGGGATCTGATCTATTACCTGGGCGACGACCCGCGCACTGAGAGCATCGTCATCTACATGGAAACCATCGGTGACGCGCGCGCTTTCCTCTCCGCCGCGCGGGAGGTGGCCCAGACCAAGCCCATCATCGTCATCAAGCCTGGCCGCACCGAGGGCGCGGCCCGCGCCGCCGCCTCGCACACCGGCTCCCTCACCGGCAGCGACGAGGTGCTGGAAGTCGCCTTTCGCCGCAGCGGCGTGCTGCGTGTCAACAGCATCAACGAGATGTTCTACATGGCCGAAATCCTGGCCAAGCAGCCCCGCACCCGCGGCCCGCGCCTGACCATCCTCACCAATGCCGGCGGCCCCGGCGTCCTCGCCACCGACGCCCTGCTCACCACCGGCGGTGAACTGGCCGAGCTTTCGCCCGAGACCACGGCCGCCCTGGACGAAATCCTGCCCCCACACTGGAGCCACAACAACCCCATTGACGTGCTGGGCGATGCCGACTCGCAGCGTTATGCAAAGGCCCTGCAAGTAGCGGCCCAGGACCCCAACAGCGACGGTTTGCTGGTGATCCTCACGCCTCAGGCGATGACCGACCCCACCGCTACCGCTGAAGAACTCAAGCCCTTCGCCCGCACTTACGGCAAGCCCGTCATCGCCTCTTGGATGGGCGGCGATGCTGTGGCGGCGGGCGAAATGATCCTGAACCGCGCCAATATCCCCACGTTTCACTATCCAGACATCGCGGCGCACATGTTCACCTATATGTGGCGCTACACCTACAGCCTGCGCGGCCTGTACGAAACCCCCATGCTGCCGGCCGACACCGACGAGTCCGCCGAGTGGCGCGAGCGCGCCAAGGCCCTCATCGCCGCCGTCCGCGCCGAAGGCCGCACCCTATTGACCGAGGTCGAGTCCAAAGAACTCCTGGCCGCCTACGATATCCCCACCGTCCCTACCCGCATCGCCTCTACCCTGGACGAGGCCGTTGCCCTGGCCGATGAGATTGGCTACCCGGTGGTGGTCAAGATTCACTCCAAGACCATCACGCACAAGACTGATGTGGGCGGCGTGCGCCTCAACCTGCGGGACGCCCAGGCTGTCCGCGACGCTTATACCGCCATCCGCGATGCCGTCCACGCCATCGCCTCCCCCGCCGACTTCCTCGGTGTCACCGTTCAACCGATGGTCAAGCTGGATGGGTACGAGATCATCGTCGGCAGCAGCATCGATCCGCAGTTCGGCCCCGTCATCCTGTTCGGCACCGGTGGCCAGTTGGTTGAAGTATTTAAGGACCGTGCGCTGGCCCTGCCGCCCCTCACCACCACCCTCGCTCGCCGTATGATGCAGCGCACCCGCATCTATGAGGCCCTGAAAGGTGTGCGTGGCCGTCCTCCGTCCGACCTGGAAGGCCTGGAGCAGTTGCTGACCAAGTTCAGTTGGCTCGTCACCGAGCAGCGCTGGATCAAAGAGTTGGACATCAACCCCTTGATTGTGTCTTACGACCCTGCCTCCACCAGCCAGCCAATTCTCGCCCTGGACGCGCGCGTTGTCCTCTTCGACCCCGAGGTCGCGGAGGCCGATCTCCCCCGTCTTTCCATCCTGCCCTATCCCACCCAGTACATCAGCGACTGGACGACTCCCAAGGGCCAGCCCCTGACCATCCGGCCCATCCGCCCGGAGGATGAGCCGCTCATGGTCAAATTCCACGGCACCCTGTCCGACCGGAGCGTCTATCTGCGCTACCTGCACCACCTCCAGCTCACCACGCGCGTCGCCCATGAACGGCTCGCCCGGCTGTGTTTCATTGATTACGCCCGCGAAATGGCCCTGGTGGCCGAGCGCCAAATCCCCACCGCCGACGGCGCCGCCGAACCCGAACGCGAAATCATGGGTGTTGGCCGGCTCACGAAGACTGGCGGCGGCAACGAGGAAGCCGAGTTTGCTATCCTTGTCAGCGATGCGTTTCAGGGCCACGGCCTCGGCACCGAACTGCTCCGCCGACTGGTGGCCATCGGCCGCGAGGAACGCCTCGCCCGCATCATCGGCTACATCTCCACCGAGAACGACGCCATGCAGCACATCGCCCGCAAGCTTGGTTTCGCTATTAAACGGGTCAAGGATGAGGATATGGTTGAGGCCCGCCTTGAGCTAAACCAATAGCCTGATTGGAACACATCATGCGCCTTCTTCTCCTCGGCGGCACCGTCTTCCTGGGCCGCCACATTGTCGAAACTGCCCTGGCCGCCGGTCACACGGTCACCCTCTTCAACCGTGGCCGCCGCAACCCCGATCTCTTTCCGGAGGTTGAGAAGTTGCGCGGCGACCGCGATGGCGACCTGGAAAGCCTGCGCGGCCGCAGTTGGGATGCCGTAATCGACCCCAGCGGCTACGTGCCCCGCATCGTGCGCGCCTCGGCCGAGTTCCTGGCCGGCTCCGTGGGCCATTACACCTTCATCTCCAGTCTGTCGGTATACGCTGACCCCATCGCCCCCGGCACCACGGAGGACGGCCGGCTCGCCGTCCTCCCCGCCGGCCTGGAAGGCACCGAAGAGATTACCGGCGAGTCATACGGCGCCCTCAAGGTCCTCTGCGAGCAGGCCGCCGAGGCCGCCCTTCCGGGGCGCACCCTCAACATCCGCTCTGGACTGATCGTCGGTCCTCACGATCCGTCCGACCGCTTTACCTATTGGCCGGCCCGCGTCGCTCGCGGCGGCGAGGTGCTGGCCCCCGGCGACCCGGGCCGGCACGTCCAGTTCATTGATGTGCGCGACCTGGCCGAGTGGATTCTGCGGCTGGTGGAAACTGGGCGGACAGGCACATACAATGCCACCGGCTCTTCCCCCAGCCTCACCATGGGCAGATTGCTTGACGCCTGCCGCACCGTCTCCGGCAGCGGCGCTTCATTCACCTGGGTGCCCGAGTCGCTCCTGGCGGCTCACAACGTCACGCCTTACACCGAGTTGCCCTTGTGGGTTCCGGCTGTCGAGGCTGGCTTTGACCGCTTCGACATCTCGCGCGCCCTGGCTGCCGGCCTCACCTTTCGCCCGCTCGAGACCACCATCCGCGACACCCTCGCCTGGGACGCCACACGACCGGCGGAGGCGGAGCGCCGCAACGGCCTCAAGCCCGAGCGCGAGGCCGCGCTCCTGGCTGCGCACCACCAGCAGTAATGATTCCCGAAAATCGGACGGCGGTTGATGGCACGTCAACCGCCGTCCGATTTTCGGTAGTCGACCGTCCGTTGTCGGGTAGAATCAGAGACGATGGATCACCTCGAAGGCACCGTCGAGCGCGTTACCTACTTCAACGCCGACAACGGCTACTCCGTCATCCGCCTCAAGCCCGCCCGCGGCCAGGACCTCGTCACCCTTGTCGGTAACCTGCCCGAGCTATCCCCCGGCGAGTACCTGCGCCTCCAGGGCCAGTGGACCTCGCACACCGATTACGGCCGCCAGTTCAAGGTGGAGCGCTGCGAGCAAGCCCTCCCCGCCACGGTTGAGGGCATCCGCCGGTATCTTGGCTCCGGTCTCATCAAGGGCGTTGGTCCCAAGACGGCCGAACGCATCGTCAAGACGTTTGGCCGCGACACCCTCGACGTGATCGACACCGCGCCCGACCGCTTGCGCGAGGTGCCCGACATCGGCCCCAAGCGCTACCGCCTGATCCGCGACGCCTGGGAGGCCCAGAAGCAGATCAAGGAGGTGATGATCTTCCTCCAGGGCCACGGCGTTACCACCGGGCTGGCCGTCAAGATCTACAAGCACTACGGCGACGACTCCCTCAACGTCGTCCGCACTGACCCCTACCAGCTTGCGCGTGACATTTGGGGCATCGGCTTCCGCACTGCCGACCGGATCGCCCGCGCCCTCGGCCTGCCGCTGGATGCGCCCACCCGCTTGGAAGCCGGCCTGGCGCACGCCCTCAGCGAGTCCGCCGATGACGGCCACGTTTATGTGCCACAGCCCGAATTGCTGCGCCAGGCCGCCGAACTGCTGGAACTGGATGCTGCCGTCCTGCCGCCCGCCCTCGACCGCCTCGAGATCGCCGGCCGCATCCGCCGTGAGCCGCTTCCGGATGAGCCTGGTCCCGCCGTGTATCTAGCCCCGTTCTATCAGGCCGAGGTGCACGCCGCCGAGCGCCTGGTGGGCCTCTTGCGCCTGCCCCTCTCGCGCCTGGAGAACTTCCGTTCCTTTGACTGGGTCCTGACCTTCGATAACCTGCAACTGGGCGGTGATGCGGTGGCCCTATCCGATCAGCAGCGCGAAGCCGTGCGCATGGCCCTCACGCACAAGGTGGCCGTCCTCACCGGCGGCCCCGGCACCGGCAAGACCACCACCCTGCGCACCCTCATCCACTTGCTGGAGACGCGCCATCACCCCGTCGCCCTGGCCTCGCCCACCGGCCGCGCTGCCAAGCGCCTGTCGGAGGCAACCGGCCGCGCTGCCCAGACTATTCACCGGCTCCTTGGCTTCTCGCCGACCGGCGGCTTCGAGCACAACGAGCACCAACGCCTGCCCGCCCACATGGTCGTCGTGGACGAGGTCTCCATGCTCGACCTGCTGCTCACCAACAACCTGCTCAAGGCCATTGACCCCGCCGCTCACGTCCTTTTCGTTGGCGACGTGGATCAACTGCCCTCGGTCGGCGCCGGCAACGTCCTCCACGATCTGGTCGAGTCCGGGCAGTTGCCCGTGGTGCGGCTCCAAACCATCTTCCGGCAGGCGGCCGATAGCCACATCATCACCAACGCCCACCGCATCAACAGCGGCCAACCGCCCGTATTCGAGGCGGACAGCCGCGACTTCTTCCTCTTCGCCGAAGATGACCCTGACAAGGCCGCCGAGCGCCTGGTTGAGGTCGTCCAGACGCGCATCCCGCGCCGCTTCGGCCTCGATCCCCTATCCGACATTCAAGTGTTGGCCCCCATGCACCGTGGCGCGGTGGGGGTTGGCAATCTGAACAGCCAGTTGCAGGCCGCCCTCAACCCGGCCGCGGCCAGCAAGGCCGAGCGCGCGCTCGGCGGCCGCATCCTGCGCGTGGGCGACCGCATCATGCAGATCCGCAACAACTACCAGAAGGAAGTCTTCAATGGCGACATTGGCCGCCTCGCCGAGGTGGACCAGGAGAACCAGACCCTCACCGCCGTCTTTGACGGCCGTCCCATCCTCTACGAGTGGAGCGAAGCCGATGAGTTGATCCATGCCTTCGCCGTCAGCATCCACAAGGCGCAAGGCTCCGAGTTCCCCGCTGTGGTAGTGCCCATGCTCACCCAGCACTACATGATGCTACAGCGCAACCTGCTTTACACCGCCGTCACGCGCGCCAGGCAGTTGTGCGTCCTGGTTGGCAACCGCAAGGCCATCGGCATTGCCGTCCGCAACGCCAAGGTCGCCCGGCGCTGGTCCGGTCTGGCGCGCCGTCTCGCAGCATGACGCCGCAGGAATACACGTATGATTCTCCCCAGCCGTCCCGACCTCACCACCGCTTCCCCCGAAGTGCGCGCCTACATTGAGGCGCTTGAGGCAGAGCTTGTCCGCCAGCCAGCCCCATCGCCCGGCGCCGCGCCCGAGCTGCCGGCCACACCGCTCGAACCCTCCGAGCCGCCCACGACCATTAACCTCGTCACCATCAGCGCCCACGGCCTCGCCAAGCGCACCCCGCGCCACCTGTACGACCGCCAGCGCCGCGGCGGCATGGGCGTCTTCGACCTGGAGACCGCTGAACCCGACCATCCGTGGCTTTTGGCCGCCCTCGATGAGTCCCATGACCTGATCGTCCTCACCAGTCATGCCCGCGCCTTTCGCGTGCCCATCAGCCGGCTGGGCGCGCAGCCGGTCCGCGCGCGCGGGCAAGGGCTGTTGAGCGAAGTGACTCTTCAGCCGGACGAAAGCATCGCCGCTGTGCTGCCCGCCGGCCGCGGCGTGTCCCTGGCGCTCCTTAGCCTCAGCGGCTATGCCCGCGTCCTGCCCGCCCATGTGGTCGGCCCGGCCATGACCCCCGGTGCCAGCCTGTACCGCCATGCCGACTTCGGCCCACTCGCCGCCGCCTGCTGGACCTCCGGCGCGGGCGATCTCTTGGTCGCCTCGGAGCGCGGCATCGCCATCCGTTTCCCTGAGCGCGCACTGCCTCTCCCTGGCGGCCTTGCCCTCCGTCTCGAATCTGGCGACCGCGCCGTGGCCGTGGAGGGTGTCCGCCCGCCCGATGGGGAGACCATCTTTCTCGTTGGCGCGGATGGGCGCGGCACGGTGCGCCTCATGTCAGGCTTCGCCGCCAACAAGGCCCCCGGCGGCGGAGGCAAGTTGGCGTTCAAGACCGATCGCCTCATTGGGGCCGTCGCCGTCCAGCCGGGCGACGACCTGTTCATCATCTCGCGTCTCGGCAAGATCATTCGCTTCCGCTCGGACGAAGTGCCGCCCAAGGAAGGCGTCGTCCAGGGCGTCAACTGCATGGCCCTGCGCGGCGACGAGTGTGTGGCGGTGACGGCCAGCGGCAACTAGCGCCTCGAACTGGATTCACTCCCCGCTGGTGTTCGTATAAGTCTGTGTCAAATGTGTCTATCGCGCTGCCCAAGCAAGGCCCATGAACACAAGTAATCGTACCCGCATCTTCATCCTCGCCGCCCTGCTGCTGGCCGCCTGTTCCAACGCCACGGCCACGCCCACGGCCTTTCCGGCGACGGCCGCGCCTGCGTCGCTTGCGCCCACCTCCCTTCCACCCTCGCCCGCGCCGCCAGAAGCGCCCGCCGCC
>CAZCEC010000053.1:16282-24173 GCA_964497615.1 uncultured Anaerolineales bacterium | reverse complement strand
ACATTCATTCCCACCGATCCGCCTCCCACCGACCCGCCGACGGACGCGCCGCCCACCGCCACACAGGTGCCAACCATCCAGGAATACGATGTGCCACGCGGTGCCCACCCGCACGATGTCGCCCCCGCGCTCGACGGCGGCGTCTGGTACACCGCCCAGCACCAGGGCGCGCTCGGCTGGCTAAACCCCGATACTGGCGAGACGCGCCACATCCCCCTCGGTCCCGGCTCTTCTCCGCATGGCGTCATCGTCGGGCCGGACGGCGCTCCTTGGATCACCGACAGCGGGCAGAACGCCATCGTGCGCGTGGACCCCGCCACGGACGAGGTGCGGGTCTTCCCATTGCCGGCCACGGCCCCTAATGCCAACCTCAACACCGCCGCCTTCGACGGCGCTGGCGTCCTGTGGTTCACGGGGCAGAGTGGCTACTATGGGCGGCTTGATCCGGCCGTGGGCGTGGTGGAAGCCTGGCCCGCTCCGCGCGGCCGCGGTCCCTACGGCATCCACGCCACCCCGGATGGCGTGATTTACTATGCATCGTTGGCCGGCAGCCACATCGCGCGTATCAATTCGGCCACGGCCGAGGTTGAGCCATTGGACCCGCCCACAGCCGGGCAGGGGGCCCGGCGCGTCTGGTCCGATTCACAGGGCCGCATCTGGGTCAGCGAATGGAACGCTGGTCAGGTTGGGGTCTATGACCCGGCCACGGGCGGCTGGCGCGAATGGAAGCTCCCCGGCGCGCGCCCGCAGGCCTACGCCGTGTATGTGGATGAGAACGATCAAGTGTGGCTTAGCGACTTTGGCGCCAACGCCCTGGTAAAGTTCGATCCCATCACCGAGGCCTTCGAGGCCTTCGTGCTCCCCAGCTCACCCGCCAACGTCCGCCAAATCCTCGGCCGGCCCGGCGAAATCTGGGGCGCCGAGTCGGGCACGGACAAGCTGGTCGTTATCCGGTACTGAGCGCCCTGCGGTCGTCCATCGTCACTGCCCCGCCATCCCCGCCCTCAAGTAACTCCCCCTCCCTGTCCCCCACAACACCACCGCGTTCGCCGTCCCCGGCAGGTCATACGCCACCAGACCGGAGTTCGCAGTGTTGAGCACCACTTCCAGGTCGGCGTCGCCGTCTATGTTTGCCAGCGTGGGCGCGCCCAGCGCTCCATTCCAGCTTGCCCCATCTGCCGCGGGCAGGTCTACTGCGTAGATGAGCGCTCCGTCGTAGCTCACCACATACAGCCTGCCCGGCGCGTTCGACCCCTTCTGCGACCACGACGCAAAAATGACCTCCGCCGACCCGTTGCCGTCCAAATCCGCCACTACTGGCTCCGACGCGAAGCGATAGTAGCCCTCCCCTGGCTGAAACACTTCGAACGGCCACGACCCGTGCTCTGTCCGGTCCAGCCAGTAGGCATGCAGCCGCCCGTCGTACGATGGATACAGGATTTCCAACTCTTCGTCGCCGTCCAGGTCCGCGGCTACCGGGTTCGGCTGATTGCTCTCGATGACGTTGTAGTTCTCGGTGAGGGGCGCAGCCGCCCCGTCCGGCACGGGGATGACGGTCCAGTTGTAGCCGCCTGCCGCCCAGCGTGTGCGGTCGGGGTTGAAGATGTACAGCCCGTCGTACAGCGAGGTGTACGCCCCGCCGCAGTTGTAGACGTTGCCTACGACGATGATCTCGTTCGTCCCGCTGTCGTCCACATCGGCGAGCGTGGGGGCCGTGGAGGCGAAGTTGGGCCGGTGCTCGCTGCCGCAGAAGGCGTATCCGCGCAGGTCCACTGCGTGATCCACGTGCACGCCCACCCGGCTCCACGGTTTCTGCACGGCGCCAGGTAGCAGCCCGTAAATCGTGCTGGCCAGCATCTGCGCCCCATCGTCCTGGTAGGCGGTGATGTAGTGCACGTCGGTCGGGCCGATCAATTCGGCGTTGGCGTCGCCGTCCAGATTCCCAATCGCCAGGTTGTTGTTGTAGGCGCCCGCCGAATAGCCGTTGGTATCCGAGTCGGGGCCGTGCTGCGGCCAGTCGCCGCTGCGCACCTCGCCGTTGTGCTCATAGACGAAGAACTGGTCATTCGACCGGGTGGCGGCCACCGCGATCTCCAGGTTGCCGTCGTTGTCCAGGTCGGCCACGGCCAGCGTGCGCAGTTCGTTGCCGGGCGCCGGCTGGCGCGTCAGCGTCACGTTGCCCGCGCCGTCCAGCACATGCCAATAGCCGTCGCCGTGTGCTGTCACGATCTCCAGGTCGCCGTCATCGTCCAGGTCGCCCACCACCACCCCCGGCCACACGCGCCCCCCGGGCGGATCGGCGCGCCACTTCAGTTCGCCGGTCTCGCCGTCCAGCGCCACGACGCTGTACGTCCCGCCGATCACCTCCACCCCCGCCACGCCATCCACATTCGCCACGGCTGGTGACGAGTACCAGCCGGTCTCGCAGCCCCAGTTGTAGCAGCCGCCATAGGCCCATTTGAGGACCGGCGCCCCGAATCCGCGCCCAACCACCGGCAGGTATGTGAGCGAACCGCCCGCCGGCTCGCCGCGCGCGACCGCCGCGCCAGACATTGCCGTCGCGCATAACAGCCAAACGATGGTGATGGTTAGTCTTCGATGCATGGCTATAGTCTACAGCGCCTCGCCCGCAGGCGGGATAGTACCGTGGCCTTTCCAGTTCCACAATCGCCACTTTCCCTCCCCTGCGTCCCCGTGTATCATTCGCCCCGTGTCTGCCCGCGACAGCGCCCCACGCCCGCACCAAACTGACGACCTTTCGCCCGACCCGGAAGCCGAGCGCCTGGCGGTCCTGGCGCGCTACAACATCCTCCACACGCCGCCGGACGCCGTGTTCGACGATTTGGCCTATCTGGCGGCCCAGGTGGCGGAGGCCCCCATGGCCTGGCTCGGGTTCTTTGACCATGATCAGATGTGGATCAAGGCCAACCACAATCTGCCGGTGCCGCATGTGCCCCGCGCATACGCGCTGCTCGTCTATGCTGGGCCGGCCGCGGGCCCTGTCGTCGTCAAGGATGCTCTGGCGCACGAACGCCTGGTCCAGCATCCCATGGTGGCCGTGGCGCCCAAGGTGCGGTTCTATGCGGGCGTGCCGCTCAGGGTGGGGGGCTACTTGATTGGCGTCCTGGAGGTGATGGCGCCCGAGCCGCGCGACCTCAGCGCCGCGCAGGCGCAGGCCCTGGAAATGGTGGCCCGGCAGGTCGTGGCTCAACTGGAGGCCCGCCGCATCGCCGGGGAGCACGCCGCCCTCTCGCGCCGGCTGGCGGCCGGGGCCGACGAACTCAACACCGCCTACGATGCCACGCTGGCCAGCCTGGCCCGTGCCTTGGACCTGCGCGACCGCGAGGTGGAAGGCCACCTCCAGCGCGTGGCCGATATCACGGTGCGCCTGGCCCGCGAGCTGGGCGTGCCCGAGGCCGAGCTGGTGCATGTGCGGCGCGGCGCCTTGCTGCACGATATCGGCAAAATGGTGATCCCCGACAGCGTCCTGCTCAAGCCCAGCGCCCTCTCCGACGACGAGTGGGAGGTCATGCACCAGCACCCCACGTATGCTTACGAGATGCTGTCGCCCATCTCGCTGCTGCGGCCCGCCCTCGACATTCCTTACTGCCACCACGAGCGCTGGGACGGCCAGGGCTACCCGCGGCAGCTCCAGGGCGAGGCCATCCCGCTGGCGGCGCGCGTCTTCTCGGTGGTGGACGTGTGGGATGCCCTCCGCTCCGACCGGCCCTACCGCCCCGGCTGGACTGAGCCCCGCGTCCGCGATTACATCAGCAAACGCGCCGGCGCCGACTTCGACCCCCGCGTGGTCGAAGCCTTCCTCAACATGCAGCTCTGAGTGAGTGGCGCGACGGCTAATTCATTGCCAGCCTTGCCAGCGGCTGGGCAGCAGCGCCAGGGTGACGGCGGAATCCTTGCCAGCGTTGCCAGCGTTGCCAGCGTTGCCAGCGGCTGGGTAGCGCCAGGATGACGGCGGAATCATTGCCAGCCTTGCCAGCGTTGCAAGGCTTGCCAGCTTGCCTTGATTTCGAGTCGAGTTGTGGCCTGGCAGTGGAAGTGGGCGCTGCCAGCCGGGCAAGAGGGGGCAGCCAGTGGGGGTCGTCCGGCCCGGGCGTCGGGTAGGGGGCGTGCGGGATGGCGGTGGTGAGCGGGTCCACGGAATGATTATAAGAACATTAGTTCTAATTGTCAAGCGGAAGTCTGTTCCCGGATCAGTGACCGACGGGGCGGCGACGGAAGACGAAGTCCATCGCCGCCTACAATGGGCTGGCCCGCGGCCATAGCCCCCAAAGGGGGCGCTTCGCAGAGGCCGCGACTACGGGTGTTCCAACTAGGGCTTCTGGCGCGGCACTAGGCGGCCACACCCGTCATCTTGAACAGCCCATACTCCTCGCCCATCTGGTGGCTGAACTGCTTGGTATACAGCCGGTAGTAGTGCCCGCGCTGGCGCAGCAGTTCGGTGTGCGTGCCGGCCTCGGCGATGCGGCCGTCTTCGATGACCAGGATGCGGCTGGCCCGCTTGATGGTGGACAGCCGGTGGGCGATCACGAAACTCGTCCGGCCGCGCATCAGGTGCTCCATGCCGCGCTGGATCAGCGCCTCCGTCAGCGTGTCCACCGACGAGGTGGCCTCGTCCATGATGAAGACCTCCGGGTCGGCCAGCACCGCCCGCGCCAGGCTGATGAGCTGCTTCTGCCCGGTGGAGAGCAGGTTGCCGCCCTCGCCCACGTTCTCGTCGTAGCCCTTGGGCAGGTGGGCGATGAAGTCCTGCGCTCCCGCCAGCTTCGCCGCCGCTTCGACTGCCTCGTCGGTCGCGTCCAGCCGCCCGTAGCGGATGTTCTCGCGCACGGTGCCCGAGAATAAGTGCGGCGTTTGCAGCACCACCCCCACGCGCGACTGGATGGCGTGCAGGGTCAGTTCGGTATAGTCGCGCCCGCCGATGCGGATCGTGCCTTCGCGCGGCTCGTAGAAGCGGCACAGCAGGTTCACGATCGTGCTCTTGCCGCCGCCGGTCGGCCCCACCAGCGCCACGGTCTCGCCCTGGTGTACCCGCAGGGTGAAGTCCTTCAGCACGGGCTTGTCCGGGTCATAGTAGAAGTTCACGTGCTCGAACTCGATGTCGCCCGCCAGCGTGCCGGGGTCGGCCGCGCCGTCGCGGTCCACCACTTCCGGCACGGCGTCAATCAGCGAGAACATGCGCTCGCCGGAGGCGATGGCGTGCTGCATTTCAGCGAACACCCGCGCCATGTCCTGGATGGGCCACAGCATGAAGGTGATGTACGACACGAAGGCCTGGATGCCGCCGACGGTCATGCCGCCCAGGTTCGCCTGGATGCCGCCATACCAGGCGATGCCGCCCAGCGCGAAGGCACTGATGATCTGCACCGCCGGCAGGAACAGCGCGGACAGCCACGCCGCCCGGTAAGCCGAGCGGTACATCTCGCCCGTCAGGTGACCGAACTCCTGCGTGTTGGAGTCCTCGCGGCCGAGCGCCTTCACCACCCGCACGCCCGTGATGTTCTCGTTGTATGCCCCGGTAATGCGCGAATTCAGCTTGCGCACATTTCGGAACTCGAACAGGATCTTGCGCCGGAAGTAGATCGCCACCCCGATCAGGATCGGCAGGATGGCCAGCACGATCAGCGCCATCCGCCAGTTGATGACCAGCATGAAGTAGGCGGCGCTCAGGATGTTCAACACCGCCCAGGTGCTGTCCAGCAGTCCCCAGGTCACCAACTCGGCCACGCGGTCGGTGTCCGACGTCACCCGCGACATGATCCAGCCCACCGGCGTGCGGCTGTAGTACGACAGCGACAGCTTCTGCAGATGGTTGAACATCTTCTGCCGCAGGTCGTAGCGCACCCGCTCCCCCAGCATGCCCGTCAGGTAGATCATGATGAACACCGCCACGGATTGGGCCACGATCATCAGCCCGTACTGCGTCACGATGCTCACCAGCGTCGCCTGGTCGTTGGCCAGGATGCCGTCGTCCACGATCCGCTTGTGCAGGAACGTGAAGTAGGCGTCCATGAACGACACCACCGCGATGGCGGCCAGGAATCCGGCCACCATCTTCCAGTGCGGCCTGGTCTGCGCCAGGATGCGGCGCAGGGTCTGCCCGTTGAAGCTGGTGGTGAACTCTTCTTCTTCGAATTCGGTATTAGCCATCTCGGTTAGTCCTCGGCCAGCGCCGCCTTGGCCCCGTTGCCTGGGGCGTGGCTGCCGTTCGCGCCCTCGATCTCGCGCTGCAGCTCGGTCTCGATGCGCGTCTGGATGTCGAAAATCTGCCGGTAGATGCCCGGCGCCTCGAGCAGTTCGGCGTGCGTGCCCTGCTGCACGATCTGGCCCTGGTCCAGCACCAGGATCAGGTCGGCGTTCATCACGCTCTGGATGCGGTGCGCGATGATGAAGCTCGTGCGCGCCTCCATCAAGTTCTCCAGCGCCGCGCGGATCTCGGCCTCCGTCTCCGTGTCCACCGCCGAGGTGGAGTCATCCATGATCAGGATGCGCGGGTTCTTCAGCAGGGTGCGGGCAATCGCCACGCGCTGTTTTTGGCCACCCGAGAGCGTCACGCCTTTCTCGCCCACGATGGTGTCGTACCCGTCCGGAAAGCTGGCAATCGAGTCGTGAATAGCCGCCGCCCGGGCCGCCGCCTGCACCTCGTCCAGGCTCACTTCCCGCCCCACGCCATAGGCGATGTTCTCCCGGATGCTGCGCGAGAACAGGAACGGCTCCTGTTCCACGATGCCGATGTGCTGCCGCAGGTAGCGGCGCGAGTAGGTGTTCAGGTCGACGCCGTCCAGGATCAGGCGCCCATGTGTGTACTCATAAAACCGCGGCAGCAGGTTCACCAGGCTGGTCTTGCCCGACCCCGTGGCGCCCAACAGCGCCACCACCTGGCCCGGCCGCACCTCGAAGCTCAGGTCCTTCAGCACCGGGATCTTCGGGTCATACTCGAAGCCCACCTTGTCGAACACCAATCCGCCCCGCGGCTCGCCGGCCGGCAGGTGAGTGCCATCGTCCAGCGGCTCACGGTCTTGCGCAATCACGGCCATGACGCGCTCATACGACACGAGCCCGGTGGAGGTCTGCACGATGAGCCGGCCCAGCATGCGCATCGGCCAAATCAGCCACACCACCAGCCCGGCATAGGCCAGGTAGGTCCCCACGGTGATGGTGCCGTTCATCGCCATCAGCGAGCCAGCCAGGAACCCGCCCAGCATCTGCGCGCCGCACAAGATGTCGGACACCGGCCAGAACAGCGAGTGCATCAGCAGCAGCCGGCGGCCGCGCTGGAACTTCTCCCAGTTCACGGCTTCGAACTTGTCCTGCTCATATTTCTGGCGCGCGAAGGCCTTCACCACCCGCACCCCGCTCAAGTTCTCCTGGAGGGTGGTCGAGAGGATGGCTTCCTGCGCCTGGAAGGCCTCATAGCGGGTGTTGACCTGCTTGAAGAACAGCACCGACGTGAGCACCACCAGCGGCACGACGATCACCGACAGCAGCGCCAGCGGCCAGTGCAAAGCCAGCAGGGCCGCGAAGTTGATGGTGAACAGCAGGACGATGCGGCCCACGCCGATGGCCTGCTCCGAGAAGAACCGCCGCAGGGCATCCACGTCGGAGGTGACGCGCTGGATGAGGTCGCCGGTCGGGGTCTTGGCGTGGTAGGCAAAGCTCAGCCGCTGCAAGTGGTCAAACAGGTAGTTGCGCAGCCGGCGCGCTATCCCCTCCGCCGTGAACGCCGCCAGCCGCCCGCTCAGGAACGTGAATGTACCTTCCAAGCCGGCCAGCAAGACGAACCCCAGCCCGATCAGGGGCAGAATCGCGCTTTGGCCCTGGCCCAGCACATTGTCCACAAAGTAGCGCAGGAGCAGATAGGTGGCGGTCTTCA
>CAZCEC010000053.1:0-16272 GCA_964497615.1 uncultured Anaerolineales bacterium | reverse complement strand
GTCGCCGCCAGGGCCAGGCTGGCCGTTGCTCCTGCATAGGTTCCATGGAAGCCCGTCATCAGGCGCCACAAGCCGCGCAGCCGGTTGGGTGACAGGGCGCGTTTCAAGTCAAATTCAGATTCGGTGGGTCGCGTGTTCACGGTCGGCGCCTCCCAGGCAAGGCTTCACACGCCTATGCCGCATATTCCATATACGATTGATGCAGATTTGTGACAGGCTGGGCGCACCCGCGAAGCGTGGCGGGGTGGTAGGCCAGCAACGACGCCTGAACCAGCGGTGGATCGAGCAAACCGCCAGCCAGGCCCGGCGCGCCCCAAGCTCAGGCTGCCCGCGAGGGCGGCCCAGAGGAAGCGCGAGACCTAACGAGGATGACGTGTGAAGAGCAGCATATAGCACCAACCAATCTGGTCCTGCCCCCATATGTGCCGATTACATTACGGCAGCGGGTAATGGGGAGTGACCGGGCAACATTCTATCATCTCCCCCCTTGCGGCACAAGTGCCAATCTTCACGCCCAGTTGATTAATCCGTTTCTAACTAAAAACTATTGCGCCCTGGCTTGCACTTGCGCTAAGATGAAACGAGATCGTTGTGCCGGTAGGCTGTATCCGCTGGAGGTGTCCCATGGCTGCTCAACCCAACCTAAGCGGCGCCCAGACCGCCCGCGCCCGCCGCGTCGCCCAGTATCATCCTGGTGACCTGGTGGCCACCGCCTCCGGCTATCCTGTGCTCTACGAAGTGCTGGCTATTGACCCCAGCGGTCTGGTACGCGTCCGCGGGCTCAATTGGGCGCCCGGCTATAGCGCCTCGGTCAGCCCTGACGAAATTCGACCCGTCACTGGCCTGCTGACGCAGTCTTCGGCGTAGTTTCCCGCCCCGCGCCGCGGGCGTATAATCCCCTCGATCGAGTCCGGTTCCTGAGGTTCACTTGTCTGAAATATACCGCCGCGCGTCGGCCATGGCCGATTTCCGCGACGCGCGCCGCAAGGCTGCCTTCCGCCAGGTGATGGCGCGTCTGACAGGCAATTCCACCGAATTGCTGTCATACGACTCCGTCACCCGCCAGCTTGGCCCCCTGGGCAGCGCCGAGCGCGGCCTGCAGGACATTCCCCTGGACGCCATTGCGGGCAGCGTGGGCCGCCCCAACGACTTCACGCGCGAGTTCCTGCCCAGGCACGATTCAGACCTGGAGCGCTGGACCAAGGTTCGCATGGTGGCGGCCGATCCAGGCAGCGGCGGCCTGCCCCCCATCAAGGTCTATCAGGTTGGCGCGGCCTACTTCATCATTGACGGCCACCATCGCGTCTCGGTAGCGCGGTTGATGGGGGCCACGCACATTCAAGCCTATGTCACCGAAGTCCGGACGCGGGCCCCGCTCTCCGCCAGCGTTACGCCCGCGGAGGTGATTGCCAAAGCCGAGTCGGTGGCGTTTCAGAACGAGACGGGCCTCGCCGCGCGCCGCCCCACCGCCGCCCTGTCACTCACCAACCCGGGCGACGCCCAGCATCTGGCGGGGCAGGTTGACCTCCACCGCCAGGTGATGGCGGCGGAGCAGGGGGCTCCCGTCGCGCTCGAAGACGCGGCAGAGCATTGGTACGACACAATCTATCTGCCCGCCGTCCAGGTCCTGCGCGAGCAAGGTGTGCCACGCCTCTTCCCTGAGCTGACTGAAGCCGATCTGTACCTGATGCTTTCGGCCCGGCGCCGGGAACTGGAAGAGGCCCTGGGGTGGCAGATCACCCCGCAGTTGGGAGCGTCTGATTTGGCGGCACGAGAATCGGCCAGCCGCACTGGCGCGCTCGCCCGCACAGGGCGGCGCCTGGTCGATGCGGTCGTGCCCATGGGAATTCAGTCCGGACCCGAGACGGGCGTGTGGCGGCGCGAACGCACGGCGGCCCGCTATAGCGACCGCCTGTTCGCCGACATTTTGGTGCCCGTCAGCGGCAGCAAGCAGGGCTGGGCGGCCCTCGATCTGGCCCTCAAGTTTGCGTCCCGCGAAGGCGCCCACCTGCACGGCTTGCACGTGGTGCCCACGGCCCGGCGGCAGGCCGGCGCCCCGGCCCGGGGCATTCGCGAGCAGTTCAACGATACATGCCGGGCGGCTGGCGTCCAGGGCGTGCTGGCCATTGAGGTGGGCGAGGTCGCCCGCAAGATATGCCAACTTGCCACGTTGAGCGATCTGGTCATCGTAAATCTGGCGCACCCGCCGGGCAAGCGGTTGCTGGCCCGCCTGGGTTCTGGCTTCCGCACCATCGTGCGAAGCTGCCCGCGGCCGGTCCTCGCTGTGCCCCGCCTCGCCGACCCGCCCGGCCGCATCGTCCTCGGTTACGACGGCAGCCCCAAGGCGGAGGAGGCTTTATTTGTGGCCGCGTATTTCGCCGAAACCTGGAAAACCCCGCTGACGGTCGTGACGGTGCTCGACAGCAGCACGGTCACAGATGCGACCCTGGAGCATGCGCGCGCCTATCTGGAAATGCACGAGGTCGAGGCCGCCTTCGACGTGCGCGAGGGCGTTTCGCCGCCGGAGGCCATCCACGCCGCGGCAGAGGCGAATGGCGCCAGCCTCGTGCTGATGGGGGGCTATGGCCGCAACGCGGTGATGGAGGCCGTCCTCGGCAGCGCCGTGGATCAGGTACTGCGCGAGTCGTCGCGCCCGGTGCTCATTTGTCAGTAACGGGGGCTAAGTTTCCAGAAACTCGCCGCTGGCCGTGCGCCGCGCCGCCCGCACGGCCGTCACCGCACTGCGGTTGAGGCCGCCATAGATGTGGGGGAACAGCACCTGGCTCATTGGCGATCCGGCTGGCGGCGCTGGCTCTGGCGGCTCCCACCGCACTTCGGCCGTCAGCTGGCTGGTATCAATTTCCAGCACCACAAACTCGCCCGGCGTGCCGCGATAAAAGGCATTCGCCACCTGTCGCAGCACTTCCGCCGTGGCCGTGCAGTGGATGAAGCCGCCCGGCGGGCAGTCCACCACGGTCGCCTGCCCCGCCCGAGCCTCAAAGTCATCGCGCCGCATCAGGTGCAGCACGGGCGCGAAATGGTTCATCCGGCCGCGCGGGCTGCCGCCGCCCGCCGCCGCCCGCCCGCGACCATCGCTCCCAGGATCGAGAAGCCATACAGCAGGATCATGGGCGCCATCACGAGCCCCATGTTCACCGGGTCCACCGTCGGCGTGATGACGGCCGCGATAATGGCGATGACCACTATGGCTGCGCGCCACTGGTTTGCCAGTTGGCGGGCATTCACCAGCCCCACCGCCGCCAGGGCGTAGATGATGAGCGGCAGTTGAAACGCGAGCCCAATCCAAAACATCAGGCTGGTGACCAGGCCGAAGTAGGCGCTGGGCCGCCAGTTGGCTTCGAAATCCAGAAAGCTGAACAAGAACGGGATGGCGGTGGGCAGCATGACGAAGTAGGTGAATGCCAGCCCCAGCAGGAAGAGGATGCTCGCCAGTGGAATGACAGCCAGCATCGTGATCCGGCTGCGCGGCATCAGCCCCGGCGCCACAAACAGGTAGATCTCCATTACGATCCACGGCATCGCAAATGCCAGCCCGGCCAGCAGACCCACCCGCATAAAGACGCCGATGGCCTCCGTGGGCTCGATGACTGTCAACTGGCTGCGCCCGTCTGGGCCAATGGGCACCGCCAAAAAGTCCATCAACTGGGTGGTGAAGGTCAAGCTGAGGCCGGTGGTGATGGCCAGGACGACGACGGACCGGAGCAGGTGTTTTCGCAGCGCATCCACGTGCTCGCCCAGGCCAGCCAGCGCCAGGCGGAACGCATCCTTGCTTTCGAATACGTCGCCCACCGCCTCGGTCAGCGACACATCCTCCGGCACCTCGGTAAAGAACGCGATGAAGCGCTGCCACCAGCTGCGCACGCGCCGCGCCGCCGGAACGAACGGCCGCGCCGGCAGGGTGATGACCCACCAGAGGCCTCGCAGCAGGCGCTTAATCATTCAACGGCCTCCTGGCCATTGGGTGAATTGCCAACCGGCTTCACCGGCGTGGCCGCGGGCTGGGCTGGGGCCGCCTGGCTGGCAGGCGGCGTGGCCGGCGCGCCGCCGATCGTGTTGGCCGGCGTCGCGGGCGGGCTGGCGTCAGGCTGCGATTGAGGCGTTGGTGATGGGGCTGCGGCCAGAGGCGTGGGGGCTGCCCGGCCGATGGTGTTGGCTGGAGCAGCGGCCGGGTTGGCGCTCGACGCGGCTGGCTGGCGGGGCTGGGCCACGCCGGGGGCGTCCAGGTCCTTCACCCAGGCTTCCATTTCCTGCTTGTTCGTTTGGCTGATGTCCCTGGCGGCCTGCTTGATTTCCGCCTCAGCCTCCTTCAACTCCTTGAGCTGGGCGACTTCTTTCAGTTCTTCAAGCTGCGCTTCTTCCGCCAGGCGCGCAGGCAGGTTGCGGATCTCCTGCGACACCCGCCGGATCATCTGATAGTTGGCAGAACGGTAGAGCCGGTTAAGGCCGCGCCCGAGCGCCCGGGCGCCCTTAGCGATGTCGCGGGGACCCGCAATTAGCAGGATGATAACGATAACGAACAGGAACTCCAGCGGGCCAATGCCGAAAATATCCATGCGTCTCGTGTGCCACCGTTAATGGCATGTGCCTCAAGGTGCCGGCGTGGGCTTCCCCGCATCGGCTGCCCGGCCGCCAAATTGCTCCAGAACTTCCGCCTGCCGATCCGCCAGCGCTCCCAACACGCCATTCACGAACCGCGGCGCGCTGTCCGAGCCATACAGCTTGGCCAACTCCACCGCCTCGTTGATCGCCACCTTGATCGGCGTTTGGCGCTCCGCGGCAAATTCCCATATCGCAATCCGCAGGATATTACGGTCGATCACCGCCATCTGCGCCAGCGGCCACTCGGGCGCGAACCTCTGAATGACCCGGTCCAGGGCCGTGGCCTGCGCCAGGACGCCCGCCACCAGTCCGCGCGCGAACTGGTCCATGTCACTGGCCAGCGGCTGTTCCTGCAAGCGCTCCTCGATCACCGCCGCGGCCGGGTGCCGCGTGCAGTCAATCTCGTAGAGGGCTTGCAGCGCCACCGTACGGGCCTTGCGCCGGGCCTTCATGCCTGTCGCGCGCGCGGCATCCGCTGGCAGACCCCCGCTCCGCAAGCGCGCCTACGCGGCCTCCTGTTCGGGGTAGGCGATGTCCTCGATGTGAATGTTCACCGCCAGCACATCCATGCCTACCATCTCGGCAATCGCCCGGCTCACCGCCGCCTGCACCGCCCGGCTCACCTCGCGCACATTGAGGTCATGCTCAATCACCAGGTACAGGTCCACCGTGACGTTGTGGTCCTTGACCTCGATCCGCACGCCGTCATCCACCCCGCGGCGCAGCAGGCGGTTCACGCCGCCGGGCACCGGGCTGGTGCGCGCCACGCCGGGCGTGCCCAGCGCCGACAGCCGCGCGATGGTCAGCAGCACATCCGGCGCAATCGTCGTCTTGCCGTGGCGAATCTCGTCTGCGTCCATGCTCACCCCATCACCATCCCGCCATCCACGCTCAACACCTGCCCGGTAATGTATCCCGCTTCCGCCGAGGCCAGGAAGGCCACCGCGTGCGCCACGTCCTCGGGCGTGCCCCAGCGGCCCAGCGGGATCGCTTTTAGCGACGCTTCCTTCAGCTCTGGCGTCAGCGATTCCGTCAGCGCGGTCGGCACGAAGCCAGGCGCCACCGCATTCACCGTGATATTGCGCGCCGCCACTTCGCGCGCCAGCGCCCTGGTGAACCCAATCAGCCCGGCCTTGCTGGCCGAGTAATTCGTCTGCCCGGCGTTGCCGGCGATGCCCGACACCGATGTGATGTTGATGATCCGCCCCGAGCGCTTGCGCAGCATCAGCTTGACTGCCGCCTTGGAGCAGTTGAAGGCGCTCTTGAGGTTGGTCTGAATCACGGTATCCCAATCGGCCTCGGGCATCATCATGATGACCATATCGCGC
The DNA here is from genome assembly GCA_964497615.1 of uncultured Anaerolineales bacterium. Classification (GTDB taxonomy): domain Bacteria; phylum Chloroflexota; class Anaerolineae; order Anaerolineales; family UBA6663; genus CAZCEC01. Next base: position 10,324 of record CAZCEC010000053.1, on the reverse strand, counting down.
GTGGTGCCGGCGTTGTTGACCAACACTTCCACGCCCCCGTAAGCCTCGGCGGCGGCCTTGATCAGCCCATCCGCGGCCTTGAAATCCGACACATCAGCCTGCATCGCCGTGGCCTGCCCCCCCGCCGCGCGGATGGCCTCGACCGTGGCTTCCGCACCTTCGGCGTCGCGCGCGTAGTTGACCACCACCCGCGCGCCGCGCCGCGCCAGTTCCACGGCAATCGCCCGGCCGATGCCGCGCGATGCGCCTGTCACCACGGCGCCCTTGTCTTGCAGCGTCATTTGGTCTCCTTGCGAGCCATTGGGCGATTATACCGCACTGTCACATCCAGCCGCGCCGCCGGAAGAACCAGAACATGCCCACCGGCACCACCAGCATAATGACGATGGCGATGGCCAGCACCCCCGGACCGTGCAGGGGCAGGGCGTCGAAATTCATGCCAAAGAACCCGGTCAACACCGTCATCGGCATGAACAGCACCGTGACCACTGTCAGCACTTTCATGATCTCGTTCATGCGATTGGACGTGACCGACAGGTAGGTGTCCAGCGTGCCGCTCAGCAGGTCGCGCAGGCTCTCGTTGATGTCGGCCAGCCGCACGAATTGGTCGTAAATGTCGCGGAAATACACCCGGTCCTTAGGGTCGATCATGGCGTACTCGTCCCGCGCCAGCCGGTTCATCACCTCGCGCTGCGGGCCGATGAGCCGCCGCATTTGCAGGGCCACCCGCTTGACCGAGAACAGCGTGTTCAGCGTATGCTGAGTGGGGTTGCCAAAGACCTCATCTTCCAGGTGGTCCACGGTGTCGTCAATCGCATCCACGACCGGCATATATGTGCTGGCCAGCAGATCAAGCAGATCGTACAGCAGGAAGTCGGCGCCGCGTTCCAGCCGCCGTTGGTCTGACTGGCAGTTGGTCCACAGCCGGTCCACGAAGTCCACCGTCTGGGCGTGATGCGTCACCACGAAGTTGCGGCCCAGGAAGAGGTCCACCTCGCGTGATTCCAGCTCGATCTTCTCGCGGTTGAAGTCCACCCCATGCACCACGCCGTAGAGATAATCGCCCCAGTTGTCAATCCGCGGCACGTGCGCGTCGCGCAGCGCATCCTCGATGGCGAGCGCGTGGAACTTGAAGACGTCCCGCAGCAGCGGCTCCAGCTTTTCTGGTTTCTCATCGCAGAAGTCGACCCACAGCAGCCCCCCTTCGTCGCGCAGAGCCACGCGCCAGTGCGTCGGCGGCACATCGGTTGTATAGCCGCCCTTGCTGCTGCGATACAGGGTGCGGATCATGGTGCGGGCGCCGCCAGCCGCTGGGCCAGGTACTCGTCAAACGACTCTCGGCCGCACGCGTCCAGGTAGGCGAGCAACTCCAGCCCGTCGACTGGATACAGCGGATGGCAAGAGGTGGGCCAGGCGCCGCGCGGGGACAGCGCGACGGCGCTCACCAGCGGCCCCACGATGTCGGCCGTGTCCAGCGCCTCCACGCGCTCCTCAGCGGTGATGATCACGCGGCCAGCCGCCAGCGCGAGTTCCAGATCAACCCCCAGGTTGCGATTGAGCCGGGCGTTGCCTTGCGCGTCCACTTGCAGGGCGTGGATTACGGCCACGTCTGGGCGCAGGGCCGGAAAAGCCATTAGTTCTTCGCCCGAGTACGGGTCCAGGATCGTCTTTACATCGGGCCGCAGACGCGGCAGGTCGGTGCCCAGCCAGCCGCGCCCCGCCATAAAGCCCACGTCCGCCAGGGCAGCCTTCAGGCCAAACGCCAGGCTGGCTTCGCTCTCTTCCACAATCTCAATCTCGCCCAGGTTGCCCGCCTGGGTGAACATTGGCGCCAGCCCAAAGCCTTCCAGGCCGAAGTAGCACGTTCGGATGCGCCGGGCGATGCCGGCGCCAACCAGCAGGTCAGACTCGTAGCTGCTGGTGAAGTTCAGCAAGGTCAGGTCGCGCGGCGGGTCGGGCCGCTGGAGCAGCGCCAGCACAAAGGCCACCGGCCGCCGGTACAGCGTCATGCCGCCCAGCGCCAGTGTATCGCCGCTGCGCACCAATGTGGCCGCTTCGGCCAGGGTCATAAATTCAGGCATGTGGGGGATCTTGAGGCGGGGTGGGGGGCGTCTGCAATTGCTCCACTGCCCGCCGGAGTTCGGCCATCTGCGCTTCCTGTGCCGCGCGCCCGGTCCGCCCGCCGCTGACCGCCGCCGTCCACTTGGCGGCTTCCTGGCGCACCCGGCTGTCGCCGCGCAGCAGCCCAAACAGGGTCAGGTGCAGGCCGATGATGAAGCCCGCCACCAGGCACAGCACCACCAGTGTCGCCGGCTCCGGGAGCGAAGGATTCATGCCAACGGCCTCACTGGCCCGCCGCCTGGCTGGCCTGGACCAGCAACTCGTTCTTCTTGGCGGCCAGCCGGTCGGCCACATCCTCCAGCCCGGCGCGGTTCTCCAGCCGCTCGAGCCAGTCACTTGGCAGAACTGCCGTTCCCAGCCGCGCGCCCAGGATGCCGCCCGCGATGGAAGCCACGCTGTCGGAGTCGCCGGTGATATTGGCGCCTAGCCGCACCGCGGCCACGTAGTCGTCCGGGTGCTTCAACACGCAGTACAGCGCCATGGCCACCGCTTCTTCGGCAATCCAGCCGCCGCCGCGCGTGGGTCCGATGGCGTTCAGCGCCGCCTCGGCATCCGGCCAATCCAACGCCGCTTCCACTCGCTCAATGGCGGCATCAAACTCGGGCGCGTGCCCGCCGGTGAACTTCAGAATCCGGCGCGGATACTCCACCGGGTCCACGCCGTCCAGGGCCAGCTTTACCAAGTAAGCGGCCGCTATGCAGGCAGCGTCGGCAGTTGGGTGCCGGTGGGTGAGCACGCCCTGCGCGCGGGCTACCGTTTGCAGCCGGCCGGTATCGTGCTGGTATACGTAGCCCACCGCTGCCACCCGCATGCACGAACCACACCCCTTTGAGTCCCGCACCCCGGCTTCGCGCCACGGCGCGCCGCGTTCGAGCGCGTTCACGCCCCGGATAGAGGTCGCCCCAGGCGCGCGCTGGGGCGTCGTTGGGTCACGCTTCCAGCCGATGAAGTTGCGCGCCACCGCCCCCATCAATACGTCCAGGTCGCGGTGCCCGGCCTCAATCAGCGCCTCGGCCACCGCCACGGTCATCTGCGTGTCGTCGGTGTACATGGCCGGGTCGGGCGGCGCCTGGATACCCAGCCGTCCATAGCGCACAATGATCTCTGGCCGCGACATGAACTCCACCGGCCAGCCGAGCGCATCGCCCAGCGCCAGCCCGAGTAACATCCCGCGTGCCCGGTCGTGATCGGCCAGGCTCATGCGGCCTTCTCCTCGGCCTGGGGCAAGCGGCCCGTCGCCGCCAGCACCTGCTCCAGCTCCAGAATGCTGGGGATGGCGAAGTCAACACCATGGGCGGGCTGCGGTCCCACCAGCACCGTGGTCATGCCCAACGCTCGCGCCGGGATGAGATTGCGCAGCGAGTCATCGGCGTAGAGACACTCGTCCGCCGCGGCGCCCACCATCGCCAGCGCCCGGGCATATGCGGCCGGCTCCGGCTTGCACTGGTAGTCTAGCGCCGCGATGTCCACGATGGTGTCAAAATGCCCGGCCACGCCCAGTTGCGCCAACACCCGCCGCGCGTGGGCCGCGTCCGCATTGGTGAAGATGGCCTTGGTCAGCGGCATCCGCGCCAGCATCTCGTCCAGCGCTGGTGATGGACTCAAGAACCGTTCCAACGGCAGGTCGTGCACATATTTCAGATACTCGGCGGGGTCAATCCCGTGCTCCGCCACCAGCCCATTCAGGGTGGTGCCGTATGTCTCAAAATAGCGCCGCCGCAACGCTGGCACGGTTCCAGCCGCCAGCCCCATCGCCTCGATCATGAATCGCTCGATGCGCAGCCCAATGGCGGGCCACAGCCCCGTCTCCGGCCCGTACAGTGTGTCATCCAAGTCGATCAGCGCTACCCGCAGCATCGCGCCTATTCTAGCCCCTTCCTCTCATTCTCGCATGTGATCTAACCGCCCTCGGTCCGCTGCCCTTCGCCCCTACGTATCCGCCGTTACCGCCATATTCCGCAGGACCCCCCACGACGCCAGAAACTGCTCCAGTCCGTGCTCGCGCACGTTCGCGCCATCTACCACCGTCACCGTGGTGGCGGAGTAGCCGACCACAATGACCGTGTGCTCAAACGGCGCGACCACAGTTTTGCGTCCATCCGCCGCTGTGTAGACCTGCGCCTCGCCCTCATTCACATGCCCCGTCACCCAAACGATCACCGGCCGCCCCGCAGCAATCTCGGCCTGGAGCGCCTCCCACTTCATGTAGCGATGCGGCGTCGCGCGCAGACCGTAGTCTGTCAGCAGGCGCGCCACCGGGCCGGCATGCACCCCGTACGGGTTGGGTGGCACCTGTCCCCATCGCCCCTTCACGTCGCCCACAAAACCGCGGTCTGGATCGTCCGAAGTCGGCAGCCGCCCAAGAAACTCAAGCTCGTCAATCGCAACCCCAAAGAACGCCGCCCAGTCCGCCGCGGACCGCGACTCGCAGCTCAGCGGCAGGCTCTGCCGATGCCCCCGCACGCCTTCGACCTGCGCCTCGGCTGGCAGCGCCTGACTCACGCCCGCGGGCGTTGGATCGTGGTCGATGTTTTCCGGTTCAATGACGATGGCCGCGCTGGTGGCGGTGGGCGCTGGGGCGTTGTGTTGGGCTGGACTCTGATAGTGAACGATGGGCGGCGTGGGCAGGGGCTGGCCTGCGCCGGCGCTGGGCGGCGGCGTGGGCCATGGCGCGGCTGCAAGCAGGGCGGGGAGGGGGACTAGCTGAGGACTGGCCGCCGCCAGCGTCACCGCCCCGAGCAGCGCCAGATTGGCGAACGCCAGCACTGCCAGGGCGGCCTTTTGCTGTGGACGCATGGCGCCACTTTAGGCAGTGTTTGACAATACGTCAAGGGCAGCGCTATGGCGCTACATCAGTGCCAGCAATTGGCTCAGAAACTCGCTCGGCTCACCCACGATGGCTTCATCCGCCGCGGCGAAGATCGGCGCGTCCGGGTTGGTGTGCACCGCGATCACGCGTTTGGCTCCCACGACAGCGGCATTGTGGACCGTGTCGCCCAGGATGCCCAGCGCCACGTGCAGGTCCGGCGCGACCTCCTGCGCCGTCACGCCTATCTCGTGCGCCTCATCCACCCAGCCCAGGTCTCGCGCGGAGGCGTCTCCCGCCAATTCCGCGCCCAATCGCTCCGCCAACTGGCGTGCCAACGCGAGCCCCGCCTCGCCGCCCACGCCGCGCCCAACGGCCACGATTGTCCTGGCCTTGCTGAGCGGCCGCCAAGCGGGCGGCGCAAAGTCATCCGCCGGCCCCAGGTCGCGCAGCCGCGGCTCCGGTGCAGGCAGGTCGCTGACCAGCACTTCACCCTCGCGGCCGGCTCCGGCGGGCGGTGGCGGCAGCTTGGCGGCCTCTACCGTCGCCAACTTCACCGGTGAGTTGACTTCAATTGACAAGTAGTACTCACCCCCGTACACCGCGCGCCTGCCCCGCAAGGCCCGCGTCTCGGGATCAATCTCCAGGCCCTCGGCTTCTGAGATCAGACCCGCGCCCCACGTCTGCGCCAACCGCGCTGCCAGCGCTTCATGCTCGCCCGCCGCCAGCACAAACTCCGGCCGCTGTGCCGCCAGGTATGCCCCGAGGTCCGCCGCCACGTGCGCCTTGTCGGCCCCCCACTCAAGCGCCTGTGCACCCTCGGCTTCGGTCTCCACCACGGCCTGCACATAGCAGCCCAACCCGTCGGCCAGCCGCCGCGCCTCGCCGATCAGACTTGGAGCCGCGCTGCCCGAGGCCGCCACCCAGATGTCGGCGTTTGGTTCCGCCGTCACATCCTCGCCCAACAACGCGGACAGATCAGCAATATCCATGACTCACCTCACCGGCAATGTTGCCGCAATCTCGCGCGCGACCGTCTCCAAGCCGCCTTCCGCCCGCTTGCCCCACGTGCGCTCCGGCGGAAAGGCCTCACCTAGCACCTTGGCGCTCGCTCCCAGGTCACCCTCGTCCAGCCCCAGGTCTGCCAACTGGATCACCTCCACCGCCCGTGCCTCGGCATGCACGTTGATGATCTGTGCGGCGGGCGCCAGCCGGGGCTTGTTGCAGTCGGCCACAAGCGTCGCCACCACTGGCCCGTCTGCCTCAACCCGCCGAAAGCCCTCCGGCCCGGGCTGCACTGCCCGCACCCTGCCCTTGGCCTGTTCCAGCGCCCACGCCCCCGGCACGAACGCCCAGCCCAGGGCTTGCGCCAGCCGCGCCCCCACCTGGCCCAGGTCGGCATCCAGCACCGTCGCGCCCAGCGCCACCACCTCCACGGCGCCCACTCGCGCGATGGCTCGTTCGATCACCTTCGCCACTACCCCGGCATCCACCTCTCTCAACGCCGGCCCGCGCACCCACATGGCCCGGTTGGCCCCCTTGGCCCGCGCCTGGTATAGCGCCACTTCGGCCGGCTGCTCCCCATACGCCAGGGCCGTCACCGCATCGCCCTCGCCCTTCAGCCGCAGCGCCGCTTCCAGCGCATTCAAGTCCGCCGGGTTGATGATCCAGGCGTCTCGATTGACAAAGATCTTCTGGGCCTTGCGATTGACCGTAAAGCCGGCCGGATCGCGGACGGCCCGCAGCACGACGAGAATGTTCATGGCCGAATCCTCACGCCAATCTCTTGCAGCAACTCACTGGCAATCACAATCCGCTGGATTTCGTTGGTGCCTTCGAAGATCTCGGCGATGCGCGCATCGCGCCAGCCGCGCTCCAGGTGAAACTCGCGCGACACGCCGAGTGCCCCGTGGATTTGCAGGGCCCGGTCGATGCACCGGCTGGCCGTCTCCGAACCCAGCAGCTTGCACATGCCCGCTTCCTTGATGAACGGCTGCCCATGATCCACCAGCCACGCCGTCCGGTACACCAGCGACCGCAGCGCCTCGATCTCGGTGGCCATATCGGCCAGCATGAACTGGATCGATTGGTTGTGCGCCAACTGCCGCCCGAACTGGCTGCGCGCCTTGACCCAGCGCAGCGACGACTCCAGCGCTGCCATTGCCCCGCCCAGGGTGGCCGCCCCGAGTGATACGCGCCCGATGTCCAGGGTCTTCATGAAGGTCACGAAACCCAGGCCCACCTGGCCCACCACGTTTTCCTTGGGCACGCGCACCTCGTCGAAATTCAGCAGCGACGTGGGCGAGCCGTGCAGTCCCATCTTCCGTTCCGGCTTGCCAGCCGAGAACCCTGGCGTGTTGGTCTCCACCGCCAGGACCGTCGCTCCGCCGCGCGCCCCCAGCGCCGGGTCTGTCACCGCCAGCACCATCACGATGTCGGCGATGGGGCCATTGGTGATCCACATTTTCTGCCCGTCGAGGAAGTACGAGTCGCCTTCCAGCGTCGCCCGCAGTTGAATCCCAGCCGCGTCCGACCCGGCATTCGGCTCCGTCAGCCCAAACGCCCCGATGGCGCGGCCGGAGCACAGGTCCGGCAGGTACTTGCGCTTGAGGGCCTCCGACCCGTCGAGGTACAGGCTCATCGTCGCGATGCCGATGTGCGCGCCGATGATGGTGGCGGTGGACGGACACACTTTGTTGAGCTCTTCCATCAGGATGCAGTAGCCGACCTCGCCCGCGCCCGCACCGCCGTACTTCTGTGCGAACGGGATGCCAAACATCCCCAATTCGCCCATCCAGCGCAGCACCTCGCGGTCCTGTTCGCCGGACCGGTCCACCTGCTTGGCCCGCGGCCGCAGCTCCTGTTCGCAGAACTCGCGGATCATCTGCCGCAGTGCTACGTACTTGGCTTCCACCGTAAAGTCCATACTCACTCCCTCAGCCTTCCGCTGTCCGTCGACTGTTGTCGGTGGTCCGGCCTACGGCTGCACCTTCACGCCCACCCCCTCAAACACCTCCCGCGCCACGGCATATCGCTGGATCTCATCCGTGCCCCCCAGCAGCCGCAGCGCCCGCACATCCCGGTAGATGCGTGAGATGGCATACTCATCGCTGAACCCATAGCCGCCATGTACCTGCAGCATTTTGTTGGCGGTGTCGCGCGCCACGCGCGCGCCCAGGTACTTCGCCATGCTCGGGTGCGCTCCCTGGTCCTGGCCCGTGTCCGCCAGCCAGGCGGTATAGCGCACCAGGTGCCGCAGCGCCTCGATCTCCACCGCGCAGTCCGCCACGTAGTTCTGAATGGCTTGCTTTTGCGCGATCGCCACCCCAAACTGCTTGCGCTCGACCGCGAACTTCACGCCCAGGTCCAGCGCCCCCTCTGCGGCGCCCAGCCCCGCCGCCGCCAGGCTCAGCCGCACCCGCTGGAATGCCCGCAGCACCAAGGCCCAGCCTTCATTCAGTTCGCCCAGCAGGTTCTCGGCCGGCACGCGGCAGCCCTCGAAATAGACGGTCCGAATATCCACGCCCCGCAGGCCCAGCGTGGGCTCGCGCGGTCCAATTGTCAGCCCCGGCGTGCCGGCCTCCACCACGAAGGCGCTCAGGCCGCGGTGCCGCGCGCCCGGCTCGGTCAGCGCCACCACCACGTGCGCGCCGGCTTGCCCGGCATTGCTCACCCAGTTCTTCACGCCGTCCAGCCGGAAGTGGCCATTTTCACGCACCGCGCGCGTGAGCATCGCGCCCGGGTCGGACCCCGCCTCTGGCTCCGTCAGCGCGAATGTGCCCAATTCGCCTCCCGCCAGCCGCGGCAGAAACGCCTGCTTGACGGCCTCGCTGCCGCCGTCCAGGATCGTCATGGCCGACAGCATGCCGTGAATGCCAAGCGCGGTCGCCGTAGATAGGCAGTACCGCGCGATCTCCTCCACCAGCAGGGTATAGGTCAGGTAGTCCATGCCGGCCCCGCCGTATTCCTCCGGCAGGGTGGCCCCTAGGAACCCCTGCGCCGCAGCCTTCTTCAGCAAGGCGGCTGGCAGTTCCTCCGCCCGGTCCGTGTGCTCCGCGCCCGGCGCCACTTCCTTCTGCGCAAAGTCGCGGAACATCTCCACGCACATCGCCTGTTCGTCATTTAGCCCGCAGTCCATCGTCACCTGCCTTTGCCGCTCAGCCCTCTGGCCCCGGCTCTCTGCCATTCCCCGGCTTCGACTGTTTCAACTCGGCCGCCAGCCGTTCATTCTCCTCTTTCAGCCGCAGCAGTTCGGCCTGCATCGCCGCCACTTCGCCGGGCTTCGGCTTGGCCGCTTTTTCCTGGCCCCATACCGTGATCGCATCGCTGCTTTGGCGCGGCAGGCGCCGGCCCACCAGCACCCACCATCCGCCGGCCACCACCGCCGCGATGCCCGCGCCCGCTAGCACTTCCGGCCACTGCTCGCCCAACGTGGCCCACGCGCCCAGCACCACCAATCCCGGCGCCACCAGCAGGAGGACTACCAGCCACACCGCGCGCCGCTCCACGCGCAGCAGCGCGAAGATCGCCACGAGGCACATCCCCGCCAGTCCAATCGCCGTCAGCCAGTTCAAGTCGTTACTCAAGCATCCCGAAACACCGGCTGGCGCTTCTCCAAGAACGCCCGCACGCCCTCGCGCGCGTCCTCCGAAAGGGAGATCTTGCCGAACTCTGACGCCTCGAGGGCCAGGCCGGCCTCCAGCGGCGCATCGAACCCGCCATTCACGGCCTTTAGCGCCGCCTGGGTAGCCAGCGCGCCCTTCTGCGCGATCTTGCGCGCCAGGTCGCGGGCGGTCTTGAGCACTTCGCCGCCCGGCACCACCTTGTTCACCAAGTTGAGCCGGTAGGCCTCCTGCGCCGTCACCGAGTCGCCGCTCAGGATCAGTTCCAGCGCCTTGGCCCGCCCACACAGCCGCGGCAGCCGCTGTGTCCCGCCCCAGCCGGGGATGATGCCCAGGTTGATCTCCGGCTGCCCGATCTTGGCCCGGTCGCCGATGATGCGCATGTGGCACGCCATCGCCAATTCCATCCCGCCGCCCAGCGCCACGCCGTTGATCGCTGCAATGAACGGCTTGGGGCCGCACTCAATCTTGTCGAACACCGACTGCACCTGCCGGCTGATGGCCTGGGCCTGCTCCGCGCTCTCCAGCTTGGTGAATTCATTGATGTCGGCGCCAGCCACGAACGCCAACTGCCCCGCGCCCGTCAGCACCACCGCCTTCACCGCTGGGTCGCTGATGACCTGATCAATGGCTGCGTTAAGGTCCTCAATCGTGGCCTGATTCAGCGCATTCACCGGCGGATGGTCAATCATCACCACCGCCACCCGGTCCTCAACCGCGATTTTTACGAACTGCATCTCTGCCATCGTTATTGCTCCTTGCCGGACCTGCCCTT
>CAZCEC010000052.1:0-45479 GCA_964497615.1 uncultured Anaerolineales bacterium | reverse complement strand
GGGGGGGGGGGGGGGGGGGGGGGGGGGGGGCGGGGGGGGGGGGGGGGGGGGGGGGCAGGCAGGGTGAGGCCGGCGACGGCGAGGCCTTCATCGCTGCTGGCGCGGGCGGCAACGGCCCCGGCGGAGTCGTAGATGGCGGTGGTGCCGTAGAAGGTGGCGCGCAGCGAGGCCAGATGCGCCTCGGGGGTCCACGACCAGTAGCGCGGCTGGAACGCGGCGAAGCCGAGGAAGCTCAGGCGCGCCAGGGGCAACTGCGCCACGAAGCGGCCGGTCATCACGGAATGGATGACGGGCACGCCCAGCGCCGCGGCGCATTGGCCCACGTAGGCGCCGTACAGGTTGTCGAGAGCAGCGCGCTGTTTGACCAGCGCCGGGAGCAGTTGGGCGGTGTAGACCTTGCGGCCGCGCGGGAAGTTGAGCACGGCACGATGGAGGCGCGGGGGCGACGAGGCCAGCAGGATGAGGTCCACGCGGCCGGCGTAATCGGCCCAGACGCGGGGGTGGGCGAGGTCCCAGCAGATCATCACTCCCAGGCGGCCCAGGTCCGATTCGGCGATGAAGGGTAAACGGCCGGGGGCGAAGTAGCAGCCCTCCCACAGGAACGGGTGGCGCTTGGCGTAGCGATGGAGTTGGCCCTTGGGTCCGGCGAGGACAAAGGTGTTGAAGACCTCGCCGCCGTCGTGCAAGAGGAGCGTGCCGCCCAGCCAGGCGTCAAGCTCGGCGGCCAGGGCCAGCAGCCGGCAGACGGTGTGGCCATCGGGCGGCTCGGCGGTGGCGGTGAGGCGGGGAGAGTAGGCGTAGCCGGTGTTGAACAGCTCGGGCAGGACGATGAGGCGCGCGCCATGCGAGGCTGCCTGGCGCGCCAGGCGCGCGGCCGTTTCCAGGTTGCGCTCGACTTCGAACGGCGTGGCGAAAAGCTGGATAGCGGCGGTGATCACACATCATCCTTTGATGACGGCGACCGGCCGCAGCCGTGCCACTTTCTTGGCGATGCCGGCGCGCGAGACGACTTCGATGACCTGATCCACGTCCTTGTAGGCGCGGGGAGCTTCCTCGGCCAGGCCGGGGAGCGAGCCGGCGCGGACGCGGATGCCGCCGGTCTCCAGGTCGCGCCGGAGGGCGTCGCCGCGGATTTCGCGCTTGGCGCGCGACCGGCTCATGACGCGGCCAGCGCCGTGGCAGGTGGAGCCAAAGGACTGGGCCATGCTGCCTTCCGTGCCGAGCAGCACCCAACTGGCGGTGCCCATCGAGCCGGGCACGAGGACGGGTTGGCCCAGCGGGCGGTAGTCTTCCGGGAGGCCCTCGAAGCCGGGGCCAAAGGCGCGGGTGGCGCCCTTGCGGTGGACGCACACGCGCACCCGTTGGCCGCCGACGGTATGCGTCTCGACCTTGGCCATGTTGTGGGCGATGTCGTAGACCTGGCGCAGGCTCCAGTCCGGCAGATGGCGCGAGAGGGCCTGCTCGAAGCTGCGGCGGATGTGGTGGGCCAGCACCTGGCGGTTGCAGAAGGCGAAGTTGGCGGCGGCCTTCATGGCGCCCAGGTAGCGCTGGCCCTCGGGCGAGTTTAGGGGCGCGCACACCAGTTCCCGGTCGGGGAGGTGGATGCCGTAGCGCTTGACCGCGCCCTGGAACTCCTGCACATAGTCGGTGCAGACCTGGTGCCCGAAGCCGCGCGACCCGCAGTGGATCTGCACCGCCAGGCGGCCCTCGGCCAAGCCCAACACGCGGGCGGCCTCCGCGTCAAACACCTGGTCCACCACGTCCACCTCGATGAAGTGGTTGCCGGCGCCGAGGGTGCCGAGTTGGCCGCGGCCGCGCTCCTTGGCGCGCGGGCTCACCGCCGACGGCTCGGCGCCGTCGAGGCGGCCGCTTTCTTCGGTGCGGGCCAGGTCCTCGGGATGGGCGAAGTTTTCGCGCAGGGCCCAGCGCGCGCCATCGCGGCAGACCTTGTCCAACTCGGCCACGGTGAGGGGGACGGTCCCCTTCTCGCCCACGCCGCTGGGGCAGTTGCGATAGAGGGCGTCGGCCAGGTCGGCCAGGTGGGGCTGGGCGGCCTCGGCTTCGATGTCGCTGGCGAGGAGGCGGACGCCGCAGTTCGACACCACAAAGCCATTGGCGATGAAGTTGTGGTCGGGATGATCCACGGTGAAGTCGTAGACTTCGCCGTCGTATTCCACCGGTTCGATGCTGGCGATACGGTCCCAGACCATGCCGCTCTGGCCGGGGCCGGCGGCCTCGGCCTGAAACTCGGCAAAGGTCGGGAAATCAAACGGAACCCGGGGCGGCGTGCGGCGGCCCTCATACACCGACCGTTCGATGAACCTCGCATTGGCTTCGGGACCGGCGAGTTGAGCAACAATTGCACGTGTGGGCTGGCCGGCTTCAGCCAGGCGCAGCGCCTGTGCCGCGACGCTTTCGCGCGCAGCAATCTGCTTCTGTATGTGCCGGAGGTAGACCAGCGCGGCATTGGCCTGCGCTTGCCGACCCAGGTTGTATTCAAAGCCAACGCAGGACCACAGCCGAATCAAGTTATCAGTTTGGGGCACGATGCCCAGCCGCAACCGGATGGAGCGGCTGCCGTCCTGATTGAGCTGTTCCGGGCGCGGGGCAATGAAGACAGTCTCGATCCCAAACCCGGCCAGCAGGTCCGCCAGCTCGCGCAGCATGGCGAGGCCCGACTCCACACTTCCCTCGCGCTTGTTCATTGAAACGGTGGGCGCGGTGAAGGTGTACCCCAGGCCGGTGACGGTGCTTGGCTTGGAGAGTTCTGCCCCGAAGAACGCGGCCAGGAACAGGCGCTGCTGCCAGCGTGGCGCTGCCCGCAGCCAGCGCGGCAGGCCATAGTTGAGCCTGGCTTTGTTACCGGCTGGCACTCCAAGGGCCGCCATCAGCGCGGCCAGGGCGGTGCTCTGCACATGGAGGCTGTGCTCGGTCGTTCGGAATGCGTAGTCGGCGTAGGTGGTGCGAATCTGATGCGAACGCTCACGCGACTGCTGAACCGACCCAAAGCCTAGCGCGGCAATATCGCGGCGAAGGGCGGGCAGATCCTCCGGCCTGGCGTACAGGCCGAGCTGGCCCTGACGCGACCGGCCGCTGAAACTGACATGGCCGTCACCGAACAGGAAGCCGGCCAAGCGGGCGAGGAGCGGCATGTGAGGTGAGTCATAGCGCAGCGGCAGCAGGCCACGTTTGACAAGCTGATTGACGGCTTGCGCAATGCCCTGGCCAGCGTTGCTCTTGCCGAGGGCGTGAAGTGCTTGTTCCACGCTGGCGCCGTCCACAACGACCTGAGGGCTGGGCGGTTCGAAGGCCACGCCTGCGAAGGGGTAGAGGGCGACGCGCTGGCCGGGGTCCAGCTTTCCTACCGGTACCATGCCGTCAGGTGTCCAGAAGGGATGATCGCCGGTGGCCTGGATGGTAAAGCCGGCCTCCGTGGTCAATTTCAGGACAGGCTGAGTTGGCGGCATGTGGAGGTAGCGCACGGGGCGCGCCTCGGCAGGGGCCTGTTGAGCAAAGTTCTGTGCCCGCAGTTGGGCCTGGCTCCAATCGGAGCGTAGATGGTCGATGCGCCGATAGTATCCGAAGGCGTGCAGCACCCGGCTGTCGCCCGTGAGGCAATTAATGTCATAACCCACAGCGCCGGGCGAGATGATGCCATCCGGCAGGCGGGAGGCCATGACGCCGCCAATGGGCATGCCGTAGCCTTGATGGACGTCCGGCATGACGACCACCTGGCCGACGAGGCCGGGCAGGCAGGCGACGTTGATGGCCTGCTGGAGGGACTCGTCGCCCAGGGCGTCTTCTATGAGCCGGTCGTCGGCGTAGATGTGCACCGGCACGCGCATGAGGGCGTTGTGGGTGACGGGGATCTCCCATACCTCGCGCGACAGCCGGTTGAGGTTGTGCTTATGCAGGGTCATGCGGCGCTTCCTGAGCGGGGGCGCCAAAAGAGGGCCGGCCCGCTAGAGGTATTCTAACGGGCCGGGGGCGGGAGGGCAATGGGCAGACAGACGAAGGACGAAAGACGAAGGACGAACCCCTATGCGGGAACGACCGGCGGAGGATGAAGGAAGGGAGGCCGCGGCAGTTAGCGGAGGGCCACGCGGCGGGCGAGGCCGAGGCTGGTGTTGGCGGCCTGGCTGCGGGCGGCGGCGTTGAGCTTGTCCACGGCGCGCAGGACACCTTCCAGGGCCTCGAAGTCGATGGGTTTGGAGAGGAAACCGTTGGCGCCAGCCAGCCGCACCCGCTCCACCAGCGAGGATTGGGTATCGGTCGAGATGCCGATGATGGGCACGGCGGCCAGGCGCGGGTCGCGGCGGATGTAGCGGCAGACCTCGACGCCGTCCATGCCCTGCATGTGGATATCAAGGAAGACCACATCCGGCAGGCGGCGGCCCAGCGATTCGATGGCGGGCAAGGGGCCCAGGAGCACGCGGGTCTCGTAACCCAGGAGGCTGAGGCAATCGGCCAGGCAGTCGGCGCTCAGGCGGTTGTCGTCGATCACGAAGGCAGTGGGCATCGGGTCTTCTTCTCCTTCCCCCTGATGATCCACAACCTGGCGGGCGGCCCGGGCCGGCTCAGACGTCGAAGACGAGGGCCACCGCATAGCCGCCATCGACGCGGCGGATGGCGAGGTTGTGGTAGGTGACGGCCTTGATGGGCTTTTCGGGGCGGCTGGCGGGCCGGGCCCAGGCAGTGGCCGTCAGGTGGGTGGGCGTCAGGCGCTCGACGGCGAAGTCATCGAAGCGCACGCCCTCCGTTTCGCTGAGATAGAGCAGTTCCTGCAGCCAGGCCACCAGCAGGCTTTCGGCGTCGCCGGCATTGATGGTCAGGGTGTGGGGCTGGGCGGCAGGCGGTTGGGCGGCGCTGGAGGGCGGCCCGGCCAACTCTGGGGCGGTGAGGTGGAACATGCCGCGGGCGGCCTCGACGTACAACTCGGACAGGGTGGGGGCCCAGACGCGCAAGGCCCAGTCGGCCGTGTGCTCGATCTCCTCAAACGGAGTCATAACCCTATTGTAGGGGCTTGTGCGGGCGGATTCCAGGGGATATTCGGCCTATGCCGGGGAAGGGCTGGTTGACGCGGATTCGCGGATTGGGTAGTAGAATAGCGGCATCAGAAGGAGAACGTTTATGAAACTAAACCCCCTGTTGCGTGTGATTCTGGTGCTGATCTTGGTCTCGTTGGCCTGTACCTTTGGCTCCGGCGACGACTTCCTGCCGGCGACCGAGACGCCGCGGCCCGCGCCGACGGCGGAGACCGACGAACAGGAAGATCAGGACGAGCAGGATCAGCAGGATGAAGAGGATCAAGACCAGGGCGATGAGGATATTGACCTGGACCAGGACCTGGACCTGGGCGGGCTGGGCGACCAGGACGAAGACCAGGACGAAGATCAGCAGGACCAGGACGAGGATCAGGATCAACAGGATCAGGACGAGGATCAACAAGACCAGGACGAGCAGGATCAGGATCAGGGTGACGACTGCTCGCCGTTCCGCGCTTCCAGCGACGTGTTCTGGGTGACCCTGGACGAGGATTTCAACATCGTGGACCAGGTGTCGAGCTACCCGAGCGGCACCA
This sequence comes from uncultured Anaerolineales bacterium, assembly GCA_964497615.1. Classification (GTDB taxonomy): domain Bacteria; phylum Chloroflexota; class Anaerolineae; order Anaerolineales; family UBA6663; genus CAZCEC01. The sequence continues at coordinate 39,898 of CAZCEC010000052.1, read as the reverse complement.
CGCTCATTACGCCGGTGTTCGAGTATGAGTGCGTGCCGACCAACGTGGACATCGTGTCGGTGTTCAGCTACGACGGCGAAGTCGTCTATTCCGACGAGGAGTCCATCCAGCCGAGCACGCGCTCCGGCATCTATGGCTACCCGCTGGGCACAACCGACAACAGCGCCCTGGGCGACGGCGAATGGGGCATCGAGTTCTATGTTGATGATGACCTGATCGGCGACGGCACGATTGACCTGGGCGGCGGCAATGGGCAGGGCCAGGATAACGAACTGGTGGCCGTGGAAGGGACGGTGGTGTCGGCGTCGAGCGGCCGGGCCATCGAGGACGCCCTGATTCTGATCCTGGTGCCGGGGGTGACGATTCAAGATTGGATTGATGCGGACTATCCGGACAGCGATGTGTACACCGGCGGCGAGAGCAACAGCCGGGGCGAATTCACCCTGGCCGACCCGCTGGAGCGCAACGTGGAGTATGCGCTGGTGGTGGTGGCCGACGGCTACCAGCCGCTGGCGGTGGACGGGTTTGTCATCGGCAACGACCTGGAAGCGCCAGTGTTCCTGGAGATCGAACTGGCCGAGTAACCGGGTTTTACCCGCCTCACGATCAACGGTCCAGCCGGCGAGCATATCCGCCGGCTGGACCGTTTTGATTCTGGTTCCCACCGCAGCGGGGGGTAAGGATGAGACTTATCGCTGCTGGTTGTGGGCCGCCCACACCTCGCCCGCGGTGTAGGTATTGCGCTCGGAGCACAAAAACTCGACGACCTCGGCGACTTCCTCCGGGTCGGCGTAGCGGCCCACGGGGACGTTGGGGTTGGCGAGGTGCTCGGCCGAGAAGCGCGGAATGACCATCTGGGTGAGCACGCGGCCTGGCTCCACCCCGTTGACGAACACGCCCTGGCGGGCATAGGCGCTGCCGACGGAGGCGATGAAGGACTGAATGGCGCCCTTGGAGACGCTGTAGGGGGTGAGGCGGGCAGCGCCAAAACGGGCGGCGGAGGCGATAGTGACGCAGCGGCCCCAGCCGCGCGCCAGCATGTGGGGCAGGGCGGCCTGGTGGGCGTAGTAGACGCCAAAGACGTTGATGCGCATGACGCGCTCGAACTCGGCCGCCGATTGCTCGAGGAACGGCTGCTCGCGCCCCAGCACCCCGGCGCAGCACACCAGGATATCGAGCCGGCCAAAGAGGCCGGCGGCCTCGTCCATCAGGGCGCGCACAGCGGCCTCGTCCGTCACATCGGCGGGGCGGAAGTGGCCGCGCCGGCCCAGCGCGGTGACGGCCTGCGCCACGGCTTCGCCCTCCGGCGAGAGGTCGGCGATCAGAATGTCGCGCCCGGCCTCTGCCAGGCGCAAGGCGCAGGCCCGGCCGATGCCGTTGGCGCCGCCGGTGACAACGGCGGCGCGCCGCTCGACGGGGGCGGCGAAACGCAAGTGGGGCATAGGGTCAGTTCTCCAAGACGGTGAGGTTCAACTCGCGCGCCAGCCGGTGGAACAGGGCGCTGACGGCGGGCAGTTCTTCGGTGGTGTTGCCCTCGGCGATGACGGGGTAGTCGGGCGAGAGGGCCTCCATGCGGCGGAACAGGGTGCGGAAATCCACCAGGCCGCGGCCGGGCGCGCCATCCTGGAGGTGCAGGATGTGGCGCGGCTCGATCCAGGCGTCTTTGGCGTGGCAGGACACGATGTGGCCGCCCAGCGTGTCGAAGTCGTGGTTGAGGGCGGCGGCGGTGTCGTAGAGGGTCTGGAGGGTGATCCAGTTGGCGGAGTCGTAGTCGCAGCGCACCCAGGGCGAATTCACTTCGTCGAGCACTGCGCGCGTCACCTGGGCGGACGCCAGGGTGACAAGTTGGTGGCCTTCCAGGCTGAGAAAGACTCCGGCGTCCTCGGCGGCGGGGGCGCACTCTTGCAGGCTCTTCACGAGTTGACGGCGGCTCTCGAGGGTCCAATTGGCGGGATGGGCCAGCCAGGGGCCATCCGGGTTGTGCGAGCCGGGGCCGGTATCAATGCCGCGCGCGCCCAGCCAGCCGGCCAGGCGCAGGGCGGCCTGCACGGTGCGCACGGCGTCGCGGCGGGTGTTCTCGTCGCTGGTGACCAGGCACTGCCAGTAGCCGGTGGCCTGGAACATGCGCACGCCCTCGTCGGCGAGCAGTTGGCGGGCACGCTCCGCCTCGGCACGGGGGGTGGTGTGCGGGTCATCGGCGCGGAAGCGGGTGAAGATGCCGCTGAAGCCCAGGGCGCGGACGCGGCGGCACAGCTCTGGCGTGAGGCCGCGCATGGAGTCGGGCAGGAAGCAAGAGCACATGCCAAATCTCATTCTTAGCTCCTACGGCTTGGGGCTACGATACCGGGCTTAGCGGAGGCGCTCAATAAACGCCAACACGCGCGTATGAATGTCATCCCGATGGCGCAGCAAGTTATGGGTGTCGTCATCATAGACGATGAGGTCGCACACGCCGCCGGCCGCCACCACCCGGCCGCGGATGGCCTGCATTTCATCCGTCGTCGCCGCCGTGTCCAGAGCGCCGTGAAATATCAGCAAGGGGACGCGAATGCGCGCGGCCTGCTCGAAGGGCGAGCGTTCAACCAGCGCCTGGGTTCGCTGGGCCGGGTCGGCCGGGAACGCTTTGTGCTGGTGCGCGGCCATGCGGTGCAGGCCGCTGACGGCCCACAGGCTTAGGCCGGCGGCGAAGGGTTGATCTGCCTGCGCCAGCGAGAGTAAGGTGAGAAAGCCGCCATAGCTATAGCCGGCCAGCAGGAGGGGCCGCGTGTGGCCGGTGCGTTCTTTCCAGTCCAGGCCGGCGGCGAGCACGTCCCACACGTCGGCCCGGCCATATTCGCCGCGATTGGCGTCATCGTGTTCCCGCCCGTACCCGCTGCTGCCGCGATAGGCCGCGCACACGAACTCTATGCCTTCGGCCAGCAGGCGCAGCATGAAGGGGTCGTCCGGGTTGATGGCCCCGCCCGGCCCGCCATGCACGTACAGAATCGCCGGCCCTTTCGGTTCGGGCGGGACGAAGCGCTGCACCGAAACCGGGCGCCCGTCGCGCGAGGGGACCGTGTATTCGGCGCGGGAATAGGCGGGGCGGGCCTGGGGGCGGTCTTCGAGGAGGCAGACGCAGTCGCCGCCGAGCGTCCAGCGGTACAGGCACGAGTTCTCGCTCAGGAAGTACAGGACGGACGGGTCCGGGTCAAATCCAATCTGCGGCCCGGAAAAGTACTGGCGCACCGGCGACAGCGACGCGAGTGACAGGCGGTGTTGGAGCGCTCCACTGGGGTAGACGAACCACAGCAGTTCGTCCTGGCAGACGCAGAGCACGCTATTCCCGTCCGGCGAAAAGACACCGGCCTGAAGGGCCGGCGAGGCATAACGCCACGTCGCAGCCCAATCGGTGAGCCGAATGGCACTGACCGCGACATGGTCAGGCTGCCAGTGCGTGACCAGGAGTGCTGACGAGTCGGGGCGCCAGGCGTGGCGCCCGGCATGGCAGCTTCCGCCAACAGTCTTCAGGATCAGCACGCACTGGCCGCTCTGCACGTCGAGCAGGTAAATGCGCGGCGGGATCTCAGGCTCATCCAAATCCTGCCGCTGAAAGGCCACCCACTGACCGGAAGGCGACCAGTGCGGGAAGCGGTCGACCATGCGAGGGTGATCGGTAAGCTGAAGGGGGCGGTTTGAGGACGGGTCCAGGGTGTAGAGGTTGGGCGGAAACTGCGGGTCGCGACCATAGGCCGAGAACACTAATTGGCTGCCGTCCGGCGCCCATTCGCAGAAGCCGGCCTTGAGCTGAGGATCGGAATAGACGACTTGCGGGGCTTCACCGAGGCGATAGACGCAAAGCCGGCCGTCGTTGCCGCCGCAGGCCACGGCGGAACCGTCCGGCGACCAGTGCGGCATGAGGGGCAAGAACTGTGGGGGGACTTCGCCCAGGACTTGGCCTGCCAGGGTGCGCAGTTCCAGCCACTGCTGGCCGTTGACATCGCTGCGCAGCACGGCGAGCCGGCCAGACCGGGCATGAATGTCAGCCAACAGGAGCATGACTCATCGCTCACTCAAAAGCGTGTGGCGCGGCACCGCGGCTCACCCTCACCACCGGCCCCTCCACTCCGCTTCGCTGCGGGACCATGGTCTCCCGCTGGGGGAGGGGGGGCAGAGGTCATGGGGGGCAAATCGTTCGCGGCGGTGCGGGCCAACCAGCCGGGCGCGAATGAATTCGCTACTACAAGAGCAAGTTAGCCGGCGTAGGGGACGGCGGGCAGGCCGCGCGCGCCGGGGCGGGCGACGAAGACGCCGCCGGCCAGGGGCTGGAGGGCTTTGGCGGCGTCGCTGAGGCCGATCCAGGCGGAGGTGATAAAGAGCTCGTCCAGGTTGGGGCCGCCAAAGGCGCAGGAGGTGACCTGGGCGGCGGGCACGTGGATGACGCCCACCGGCTGGCCGGTGCGGGGGTTGTAGCCCAGCACCTTCCAGCCGCCCCACATGGCGATCCAGAGGTTGTCGTCAGCGTCGATGGTCATGCCGTCGGGGAAGCCGAAGCCGTCGGGGATGGTGATGACGGTGCGGCGGTTGCTGATGGCACCCGTGGCGTTGTCGTAGTCGAAGGCGTCTACACGCGGCAGCACGGTGTCCACGAAGTACATGGTCTGGGCGTCGGCGGTCCAGACGATGCCGTTGGAGATGTGGACGCCGCTGAGCCGGGCGGTGGCCTGGCCATCGGCAGCGAGTGAGTAGAGGGAGCCGACGGGTTCCTTCCACGGGTCGCCGGTGAGGGACATGGTGCCGGCCCAGAAGCGCCCGGCGGGGTCGCACTTGCCGTCGTTGAAGCGATTGCCGGGGAGGTGGGCCTCCGGGCTGGCGACGAGGGTCAACTCGCCGGCCGCGTCGAGGCTGGCGAAACCGTCCTTGACGGCCACCATCAGCCCGCCGTTGGCGCGGGTGACGACCGTGCCCACCATCTGGCCGACGTTAATGGCCTGGTCGCGGTGGGTGAGGGGGTCGAAGCGGTGGACTTCGCCGCGGACGATGTCGATCCACAGCAGGCGCTGGGTGGCGGAGTCCCACAGCGCGCCTTCGCCCAGTTCGGCCCTGGCGTCCAGCACAAGTTCAACTTGATGATCCATGGTCAGTGTCCTCTTAATGGCGGAGTGATGGAGGTAGGCGCTTACGCGCGCTGTTTGGAAGCAATCTCGATGTAGTTGCCGCCGGGGTCGCGGGTGTAGAAGCGCGTCCATTGGTCGAAGGGCACGGGGTCGGGGACGATCTCGGCGCCGGCCGCGCGCAGGGCGGCCTCGGCGGCGGCCAGGTCGGCCACCAGGTAGCAGACGTGGCGCAGGCTGCCGGGGTTGGCGTCCTCCGGGCGGCTTTGGAGGGAGAGGTGGATTTGGACGCCGCCCAGCTCGTACCAGGCGCCGGTGGCTTCGCCGCCAAAGGCCGCGGGGCGCGGGATGCGGGGCAGGCCGAGGACTTCGCCGTAGAAGCGCTCGGCGGCGGCCTGGGCCTCGCGGGGGATGTAGAGGGTGACGTGGTGGATGGCGGTGACGGTGATGGGCATGGGCTGGCTCTAGTCAGCGGCTTTGATCAGGGCGAGGGCCGGCCCTGGCCGCAGCACGGGCGCGCGCACGAACTCGGCTACCGCCGGGTTGCGCAGCAGGTGCTTCTCGTCGAAGGTCACCAGGGCCGCGGGCCGGGTCTTGCGCGCGGCGGCCAGGATGACGGCATCGGTGATGGGGAAGCGCCGGGCGGCGGCGGCGATGAGGCGCGGGGCGGGGTTGACGGTCTCGAAGGGGACGGCGGCGATCAGGCGGCGCATGATGGCCAATCGCTCGGGCGATTTGTACACAATGTTGCGACGGGTTTCGAGCATGACGGCGTCGCTGATCACCAGGCGGACGGGCGGCGCTTCGCGGGCGGCCAGGGTGAGCAAATCGCGCGCGTGGCCGTGGGCCGAGTAGATGGCCGAGATCAGGACGCTCGTGTCCATGAAGAACCGCAGCATGGCTACTTGCCGGTCAGCCCATACTTCTCTCTGGCGATCTCCTCGCGAATCTTGCGGCCACGCTCCATGAGGTCTTCCATCGTCACCCCTTCGGCCTTGAGAGAGGCCGCCAGCTCATTGAGCGCCTCTTCGATGACGACAGCGGCGGGCTTAATGACGATGCCCTCGGGCGTTTCGACAAAGGTCACCAGATCGCCTTTTTTCAGGCGCAGCCGCTCGCGCACGGCGCGGGGCAGGGTGACCTGCCCTTTGGCTTGCACCCGGACTGGGACCGGAGCTAACATGGTTTCCGTCCTTTCAGTACAGTCATACCAGCGTCTAAATTCGGAGTCTAGCACGGGAGGCGCGCGTGTCAAGCGCCGGGCGGTGCGGGGTGCATCTCCCGTTGGGGCCGGCCGGGTACCTGGCGGTATAAACCGCGGCAACAAAGGCCCAAAGCCTGCCTACGCAAGCTAAAGCCAGGCGAAAAACGGGGGCTGCCACTAAAGAGAAATGCACACGCGGTGCGAAGGCGGCTGCGCTGGCGGCGGCAACCTGCCGAACCGGGCGTGTGGGAGGGGTGGCTGGCCGCATCTCCAATGGGCAGGGAGTTGTGCCGTGAGGCGTTGTGTGTACACTGAGCGCTCACTGAGGAGGCTGATGATGCCGTTCCGCAAATTGCCATTGATCGGACTTGCTCTCGCTGCTGGCGCGCTGGCCTGCAATTTCGGCACGGCGGCCCCGACCGAGACGCCCCCGCCGCCGACAGCGACCCACACCCCGCCGCCCACGGCGACCGATACGCCCCTGCCGCCCACGGCAACGCCTGAACCCTCGCCCACGGAGGTGCCGCCGTCCGCCACGCCGGAGCCGACCGCCACGCCTAACCCCGGCGGGCCGGAAGGGTATGTGGATGACCGGAGCGGCCCGCTGGAACTGATGCAGTCGTACGTCAATGCCATCAACCGGCATGAGTATGCCCGCGCGTATGGGTATTGGGACGAAGGCTCGGATGTGGGCGCGTTCGAGGACTTCGAGGCGGGCTTTGCCGACACGCAGGCCGTGACCCTGACGACGGGGACGATCATGGGCGAGGGCGCGGCGGGCAGCCTGTTCTACGTGGTGCCGGTGACCCTGCACGCGCTGACCAGTGGCGGGGAGCAGGTGTTCGCCGGGTGCTACACCCTGCACCTCTCGCAGCCGGGCGTGCAGGCCGCGCCACCCTTCCGGCCCATGGCCATCCGCTTTGCCGAGGTGGACGAGGTGCCAGCCGGGACGGACCCCGGCCCAATCATGGCCGCCGCCTGCCCGCCCAGCGCGGAGGTGGTGACACCGCAGGCGCCGCCGGAGAACGACATCAGCGCCGATTACTACATTGACGACCGCAGCAGCGCCGCCGCCGTGCTGCGCTCGTTCCTAAACGCCGTTACCCGGCACGAGTACGCGCGCGCCTATGACTACTATGACGAGGGGGCCGAGGTGATCTCGTTTGAGGACTTCGAGGCCGACGCCGCCGCCGTGGTTGCGTTGAGCGACTACCGCCACGGCGGGGCGCTGACGGATGCGGGCGCGGGCCAGTTGTATTTCAACCTGCCGGCTGCCTTCACCCTTGAAGAGTCAGACGGGGAAGTGACGACGCTTGTCAGTTGCTTCCTGTTCCATCTGTCGCAGCCCGCCATCCAGGGCGTGCCCTACCAGCCGCTGGGCCTGCGCGAGAGCCAGGGCAGCGAGGCCGAGCCGGGCGACGACGTGGAGGCGATGCTGGCGGAGGCGTGCGCGACGCCGTAAACCTACCTACATATGCGCGATGACGGCGTCGCCGAACTGGGAGCACTTGACCTCGGTGGCATTGTCCATCAGCCGGGCGAAGTCGTAGGTGACGGTGCCGGCGGCGATGGCGCCATCCATGCCCTGGATGATGAGGTCGGCGGCCTCGGTCCAGCCCAGGTAGCGCAGCATCATCTCGCCGGAGAGGATGACCGAGCCGGGGTTGACCCGGTCCAGGTTGGCGTACTTGGGGGCGGTGCCGTGGGTGGCTTCGAAGATGGCGTGGCCGGTGAGGTAGTTGATGTTGCCGCCGGGGGCGATGCCGATGCCGCCCACTTGCGCGGCGAGGGCGTCGGAGAGGTAGTCACCGTTGAGGTTCATGGTGGCGATGACGTCGAACTCGGTGGCGCGGGTGATGGTCTGCTGGAAGACGATGTCGGCGATGACGTCCTTGACGAGGAGCTTGCCGGCGGCCAGGGCGGACTTCTGCTCGGCGTTGGCGGCGGCCTCGCCCTGGGCGGCCTTGGTGCGCTCCCACTGCTCCCAGGTGTAGACCCTATCGGCGAACTCGCGCTCGGCCAGGGCATAGCCCCAGTTGCGGAACGCGCCCTCGGTGTACTTCATGATGTTGCCCTTGTGGGCGAAGGTGACGCTCTTGCGGCCGTTGGCCAGGGCGTAGTTGATGGCGGCGCGGACGAGGCGCTCGGTGCCCTCGACCGAGACCGGCTTGAGGCCGAGGCCGGCGGTGTCGGGGAAGCGGATCTTGGCGTACTCCTTGGGGAAGTGCTCGTGGAGCAGGGCCTTGAAGCGGGCACTGTCGGGCGTGCCGTGCTCGAACTCGATGCCGGTGTAGATGTCTTCCGTGTTCTCGCGGAAGATGACCATGTCCACGTCCTGCGGGCGCTTGACGGGCGAGGGCACGCCCTTGAAGTAGCGCACCGGGCGCAGGCAGACATACAGGTCGAGCAGCTTGCGCAGGGCGACGTTGAGGGAGCGGATGCCGCCGCCGATAGGCGTGGTGAGCGGGCCCTTGATGCCCACCAGGAACTCCTTGAAGGCGTCCACCGTCTCGTCCAGCAGCCAGGTGCCGAACTGGTTGAACGACTTCTCGCCGGCATAGACTTCCATCCAGGCGATCTGCCGACGGCCGCCATAGGCTTTGGCGACCGCCGCATCGAGAACGCGCACCGAGGCGCGCCAGATGTCGGGGCCGGTGCCGTCGCCCTCGATGAAGGGCAGGATGGGGCGGTCGGGCACGGTGAGCTTGCCGGCGGTGATGGTGATCTTGTCGCCGGCGGGGACGTGGAGGTGCTGGTAGGGCATACTGAGGGTCTCCTCGAAACGATTGTTGGAGCGATTATACCCGAACGCCCCCGGGCGCCCTTCTGCGCTATCATGGGCCGATGCCCAATCCCTTCCTGGAGGCCGCGCGGCGGGGCCGCAATGAGTGGTGGCGCCACGTGCTGACGGTGGCGGTGGTGCTGGTTGCCACGCTGGTAGTCGGCTCGGTGCCGCAGGTGGCGGGGCTGCTGTACGTGATGTTCGACAGTAGCGCCGCGACAACGTTCGACCCGCTCACTGGCGCGTTTGTGGGCCTCAACCCCACGCTGTCGTTCAGCCTGTTGGTGTTCCCCTTTGTGCTGTGGTTCGCGTCGCTGCTGCTGGCAGTTGCCATCATCCACCGGCGGCACCCGCGCACGCTGGTGACGCCCGGCCCGCGCGTCCGATGGGGCCGTCTGCTGGCGGGCGGGGCGGTGTGGGCGGTGCTGGTGAGCGGCATGTCGCTGCTGGAGTCCGTGCTGTTCCCCGGGCGGTATGCCTTTACGCCCAACCTGCCGGTCCTGGCGCCGTTTGTGGTCGCCGCGGTCGTGTTCATCCCGCTTCAGACTTCGGCAGAGGAGTTGTTCTTTCGGAGCTATTTGCTCCAGGGCGCGGGCTTGCTGGTGCGGCGGCCGGTGGTGCTGGCGGCGCTGTCGGGGCTGCTGTTCGCGCTGCCGCACATCGCCAACCCGGAGGTGAGGGCCAACTTCGTGGCCGTGATGGCGTTCTACTTCATCTTTGGCGCGGCGCTGGCGGCGCTCACCCTGCGCGATGGTGGCGCCGAACTGGCGCTGGGGGTGCACGCCGCCAACAACCTGTTCACTGCCCTGTTCGCCAACTTCGAAGGCTCGGCGCTGCAAACGCCGGCGCTGTTCACCGCGTCGGGCTTCGACCCGTGGTACAACCTGATTGGGTCGGCCGTGGCCCTGCTGGTGCTGTACGTCGCGTTTGCGCGGGTGTGGCCGTCGCGGGCGGCGGTTGTGCCCTAATTGCGCCGCTCGCCCTCACCCCCGGCCCCTCTCCCTCCAGGAGAGGGGAGCCTGATCGCCGCGCTACGCGCGCAACTCGCTGGCCACGGCGGGCCGCTGCTGGCGGCGCTGGACGGGCGGAGCGGGGCGGGCAAGTCCACGTTGGCGAGGCGGCTGGGGGGGGCGCTGCCGTCCGCGGTGATTGTCCCTGGCGATGACTTCTATGCCGCGCACATCGCGGCGGCGGAGTGGAATGCGCACCCGCCCGAGTGGCGGGCGCGGGAGGCGATTGACTGGCGGCGGCTGAGGGCCGAGGCCCTGGAACCGCTGCTGCGGGGCCGCCCGGCGCAGTGGCGGCCGTTCGATTTTGGATCCATTCGGCCTGATGGCACGTATCCGCTGCGTAAGCGGCCGGAGTGCCGGGAACCAGCACAAGTCATCATCCTGGACGGCGTCTACTCGTGCCGGCCCGAGCTGGCGGATTTGATCGGGCTGGCGGTGCTGGTGGATGCGCCCGACGCCGTGCGCCGGGCGCGACTGAGGGCGCGCGAGGAGCCCGCTTTCCTAGCCGAGTGGCATGCGCGGTGGGACGCGGCGGAGGACTACTACTTCACGGAGGTGCGGCCGGCGGGGGCGTTTGAGGTGGTGGTGGTGACGTGAGAGGTGGGGGTGTGAAAGTGTGTAGGTGTGAAGGTATGTAGGTAGAGGGGTTGACAGGGGAGGGCGGAATGTGCTATATATCTGTCACGGATATATCCGAAGCGGATAGACAGGTAGATCGATGAGCGCCAAACCCCTTGACCCAGAAAAGATGCTGCCCCTGACCCCGGCGGTGTTCCATATCCTGCTGGCCCTGGCCGACGGCGAGCGGCACGGCTACGCCATCATGCGCGATGTGGCGGCCAACACCGGCGGGCAAATTCAGATGGGCCCCGGCACGCTGTACGGCACCATCAAGCGCATGATTGCCTCGGACCTCATCGAGGAGTCCGACGAGCGGCCGGACCCGGCGCTGGACGACGAGCGCCGCCGCTATTACCGGCTGACCGGATTGGGGCGGCGCGTGGCGGCGGCGGAGGCCAGCCGATTGGCCAGCCTGGTGCAGTTGGCGCAGGCCAAGCGGCTGGTGGGGGAGGGCGGGCGGAGCAAGCTGGTGGGCGGCTTGGCCTGAGGCGTGTCAAGTGCCAGGTGCCATGTGAGAGGTCTAGCGCCAATGAACGGTCGTCGGTCGCCAGTGGCCGGTCGCCCTGGGTTGAAAGCGGCTCCGGCCTCCAAGGCGCCGGGCGCGGCTGAACGCCTATATACCCGGCTGCTCGCGGTGTATCCGGCGCGCTACCGGCGGGAGTATGGGACGCAGATGCGGCAGTTGTTCCGCGACCTGCTGCGCGACACGCGGCGGCAGGGCAGCGGCTGGGCCATGGCGCGGCTGTGGGTGCGGGTGGGTGCGGAGCTGGGTGTGACCGCTGGCCGCGAGCATATCGCGGAGATGGAGAGGTGCATCGTGGAAGCCAATGCCAGGACGGGCCGCAGGTTTGACCCCGCCGCCGTGATGGGAATGCTGCTTGCGGCGATCACCATCGCGAGCGGGCTGCTGGCTAAGGTCGTGATCCTCGAATTGGGCGGCTCCGTGGCGCAGGCCACGGGTTTAGCCGTCACCCTCAATCTGTCGGCTGCCTTCATCATGGAGCGCGCCATTCACGGCCGCGGGCTGGTTCTGCTGAGCGTGAGTATGCTCATCACCGCCTCGCTGCTGCCCTTTTTGTGGGTTGCGGACCCGCAGGCCTGGCTGCGCGAGAACACCATCGAAGCCTTCATCGTCATCCTGGCCGCCGCCTGGAGCACGCAGGGCCGCCCGCGCTGGCCCATTCTGGTCGTGGCCGGCATCCTGGCGGCGGCGCAGATCGTGGTTTCGTTCATCTAGTTGGCGCGGGTGCCTGGTCTCGTGAGGCTGCGGCGGCTGATCCTTCTGGCACTTTGTCTGGCTGGCTGCGCCGCGCCAAGCGCCGCGCCAACGCCCGGCCCTGGCGAGGCCGCGCTGGCCCTGGCCGACTGCCATCTCTCGGCTGAGGGCGTGGCTGACCGCCTGGCTGCCGAATGCGGCACCCTGAGCGTGCCGGAAAATCCGGCCGACCCCGCTGGCCGGCAGATTGAACTGCGAGTGGCGGTACTGCGGGCGCGGGGCCGCAACCCGGCCAGCGATCCGCTGTTCTTCCTGACGGGCGGGCCGGGGCAGGCGGCCACCGAGTCCTATCTGCAAATGGGCGGGGCGTTCGCCGAGATCAACCGGCAGCGCGACATTGTGCTGGTGGACCAGCGCGGCACGGGGCAATCGAACCCGCTGGACTGCCCGCAGGTGGAAGACCCGCTGGAAGTGGACACCCTGGAAGAAGTCGCGGCGGCGGCGGCGGAGTGCGCGGCCCACCTCGACGCTGACGCGCGCTTCTACACCACCGCCATCGCGATGGATGATTTGGACCGGGTGCGGGCGGCGCTGGGATATGAGCAGATCAACCTGTATGGCGTGTCGTACGGCACGCGGGCCGCGCTGGCCTACCTGCGCCGGTATCCCGAGCGGGTACGTGCGGTGATCCTGGATGGGGTCGTGCCGCCGGAGGAGGCGCTGGGGGTGGACGTGGCCCGCGACGCCCAGCGCGCCCTGGACCTGATGTTTGACCGCTGCGCCGCTGACGCCGACTGCGCCGCCGCCTTCCCAAACCTGCGCGCGGACTTCGACGCCCTGGCCGCGCGGCTGGAGGCCGCGCCCGCGCCGGTGACAGTGGACGACCCGCTGACCGGGGAACGGGTGTCCTTCGATTACACCTACGATGGTTTTGCGGGCACCATCCGGCTGTTGAGCTATGCCCCGGAGACCGTGGCGCTGCTGCCGCTGCTGATCCACACCGCCCAGGCACGCGACGACTTCTCGCTGCTGGCAGCGCAATCGCTGCTGGTGGGCGGGCAACTGGCCGAGAGCATCAGCCAGGGGATGGGGTACAGCGTGCTGTGCGCCGAGGATGCGCCCCGGCTGGACCTGGCACAGGCCGAGGCGTTGAATGCTGGGACCTATCTGGGCAATGCGCAGACCGACCAGATTGCGGCCGTGTGCGCGGCCTGGCCGCGCGGCGAGGCGCCGGCCGACTTTGGAACGCCGGTGGCGGCCAGCACGCCGGTGCTGATCCTCTCCGGGGAGGCCGACCCGGTGACGCCGCCCGAGAACGGCGATGAGGTGGCGCGGGCGCTGCCCAACAGCCTGCACCTTATCGCGCCGGGGCAGGGGCACAACGTCATCCTGCGCGGGTGCCTGCCGGGGCTGGCGGCCGACTTCATCGAAGCCGCGAGCGCTGCCGCGCTGGACACCGCCTGCGTGGGCGAGATTGTGCCGATGCCGTTCTTCGTGGAATTCACTGGGCCGATGCCGTAAGCTCATGATCGAAGTCCAGAACCTGCACAAGAAATTCAAGACCGTCACTGCCGTCGAGGATGTGTCGTTCACGGCGCTGGATGGGCAGATTACCGGATTGCTGGGGCCGAACGGGGCGGGCAAGACCACGGCACTGCGCATCCTGTACACGGTCTATCGGCCGGACCGGGGCACGGCGCGGGTGGATGGCTTTGACGTGGGGGCGCAGCCGCGCGAGGCCCAGCGCCGGATGGGGGTGCTGCCCGACAGCGGGGGCTTGTATGCGCGGCTGACGGCGCGGGAGCACATCCGCTACTTTGGGCGGCTGCATGGGCTGGCGCCAGCGCCCCTGGAAAAGGCGATCGACAACCTGGTGCAATTGCTGGACATGGCGGACATCGCCGACCGGCGGACGGAGGGCTTCTCGCACGGACAGCGGGTGAAGGTGGCGCTGGCCCGCGCCCTGGTGCACGACCCTAAGAACCTGCTGCTGGACGAGCCGACCAACGGACTGGATGTGATGAGCACGCGCGGGGTGCGGCGGCTGCTGCGGCGGCTGCGCGACGAGGGGCGCTGCGTGCTCTTCTCCAGCCATGTGATGCAGGAGGTCTCGGCGTTGTGCGACCGGATTGTCGTCATCGCGCGCGGGCGCGTGGCGGCGGCGGGCACGCCGGATGAGCTGCGCGCGGCCACAGGGCAGGAGAGCCTGGAGGATGCATTTGTGGCGGCGATTGGGAGCGAAGAGGGGTTGATGTTGTGAACAACATCTTCACTGTCTTCACCAAGGAATTGACGGACAGCCTGCGCGACCGGCGCACGATCTTCGGGGCGCTGTTCTACCCGCTGCTGGGGCCGGTGCTGATGGTGGTGCTGATCTCGGTGCTGCTGCGCGTGACCACTGAGCAGTCCGCGCAGGACCTGGAACTGCCCGTCATCGGCGCCGAGCATGCGCCGAACCTGATCGCCTTTCTGGAGCAGAACCGCGTCAACGTGGTGCCCGGCCCGGCAGACCCGGAGGCGCAGGTGCAGGCCGGCGACCTGGACGTGGTAATCGTCATCCCGGCGGGCTTTGGCGACGACCTGATGGCCGGCCGGCCCGCGACGGTGCAGGTCATCTTTGACGACTCGCGCCAGTCGGCGAGCGTGCCGGTGGGGCGCACGTTTGATTTGCTCAACGGCTACAGCCGGCAGATCGGGGTGCTGCGGCTGGTGGCGCGCGGGGTGAACCCGGCGGTGCTGGAGGCCATCGCCATCGAGGAGATCGACCTGGCGACGCCGCAGAGCCAGGCGGCGCTATTCATCAACATCCTGCCGTACTTCATGATCTTCTCGATCTTCATCGGCGGCACGGGCGTGACGATTGACGCCACGGCGGGGGAGCGCGAGCGAGGCACGCTGGAGCCGCTGGTGATCAACCCGGTGGCGCGCTGGGAGCTGGTGGCGGGCAAGCTGGGCGTCACGCTGGTGTTTACGCTCCAGGCGGTGGTGGAGACATTGCTGGGCTTCGGTCTGATGATCAACTTTCTGCCGCTGGCCGAGCTGCCGGTGCAGTTGAGCCTGAGCGTCGAGTCGCTGGCGGGCATCTTCCTCATTTCGCTGCCGATGATGGTGCTGGCGGCGGCGCTGCAATTCATCATCGCCACCTTCACGCGCAGCTACCGGGAGGCGCAGAACTACCTCAGCCTATTACCCCTCATCCCCGCGCTGCCGGGCATGTTCCTGGCGTTCGTGCCCTTCAAGCCGGAATTGTGGACGATGCTGATCCCCACCTTCGGCCAGCAACTGCTGATCAACCAGTTCATGCGCGGCGAGGCGGTGGACCCGCTGAATGCCCTGGTCGCCAGCGTGGTCACCTTCGCGGCGGGGGCCGCGCTGGTGGTGGTGGCGGTGCGGCTGTTCTCGCGGGAGCAGGTGTTGTTCTCGAAGTAGAACGCGTGTAAGTGGAACGTGTGTACGTGACTTACACACGTTCCACTTACACACCTGGCAATGGGCGTGTGCTAGAATCGCGAGCGCATGCACGTCCGCCACATTTCGCTGACCAACTTCCGGCTGTATGCCCGCCTGGAGGCCGACCTGCCCACCGGCCCGCTGGTGCTGGTGGGCGCGAATGCCCAGGGCAAGACCAGCCTGCTGGAAGCGCTGTATTTCCTTGCCACCGGCCAATCGCACCACGCCTCGTCGGACCGGCAACTGATTAACTTCCTCACCCTGCGCACCGAAAACCTGCCCTTCGCCCGTATCGTGGCCGAGGCTGTGGCCCACGATGACCCGGCGCCCAAGCGGGTGGAGATCCGGCTGGTGGTGGACCCGACGCAAATCGGGGACGGCCGCCTGCGCAAGGAGGTGCTGATCAACGGGGTCAAGCGGCGCGTGGGCGAGCTGGCGGGGCAGATCAACGCCGTGCTCTTTTTGCCCCAGGACTTGACCCTGATCGAAGGGCCGCCCTCTGACCGCCGCCGGTATCTGGACCTGGCGCTGTGCCAGGTGGACCCGACCTATGCCTTTGCGCTGGCGGAATACGGCAAAGTGCTCACTCAGCGCAATGCCCTGCTCAAGCAGTTGCAGGAGCGCGGCGGGTCCGACAATCAATTGGAGTTCTGGGACGAGCGCCTGTGCGAGCACGGCGCCCTCATCTTTAGCACCCGCGCCGCCGCCCTGGCCTCGCTGGAAACTTTGGCCGCCGCGATCCATCGCGACCTGACGCGCGGCACGGACGGACTGCGGCTGGCCTATCACCCGGCCTACGACCCGGCTGCGGCGCCGGAGGGGCAGTTGGGCCTGCCGCTGGATGTGCCCGTGCACCGGGTGGGGCTGCCCGTGGGCGAGGTACAAGCGGGGCTGCGCGAGCGGCTCAAGACGACCCGCGCCGAGGAGATTGCGCGCGGGCAGACGCTGTCCGGGCCGCACCGCGACGAGGTGCGCTTTCTGGCGAACGGGATTGACCTGGGCACGTATGGCTCGCGAGGGCAGGCGCGCACCGCCGTGTTGGCGCTGAAGCTGGCGGAGGTAGAGTGGATGCAGGTGAAGACCGGCGAATGGCCGGTGCTGCTGCTGGATGAAGTGCTGGCCGAGCTGGATGTGGACCGCCGCCGCGAACTGCTAAGGCGGTTGGGCGGCGCGCAGCAGTGCATCTTGACGACGACCGACCTGAGCCTGTTCCCGCCGGAGTTCGTGGCCGGGGCGGCGGTGTGGTCGGTGGCGGGGGGGAGGATAGAAAACCGCGTGTGAGCGCGTGGGCATGTGAGGAAAGGCGTTCTCACGAGCCCACATGCTCACACGCTCACATGCATTACGGTCTTTCGCCCAACGTAATACTCAGGTCCACCCGGTCGCCGTCGCGCAGGACGGTGAGGGTCACGGTGTCGCCGGGGCGGGTGTGGTTGATGAGGTAGCTCATCAGGTCGGTGAACAGGCGCACCTCCAGGCCGTCCACGGCCACGATCAGGTCGCCGTCGCCGGCCAGGGTGGTGCCAGTGTCGACTTGCGAGTCGCCGCGCAGGCCGCCCTGGTCGGCGGGGCCGCCCGGCTCCACGAACAGCACATAGGTGCCTTCAGTCTGCGGCAGGCCCAGCACCTCCTGCTGGGCCAGGGTCATCTCGGCGCTGCTGTAGCGCATCCCCAGGTACGGATAGACAAACCGCCCGTCGCGGATGAGGTAGGGCACGACTTGCCGGACGGTGTTGGAGGCGATGGAGAAGCTGACGCCGGAGTTGACGCCGGTATCGGTCTCGATGGCGCGGTTGACGCCGACCACTTCGCCGCTGAGATTGAGCAGTGGGCCGCCGGAGTTGCCGGGGTTGATGGCGGTGTCGGTCTGGATGGTGTCGGGGGCGGTGAAGGTGGAGCCTTCCTCGGTGATGCGGTTGCCGGTGAGCGCCCGGCCCACGCCGGAGATGATGCCGGTGGTCATGGTGCCGGCATAGCCGAAGGGGTTGCCGATGGCGACGACACGCTGGCCGACCTGCAGCAATTCGGAGTCGCCCAGGGGCAGGGGGAAGAGGGCGCCCTCGGGCGCGTCGACCTTGATGACGGCCAGGTCGCTGTCGGGGTCTGCGCCAACCACTTCGCCGCGCAGTTTCAGCCCGGAGGCAAAGTCCACCTCGATGGACACCGCGCCCTCCACTACGTGCTGGTTGGTGACGATGTGGCCCTCGAGGTCGAAGACAAAGCCCGACCCTTGCGACCCGCCGAAGCCGCCCAAATCCACCAGGATGGATACCACCGACGGGTTGACGCGTTCGTACAGGTCGATCAGCAGTTGTTCTTCAGTGCTGGAGATCGTGCCCGGCGCTGCCACGCCGGGGGTGAGCGTGGGCACGGGGGCGGGCGGTTGTGTGGTGTCTGGCGCGACCGCCACCTGCGTGCTGGGCGGGGTCGCGTCCTGCGCCGGGCCGGCGCCGGGGCCGAGGGAGCAGGCCAGCATGGCGGCCAGCAGCGTACCTGTCACCAATCCGATAAACCACCGAGGTTGTTTCATTGTGCTTGCTTTCTGAGGATAGGGATGACGAAGGACGAAAGACGAAAGACGAACTCCCGAGTGGGGGTAGGCGACGAAGGGCGGCCGACGACTGAAGGAGGGGCTGCACGTTGGAGGATGATGCGGCGGGCAAACGGAGGAGGGCGCGAGGACTCACGCGGTTTGTGGTCGTCCGTCGTCGGCTGGGTGCGCCCCGCCCGGCGGGGTCGTCGGGCGCCGGTTGTGCATCTCAGCCAACTGGCGGAACAATTCGCGCTCCTCGTCGCTGAGGGCGGAGGGCAGGCGCACGGTGAGGTGGGCATACAGGTCGCCGGCCGTCTCGGGCTGTTTGAGCCGGGGCATGCCGCGCCCGGTGAGCCGGAAGGTCTTGCCGGGCTGGGCTTCGGGCGTCACCTTCAGGGTCACGTCGCCGGCCAGGGTGGGCACGCGCGCCTCGCCGCCAAGGATGGCGGTGTAGAGATCAACCGGCACGTCCACGTGCAGGTCGTCGCCCTCGCGGCGGAAGGCGGCGTGCGGGCGGACGTTGATGACGACGAATAGATCGCCGGCCGTCTGACCGGGGCCGCCCGCGCCCGCCAGCCGGATGCGGGTGCCGGTCTTGGCGCCGGCCGGGATGTTGACCTCCAGCCGGCGGTCGCCCTTTTGCAGGATGCGCTTGGCGCCGCGGTAGGCGTCTTCCAGGGCGATGTCCACGGTCTGTTCCATGTCCTCGCCGCGCAGGCTCCAGGTGCTGGTGCGGGTGCGGGTGGGGCCGCCCCGGCGGCCGGTGTTGCCGAACAGGGTGGTGAAGAACTCCGAGAACCCGCCCGCGCCCTGGCCGAAGACCTCATTTAGGTCGGGGGCGGGGCCGCCGCGCGGGCCGGTGCCGGTGCCGCCCATGCCCGCCCACTGGCTGAAGTCGAAGCCCATGCCGGGCCGGCCGGCGCGCTCCCATTGGGTGTAGCTGGAGCCGAGCTGGTCGTAGCGGGCGCGCTTCTCGGCGTCGCCCAGCACTTCGTAGGCTTCGTTGATTTCCTTGAACTTGTCTTCGGCGCGCTGGTCGCCGGGGTTCTTGTCGGGGTGAAACTGCTGGGCCAGCTTGCGGTAGGCGCTGCGGATTTCTTTCTCGTCCGCGCGCTTGGGCACGCCCAGCACCTTGTAGTAGTCGCGATACTCCATCGCCGGTTCTCCTGGCGCCCTCCGAGGGGGAGGGTCAACGCTTGATTCTAGGCCTTAGCGGGAGCGGCCGTCAAGGTAGAAATGGCGGCTCTCATCCAAGTCTCAGTTCCCCTATTTGCCTCACCCATGCTATCATCCCTGAGGTATGAAGCCGACGCGCACCGAAACCATCCTGGTGGTGGACGACGATCCTGACGTGCTCGACCTCGTCGTCCAGCAAATTCTCGTGCCGCAAGGGTATAAGGTGGAGACCGCACAGGATGGGGCTGCGGCCCTGCAAGCCGCGCTGGCCGCGCCCCCGGATATCCTCCTAACTTGCCTCGAATTGCCGGGTCTGTCGGGCCGCGACCTGATCGCCGCGCTGCGCAGCCAGGGGCTTGAAACGACTATCATTGCCACCGGGCCGCGCGGGGCGGAGGCTCACGCCCTGCAAGCCTTCCGGCTGGGGGCCAAGGACTATCTGGGCAAGCCCTTGCGCGAGACGGAGCTGGTGGCCAGCTTCGATCGGGCGCTCTCGGAGGTGCGCCTGCGCCGGGAGCGCGGGACCCTCAGCGAGCGGCTGGCCGCCGCCAACCAGCAGCTTGAGAAGCGCGTGCGGGAACTGACGACCCTGGCCGGCATCGGCAAGGCGGTGACGGCCGTCACCAACCTCAATCACCTGTTCACCCGCCTGCTGGAGGCTGGGCTGTACGTCACCGAGGCGGAGGTGGGCTGGCTGATGCTGTCGGAGGAGAGCAGCGGCAAGCCGCTGCTGCGCGCCGGCAAGAATCTGCCCAACCTCAGCACCATCCGCCTGAACCAGCCGTGGGACGATGGCATCACGTCGCTGCTGCTGGTCTCAGGCGAAGGGCTGACTCTGGCCGGGCCGGCGCTGGCCAAGCTGCGCGCGGGGCAGGTGGTGAAGGCGGCGGTGGCGGTGCCGCTCAAGGCGAAGGACAAGGTGCTGGGGGTGCTGGCCGCGGGCAACAAGTCGGGCCGGCCCTTCACCGAACGGGACCAGGCGATGCTAAACGCCGTGGCTGACTATGCCGTGATCGCCATCGTCAACGGCCGGCTGTTCCAGGCGCTGGAGGCGCGGGCGCAATCGCTCCAGCAGGCGTTTGAGGATCAGTTGGCCCGCAACGCGCGCCGGGACGAAGATCAGCGCCGGCTGGCCCAGCAACTGCGGGCGCCGCTGTACCAGACCCGCCACGACATCGAGCAGCTCCTGCAGGGCGCGGGTGGCCTGCCTCGCCAGCAGGCCGACAGCCTGGTGGACGCGCTCGACCGGCTGGCGGCGCTGGAGCGGCTGGTGGACGGGCTGGCGCCTGCTGCCGCCACTGCACCCATAACGAACCCCAAGTAGGCCGGGCGGCCTGCCGCGCCGAAGCCTGGCACCCAAGCGCATGAGTCCAACTTGACCCGCGGGGTTCGGCGGCCAAAACTGCCGCCCGATCGCGCGTGCAACCCCGTTCCACGGCAGGCGCGCTCCTACGCGGGCCGAGCGCGTTAGCGCTTTCCCCGAGTCCCTTGGGTCGCCTCCCGCCCTTTGTACCCCTGATACGCTGCCCTTGAGTCCCCCGCGGCCCCAACTTCCCTCATTTCCTTTATTTCCCCAATTTCCCCTCTCCCTCCCTCTCATGCTATCATTCACCCCATGCCGTCCGAGAAGGTACTGGTTGTTGACGACTCGCGCGAAATGCGCGACTTGATGGTCAACTACATCCTGCGCCCCCATGGCTATACCACCCTGATCGCTGAGGACGGACAGGCGGGTCTCAACATGGCCCGCCAATCCGCGCCGGACTTGATCGTGGCCGACATGAAGATGCCCGAGGTCACCGGGCTGGAGCTGGCCCAGATGGTGCATCGCGAGAACCTGGGCATTCCCGTCATCCTGGTTACGGCGGAAGGCTCGGAAGAGCTGGCCAAGCTGGCGCTGCGCAGCGGCGTGGCCGATTACCTGATCAAGCCGTTTGGCGAAGAGGAATTCCTGGGGGCGGTGCGGCGCACGCTGGATGCGGTGCATGCGCGCCGCGAGCACGCCCGGATGCAGGCCGAGCTGGCGGCGGCGCACCGGGTGGCGGTGCAGCGCCTGAAGGAACTGGAGACTCTCACCGGCATTGGCCGCAGCGTGACGGCGGTGCTGGACCTGGACCAGGTGCTGACCAAGGTGGTCGAGGCGGCTGTGACGCTCTCGGGCGCGGAGGAGGGCTCGCTGCTGCTGCTGGACGAGCAGTCCAACGAACTGACCATGCGGGCCTCCAAGAACTTTGAAGACAACTTCGTGCGGACGTTCCGGCTGCGCTCGCAGGACTCGCTGGCCGGCTACGTCATCCGCACCGGCGAGGCGGTGCTGCTTGACCAGAACTCGCCGCAGAAGATCAAGACCGCTTACCTGGTGCACTCGCTGGTCTACGTGCCGCTGAAGGTGCGCGACCGGGTGATCGGGGTGCTGGGGGTGGACAACCGCCGGGCCGGGCGGGCCTTCACCCGGCACGACCAGCGGCTGCTGCAGGCCCTGGGCGACTATGCTGCCATTGCCATCGACAACGCCTACCTATATGCCCGCACCGAGCGTGAGCGGGCGCAGCTTGAGACCATCCTGCGCGAGACGGAAGACGGCGTGATCGTGGTGGATGCCGACAACCGGCTGGTGCTCATCAATCCCACGGCACGCATCGCCTTTGGCGTCAGCAGCGACGACGTGACGGGGCGTGATTACGCCACGCTGATCCGCAACGCCGAGGTGCGCGAGCTGTTCAACGGCAAGAGCCGCAATGCCGAGATCAGCCTGGAGGATGGGCGCGTGTTCCACGCCCACCTCACGCCCATCCCCGACGTGGGGCGGGCGGTGCTGCTGCAAGACATCACGCATCTCAAGAAGCTGGACCGCATCAAGTCCGAGTTTGTGACCACGGTT
This sequence comes from uncultured Anaerolineales bacterium, assembly GCA_964497615.1. GTDB lineage: Bacteria > Chloroflexota > Anaerolineae > Anaerolineales > UBA6663 > CAZCEC01. The sequence continues at coordinate 17,935 of CAZCEC010000052.1, read as the reverse complement.
TCGCACGACCTGCGCTCGCCGCTGACGGCCATCCTGGGGTACGTGGAATTGATCGGCCGGGCCGGCCCGGTGAACGACCAGCAGGCCGAGTTCATCCGCCGGGTGCAGTACAGCGTGCAGTCCATCACCACCCTGATCACGGACCTGCTGGACCTGGGCCGGATCGAGGCGGGCTTTGATACCCAGAAGGAGCCCACGCACCTGTCGCTGGTGGTGCGCTACGCGGTGGACGGGCTGCGGCAGCAGGCCGAGGCCAAGCACCAGACCCTGACGGTCAGCGTCCCGGAAAACCTCCCGACGATCTTCGCCAACCCGCCGCGCATGCGGCAGATGCTGACCAACCTGATCGACAACGCGATCAAGTACACCCCGGAGGGCGGCAGCGTCACCGTCGCTGCCCAGGCGGAGGACGATCTGATCCTGCTGACGGTGGCGGACACGGGCATGGGCATCCCGCCCGCCGACCAGCCGTACATCTTCGACAAGTTCTACCGCGCGTCGAACACGCGGCAGGAATTCTCCGGAACGGGGCTGGGGCTGTCCATCGTGCGCTCGATTGTGGAGAACCACGACGGCCGGGTCTGGCTCAATTCGCAGCCCGACGGCGGCACGACGTTCACCATCGTCCTTCCCCAATATACCCCCAGCACGCGGACGGGCTGAGGCGGGCAGCGTCTTTCCATTTCCTGGCCCGGCTGGTATCATCCCGGCGGAACCGGAGCCAGACACAATTGAACCTCGACCTACCACCCGCCGACGAAAAACTCATCCTGCTGACCAACGACGACGGCATTGGCAGTCCCGGCCTGTGGGCGGCGGCCGAGGCCCTGGCGCCGCTGGGCTACGTGACGGTCGTCGCGCCGCGCACCCAGTTCAGCGGCGCGGGGCGCAGCATGCCTTACACCTCGGAAGGCCGCATCTACGAAGAGGCCGTGACCGTCCACGGCAAGACCTGGCGCGTATACGCCGTGGAGGGCACGCCCGCGCAGGTGGTGCAGCATGGACTGGTGGAACTGCTGCCGCGCCACCCCGACCTGCTGGTGGCGGGCATCAACTACGGTGAGAACGTCGGCAGCGGCGTGACCATTTCCGGCACGGTGGGCGCCACCCTGGAGGGGGCCAGCTTTGGGCTGATGGGGCTGGCGGTTTCGCTCCAGACGCACGAGAGCTACCACCTCAGCCACTCGACCGAGGTGGACTTCGCCGCCGCCGCGCACTTCACGCACAAGTTCGCGCGGCTGCTGCTGAACCTCGACCGGCAGCCGGACGTGGACGTGCTGAAAGTGGAGGTGCCCGAGGGCGCCACGCCGGGCACGCCGTGGCGTATCACCCGCCTGTCGCGCACCCGCTACTACTTGCCGCAGAAGCCCAACCGCCTCAACCTGGGCGACAACGTCAAAATCCCCTACCTGCGCCAGATCGAACCGGAGCTGGTGGAGGCGGATTCGGACGTGCGCGCGCTGATCGACGGTGTGGTGTCGGTGACGCCGCTGAGCCTGGATATCACCTCGCGGGTGGACCTGCCCACGCTGACCCATATGTTTGGCCGCGCCATTGAACCAGGCGCCGATGTGAAAGGGAATTGATGCAAGCCTTCTACGAGTATCTCGACGCGCACCGCGAGCAGTTCCTGGCCGAACTGAAGCACTATCTGACGCAGCCCAGCGTGGCGGCGCAGAACATGGGCATGGCCGAGATGGCGGCGCTGGCCAAGACCCGGCTGGAGGCGCGCGGCTTCAAGGTCGAAATCCTGCCCACCGGCGGGCACCCGGTGGTGTATGGCGAATTGGGCGACGGGCCCAAGACCCTGCTGATCTACGACCACTATGACGTGCAGCCGCCCGAGCCGCTGGACTTGTGGGACTCGCCGCCGTGGGAGCCGACCGTGCGCGACGGGAAGTTGTTCGCGCGCGGCGTGGCCGACAACAAGGGCGACCAGATGTGCCGGATGCAGGCCATCGAGGCATGGTTGGCGACGCAAGGCCCGCTGCCACTCAAGATCAAGTGGGTCATCGAGGGCGAGGAGGAGATCGGCAGCCCCAACCTGGAAGGCTTTGCCCGCACGCACGCCGCCCGCCTCCAGGCGGATGGCTGCCTGTGGGAGACCGGCGGGCGGAATGAGCTGGACCAGTTCAGCCTGTGGCTGGGGCTGAAGGGCATCGCCTATTTTGAATTACGGCTGAAACTGCTGGACACCGACGCGCACTCGGCCAATGCGCCGGTGCTGCCCAACGCCGCCTGGCGGCTGGTGTGGGCGCTGAACACGCTCAAGACGCCCGACGACCGCATCGCCGTGGACGGCTACTGGGACCACGTCCGGCCGCCCACATCCGCCGAGTTGGAGATGGTGGACCGGCTGCCTTACGACGCGGAGAAGATCAAGAGCCTGTATGGGGCGAAGCGCTTCATCAACGACATGGACGGGCAGCAGGCCAAGCGGGCCTACTACTTCAACCCCACCCTGACCATCTGCGGGCTGGAGAGCGGCTACACCGGCGAGGGCACCAAGACCGTGCTGCCCAAGGAGGCGCGCGTCAAGCTGGACTTCCGCCTGGTGCCGGACCTGACGCCTGAGGTGGTGCACCAGCTGCTGCGCCAGCACCTGGACCAGCGCGGCTTCGGCGATATCGAGATCGTGCCGTTTGCGGGCGAGCACACGGCCCACTCCTCCGCCGACGCCGCCGTGGTGCAGGCCGCCATCCGCGCCGCGCGCACGGTGTATGGCGCGGACCCGGTGATGTACCCGCGCATGGCCGGCTCCGGGCCGATGTATCCGCTGTCGGACATGCTGGGCATTCCGGCGGTGCTGGCGGGTATCACGCATCAAGGCTCGCGCGCCCACGCGCCCAACGAGCATATTCGGCTGGATGATTATTGGATGGGCCAGCGCTTCATAGGCGAGTTTATCAAGGAGTTCGCGGCTGGCTGACTCTCGTTCAGCGCCTATCGCTTATCAACCTGCGCCTGATTGGTCCAGCCGGGTTCGGCGGCAAAGACCGCCGCCGTCGCGGGGCTGCTACGCAGAAGCACCCGCGCTACGAGGCGTTCAACGGCATCACGGGGTACAGCCGCACTCCGGGCAGGGCAGGCGGCAGGGGGGGCGTCAGTGCGGCCACGAAGGCGGCGGCTGCGGCAGGGCGCGCCGAGGCGGCGGGGATCACCCAATCGTATTCGATCAGCATCATGCTCGCGCCAGGCTGGGCCAGGCGGGCGGCCTGCGCCGGGTCGAGCAGGGAAATGGCTGAGGTTGCGCCCAGCCATGGATTGGCCAGGTCGGCGAGGGCTTGCGCCACGCGGCCGGGGTGCGGGTCGTTGGGCGAGTGGCCTCGCCGCATGAGCGCGGCCCCCAAAGCCACGCGCGGGTCGGCGGGCACACTGGCGGAGCTCTCGGGCACTCCTACAAGGTAGGTGAAGGGCACGGTGTAGGCGCCATCCGGGTCGTGGGCGCGGCCGCGGGGACCACTGAGGCGGGCCAGCCGCCCGCGCGCGATGAGGGCGGCGGCGGCATAGGCGGGGGCCAGGATCAGATCAAAGCGGTCCAGCCGGTCGTCCGTCCAAGCGGCCAGGTAGTTGGAATGGACGTGGGGGACCGGCAGTGGGAGGGCGGAGGCGAGGCGCAGGCCGGGCGCGCGGGGGAGGGTGGCGGGCGCGCTGGCCGTGTGGCTGGGGATGAGGCGCGCCAGGACGGCGGCCGCCGCCAGCGCCCCGGCGGAACTGAGAAAGGCCCGGCGCGAAACGCGACTGGTCAATTCAACCCCTGCATGACCGTCACCAGCACGCCCAACTCGCGCTGAATCTCGTCGAACTGCTCCTGGGCCTCGGCCAGGAGCTTGCGGTAGTTCTCGCGCAGGTCGGGCGGCGCGGCCTCGAGCTGCTGCTGGTTGCGGCTGATCTGCGCGGACTTCTGGCGCAGCTTGGCTTCCAGGCGCTGGCGGTAGCCGGAATAGAAATCACGCTCGGAGAGGGTGGAGACCGGGCGGGACTGGCCGGTCAGGGCGTCGGCGACGGCGATGAACAGCTCATCAGCATCCACCGGCTTGGGCAGGAAGCGCATCGCGCCCAGGTGCAGGGCGAAGCGCTCATCCTCGGCCGAGACGTAGGTGGCGGACAGGAAGATGATGGGGATCTGGCAGGTGTGCGGGTCGGCGCGCAGTTGGTGGGCCAGCGCGAAGCCATCCAGCCGGGGCATGAGGATATCGGTGACGACGACGGCCGGGCGGGCCATGTGGGCCATCGCCACCGCCTCCTGCCCGTCGCGGGCGACGATGACGTCGTAGCCGCGCAGGCGGAGCTGGACTTCTATCAATTCGCGGACGGCGGCAATGTCTTCCACCACCAGGATCGGACCGGTGCTGATCGTCACAGGCTGGGCTCAACTCTCAGGATTGACTTGTTAGCGTCCCCCTCGGGAACGGATTTGGATGAGACCGGCGGCATTCTAAAGTTAAAATTCGGTTTGGTCAATAGTGGCGAGTCGGAGACGGCGCGCCCCCCGCTGTGAGGATGCAGGGGGCAGGCCGCACTGTCTCTACACCCTAGCGCGGCGTTTGACTGGTCTCGCTGGAGGCCAAAGCTTCCTCCTTACTTAGGACGGCGACACACTCCACGTGGTGGGTCTGCGGGAAGAGGTCCACGGGCTGCGCCCAATCCAGCCGGTAGCCGAGGGCCGCGAGCCGCTTGAGGTCGCGGGCCAGGGTGGCGGCATCGCAGGAGACGTACACGATCCGTGCCACCTCCAGGGCGGCCAGGGCGTCGAGCGCGGCGGGGGCGCAGCCGGTGCGGGGCGGGTCGAGCACGGCGAGGTCGAAGCGCCCGGCCAGGGCCGGCAGGGCTGCCTCCACCGGGGCCTCGTAAATCTCCACGTTGTCGAAGTCGTCCAGGTTGACGGCGGCGTCGAGGACGGCGGGCGCGTAGGCCTCCACGCCGACCACCCTTGCGGCGATGGGCGCGATGAAGGCGGAGAACAGGCCCACGCCGCTGTAGAGGTCGAGCACGGCCTCGCCGCCCTTGAGCCCCAGCCCATCCACTACCAGCCCCACCAGCAGATCGGCGGCGAGGGTGTTGACCTGGAAGAACGACTGGGCCGAGACGCGGAACGGACGGCCGCGCACCTCCAGCACCACGTAGTCGCGCCCGGCGAGGGCCAGGGTGGAGCCGTCGGGCCGCACCAGCGCCGCCGACACGGGCAGGTCAATCTCGATCTCCGGCGCTTCGGGCCGGCCCTCGAACACCACCAGCACGTCGTCGTCCGACCCGGCGCGCAGGGAGATGCGCTCCCAGGCTTGCTGGACGTCCGCTTCCGGCTCGACGGCGATGCGGGGGAACAGGGCCGCCAAGGCCGGCTCGATGAGGTGACACTCGGCGATGGGCACGACGGTGTGCGACTGCGCGGCGCGGAACCCAAGCTGGCCGGTGGGCGTCAGCGCGAACTGGATGTGGTTGCGGTAGTTGAAGGGCTGGGGCGAGGCCAGGGCGGGGCGCACCGGCGGATCCGCCAGTCCGCCCAGGCGTGTGAGTTGTTCGCGCACCAGGCGGGTCTTGAAATCCAGTTGGGCGGCGTAGTCCAGGTGCTGCAATTGGCAGCCACCGCAGGCCAGCCCGGCGCGCGCCGGCCCCGGCCCGGCGGCCGGCTCCAGGGCGAAGTGATGGGGGCATAGGGGCGCGACCCGCTCGGGGGCGGCTTGGAGCACTTCCACCAGCCGGGCGCGGGCGTAGTTTTTCCTCTCTTCCACGATCTCCACGCGCACGACCTCGCCGGGCAGCGCGAACGGCACGAACACGGCGCGGCCGTCATGGCGGGCGAGGCCCTCGGCGGCGTGGGTCAGCGTCTCAATGGTGAGGTCAATCATTCGTCCTTCGTCGTTCGTCCTTCGTCTCGCTGGAGCAGCGCGCGGGCACGCAACACTCGCTCCCGCGCGTCGTCGCCGAGGGCGGTGAGGTGGCCCATTTTGCGGCCGGGGCGCGGCTGGCGCTTACCATAGAGGTGCAGGCGCAGGCCGGGCTGGGCGAGGACGCCGGCCCAGTTTGGCTCGCCATTGGCCCACAGATCGCCCAGCAGGTTGGCCATGGCGGCGGGGCGGGGCTGGGCGGTGCTGCCGAGGGGCAGGCCGCAGACGGCGCGCAATTGCTGTTCGAACTGGCTGGTGGCGCAGGCGTCGAGTGTGAAGTGGCCGGAGTTGTGCGGGCGGGGGGCGATCTCGTTGACGAGCAGTTCGTGGTCGCGCGTCAGGAAGAACTCCACGCACAGCACGCCCACGACATCCAGTTTCACCAGCACAGCGCGGGCGATCTCAACCGCCTGGGCCAGCACGGTGAGGGGCACGGCGGCGGGCGCGACGGAGACATCCAGGATGTGGTTCACGTGCGTGTTCTCGATCACGCCATAGTGAGCAAAGGCGCCGTCGAGGCCGCGCGCGGCGACAACGGATAGCTCGCGTTCGAACGGCACCCAGGCTTCGAGCACCGCCGGCTGCTGGCCGATGGCGTCCCAGGCCGCGCCCGCGTCTTCGCGGCGCTCAATCTTCACCTGGCCCTTGCCGTCGTAGCCGGAGGCCGCCGTCTTGAGCACGGCTGGCAGGCCGACGTGTTCCAGGCCGGGCGCGAGATCGGCCAGCGACGCGACGGGCCGGTAGCGCGGCACGGGCAACCCCGCTGACCGGAGGAAGTCCTTCTCGCGCTGGCGGTTTTGGGCGATGTGCAGGGCGTGGGGGCCTGGCCGCAGCGGGGCACGCTCGGCGGCGGCCTGGGCGGTGGCGACGGGGACGTTCTCGAACTCGTAGGTCACGACATCCACCGCGCGGGCAAAGGCGCGCACGGCGTCCAGGTCGGTGTAGTCGGCCACGCGTTCTCGGTCGGCCACCTGGCCGGCGGGCGAATCGCGCTCGGGCGAGAAGACTTGCACCCGGTAGCCAAGGCGGCGGGCCTCCAGCGCCAGCATCCGGCCGAGCTGGCCGGAGCCGAGGAGGCCGAGGGTGGAGCCGGGGAGGATGGGGGGAGTGGGAGGCATGGGGAGGTGTGAAGCGGGACGAAAGACGATGGACGAAGGACGAGTTGGCCTGCTTCGTCGTCCGTCTTTCGTCCTTCGTCGTCTGTGGCAGTTACTCGTCGCGCTCCACGGGCAGCTTCGTCTCCAGCACCGTGCGCGTCTGTGCGTCGCGGAAGGCGCGCAGGCGTTCGCGCAGGTCCGGGCGGCTAAGGGCCAAGATGGCGGCGGCCAGCAGCGCGGCGTTGATGGCGCCGGCCTTGCCGATGGCGAGGGTGCCGACGGGCACACCCCCCGGCATCTGCACGATGGAGAGGAGCGAGTCCAGGCCCTTGAGCGCGTGGCTCTCCACCGGCACACCCAGCACGGGCAGGATAGTCTGCGCGGCGACCATGCCGGGCAGGTGCGCCGCGCCGCCCGCGCCGGCGATGATGACCTGGAGGCCGCGCGCCTCGGCGGCGGCGGCGTACTCGGCCAGGCGGGCGGGAGTGCGGTGGGCGGAGACGATGGCGCACTCGTGCGGCACGTCCAGGCGGGCCAGGGTCGCGGCGGCGTGCTGCATCGTTTCCCAATCGGACTGGCTGCCCATGATGACGCCGACAAGGGGTGAAGGAGAAGGCATTTCGGTGGTCATGGGGGAGCATTGTACCGTCAATTGAGAGGCGCCGACGAATGACCGACGGCAGACGACAGACGGAAGACGAAGGATGGAAGACGAAGGACGATAAGTGGAAGGTAAAGGGGGACGGCTCGGGGCGCGAACCGTGATGCGTTAACTTGTCACGCGATGTGCGACACCTGACACGCAACAGGCACCAGGATGCAACCTTTCCGTGTCCGCGCGCAACATACACATACAATTGGCGTTCATGGATGACAGCGACGGCGCGTTAGTGGCCCGCGGGCTGGCCGGGGACGGGGCGGCGATTGAGTTGTTGATCTCGCGGCACCGGCCACAGGCCGTGCTGCTGGCCGCGCGCCTGCTGGGCGATGCCGCCGAGGCCGAAGACGCGGTGCAGGAGGCCAGCCTCGCGGCTTTTCGCAGCCTGGGCCGGCTGCGCCAGCCGGAGCGCTTTGCGGCCTGGTGGTATGCCACGGTGCTGAATTTGGGCCGGATGCGGCTGCGGGCGCGGCGGCCCAGCGTGCCCCTGGATGTGGCGGCGGAACACAGGCGCACCGGAATCGAGGGCGCACGCGCCGCTGGGCCGGAGGCGCTGGCCGAGGCGCGGGAGTTGAGCGTCCACATCAACGCCGCCATCGAGGAACTGCCGCCGGCCCAGCGCGTGGCAGTGCGGGGCTTCTATTGGGAGGGGCTGTCGCTGACCGAGATCAGCGCGCAGGCGGGCGTGCCGGTGGGCACCATCAAAGCCCGGCTGAGCCGGGCCCGCGACCGGCTGCGGGGAATGCTGGCGGGCGAAGTTGAAGCCGCGGCACCGGTGAGTGGCTCACAAGCGAGCGGGCTGGAGGAGATGCGCATGTTGAGCATTACGGTTCAGGATGTGTTGGGGTGGATGCCGCGAGGCAATACCGATTTTGCCCTGGTGGACCCGACCCGGCGGGTGGTGCTGCTCGCGGCGGGCGACGTGGAGCGGGTGGTGCCGATCTGGCTGGGCGGGTTCGAGGGCGACGGCATCGCTTGCGCGCTGTTGGGCAAGGAGTTCAAGCGGCCGATGACGTACGAGTTCATCGCGCGCCTGCTGAGCGCGGCCGGGGCAGTCGTGCAGCATGCCGCCGTCACGCGGCTGGAGGATGAAACCTTCTACGCTACGCTGTGGATGCGCACGCCTGACGGCGCGGTGCACGAGATCGATGCGCGGCCCAGCGATGCGCTGGCGCTGGCCCTGCGCGTGGGCGCGCCGACTTTCATGGACGCTGCGGTCATGGAGTCTCAAGGCGTGCCGCCCGCTTCCGCCGCGGAGTGGTTCAAGGATGCGAACACCCCGCGGTCCGACGCGGACGAGGGCGCGTGGCTGTCGGTGATGGAGCTCACGCGCGCGCGGGAGCGCTGAGGGCGACACTAGTAGCCGCTGGCTTGATCCACTACATTAAGGAGGGGCTGGCTGGCGAGGTAGCGGCGCAGGTTCTCGGCGAAGAGGGCCAGGGCGCGGTCGTTGTAGTGGGGCGTCAGGCCCGCGATGTGGGGGGTGAGGATCACGTTCGGCAAGTCCCACAGGGGACTCTCGGCGGGCAGGGGCTCCTGCGCGAACACGTCCAGCGCGGCCCCGCCCAGGCGGCCGCTTTGCACGGCTTCGATCAGCGCCGCCTCATCTACCAGGTCGCCGCGCGCGACGTTGATGAGCACTGCGCCTGGACGCATGGCGTTCAGGGCCGCGCGGTCAATCAGGTGCCGGGTCCCCGGCGTGAGGGGGGCGGCCACGAGCACGTAATCGGCCTGGGCCAGCATGGCGTGCCAGTCGTCCGGGCCATAGAAGCGTTCGGGCAGTTCGCCGCTGGGGTCGCCGGTGCCGGGCACGCACCAGCCGCTGTCGGCGGTGAGGCTCGGGTCGCGTTTGCTGGCCAACACCCGCATTCCCAAAGCTCGCGCCTGCCGCGCGGCCTCGCGGCCGATGCTGCCGTAGCCGGCCACGGCCAAGGTGGCGCCCCGCAATTCGCGGAAGGCGTCGTTCTCCCAATTCCTGTCCCACTCGCGCGCGGCTTGCGCCCGCCATAGGCGCGGCATCTGGTGGGCAAAGGCCAGCATCATCTGGGTGACATACTCGCCCATGCGCACGGTGTGGACGCCGCTGGCCGTGGTCAGGGCCACGCCCGCGAGCGCCGGGTGGCCCAGCCAGCGGTTGACGCCCGCGAAGTGGGCCTGCACCCAGCGCAGGCGGGGGGCCTGGCCGGGCCCGGGCAGGTGGCGGGCGCTGTAGAGCACTTCGACCTCAGCCCAGGCTTCCGGTTCGATGGTCTCGCCGCGCGCGACGATGCGCTGCTGGAGCGACACGCGCGGGGACACGGCGCGCACTTCGTCGAGCAGGTGCTCCGCGAAGGGGTCGGATACGAGCAGGAGGATGGAGAGGGGGGATTCCATTGATGGTCTAGGCGTGTTTCGCGAACAAAGGCGACAGGCGCAAGGACTGCTGGGAAGGATAGATTCCTCGGCAACGTTCGCCTCGGAATGACAGCCGAATTGAGCGGTCGCGGCAGAGCAGTCCTCGGCGCGACGGATGAGAGCCAGGCCGCAAGCTAGAGACCGCTTAAGGCAGCGGCCAGGTCGGCGATCAGGTCGTCCTTGTGCTCCAGGCCCACGGAGAGGCGCACCAGTCCCGCATCCACTTCCAGGGGCGAGCCTTGGGTGGAGCCGTGGGTCATGCCGGCCGGCACCTCGATGAGGGACTCCACGCCGCCGAGCGACTCGGCCAGCGCGAAGAGCGTGGTGCGCGTGACCAACTGGCGCGCCGCGTCCGCGCCGCCATGCAGCCGCAGCGAGATCATCCCGCCGCCGTTGCGCATTTGCCGCCGGGCCACGGCGTGCTGGGGGTGGCTCTCCAGGCCGGGATAGATCACCTCGGCCACCTGAGGATGGTCTTCCAGGAACTGCGCCACGGCCAGCGCGTTCTCGCCGTGCCGGTCCATGCGCACGGCCAGGGTCTTCACCCCGCGCAGCACCAGGAAGCAGTCCATCGGGCCGGGCACGGCCCCGGCGGCGTTTTGCAGGAACTTGAGCTGGTCGTGCAGGGCGGCGTCGTTAGTCAGCACCGCGCCGCCGACCACGTCCGAGTGGCCGCCCAGGTACTTCGTTGTGGAGTGCACCACCACGTCGCAGCCCAGCGCCAGGGGCTGCTGCAAATAGGGTGTGGCGAAGGTGTTGTCCACGATCACCTGGATGGGCGGCTGGCGGGAGTGGGCGAGGTCCGCGATGGCGCGCAGGTCGGCCACCTTGAGGCGCGGGTTGGTGGGCGTCTCCAGCCAAATCCAGCGGGTGTTGGGACGCAGGGCCGCTGCCACCGCCGCCGGGTCGGTGGTCTCCACGTAGCTGAACTCAATGCCGTACTTGCGGTACTGCTTGTCGAACAGGCGGAAGGTGCCGCCATACACGTCGTTGCCGGCCAGCACATGGTCACCGGGGTTGAGCACCTTCAGCAGGGTGTCGATGGCCGCCATGCCCGAGGCAAACGCCAGCCCGTGGGCGGCGCCTTCGAGCGCGGCCAAGCAGCCCTCCAACGCGGTGCGGGTGGGGTTGCCGGTGCGGGCGTATTCGTAGCCCTTGTGCTCGCCGACCCCCTGCTGCACGTAGGTGGAGGTCTGGTAGATTGGGACCATCACCGCGCCGGTGGCCGGGTCGGGCGCCTGGCCGGCGTGGATGGCGTGGGTCTCGATCTGGTGCGGGGGGCGGGCGGGGCCGCTCATGCCGCCTACTCGGAGGCCAGGGCCGCGACAGTGGTCTCGTAGATAGGGAAGAGGGTATCCAGCCCGGCCAGGTCCAACACTTCGCGGACGCGCTCTGAGGGCTGGGCCAGCGACAGCCGCCCGCCGCGCGGCTTGAGGGCCTTTTGGGTGGAGATGAGCACGCGCGCCCCGGCGCTGCTCAGGTACTCGGTCCCGTCCATCTCCAGGATCAGGTGAACGTGGCCGTTCTCCATATATTCCTGGAGCTTGGCCTCCAGCTCGGTATAGGTGGCGGCATCCACGCGGCCGACGACGCGGATGACGTTGAGGCGTTTGTGTTCGCGGGTGGTGAGTTCTAGCATGGGGTCTCTCCTCTTTTGACGCGGGGCCATTATAGCAAGAGAACGGTATAATCCCCGCATGGCCGAGATCCCGCTGTACGACGAGGGCGAGGCGGTGCCTGCGCCCCGCCCGCGCGCCGAGGTGCGCTTCACCCAGGTGGCCGTGCGCCCCTACCCCGATGGCCGGCGCATGAAGCTCAACTTCGGGCTGACGCCCTTTGAGGAACGCCCGAACGTCGAGATGAGCGTGACCAACGCGGACGGCCACGAGGTGGCGGCGCTGAGCCTGATCGAGGCGATGGACACCAGTTTCGACTTCACCGTGCACCTGCGCGGGCCGGAGCCGCGCGGGCCGCACACCCTGCGGCTGGTGTTGTTCTATCGCGCCAGCGACGAGCCGGATGCCGAGCGCCAGGTGGTGGACGAGCACGCCTTGGAGTTCGTGCCGGAGGCGGGCGGATGACGGCCACGTCTGATGCGGCCCTGCACGATGTGCTGGCGGCGGCTCGGTTCATCGCCGTCGTCGGGCACTCCGACAAGCCGTATCGCGACAGTTATCGCATTGGCAGCTACTTGCGCGGGGCGGGCTACATTGTCTACGCCGTCAACCCCAACGTGCGGACCCTCAACGGCGAGACGGTCTATCCCGATCTGCGCGCCGTGCCCGGCCCAATCGACATCGTGAACGTCTTTCGACGCTCGGAGCACTTGCCGCAGATCGTGGAGGACGCCATCGCCATCGGCGCGCGCGCAGTGTGGACGCAGCTTGGGGTCGTCCATCCGGCCGCTGCCCAGCGGGCCCAGGCCGCCGGCCTGACCGTGGTACAGGACCGCTGCATCATGGTGGAGCACCGCCGGCTGGGGCTGCCGCGCCAAAGCTGACGGCTGGATGGCCGCGGCGGTTTAGCCTGGCTGCCTTCATTGACTGCGGCTGTGCGCAAGTTCCCTGGCAACTGGATGCGGATGGCGGCTGCCCGCGCGCGCGAGGCGCGGCTGGAATTGGCTGGGCTGTGCGTGCTGGCCCTGCTGACGTATCTGTTCCTGTGGCGGTTGTGGGCGGCCGCGCCGCAAGACCGGGCCACCTTTCCTGAGAAGTCGGACACCACGGAAGTCTTCTTTCCGCCGCGGCTGTATGCGGCGCGGGCCCTGCGCGCTGGCGAGTGGCCGCTGTGGAACCCGCACGTCTACTCCGGCTATCCCCAGTATGCCGACCCGCAGGCGGCCACCTTTTATCCGGTTCAACTGGCGTTGGCGCTGGCGGCCGGGCCGGCTTTCAGCCTGGACACACTGGCCCTGAGTGCGGCGCTGCACTTCTGGCTGGCGGGCAGCTTGACCTTCCTGTTTCTGCGCCGCCAGTCGCTGGGGCTGATGCCGGCGCTGCTGGGCGGGGCGGCGTTTGAGTTTGGGGGTTACCTGACCGGCTTCGCGCCGCTGCAATTCTCGGAGTTGGAGGCCGCCGTGTGGCTGCCGGGCACGCTGCTGGCGCTGGCGTGGGCGGTGGAGCGGCCGCGCCCGCACCGGACGGCGCTGGCCGGGCTGGTGTTCAGCCTGGTGTTTCTGGCCGGCCGGCCGCAGTCGTATTTGTCTATCGCGCCGCTCTGCTTGGGGTGGCTCGTGTTGCAGGCCTACCGCCGGGGCTGGGGCGGGTGGATGGCGGCGCGGCACCTGGCCGCCTTCGGGCTGGCGGCGCTGGGCGGGGCCGCCGCGCAGTGGCTGCCTACCCTGGAGCTGACGCGCCTCTCCACGCGGGCCGACCTGCTGTATGCCAACGTGGCGCACGGCGGCTTTGGGGTGGATGAACTGGCCGCGCTGCTGCATCCCGCGCTGGCCGACTCAACGCCGATCTTCGAGACCCTATACGTGGGCGGCCTCACCCTGGCCTGCGCCGTTCTGGCCGTCGCGCGGCGGCGGGGCTTGTTCTGGGCGCTGGTGGGCACGGGCTTCCTGATCGTGGCGCTGGGCCAACGGCTGGTGACGCTGGATGCGCTCTACCTGGTGCAGCGGCTGGGGTTCCCTGGCTACCTGCGCGACGTGGAACGGCTGGCCCTGGGCGTCAATTTCTGCGTGGCGGTGCTGGGGGCGCTGGGCCTGGACCAACTGCGCCGCGAGGCCGGGGCCCTGCCGAGGCTGGCGGTGCGGGCCGGGGCAGGGGTGCTAGCGGCGACGGCGGGCGTGGCGGCGCTGCGCCTGCTCACCAACCCGGAGCCGGCGGTGATGACTGACTTGTACCGGGCGGCCCTTTATGCAGGGCTGCTGCTGGGCGCGGCCGCGCTGTGCGTGTGGGCGGCTGGGCCGCGGCGGCGCGCGGCGCAACTGGCACTGCTGGCCCTGGCGGCGGTGGATGTGATGTCCCTCAACCGGGGCCGGTTCTGGGTGGTGGACCAGCAGCCGGTGGCGCGCGAGATTGAGCACATGGCTGCCGCCCCGCCCGGCTATCAGACGTTCTACCGGGTGTCCGCTGAGCAATTGACGAGCCAGGACTTTGGCAGCGTGCTGGCGGTGGATGGGTGGTGGGGGATGCCGCCGCTGACCCTGCGCCGTTATCAGGCTCTGGTCAACAGCGTGGACTCGTACCGCCGGAATATCCTGTTGAACGTGAACGTCGTCGCCACGAGCGGGGGCTATGACGATCCGGCCTACCAACTGAGGGCCGAGTGGGAAGACTACCGCTACTATCACTTCCTGCACGCCCATTCCCGCGCCTACCTGGCGCAGTTCGTGCAGACCGCCAACGACCCGGCGGACGCGCTGGCCCAAGTGACCGACGCCGCGTTCGACCATTGGAATGCCGCCGTCGTCGAGGGACGGGTGGTGCTGGATTCGACGGCGCCGCTGGGGGCGAATGAATGGGCCGAAGTGACGGGACGCGGAGCCAACCATCTAGAGGTCGAGGCGCAAACGGATACGCCACGTTTCCTTGTCATCGCCAATGCGCACTATCCGGGGTGGCGGGCCTGGATCGACGGCCAGCCACAGCCACTGATGACAACCAACGTCGCGCTGCAAGGCTTGCTGGTGCCCGCCGGCCATCACACGGTGACCCTGCGCTTTGTGCCCTGGACCTTTGCCGCCGGCCTGATTGTTTCGTTGGCGGCGTGGTTGGGCACGCCAATCTGGGCTGTTTTGAAGAGCCGCCGGCGCCCGGCGGCTGCATAACTCCATGGGCCTGTTTCGCGCCCTCTCGCACCGCCCATTTGCGCTGCTGTGGACCGGCCAGACCATCTCACGCTTGGGCGACAGCCTGTACCGCGTGGCGCTGGCATGGTGGGTGCTCGAACAGACCGGCTCGGCCACGGCGATGGGCACGGTCCTCATCTTCTCGTTTATCCCGATGCTGCTGTTCCTGCTGATCGGCGGGGTGGCGGTGGACCGGCTGCCGCGGCTGCGCGTGATGCTGGGGGCCGACGTGGTGAGCGGGCTGGTGATGCTGGCGGTGGCGGGGCTGGCCTTTGCCCAACGGCTCGAAATCTGGCACCTATACGTAGCCAGCATGGTATTTGGTTTTGTGGAAGCCTTCTTCTTTCCGGCCTATCAGGCGCTGGTGCCGGAACTGACGTCGCCGGAACTGCTGCCCAGCGCCAACGCGCTGACGAGCTTGAGCATCCAGTTGGCGGGCGTGGTGGGGCCGGCCATTGGCGCGGGCGTAGTGGCGGTGGGCGGCGCGGCCAGCGCGTTTGGCCTCAACGGGTTATCGTTCCTGATCGCTGTGGGCTGCGTGTGGGCGCTGGGGCGCCTGGTCGTGGCGGGCCAACGCGCGGCAGAGGCCGCGCCCGCGCCGCCAGCGCCGCCCACGAACCCGATACGCGACCTGCGCGATGGCCTGCGGCTGGTGGCGGCTTCGCCCTGGCTGTGGATTACGATTATCATCTTCAGCCTGGTCAACATCACCCTGGCCAGTCCGCGGCAGGTAGCCCTGCCCTTCCTGGTGGAACAGACCATGCACGCCGACGTGGGCACGTTGGGCCTGTTGTATTCCGCCGGGTCGGTGGGCGCGGTGGCGGGGGCGCTGCTCTTGGGGCGCGCGGCCCGGCTGCGCCGCCGGGGCTGGCTGGCGTATGGCGGCACGGTGGTGTGCGGGCTGGCGGCCATGGTCTTTGGGCTGTGGCCGGTGACGCCGGTGGTGGCCACGGCGGCCTTCATCGTCGGCCTGTCCATCTCGGCCTTTGGGCTGGTGTGGACGAACACGCTGCAGGAGATGGTGCCCCGCGCCGCGCTGGGACGCGTGTCGAGTATTGATGCGCTGGGGTCGTTCGTGCTGCTGCCGGTGGGCGCCGGGCTGGCCGGCTGGGCGACCGACCTGGCAGGCCCGCCGCTGGTCTTCATCGTGGGAGGCGCGGCCACGGCGCTGCTGGGGGCGGCGGGGCTGCTGCACCCGGCCATTCGCAACCTGGATTGAATCGCTGAATCGATAGACTTGCCATGAAAATGCTGCTTCGTTTGCTGCCGGCCCTGCGGCCCTACCGCCCGCAAATGGCGCTGTTGGTCTTCAGCGTGCTGGCCGTCACCGCCCTCAGCCTGGTGATCCCGGGCCTCATCCGCGAAGTGATCGACGCCGGGCTGACGCAGGCCGACGCGGACCTGATGGCGCGGACCGGGCTGATCATTGTGCTGGTGGGGCTGGCGCGGGCCGGGTTCAACTTCGTGCGCCGCTACACGGGCGAGTGGCTCATCAACCGCACAGGCTACGACTTTCGCAACGCGCTGTACGACAAGATTCAGCGGCTGCCGTTTGGGTTTCATGACCAGACGCAAACCGGGCAGTTGATGAGCCGCTGCACCGAGGACGTGAGCGCGCTGTCGCGGTTTGTGGGGCAGGGGGTGGTGGAACTGCTGAATGTGGGACTGCTGCTCACGGGCATCATCGTCCTGCTGCTGCGCGAGAGCGCGCCGCTGACCCTGATCGGCCTGGGCCCGCTGCTGCTGCTGATGGGCGTGACGGTGCACCTGGGCCGCCGGATTGGGCCGTTGTTTCTTGGCATCGACCGCGCGCTGGGCGACGTCTCCGCGGCAGTGCAGGAGAACCTCTCCGGGGTGCAGGTGGTGCGGGCCTTTGCGCGCGAGGCCCACGAGCAGGATAAGTTTGCCAAGGCCAACCGCCGGCTATGGGGCGCGCGGGTGACCCTGGTGAGCACCTGGGGCTTCTACATGCCCACCATGACGGTGCTGGTGATGGCGGCGACGGTCCTGATACTGTGGTTCGGGGGCCGGATGGCGATTGACGGCACGCTGACCGTGGGCGAACTGGCGGCCTTCAACGCCTATTTGCTGCTGCTGGCCGGGCCGGTGCAGCAATTGGGGTTTGTGGTGAACACGGCCGGGGAGGCGGTGGCGGGGGCCCAGCGCATCTTTGAGATCCTGGACTTGCCAGAAGAGATCAAATCGCCGGCCCAGCCGCGCCTGCTGCCGGCGCTCCAGGGGCGGGTGAGCTTTGAAGATGTGTCGTTTGCCTACACCGGCAGCCGGCGCGCGCTGCACGGGGTGAGCTTTGAGGCGCAGCCCAACCAGGTGATCGCCCTCATCGGCCCGACCGGCAGCGGCAAGACCAGCCTGGTCAACCTGATCCCCCGGTTCTACGACGTGACGGCGGGGGCGGTGCGCGTGGATGGCCTGGATGTGCGCGACCTGGACCTGAAGGCCCTGCGCTCGCAAATCGGGCTGGTGCTCCAGACCTCGCTGCTGTTCTCCACCACCATCCGCGAGAACATCGCTTTTGGGCGGCTGGACGCCACCGACGACGAGGTGTTTGCTGCTGCGCGTGCTGCGCGTGCCCACGATTTCATCCTATCGTTCCCGGAGGGCTACGCGACCCCGGTCGGCGAGCGCGGTGTGACCCTGAGCGGCGGGCAGCGCCAGCGCATTGCCATTGCCCGGGCGCTGCTGATGGACCCGCGCATCCTCATCCTCGATGATGCGACTTCGAGCGTGGACACGCAGACCGAGTACCTGATCCAGCAGGCTCTGGATACGCTGATGCAGGACCGCACCACGTTTGTGATCGCCCAGCGGCTGTCCACCGTCAAGCGCGCCGACCTGATCCTGGTGCTGGACGGAGGGCGCATCGTGCAGCGCGGCCGGCACGCCGAGCTGGTGGACCAGCCCGGCCTGTACCAGGACATCTACAACTTGCAGTTGAAGGATCAGGAGCAGTTCCAGCGGGAGATGCTGTTTTTGGATGGGGAGGTCGCGGCGGGGGAGGGACGACCAACGAAAGACGAAGGACGAAAGACGAAAGACGAAGAACAGCCGGCGACCGAGAGGTGGGCGGCTGAACATCGGCGGG
>CAZCEC010000051.1:39415-45860 GCA_964497615.1 uncultured Anaerolineales bacterium | reverse complement strand
GGTCTTGCCGGAGCCTTGCGTGTGCCACACCAGGCCGGTACGGCGCTCGGGATCCTGGGCGCGGGCGACGACTTTTTCTACCGCCCGGGTCTGGTGCTGGCGCAGGATGAACTTGCGCAGCTCGTCGTCCTTGCGGGTGAACAGGATGTAATCGCGCAGCACGCGCAGCAAGCGCGCCGGCTCGAAGAAGGCTTTGACCTTGCGCTCAAAGTTCCCCGGCTCTTCGGCACGCCAGTTGAAAACGCCCTTACGCTCCAGCGCCCAGGTGACGCCGTAGTAGAAGTCGTGGAAGTGGGTGATGTCCCACACCTGCGGGGCCGTCACCAGCTCCGGCGTTTCGCGGTGGTAGCGGCGCACCTGCACCAGCCCACGCTCGATGCCATCGGACTTCTTGGCGCCCTTGGTCTCTACCAGCGCGACCGGGAGGCCGTTGATCAGGAACATCACGTCGGCGCGGTTGGTGTGCGGGCCGTTGGTGTACGCCCACTCGTCGGTGACGTGACATTCGCGCCAGGGTTGCCGAAGTCTACCAGACGCAGGTTGAGCTCGCGCTTCTGCGCCGGGTCGTAAACCGACTTTTCGCCGCGCAGGTACAGCAAGGTTTCGTAGTTGCCCTCGATACCGGCGCGGACGTTTTCAAGCTGGCGGAGCACGGCCTGGGGGTCAAAGCTGACGCCAGGATTCAGGCTGACAAGCTTCTGGCACAGCACGTCGCCTAAGAACAAGCCCGCCTCGCCGCCGCGCAGGCTCAGCGCGGCGTCATTCGAAACACGCGTCCAGCCGATCTCGGCGGCGTAGCGGAGGATGGGTTCTTGGACTTCGGAGCGCTCAGACATTGGACTACTGGCCTTTATCGGATGACTACAACGACGCTTTCCTCCGATACAAAGCTCTCAACAAAGTCATCATCACTCGAAATACAGCGGTGTGGATCGTAGACCACGAACATGGCATACGCGTGCTGCTGGCGGTATATTACCAGCCTACTTGACATTTCCGTCACCGTAGCGTTGAGGCGACTACGCGTCTTCGGATACTTCATCTCGATAAAGAGCATTGCATTATTGGAGAAATCGGGTTTCGTCGATATCCCGGCGAAAGGAAGCAAGGGCAGCTCTCGGTCGAAATCATCCTGAGCTGCAGAAAGAATCGCATCGGCCGCATCTTGGACTTCATGCTCGTTCTTAGGTTGCCGTGACTGGAAGACCTTCGGAATCCCGCGCCGCAGACGGTCGGCAACTTTAAGTGCGAACCGACGCCTTGGGTTTTCGTTATGCGAGCCAGCGGCAACTAAGCGAATTAGGCAATGACCAGGTAGAGTCGCGTTGAACAAGGATCGGCCGTGCTCCGCAATCTGTCCTTCAATGACGGCCCGAACCTGCGAGGCATGCCTTCGAAGCAGATTGATCCACTCCTGCGCAGTTCGCTCGGGGTTGGGATCTCCGGGAATGATTGCGTCGAAAAGCTCCACATAGTCGCGAAACAAATCATGATCAGATAGGTGCTCCACATCGCGGGCAAAACGAACATATGCCTCAACCTGTGCACGATCCGGTCCTTCCGGCAACTCATCCGTAAACACATCCTTTTCATACCGCTCAGTTAAGTCGAATTCCTCCATCCCCGCTGCCAAGGTGCCAATGCGACGGTCGATACATTGCGAACAAACACCGCAGTGAGGGGTCATGGCTGCCTGACGTGTGTGTGCGCAGGAAACCGTTTCCTGCAACAACTCGGGACAGCCGGAGTCGCGCAACAGGCTGACAGTTTCAGCACGGGTACGGAACTGTATCGGGTTGTATAAGTGGACTTGGGACCCAAAAACGTCTTGCAGAAAACACTCCGTTGCATGCAGGAATTTGGGGTGTGTGGACCGAGAGGCCGCAGTGCCTACCAGTTGGGCATTTCTGGGCAAGTTGAGGCTGACCACGCCATTGTCAGCAACACATATTTCGTTAAGTTTCGTTTGATGAGCAACGGCAGCCGCCAACACGCAGTATAGAAATGACCGGCTCCTCTGAGTATACTCTTTTGCCTCGGCACCTTTCAGGTGAACCCAAACGCTAATGTGTGGAAACCGCCAAGACACAATGTGCTGGCGCAGCGCATTGGCAATTCGCGTCTGCCTAGCATCTAGCATTGGAATGGAGCGATGGCTCACGAGGATTGGACGTTTGCCTTGCTTAACGACCATATCCACAAGGGCACTGAGACTGTCAGCCCCGCCCGATAGCAGCATTACGGAGTCGGCTCCATCATATGGGCTGAGATTACTGGGCAAGTCTAGCGTCAACTGACTTGCAGCCGGAGTGCCTTTTACGAATTGGAATGTGTAACGGTCGCCGGTTAGGAAGTTGAGGATATCTACGAGCTGATCCTTGAGCTCCGGCCTTGACCAAAAGCCAGGGTCAGAAACAGGTACTGCAAAGTATAGGTCCCGCACCCAATGATGCCCGTAGACGTCCGTCAGTCGCCCTCTTGAAACGGATTGATCCGCGATGTAAACATAGCTCGCCAGCCTGATCAAATCATTCGAGATGGGATCAACATCGCGCAGAATGGCTGCCTCGATGTTATTGATCTTAAGGTTGAAGGTGGGTGCGCGTCCCTGATGCGTCAGGTCAAGCTTCTTGTCCCACTTCCTTCGCTTCCATCCTGATGGCGGAGCTGCCCCGTCGCAGGCCAGGAGAATGTCGCTCATCGCGCTTTCTCCTCTCGCTCCAACTCCATCTGGAACTTGCGAAGTCCATAGGCAACGAAGCGTCGGGCGTCAGCCTCCGATATGTCTCCCTCTGACTGCCAATTGTGTTTCGAATACCACCCCGCCGCGAACTCCTCTACGATCTTTGAAGTCTGCCACGCATACGTCTCGAGCGCGTCACTGAAATCACGGCCATCATCAATGGACTGCAGCCTACTTCCGGGCCCGATGTGGTTTGACAGCTCTTTATCAATGAAGTAACGCAGTGATCGGTCAGTGAAGATCGAGAAGAAGTGCCGCGCTAGCAGCCCGAACTGCTGTCTCGATGAGTAGCGCCGGCAGGCCGCTTGAACATCCGCCAGCGTGCTTCCAAACAGGGACGGTGTGCCTGTTCCGATAGTCTGAGACAGCGCCTGCTTTAGGGCGCCATTTGCGATATCCCTAAATGCCGTGGACCCCCGGTACGTTGCGCATTGGCGCCGGGCATGATCAGATACCGCTGAGACAAAACTCAAAGCAGAGACCGACCCGGCCAAGTCAATGCCGAGGTCATGGAGCCGTGAGGCGAAGTCTGGCTGCCTAGCAGACCACGTAATCCGTGTGAGGAGCCAGAAGCAGTACCCTAGACTTGGCTCGCTCCTGAGTTTGTCAAGCTCAGCGCCTGCCGCTTGTATGGTAGCACTTGCGATGGTCGAGACATCTCCCGGGTCATGGTCGAGAAGCCCCATTACCTTTCGCCACGGACGTGTCTTTGGCAGAGTACCAAGGCGCAAGTGGCCCATGTGATTACTCCCCTATGACATCGCTAGCGAGAGGCCGGCGAGCACACCATGGGGCCGTACTTGGCCCGTCATCAACGACCTCAGCAGCACCCGGAATAGCTCCTCCAGCCGGATCCGCTTGTGCTCTGCCGACCTGACTTTGGCATCAACCGCTTGAAGCACATCAACGATCTCACCTTGCTCCCCCAGTGAAGGCACCGGGACAACAAACGTCCGCAAACGGCTGGCGCTGATGTTGGATTGGCTCACACCGCGCGTTGCCAGGCCCTTCAGGCGTGCTTGAGTTGTCTCATCGTTGAGATAGTGGTTTAGGTAGCGTGGATCTAGCTTTTCGCCACGGACTACCAGGCGAATCAGGTAAGAGGCAAAAACGAAATCCCCCTCAAGATCGAAAAGCGCAGTTCGGCCCACCAAGTCAATGCTGTTGGTCCGATTGAACAACAGTTCTCCAGGATGAAGCCGAAATCTCTCAAACTCCGCCTGCGATATGTTAACGTACTGGAGGTTGGTACCGACAATGGCACCGTCCTGCTGATTGGTCATTCGTAGTACCGGGTATTGACCTGACTTCTCGCCACGGACGGAAAGACCATATTGTGCTTGGGTTAGGAAAGCGCCCAATTGCCCTATTTCCCACCCCTCTGGCACCGGCCCAATCTCCGTCTCCTTCAGCGGTTCACCTCGCAGCCCTTCGGTGAACAGCTTCGCCATCAGCGCCCGCTTCAGCTCGCGCACCCGCGCGGCGATGGCGGCCTGGGCCTCGGCGGCGGCCTGGAGGCGGGAGAGGACGTGGGCGATGGAGCGTTGCTCTATGAGCGACGGTACTGGAATAACAAATGTGCTCAATCTGGCACGAGAGAGATTGGGTATGGTGGTCCTATTCGCTGCGCCTTCGTAAATGCCCAGCAGTGTTAGCGCAGCTTGCATCCAGTACATGACAAACTCGGGGACGACTCTTTGATCACGCAGACGCAGGCGGTGAATGTGATTCTGGTAGCTGCAATTCTCAATCTCACCGCGCCAAATTGCAGTTCGCCCAACATCTCCTCCTTCACAGACCAGGAGGTCATTCACCCGCAGATCCAGGCGCTCGGCCTCCGCATCTGTGAAGTCCATTGAGTCAACGGATCGCAGGTCAAGCTGCCCCCACAAGACATTCGCGGTTCTCAAGAACGGTCTGGGCGATTTTCCTGTGCGATTCTTCTGCGATAGGGCCTTTCCCTGCTTGATTTCGAACAAGTCGCCCAAAGTGGCCAGACCCCAGTCACTAGGAAACAAGCCAATTTCCGACTGTCGGAAACCGTCCGAGGGGGGTCCTGCTGCCTCCACAACACTTTCAAGCATACGGCTGATACCCCAACGACTTCAGAATGCCATTCAGCTCCACGTCGAGCACTTCGGCCTCGGCGTGCGCCGTCGCTAGGTCGTCGATGATGCTCTGTATGTCGCGGTGCTGCTCGGCCTGGCCGGTACTCACGTAGCGCGACGGGCTCAGGTTCCAGTCGTTCTGTTCAGCCTCGGCCAGGGTGATCACCCGCGCGAACTGGTCCACTGGCTGCCAGGCGTGGAAGGTTTGGGCAATGCGCCGGATATCGCCGTCCGGTATGAAGTTCTTGGGCCGGCCCTTTTCGAACGCCTGCGAGGCGTTGATCAGCATGATCTGGCCCTGGCGCGCGGCCGGCTTGCGCTTGTTCAGCAGCAGGAGGATGCCGGGGGCGGTGGTGTTGTAGAACAGGTTCTCCGGGAGCAGCACAATCCCCTCGATCCAGTCGCGCTGGGCCAGGGCGCGGCGAGCCTCCTTTTCCTTGTTGGACGACTGGCTGCCGCTGGCGCGCGAGACGGCGCCGGTGTCGAGCACGATGGCGGCGCGGCCGGCGTCGTTGAGCGAGGCGGCGATGTGCTGGGCCCAGCCCCAGTCAGCCGAGCTGGCCGGCGGCACGTGCGAGAAGCGCTCGAATGGGTCGTTCTCGTAGAAGTCAGCCGCGTAGCCGTCCTGGTTCCACATGGGGTTGGCGGCCACCAGATCGAACTTGCGCAGGCGGCTACCGTCCAGCAGCTTGGGGTTGCGGAAGGTGTCACCGATGGCGATCTCGCCGGCCATGTCGTGGATGATCATGTTCATCTTGGCGATGGCGTAGGTGACGTGGTTCATCTCCTGGCCGTACAGCCGCAGCGGCTGTGGCTCAGGGCCATCCGGCGCCGGGGCGCGCTCGAGCGCGGCAAGCTGGCACTTGACCAGCAAGCCCGCGGAGCCGCAGGCCGGGTCGTACACGGCCTGGCCCGGCTGCGGGTCGAGCAGGTAGGCGATGGTCCAGCCGACTTCCTTAGGCGTGTAGAACTCGCCCGCGCTCTGCCCCTGCCCCTCCGCGAACTTCCGCAGCAGGTACTCGTAGGCCCGGCCCAGGATGTCGGGCTCGGCGTCGGCCAGCCCCAGGCGGTGCCGGCTGATAATCTCGATGAGCTGCCATAGCTTGCCGTCGTCGAGGATACGCTGGCCGCTGACGGTGGCATTGAAGTCCACGATGTCAATCACGCCGTGCAGCGAGGGGTTTTCGCGCGCAATGGCGCGCAGCGCGTCGGTCACGCGCTCGCCGACGTTGGTAGCCGAGCGGCGCACCTCCGCCCAGGCGCCCTTCGGCGGTATATAGAACCGGACCAGGCCGTGATCCCTCGCTACCAAAAATTGCGCCGTCTCGGCGTCGCCAAACTCCTCGGCCAGCCGCGCCATCTCGTCGTCGAACACGTCCGACAGGCGCTTGGCGAAAATCAGAGGCAGGATGTAGTCCTTGTACTTGGGCGCGTCGAGGGCGCCGCGTATAGAGCAGGCGGCATCCCAGAGCCAGGACTCGAGGGTCTTGATGTCGAGGCGGCCGTTGGTGGCGGAAGGAAATGGTAAGGGGAGCGTTTCAGGAGCGGGCATGACGCGATTCTAGATGTGACAATAAATACGAGCAAGCCGGCG
>CAZCEC010000051.1:0-39405 GCA_964497615.1 uncultured Anaerolineales bacterium | reverse complement strand
CAGGAAGCCTTCAATGGACGGCGGACTCCTTGGGCCATTCCAACAGACCAGCCACGTAATCAGCCAACTGCTCCCGGTCGTCAGCAAAACCAAAGGCCCACATGAGGTTTTGGGCAACATTCGTCAATACTGCCCGCTTGGCGTCACCGAAAGTCTGTGCCTGCAACTCACCACCAAAAAGGACCAACTCGGCATCTTGCGTGAATCGCTCTGAGCTAGGTTCATACATCGGGTCAGACCAATGGTGTGGGTGGCGGTGGTCCAGCACTATGCCCTGCGCTCCTTTTAACGAAGCATGCAGTTGGATGGGACCATGCCAATGGAGCCTTTGATAGAACTGGGCGGCGAAGCTCACAAAAGCATCGACGCAGGCCAGAACACTGTACCCACGCACAACCCTGATTTGCTGATCAGTGTCTCGATCAGTTGCGGACTGTGTTGGCAATACCTGCTCAAGGTAGACCAAGCCCTGAATGCTAGTCTCAGCATATTGGGGAGTTGCCTCAGGGCCGAGTGGCAAGGCAAAGGCTCCGTCCGCTGTCGTCCGCCACCGCCCACGATGGGGTATTACAAGGCTTGAGTGCGGCGGAGCTGCCTTTACGCTTCCAATTGCACTCGCCTTCTGGAAAACTTCGGAGGCTGTTCTAGCGGCAGACGCCTGGGGAAACGTTGGAATTGCCCGGATGGCCACGATTGGCAGAGGAACATTCGACTCTGTCGGCCTCAAGTATCTCGAAATGTGGGCTTTGGCGCGTTCTTCAGAGCGCCCAATGGCACTTTCGCGGAGCTCAATGCTTCTCGCGCGCTGTTGGAACAGCCAGTCCAGTTGCGAAAGATTGGCGAGGTCGTTCAGAACGCCACGGGTATGGTCGAACACCCGAACGTATACACGGCGGCGTTGGTCCGTCGCATGCAACAGGCGGCTGGCGTCAACTCGGATCACTACAATGGCCCTCGCGGGATCTGAGTCCAGCCGCACGATGTCAACCAAAGGAAAGATCGGCGGATAGATTGCATCGTAGGCAATCTGAACCACGCGCTGATTGAGCTGATCGTCCGTTCCCTCGACGCCGGGCGGGGGCCATGCCGGAAGGCGCGTGCCGGGCTGGGTGCCCACCCCTACAAGCACCATGCCACCCTGCACATTCGCCATGCCGCAGAGGACGCGATTAAGCTCGCTCGGCCAGTCGCTCTTGTAATCCAGAATCAAGCTTTCTTCATGGCCGTCGGCGCAGAAGTTTCTTACGTCGGCAAAGGTGATTTGGCCCTGCGGTATGTTGTACATTGCCTAATCCGCGTTCTGGGCAGTCGGTGGATTCCAGAAACAGGGCCTATGCCCAATTGGCAAAGCCAACCATCTGAAGGTAGTCAAACAGCGCTCGGACAGCGACCGATGATACCCGCGCGTGGACCGAAATGCCTGCATTGGTCGGCGAAAACGTGGATATCATGAGGCGGTTGTCGTCGTTTTCGCGCCACAGCTCAAACACGTCATCTGATGATCGGTCAGGGCGCCCGACCGAGTATCCCCGCAGCGTCCAGCCCGCGTTCTCGCCGCGCAGATATTTCATTATCTCTTCGGTATCGCGCCGATTCAGGGCGCGGACGTGGATCCGCACATTCAATGCCGGGCGCATGTCGCCCTGCAGATACAGCCACTTCTCGGTGCCAGGAGCACGGTCACCGAACAATCGACTTGTTCGAAAGTAGATCGACAAGTACAGCGAGGGAGGCCGATTCGGGTCCGTGACGCTCCTATCGGTCAGCCGAATGCCGCTGTACGGACCAATGCTCTCCACCACCGGTATTGCGGTGACGTGCTCCAGAAGAGGGACATCAAATGCGATTGGCCACAGAAACTCAGGCCCGCGTGCACAGCGCTCGTACCAATCATTTCGCCGGCTGATCATTTCCTTGCGCAGGCCTGGATTCTGCCCAAAGAGATCGTGACAGGTGCCACAAAGAGGTGCGGCGTTGTCTTCTGTGTCTGGGCCGCCTTCGGCGGCAGGGATGATGTGGTGCACCTCGACCTTGTTCATCGGATTGCGGCACCAACAGCAGGTGAAAGCAGCCCGCTCTTTGACGCGCTGACGAATGGGTTCTGGGAACGGCATGGAGTCCCCCTACGGACAGTGTGAAGTAACTAATCGGTTGATGTGACGGGGTATTTGCCGCTGAGTATACCCCCGATGCACGCCCCGCGCGAACGTGGGCACGGGTCTGTTCAAAGCGGCACAGCGAGGTTGACATTACAATGCTAACAACGAAACACCCCGCGGAGGGGGGCCACGGGGTGTACCCGGATTGCTCCGGGCAGGCAGGATTGTACTTGAGCCTCGGGGCGTGTCAACAAACCGAAAGCGAGCGTGGTCGCGCGATGGCCGGCCAGCGAGAAAACACGATCCAGAGTTTGCGGGCTGTGGAAAACCGCAGCCGTCGATGAAACACGTCAAATCCGCCGCGCTCCATCTCGTCGAGCAACGCCCGGTAATACACCGCCCCTGCCCCGGCCACAAAACGGCCGGTACGCGACAGCAGGGCGAGCTTCGGCCAGGCGGCATCGTAGTGGCGTCGTGCCACCGCGGCCAGGTGGCCCATGAGCGCCTGGAAGCGCTCATTATGGACCCTGGCCTCGATTTCGGAATAGGTAAGGCCGTGAGCGGTCAGCTCATCGAGCGGCAGGTAAATCCGGCCGGAATCCAGATCTTCGCCCACGTCTCGAATGATATTGATTAGTTGCAGGGCCGTGCAAAGCTCCACGGCGTGGGGCGCGGCCTGCTCAAAGGTTACGCCCGGGGCCAGGTGCAGCAACTTCAAAGAGAGCAGCCCGACGGTGCCGGCAACGTGATAGCAGTAGCCCCTCAGATCGTTCAGCGTGGCGTATCGGCGCGGCGCCGCGTCCATCTCGATGCCGTCCAGCAAGTCGCTGACGTAGCGCGGCTCGATGGCATACCTGTCACGGACATCGGCCCAGGCGGCCAGGATTGGGTCAGTCTGCTCAGCGGCCGGGCGCAAAGCCCGCTGGCGCCAGAACTGGAATTCCGCCAGCGAGACGTGCCCGCGGTCCACCTGGTTGTCCGCCAGCCGGAAGAACGCGAACGCCACGCGCATGGCTGACCGGCGATCAGGAGGCAGGAATCTGGATACGGTGTAGAACATGCTCTCATGGTGACGAACGTAGCTCTCGGCGGCCGCGTAGGCCGCGCGCAGCGGCAGTGGCAGCTTTGCATCGGTCGGGCCTGAGTCAGGCTTCATTGTGAGCCAATCCGCTGCAGGCGGTTCACGACTTCGAAGTAGTCAGGAGATTCGGCCACCAACTGGTTGAGGCGATTCGCTAGCCCCTGGGCCTTGGGGCTGGGAGCGGCACCCAAGGCCTTGCGCCGGTCGAGGATTGAGATTGCCACGCGGTAGAGGGCGTAATCGGGGGTGTTCCAGGCCTCGGCAAACGGGACCTTGACTGGGGCAGCGTCCAGCAGATGGGCGGTCCACCGCTCGACCCGGCACAAACGACGCAGCGCAAGCCAATCACGCCCACGGACCACCCAGCGCGCCACGCCAACCAGAAATCGGGGAGGCAAGAGAGAGGCTGTGTAGGCCAGGATCATCAGCCCAATCAGCACGTTCACGAACGAGAAGGAGTAAGTGCGCGGCAGAACTCCCAAGAGCACGAGCGGACCCAGGATCGTCCTAGCCCCGAACCAGACAGCCAGGATGATCTGTGTGGCGAGGATGCACAGCAGCCGAAACCGGACAGGCAGTGCAGGCTCGCTGGCTGCGCGGCGCGCAAGGGCCGGAACGGCGATAGCGGCTACGATCGCCAGGGCGTAACCTTGCGCCAGGGTGGTCACCAACAACTCTCCCGTGGCCGTCTCCGAGCGCGCGGGGATCATTTCAGGCATGTATACCCACCAGATCGCCAGCAGGCCAACGGCGACAGCCGGGGCGAGCGCAATCAGCCAGCGCCGTGCGCGGAGCGCCTTATCCAGACTCAAGCAGCTCAGCGCCCAGACGACGGCAGCAGTGATCGCGAACAAGTACTCCACCAGCAGGCTGAAGGCCGGCAGCCGTGTTCGGGTGTCGACCCAGCTCGCTACATACGGGGTACTGAAAGTCGCGGCGAAGGTAAAGCAGACCAGCGTGGCAAACGTGTACAGCGCATGGGCCGAGCGAAGCTGCACACGCGGGAGGCGCCAGAGGATCATCGCCCAGCCCACCAGAGCAGCCAGGCCGTTCATGGACATGGACTACCCTCCCTGTCCGCCATCCATTCCCAGACCTTGCATGAACTGCTGCATATCAGAACCCTGGCCGGCGTGGCTGAGCGCGGCGAGGCCGGCCTGCTGGTACACCCGGTGCTGGATCAGGCTGGACAGGGTTTCAGCCTCGATTTCCTGCTCATCCGCGTAGCCCACCTGTCGGAAGAGGCCGTTCAAGGATCGACTTGCCTGCGCGTTTTCTGACGCCTGCGCGGGCTGGGCGGTTGTGATCAGATCACTGCAAACGTGGACCGTCTTGTGCCCCAAGAGGATGTGGGACAGCTCGTGAAGGAGGATATGAACGGTGTGGACGTGGAGGGGCTCGTCCTCGTAGAAGATGTAGTCGGCAGTGTCCCCTTCGATCCAGGCGCCAAACAGCTCGGGCGGCAATGGCATGGGGACGACTCGAATGGGCCGGCCGCGTCGCGCCGCGACCCAAGCGGTAAAGCCGGCGATGTCAAACCGAGAGAAGTCGTAGCCCCAGCCTTCGATTTGCTGAATCATCCGCGCACGCAGTGACGAGTTCACCATTCGCCGCTCCCCTGCCAACACTACGGACGCCAACACAACCCAGCCTACTCATCCTCCGAGGACTCAACCGGCGGCAGCCCTTCGGCTTTCCGGACGAAGTCCATCATATTGCGTAGGGCCGCCAGCCCGGTTTCCGACATGCCGTTTGCCCGCAGCTTGATTTCCTCAAGTTCGTGCGCGGCAGGGTACTTGGCCAGATAGGCCTGGCACTCGGCCTTGGTCTGGCAATTGAAATAGGCCAGATCTACCCTGAAGTACCCGACTAACGCGGTCAGGATTTTTAGCCCTGGGTTGGTGTTTTCCCCACGGTGAATCTTGCGGATATTGTTGGCGTTCTCGTCCGTGGCGTCGGCTATGGTACGATAGGCCGAGGAGATGCCGCGGGATTCGCCGTACTGGAACAGCAGGTCTAGTTTGTCCGCCAAAGACAGCGTCCGAGCCACATCCGCCTCCGTGCCTGTGAGTGCTACTGTAGTGCGCATAATATATCACAGAGTGAGCGGTCGAGGGCGCGGTCCAGGGCATGTGGCCGGCTGACCCGCGGCCGGAGAAGAGTTGAGTAGGAGCCGGGCTAACGTCGGCTGCGGCGGACCGAATCGGCTGGGAGCCGCTCGGTTTGATAGCTGGAAGCGTGTTCGAGCCGATCGCCGCTAGCTGTAAAGCGGTAATGTTCGCCGGCCAAGCCGTGGCGAAACTCGACATCGCTCGGCCCGTGGCGGTTCTTCTCAATGGCGACTCTCACCGTGCGCGGGCCATCCTTCGTGACCGCATCGCGGTTCAGAATGATGGCGACGTCGGGCTCATATTGAACGGTAGCCGGCCCCCACAAATCCTCAAAGTGAACCCTCTGGCGGCGTAGAGCTGTCTCATCCGCGGCCGCCACCGCCACCACCGGCACACCGAGCTTCATAGCGATGCCTTTCAGCCCGCGCATGACATGGTCGATGCGCTGATGCTCGGTCAACTGGCCTCCGTCTACCCGAGGGGCCAGCGGGACGCGTTGGGCATAGTCTACGATCAGCAGGACGCGCGCGAACCCCAACTGCTGGGCCATGCGCACGTACTCGTGCAGCACTGGGAGGGTGGTTTCGAGGCCATCACCGGGCACCAGCCATAACCGCCACAGGTAATCCCGCAGCCGGTACCACGCCCGGTCTATTCCCGGCACGTTCGCCAGCAGCCAATCCAGATCCAGCCGCTGCCGCGCTTCGGCGTCTCGGTTCACGTCGTAATAGGACAGGACCGCCTTCTCGACGGCGTCCCGCGTCACCCCTTGGGGGTCCAAACCGACGGGGTCATTCACAGACTCGAGGCACAACAGGCGGTGCAGTAAGGTCTCTGGGCCGTGCTCATAGCACACCACGATGGGCAGCACTTCGCCGGCCGCGGCCAGGTTGCGCGCGACCTGCAGCACGAAGATGGTCTTGCCCACGTTCTGCATCCCGCCCACCAGGCACAGATCCTCGGCACGCAGGCCGCCGCCCAGGCAGGCGTCGAGCTGCGGAAACCCCAGCGGCGCGGGCCGGTAGTTCTCCAGGTTGCCCGAGCGCAGCCGCTGGTTGAAAGCCTGAACCGTTTCCCATAGGTTCTGGGGACGAAAGGCATCGGTGTTGGGCAGTCGGATTGTGGGTGGTATTTCGGGCATGGCTACAACCCCGCCCAGAACAGCCACAAGTACACGATGCCGGCCAGGCAGAACGCGAACGTGATCGGCCGGCCGCGCGCCTCGTAGGCGGCGGTGATCTCCGCACGCGTGGGCAGCGCGACCAGACTGGTGGTAAACAGCAGCGACACCAGCCGCCGAAGGCCGCCTGGCCCTTCGCCCAGGGCCAGGTTGAGCAGCAAGCCGCCCAGCACGGCCGCCAAGAGCATATAGATGAATAGCATGTCGGGTGCGAGCGCGATCAGTGCCATAACCAGCTTCATGTCACCGCCGCCGAAGGCGCGCAACCACCACAGGACCAGGCAGACCGCCCAGGTGCTCCCAGCTACGGCCAGGGCCTCGGGTCCGAACTGACCCAACCAGAGCCGCACGAGCAGGAGGACCACTCCCGCCAGCAAGAGCGGTTGTACCGCCCAATTGGGCACGCGATGGTGACGCCAATCGAAAATAGCCAAGCCCACGAGCACGATAGTCATGGCCATGCGCACACCCCACGCGAGCGCGTCGGATTGCACCTGGGTCATGAGCTAATCCCTGACCTCGTCCGGCGCCGTGATGACCAGACCGGCACTGGTCACTGTCTCGAGCACTTCTCGCCCCTCCGCCTGGCGCAGCTTGCGCCGCAGCCGATAGGCCATGTTGAGCACCTGGTGGATTTCCTCGCGGTGGATGTTCGGTTGGATCACGCCCCAGCCCGCCTCCATCAACTCGGCGTAGCCCACCAACCGGCCCGGCGTCTGCAGCAGCCGTTCCAGGAGGCGGCGCTCGACCTCGCCTAACACCACGCGCCTGCCGCGGCGCAGCATCTGGCTCCGGCCCAGGTCAATGACCAGGTCGCCATAGCAGAACAGCCGGCGGCTGCGGTCAGGCGACAGATTCCCGCCCGGCGTCCGGCGCACCTGCGCCCGCACCCTTGCCACGAGCTGCGCGCCCGAGATAGGCTTTACCAGGTAGTTGTCGGCGCCAAGGTTCAGCCCGCGCACCACCCGGGCATCGCCGGCCTGGCCGGTCAAAATGATGATGCGCACCGGGCTGCGGGCACGGAGCGCCGTCAACACATCGAAGCCATCCATGTCGCCCAGGAGCATCAAATCCAAGAGCACCAGGTCGGGACTGAATTCGGTAAAGGCGGCCAGGGCCTCCGGACCGCTGCGCGCCGCGCGAACGTGAAAGCCAGCCTCTTCCAACACCTTCTGGTAGAAGACGAGCAGGGACGCCTCGTCCTCGACCAGCAGAACTCGCTGACTCAGTGCAGTCGGCTCAGCCATGGATGGCGCTCTCCGCCAGCGCCCGGCGCAACCGATCAACCAACTGCGCCCGACTCACCGGCTTGCGCAAGACCGCCCAGGCGGCCCGCTGTTGCGCCTGCTGCCAATCATGGCTGTCCAGCTCTGCCGCAAACAGGATGACGCGCAAGGTCTGCCCGCCCGCCTTCGCGAGCAGCGCATCCCATACCTGCCAGCCGTCGAGCGTGCCGGGCAGCGTCAGGTCGAGCAGCACCGCCGCCGGCCACTGCTCGGCGGCCAGGTGCAGGGCTTCCCCGCCATCCTGCGCCAGCCGGTAGGGGATGCCGTCCCGGCCCAACGCCCGGCTCACGAACTCGCCCAGCGCGAAATCGTCTTCCACCACCAAAACATCAGGCATGGCCCACCTGCCCTGCGAACGCGGGTACTCGCACCTTGAAGGTGTTGCCGAATTGACGGCCCGGCGGTTTCACCCTCAAGGAAAGGCACAGGTCTCCGCCCATCTGCCGCGCCACCTCGCGGGCCGCGTACATCCCTAACCCGACGCCGTACCGCGGCCGACCAAGCGCCGCCGGCAGCATCGGAAATGGCTCGAACATTGCGGCGGCATACTCGGCCGGCACGCGCGGGCCATCGTCGTCCACGACAAACTCCACCTGCCGCGCCGCCGGATCGTGCCGCGCAACAATCGTCAGCCAGCCGGAACCACGGGGATTGGGCCGGCAGCGCTCGGCGTTGAGCAGTAGCGTGCCCAGGATGTGCATCAGCCGGTCCGGGTCAGCATAGGCGGCCGGCAGGTCGTCGGTGTATTCGAAGCCGACCACGCAATCTGGCAGACGGGCCTCGAAGCTGGCGGCGAGCTCTGCCAGGAGGATGCCCACGTCGATAGCCGCCGGGAACAGCACCAGCGCCCCCCGCTCCAACTCGTGCCGCAGACACAGGTCGTCCACTACCGCCGCCAGGTGGGCGGTGTCGCGCTTGATGAAGCTCAGATAGTGCTCGACCTGGGCGGGCGGGAGGCCGGGCTCCAGCAGCTCCGCGAACCCCTGGAGTGATTGCAGCGGCGTCCGCAGGGCGTGCGCGACTACCCGCAAGAAGGCTGCGTGTTCCTGACGGAGCGCATCCAGGGCATTTGTTTCATCAGCCGCCATGGCCATCGGTCTCCTCCAGCACCTGTCGACTCGCACCCAAGATTGCGGCAGGTTCTGATTCCGCCAAGGCTTCTTCTAGAACACCCAGAGTTTGGCGCATACGCTGCGCCGCCCCGCGGTCGGTGGCCAGGCTGGCGCGAAATTGCTGCATGGTGCCCCGCAGCGCCTCGGCCGCGCCCAGCAGGCCGGCATCGATCAGGGGCAACGTATCCCAATTCGCACCGTCCCAGCACTCGGGACGATAAGCGCACGCTCGACAGTGCTCGTAGCCCGTCACGGCGCGCGGGACCACGACCTGCTGACGCATCCCGCGGGCGATCGAAGCCACTAGCGCCAGGAGGTGGCCGCTGTTGGTCTCGCGAAAGCGGTAGACCTCGCCGGTCGGCCAGTGGCGGTAGACGACGCGGGACACCCGTTCCCACGTGACTGTTGGCGTTGTCTCAGCAGGCTTCCCCAGTGAAGCAGCGATTACACGTAGATCCCGCCCGGCGATCCCAGCCCGCATCCACGGCGCGGGGTCGAAGTCATGAACTTCCACCACCACCGCCTCGGGCGCATCGGCGTCGGGCAGCAATAGATCGGCCTGGCCCGCTAGGCGCACGGGCCCGAGACCCTCTACCTGGTAGGGAGCCTGGCGGCCGAGCACGATCTCGCGGACGGGGAGATCGGGCGCACACCG
Organism: uncultured Anaerolineales bacterium; assembly: GCA_964497615.1. GTDB lineage: Bacteria > Chloroflexota > Anaerolineae > Anaerolineales > UBA6663 > CAZCEC01. Next base: position 29,881 of record CAZCEC010000051.1, on the reverse strand, counting down.
CTCCGCCGCGGCCAGACTTTCAGCAACGGCATCGCCCAGGGCACTGCCTGGGCGGTCATCCTCGTCGGCCGCGAGCAGGGAGTGGGTCCGGGCAAATTCGTCGAGCTGGCGGCCGAGTTTGGTCAGGCCACCAGCGTGCATGCGCTGTCGGTATTCGTTGGTCATTTCGGGCACCGCATAGCGCCCCCCGCCCGGCCGCTGCACGTGGCCCGCGGCGAACAGGTTGAGGATCTTGGCCCGCCCCACCGCGTAGCGGGCCAGGTCGCCGGCCAGGGCTGCATCCCCCCAGCCTTCGCACCAATCCTGCCAGACCAGCCCCACGGCGCTTGCCAGGTCGGCGGCATGCCCGTCGTAATAGAAGTCGAGTCCGGCGCGGACCGCCGCTGGCACGAGCGCCGCGATCGTCTGCGGCCGTGGAATCCCGATCCGCCGTTCCCAGAACCACTCCAGCGGGCAGCGCGCATACGTGCGCAGCTCTTCCACGGTAACATCCATCCGGCGCGCCCCCATCACCGGCTCGCCGCCGCGCTTTTAGCCGGGGCCGCCGGCACGGCCCGCGGGCCAGAGTCAGGCTCCGCCGTGACGGCGGCCAGTGCGAAGCAGAAGCGTGTCGCGACGCCCGGTGTGCTTTCGACCCAAATCTCGCCGCCCTGCGCCTCGATCAGCCGCCGGCTGGACCAGAGCCCCAGGCCGTGCCCCTTCAACTTACCCGTGCCGTCCAGCCGAAAGCCGAATTCGAAGAGCTGCCCGATCCGTGTACCTGGGATGCCCATCCCGTTGTCGCCGACTTCAAACACCACCCGCGCCTCTTCTGCCCAGACCCGCAGCCATACGCGCAGGTCGGGCTGACCCCAATTGTGCCGGAGCGTGTTGGACAGCAAGTTGTCCAGGACGCGGAGCACGGCCAGGCGCTCGCCCCACACGGCCGGCAGGCCAGGCGCGATTTCCAACGAGAAGCCCACCCCCTGCTCGCGCCGCCGGCGGGCCAGCATCGCGGCGGCCAGCCGGACCAGCTCCTCGACCTCGAGCGGTTCGGTCTCGATCACGCGGCCGGGGTCGCTGAGCTCATCGACCAGCGGTTGGCTAAGGCTGAGCTGCTCCCGCGCCTCCTGGACAAGCTCGATGTCTTCGCCCACCAGGCGCCCGTTGCCAGCGGCCAGGTCCAGGAACGACTGGGCCGCTGCCAACTTGTTGCCCAGATCATGCGCGGCGGTGCGGGTCAGCCGCTCCTGTTGGCCAAGGCTCGCGCTCAACGCCTGAATATCCGCGGCCCGGGCCTCGATCTCGGCAAACTCGGCCAGCACCTGCTCGCTATAGCGCTGGATGGCCTGCAGGGCCGGCAGCTGCCGCTCGGCCTGGTGGGCGGCGGGCCAGGCCAGCACCAGCAGTGCCTGCCGGCCAAGCGCGACGCCCACGAGGGCCTGGCCCCCGCCCGGTGCCAGCGCCCGCCAGCGCGCCGCGACCTCGGCCACGGGCACAAGAACAGGCCCCTTCGCGGCCAACGATCGGCACAGCACGAGGTCGTCGGCCGGCAGTGCCGCGAGCCAGTCCAGTTGCACGACGTTCACGGCCTGCGCCAAGCTGTATCCCGCCGCTGGTGGCCGGATCAGGTGCAGCGTACCGCCCAGGCCGCCCAGCGGTTCGAGGCTGCGCTCGAGGATCAGGCCGAGGGTCTGCTCCCGATCGCGGCGCAGCACCGTGGCCGCCATCACCACGCCTAGCGCATCGCCCCAGGCGCGCTCACGCTGGAGCAGCCACTGGCCGGCCTGCCACACGCCCCAAAGCACTGCCCCCACGAACAGGCCGCCGACCACCATCACCAACCAACCGCTGCCCAACACGTTTACGGTCACCTCGCACCCATCACAGTTGGCTCGCCAGCAAGGTCTCGGCCCAGGCCATCGACTGGGTGTATTCGGGCCGGCTGCGCGGCGCGCGCACGACACGCGCCGGCCGGCGCTCGTAGCCCAGCGCCCGCATCAGCTTCAGAAACTCGCGCTCGCCATCGGGGCGCGCGGCCAGCTCATTGAGATCCTTCACGCCGTCTGGCAACTCGGCCAACGTGCCGCGGCCGATCAATTCCCGCCAGCGCTCGGCGGCCGCCAGGCCCGGCCCGCCGTCGTTGTGGGGCACGATCACCAGCGGGCGCTTCAGCCGCGCCAGGAGCGCGGCGTGTTCGGCCTTCATCCGCGTGCCGATGTTGGCGAGCGCGTCCAACCCCCACTGCCGCGCGGTGAGGGCGTCGGGTGGGCTCTCCACCAGCAGGACCGGCAGATCGCTCTCGCGGCGGTCAAGGCGGGCATAGCCATACAGCGGCTTGGCCAGCTCCTTCAGGCTCAGGTACTTCGGCGCTTGCGGGTTGAGGGCCGGCGAAAACGCGCGCCCGATCAGGTGCAGGACACGGCCGCTGCGGTCGCGCTCGATGAATACGATGCGGCCCGTCATGAACTCGCGGTACCGCCGATCAGGATCCAGCAGGTAAGCTTTGGCTGCGGCGTCCAGCAGCAGCCCGCAGGCCAGGAGGGCTGGCGCCAGCAGGTCACCGGTGGCGTAGCCAAGCGCTTCCTGGCGGATGGTGCGGTGGCTGAAGCCGCGCCGGCGCAGGGTGTCGTACGGCGTGCCAGGGCCTTGCCCCAGCGCCAGCAGCGTCGTGTGATACAGCCGGGCCGCGGTGTGTAGCAGCAGCTGGACCCGCGGGCTGAGCTCGACCGGCCGCCAGGCCTGCGGGCGGTGCCAGGCCGCCGGCACGGGCTGGCGCAGGGGCGGCAACCGGTCGCCATCCAGGTCGGCCAGGGCTTCCTTAAACATCGCCTTGTCGCGGCTGTTCCAGGCCCGGCCGAACCGGGCGTGCCCGACCAGGTCGATGACGTCGCCGCCGAGGTCGCACGAGGCGGCGTAGCAGTGCCAGGTCTGCGTCGGCAAATGGACCGCGAAGCTCGGGTGCTGGTCGTCGTGGAACGGGCAGCGGCCGACCAGATGGCTGCCGGTGTGCCGAAGCGCCACCACATAGCGCGGCGCCACGTCCTGCAGGGGATGGCGGGCCTTGATCTCATCCACGGTGGCACGGTTCGTCGGGTCGATCATCTGATTAGGTCTCGAAGGCGCCTACGAACTCGCTTGACGTGACGGTTCGCCAGGCCGGCTTGATCGGGTTCAAGCGCCCCTGGTCGTCGGCCAACAGATCGGCACGGGACAGGCGGACATCGAGCGCGCTGCGGAATTGGGCATTCATGTCACACAGCCGCCGCTGGAGCGACCGCAGTCGGCCCTCGCCCCCGCGCTCCACCAGGATCAGCAGCCGCGGCAGGTTGCCGGCCAGCCCATCCCACTGTCCGCCGCGCTGGTAGTAGCGGGCAAGCTTGTCCCGCAGCTTCTGGCCATGCACGCTGTTGCGATCCACTTCCAGCCAGAAGGCCTGCTCGCGGCCGTCCCCGCTCGACGACCGGATCGACACGACGCCGGTGGCGTCCGGCACCACCGCCTGGAGTCCCTCAAACGCCGCGTCGGGCGCCGGCCTTGTGCGCTCAGGCAAATCAAACAAGCACTGCACATGGTCCCAGCGCACGAGGGCAAGGCGGGGCGGGCCATGGCGGCATAACCCCACCAAGAAGTCCAGGATCAGCGCGGTATGGGCGCGCACGCGGTCGAGCCAACCGGTGGCGTATTCGGTCCCGGCGGCGGTCTGGCGCACGGGCCAGCCGCGCAGCCGCGCATACTCCACCGGCGCGAGGCCCACCTGCGCCGCGAGCAGGCATAGGCCCAGCCAGGTCAGGACGTGCCCGTTGTCCGGCGGCATCCGTTCGACCAAACCACTCGCCCTCAATTCCTGCAGGCCCGCGCGGACGTGATTCGACGTGCAAGCCATCACGACCGCCAGGTCATCGGCCGCGATCAGCGGGTATTGGCCAATCCGGTCAAGCAACCCGCGGGCATTGATGCTGAGCGCTTGATGCGTGGCCAGCATGTGCTTCATCTCTGTTCGGTTCACACCCATGGATTGCCCTGGGTAACGCCGCGCCGGTTGGTTGCTGGCGGGTTGGTTCGCGGCCACCTCGTCCCGGGCTGGTGCCCCCCACCAGCCCACGTCGGGCGCGGCCGGGCGGCGGCTGGGCCGGGGCGAGTCCACCGCGCCGGCCCACAGCGCCGTGGGCGCGCGGCGCTCGTTCCACCACTGGCCTCGGCCAAGCGCTTCCACGGTCGTCAGCCGCAAGGGGCCGCCCCACTCCCCGCCGTGCAGTGCCGCTTGCCACGCCTGGGCCGCCTCGGTCAGCCGCTGGTGGTCGAGCGTGATGATGACGAAGGTCGGAAAGTAGGTGTGCTCTGCCGCGTAAAACTCGGGCCGCCGCCGCCAGGCGTGGGCGCTGCGAAACACCTGATGTAGCCATTGGGGCTTGAGATGGCCGGGATCAAGAAGCAGCGCCACGTTGCGGTAGGCGCGGGGGCCAACCCGCACGCAGGCCAGGCCGTCCAGCCGCAGCGAGCGATAGGCGCGCGCGGCGAAATCCGGCCGGGTGTGACTGGGCGGATGGTGCGGCCGCAGGCTTTGGGCGGGCACGAGGTAGGGCGAGAGCGCCCACACCACGCCCGGCGCGGCAAACCAGTAGTTGAGCAGGGCGCGCGCATAGTCCAGCTTGAGCGCCGCCAGGAGCGTGCGCTGCTGCCAGGGCGCGGAGTGCACCAGGCCGACGCGCTCGGCGCCGGCGGGCGTCAGGCCATAGCGCGCGGGCGTCTGCCCCAGGCCGCGGATCACCGCGCGGGTCACCAGGCGATAGCGCCGTGCCAGCCGGATTGCGGCCTCGTATTCGCTCTGGTGCAGGCCGCTGTGCGAGCGCAGCAGCTCAGTCCGCGCCCAGGGATGCGCGCCGACGGCCTGCAGCAGCATGGCCAGTCGTTCCCGGTCCTCAATCTGCTTGCGCTTGCCCATCGCGTCCTTTCCCCGTCGCCTTGGCCATTGCCCCGGTCAGACGTTCCAGGCCGACCGCGTCCGGTGTCACGCCCGGTACGACTTCGCGAAACGTGGGTGGCTGCGCCTTAGGGCGCGGTGCGCTCGCCACCGCATGCTGGGTCGCGCGGGTCGCAGTCGAGTCCGCCGGCGCCCCGCCGGTGACCTCGACTGAATGGCGGATGGCGTCCGGCGAATTGGGCGGCTGCGACCGTTGCCGGTCCACGAGATCCTGAAGCGGGCTCTTCGGCTCATCCGCTGTGCCGGAGGGCTTCGAGGCGGCCCCCTGATGCTCATCAAACAGCATCGACAGCGACAGGCGGGCCAGGCGATCCGCCTCATCGCCGGCCACGGTGTAGAGTGCCCGGCCGGCCAGGACCCGTTCGACCACGCCGGGATCGGGCACCAGCGGGCTCGCGACCTTCATCAGGAACACCGGCAGCGGCTGGCCGTCGTCGGCGATGGTCTTGACGTAGGCGTGGTGCTGCGGCAGGTTGACCAGGCTCTCGGCGCGCAGGCGCTCGATGTCGAGCTCACGCTCGACCAGGTAGCGGGCGTCGTCGCCGTTCACCTGGAAGACCACCTTGCTGGCCACGCCGGCGAAGATGCTGCCGGCCAGGGTGCCGGTCGGCTCGATCCGGCGCAGGTTGTCCAGCGCCTGGGTGCCGAGCACAAAGTTGCCGCCGTTCTTCTGCAGCTCGCCCAGCAGCGCGCCGAAGTCGGTGCCCGTCATCGTCTGAAACTCGTCCGCCACCACCGAGACCGGCACGCGCTGCTCACGCGGCAGGGTCGTCTGGCGCATGATGACCCGGCGCATCACGTTGAGGAACAGCGATCCAATGAAGCCAGCCAGGTCGTCGCCCAGGATGCCGGCGTTGGTGTTGACCACGATGAGCTTGCGGCTGCGGATGGCCTGGAAGAGATGGAGCGTCGAGCGGGGCTGGCCCACCAGGCGGCGAATGGCCGCCGAGCGCTCGAAGGCGTGGCTCTTGGAGAGCACCGGCGAGATCACCTGCTCGCGCTGCGAGGGGCTCATCTGGAAGTACTCACCCGTGAAGTAGTGGACGATGTCGGGCCGCTCGGCGGCGGTGACCTCCTCGGACAGGAATTTGTCGCGGATATTGGGATGACAGGTGAGCAGCGTCGCCAGCGCCAGCAGCGTGTACTGGCGCTCGGGCGGACGGCGCAGGTTGGCCTGGGCCAGCGCGCGCAGGCCGATACCGAGGGGGATCAGCATGCGGGGTCCCCAATACTGCTGCCAGAGTGCCCGGCCCACGTCGACGAAGTTCTCGGCCAGGCTGTCCGGATCGAAGCCTTCGGTCACATCCAGCAAGTTCAGGCCGACCGACCGCGTCTCATCGGAGAGATCGATGTAGACCACGTCCTGGGCGCGCTCGGGCGGCACGAGCCCGATGACGCGGCGGGCCAGGTCACCGTGCGGGTCCACGACCAGCACGGAGCGGGCGGGGTCGCGCATCCACTGGCTGGCGATGTGCTCCATCAGCGTGCTCTTGCCGTGCTGGGTCTTGCCGATAATGAACAGGTTGCGCTGGAGCGCCGCCGGCGAGAGCCAGACGTCGACCGCCTGCTCGCCTTTCTGGGAGACCCCGACCGGCGCTCCGAGTGGCTGCGGGGACTCAGACGGCAGCGGCAGCAATTGTTCGTAGATCTGCCGGCGCATCCGCTCCAGCGACTCGCCCACCGGCATGTGCCACAGGCCCGCGAGTTCTTTCACGCTCAACACATTGGGCCGAATTCCGACGGCCGGCCCAAGGTCATCCGGCTTGGCACCGGCAGGCAAGGTCACGACGCGCCAGCGATTGCCGGAAGTCGTGTTGAAGAGCTGGTAGGCAGCCACCAGCTGATCCCGCAGGACCTGAGCGCGCCCGATGCTGATTGCGCTGGCGAATAGCCGCACCTCGACCGCCAGTGCCTGGTCGCGCAGCTTGGCGGCTGCCTCTTCCTCCAATACCCGGGCCCACTGGTTGTCATTGAGACTGAAAAGCCACCCGGCCAGCAACCCAAGCGTCGCCCCAATGGGCAGGGCTATCAGCCAACGCGTCCACGCGCCGACGAGCGCCCACATCGCCATCATGGCCATGCACAGCAATAAGGCAGAAGCGCCGGTCACCGCCGTGATATTTCGCGTTGGCGCCGGTATATCCGCCCCGTAACCGCGCCGTTTGAGCGCCGCCAGCTGGCGGAGATGGGGTTCGGCCCATGCCGTTCGTGCCGCGCCGCGCACAATCACCTGCGACAGCACACACTCGTCCGGCTGAAGGCCGTCGAATGCGCCGAGGAGGGCGTCCAACGGCTCGCTACCCTCAAACTCGCGCCACGTCTTGATGGGCAAGAACTCTGGACCAGTCGTGACGAGCTGAACAGCCACCCAGGCTCTTGGAGTGGCCGGCAGGGGCGTCAGCGGATCCAGCTCCGCGGGGAGGGGTCGCACTTCGACCTGCCGGTAGACGGAATAGAGCTGAGCGCTGACGCGCTGCACGGCCGCTCCCGACCCGCGGATGGCCAGCAACCGCTGGTGGTGGTGGCCGCTGATCTCCAGCGCCACCGGACCCGGTAATTGGCCGAGCGTGCCCGCCAGTTGCTCCATGGCGGTGGCGTCCCGCAGGTTCTCGGGCGGCGGGAGCACCAGCCGGGCGACCATGTCAGATCCGTTAGTCGGTATCGGTGGGGTCATGCTTGCCTCAATCGCCACACGGCCAATCCAGGACATCCTCAGCGCTGAAGAACAGCGCCGGGTCGAGCCAGACCCCGGTCGTATCCCCCTCCCCTTGAAACTGCTTGACGCCGTAGTGCACGTGCGATCCCGTGGAGTTCCCGGTATTGCCGCTGGCGGCGATGACCTGGCCGGCCTGGACGATGTCGCCGACCTGCACCGAGATCGACTCGTTGTGGGCAAACCAGGTCTGGTAGTCGCCGTTCTCGATCACGACCAGGCCGCCCCAGGCGCCGTTGTCGCCGGCCCAGACCACCTTGCCGCCCATCGTGGCGTAGACCGGTGTGCCGGCGCTGACTGGAAAGTCCACGCCGACGTGATCGGCGTAGTTCGCGTCCTGAAACTCGCAGCCCAGCAGCGGCCGGTCGTGGGTGTTGCCCCAATGCTGGATCGGCCCGCGCAGCGGCACGCCCCAGGGCGCCTGCGCGTCGGCGCTGCGGTAGCCGTCAAGCCCCACCGCGCTGGCCCCCGCCCCGACCCCGCTGCTGCCGGTCGCGCCATCGGAGTCCTGCGGGATGTCGAGCTGCCACGCGGCCAACTCGCTGGCGCCGAAGGGCATCTGTGGAATGGCGTTGGCCACCATCAGGTTTGGCATGACGATGAAGAAACAGAAGCTGCACATCCAGCCCGCCAGTCCCAGCGTAAAGAGTGCCTTGAGCACACGCACATCGGCCTACCAGATCGGCTCCGCGCGCCGGCCCGAGGCGATGGCCACGGCCTGCTGCTGCTCGCGGTTGGTGGCCAGGCGCGCCAGCCGGAGTGGGTTCACCGCCACGTAGAGCGGCAGGCGCACGTCGTTGCCGAAGAGCAATAGCCCTTCGCCCTTGCGCACATGCAGCAGATCTGATTGTTCTGCCGCTGAGAGTCCAAAGAGCTCGCCCAGCCGGCGCACGGCGCTGTCCGATTCCTGTCCAAACAGCATCTTGATCCGGGCGATCTCGGCGATCACCCGCGCCTCGGGGCTGTTCACCAGCCGGTGGATATCCTGGGTCGCCAGGTGCAGCGCGGCGTTGTACTTGCGAAAGCTGCGCGCCATGCGCTCCAGGCGGCGGGCGGCGCCCGGTTGCTCCAGCAGATACCAGGCTTCATCAATGAAGAGGTGGACCGGCTGCGCCGCGCCGCCGGCCACCACTTCGTTCCAGACAAGCCGCAGCACCTGCCAGGCGAACACCGGCGCCAGCGTCCGCTCCACGTTCTCGCGCAGCGACCGCATCCCAAACACCACCAGCGGTGCCTGGCCTACTTCTACGGTCGTGGGCTGATTGAACAGGTCGGCGTAGAGGCCGTAGGCATACTGCAGCAGCACCTGCGCCAGGGCCTGGCTGCGGGGGTTCGCGTGGGCCGTCAGCGTGTCCACGAGTGCAGACAGGGTCGGCGCGGCACGCCTGGCCTGCCCGTGGGCCAGGTCGTCGGCGCGGAAGCCCCACTTTTCCATCGTGGTCTGGTAGCACTCCACCAGCGCGTTAAAGGCCGGCGCGTCGAGGCGCTCGCCTAGGATGGCTTCCACAAAGGCCGCCAGCGACTCGGCAGCGCTCGTCCAGGGGTTTTCGGAGGCCAGGTTGAGGTCCATGATGTTGAGCACCTGGCCGCCGGAGAGGGCCTCGGCATAGCGCAGCACGCGCGTCAGCTCTGTTCCGTCTGGGGTGCCTGACGCCGCAAGTGCGGAGACCAGCGCGGCCAGGGTCGGCGCCGGCCGGGACCAGGTCGCCGGCTGCTCGGGCAGGATCCCGGCTTCAGCACAGGCAGCCTGATAGGCCTGGGTCAGCGCCTGTACCTGTCTTTCGGCCAGCGGCGCCGCGCTGAGCGCTTCATACAGCTCCCCCAGCGCCACCAGGCCATCCCGATAGCCGTCTGGCCCGGCCGGCAGCTCGAGGCGCTTGGGTTCGCCGTGTTTGCCCAGCTCCACATACGGCGCGTGGAAGTCAATCGCCAGCCGTAGGTACTCGCGCTCGGGGTCGATCACAAAGACCCGGTGCCCCAGCGCCAGCACGGTCTCGATGGCCTGCTTGAGATAGACGGATTTGCCGCCGCCGGGCGCGCCGATCACCAGCTCGGAGGCGTTGCTCTGGCCGCGCTCAAACGGGTGGAGCGCCACGAAGAGGCCATTGCCCCGGTGCAGCCCGAAGTGCCAGCCTTCGGGGTCCAGGTACTCCCGGCGAACGAAGGGGAAGAACGATCCCAGCGACTCCGCCGACATGTTGCGCGGCTTGAGCTTGTAGGCCGGGCGGGCAAGCGGACGGGTCGCCTGCAGCACGCTCAGATGGCGGCGGGTCGCCGGGTAAAAGCGTATGTCCTTCACCTTCAGGGCGGTCTCGAACTCCCGACACTGCCGGTCTAGCCCGGCCAGGTCATTGGCCCACACCAGCACGTACCAGTGCAGAAAATACGGCGCCTGCAGCGCGATCTCGAGCTCGGCGCGGGCGGCCTCCACGGACTGGATCGCGGCCTGCCGGCCCCAGTCGGTGATAGCGCCCCGCCGCGCATCCACGAGGGTCGAGGCCTTCAGCTCGGTCTCGGTTTCCTTGAACTGCTGGCGGATCTGGACTGGGTCGGCGGCTGTGAGATACAGCGCGTGGGTGGTGTCGAGGGGCAGGGCCACGATGGTGGCCAGGTCCACCGGCGCGCGCGGATCAAAGTCGTAGAGCAGGTAGCCGCGCGTAACGACTTCGCCTACCCGCAGGTAGTGTTCGTGCTCTTCAATCAGCGCCGGCGCCAGCAGGTCGGCCAGCTTTTCAGGGTCGCGGGCGGCCTGATCCAGTTCGGCGTCCAGCGGGCATTGATCAACCGGCGACCGCGGTGCCCAGGCGGGCGAGTTTCCGTTATTTGAAAAGATGCTTGCTGGCCCTTGCCGGGTACCCAGGACGCTGGGCGCATGATGGTAGTGGTCCCAGAGCGCCTGGCAGAGGCGAGTCGGGGACCAGGGCCGCAGCTGCAAGCCGATCTCGGCCAGGGCCGATGTCACGACCTGAACATACTCCTCGAGCTGCTCCAGCGCCGCCTTCACGAGGGGCTCGCTCAGCACCCGTTCCCGGCGCTTGCCCGAAACCGCCTCTGGAAAAGGATTGTGGGCGATGATGACCAGGTAGCGCTGCTGCCTAGGGGAGAGCTGTTCATGAGCCGCCGTCAGAAAGGCGGCCGTTTCTTCCACGCAGGCCTGCATGCGGCGGCGGCGCGCCTTCGTCTCGGGTTCCACTACCGCCTCGGCGCGCTGCTGCCAGTCCGCCGCGGCCGCGTGCCAGCGGTTCAGGTAACCGTCCAGGTCCTGCGGTTGCGTGACGATCACGAGCTGAATGGCCATAGGCGCGCGCAGCCGGCGCAGGGCCGCGGCGAACAGCCCCCAGAATTGCTGGCGAGCGGCGGGGTCGCCCCGCTCCAGGTCAATGGGCATGACCTCAATGCCGCGCACGAAGGAGCCGTTGTCCAGCACGATGGCCTCGCCGACGAACGCCATCACGTCCACTAACGGCTCCGTCGGCCCCACTTCACTCGGACCGGCGAAGGCGGGCGATGCCACCGAGGTCGCCTTCTGTGCATGGCCATTAGGCTGGCGCAAGCGGGACAGGCGGGAACGGAGACTCATTGCATCCAATCTATAGACCGTGCCAGATCAGGCGCAGCTGGTGCGCCCCACCCTGTGCGAGCCAAAGCGTCAATCCGCTCAAGATGGCAATTCCCAGGGCATTGGCCGTGATCCACAGCAGCGCTGGGCGCCAGGTCAGGGCCGTGGCCCCGCGTGCCTTGCGCGGTTGTGCGGCGGGTTTGGCCTCCGCTGGCGGCCAGGCTGCCCGTGCCTGCCCTTGATCCCGCACGGCGCGATGCAGCAGATAGCGGGTGCGCCTGTGGAAGACCAAGACATCCAGCAGACGCTGCTCCAGAGTCTGTCCCTGGCTCTGCCAGAACGCCCAGATCAGACCTACAACAGCGCAGGCCAGGACCAGCACGATCCGCAGCCAGAAGGGCCAGGTCTTGAGGCCGACCAGGCAGGCCAGCGCCAAGCCGGCCGTGGTGGCCAGGATCGCGAGCTGGCGAAACGTCAGGCCGAAGAACCGCCGCTCTGAAACATCAATTCGTGTTGGAGGCCGCATCGCTAGCTTCTCCTTGGGGTGGACGGGCTGTGGGTGTCACTGCCCGCGATGTCCTGGCTGCGCGCGAAGGCATCGCGCGCGGTGCTGGCGATCTGGCCGGCCAGCCTGAAGCCGTGCCGCGATGCCAGAGTCTCCAGTTGGCTGACCAGCGTCTGTGGGTCAGCCTTGGTGTTGGGGTCCAGCATCGCCTCGAACAGGTCCCGCTGGGTGGCCATGCCGCCTGGCTGTCCCTGTTGCCGCCACGCGCCATAACTCTCATTCGCCAGGCGGAATACGGCCGACATAGGCACCGCGCGCCCCGCGCTGACGAACGATTGGTGCAGGCCGCCGGCCATGAGCTCGGTGTTGTCGTGGCCGGGGTCGAACAATTCATTGGGCATGTGGCTGAGGTCGCGGTTCGACCAGCGCAGCGCGCCCGCCAGGGACGCAGGGCTGGTCCCTTCCGAGGGGGTTGCTGCGGCGCTGACCCCTGACGAGCCGCGCTCGGCCATCAGTTCGCCGGCCAAGCCACCAGCCTGCAGTCCGAGTCCCAAGCCCTGGAGGACTGGATTGCGGGTGCCCAGGGCCAGCGCCCGTCCAAAGCTGCCGGCCAGGCGCGCTCGCCGAAGTTGGCCGTCGTTCGCGGTCGGCTGAGTCATCGGCCGATCCGTCGCGCTGGCACTTGTCGTGGCAGGCTCAGACACTGCGGATGGCTCATGGGATGGACCCGGGCCATTGCTCTCAGCCGCGGGCGCACCCGCCGCCGCCTGACTCGAGGCCGGGTCCGCTTCATTGGTGGAAGCTCCGCCGGGTGTACCGCCCAGCAGCTGCAGCATCCGCCGGCCAACCCCGCCCAGGCCGGAACGAAGGCTGAATCCGGCAGTCGATGCGGTCGGCCCCGGTGTTGCTACAGACATACCCCCTGAGCCTGTTTCGGATGAGGCCGAGGCGGCTGCGCTCGCTACGCCGCCCGAAGGCGCGCCAGCGAGGGGTGCCCCGCCCGCCGCAGCCGTACTGCCGGCCGCGCCCAGCCCCCCTGCCCCAGCGCCGGCCGCCGCCCCGACCGCCAGCCCGCCGGCGGCGAACCCCACGGCTACGGCCGCGAGCTTCGCCACGCCCATCGTGGCGTCCAGGGCCTGCCGATGCACCTCGGCCAGCGCACCAAAGACCGCCTCTCCCACCTTGAAATTGATTGCGATGAGAACGCTGACGACACCGGCCGTGACGAACACGCCGGTCACGAAGGTTCCAATGTCGCCGCTGCCCTCGGCCGAGAGCAGGTTGTAGAACAGCGAGACAGCTGCCTTGAGCAGCAGGGCATCGACGATCGGGATCAGGAAGGTCACGACGACGGCCTTGAGCCACAGCGCCTGCAGCCAGCGCATGGGAGGGAGGCTGCCGAGGATGAGCACCACAGGCGCGAGGGTGGTCAGGAGGTAGGCCAGCGCCGTGTACGCGGCCAGCGCCAGCCCGAGGCCCAGCATGATGCTCGACGCCAGGAACAGGCCGAAGAACGCCAGGTAGAGCACGATGGGCGAAGTCAGCAAGTTGCCGGCCAGTGCCAGCAGCGCGTTTACGTTGAAGAAAGCGCCGGCCAGGGTGGCTCCGGTCACGCGTGTGCCGAAGTCGGCCGCGAGCAGGCTGCCAGCGGTTGCGACGCTGAGGCGATGAGCCAGGCTCAGCAGGTAGTACGAGCTGCCCGCCGCCCCGGCCGAGATCAGCCAGCCCAGGAGCGCTTCTTTCAGGTCGGCCAGGCCCAGGGCCGAGGTCGCGCCGAAGCGCAGCGCACTGACGGCCGTGAGCAGCAGCGTCACCGGCAACAGCAGCAGGCCAGCGGCCAGCGTGACCCGCCAGTGGGGCAGCACCAGGTTTTCAAACAAGGGCGTCGGCGAGCCGGCGGCGACGTCCGGGGCAAGACCGTAGGGCCCGGCCACCAGGGCATCAAGCGCGCCGGTGAACCGCTGGCCGGCTTCCCGATAGGCCTGCAACAGGATCTTGTTGCTCATCTGGACTACCGCGTCCATCATGGTCTGGAAGGGGAAGCGGATGATGTGGAAGATGTTCTCCACGATGGGCGGCGGTGCGTCCGGCGTCGGCGTCGCGGTTGGCGTTGTGCCAGGTTCCGACGTGGGCTTCGCCGTCGGCACGTACTGCGGCGTCGGCACGGGCGTGGCCTGCCAGGCTGGCTCGGGCATTGGCCCGGTGGCCATGACCGGACTCGCAGATATCGCTGCCGCAGACAGAACCAGCAGCAAGAGACAAACACCCCACACCAAGCGCCAATCGCGCATCACACGACTCCTCAGAACTGCGGAATGGTGATCGAGGTGTCCACGTAACCCCGGACGGCGTCGAACACGATGCCGACGAAGGTCGTGGACATCACGGCCAGGATGAAGATGAAGACCGCGGCGATGATGTTGAGCCAGGCCTGGCTGACCCCCATGGGACTGCCCACCAGGTTCGCGATCTGGGCCGACCAGAAGCCGCGCGCCACGCTGACGGCGAAGACCGCCACGCTCGAGAACACAAAGAACTGAATAAACAGCCGCGCGACGTTGGTCACCAGCTCCACGAGCGGCTGCACCGAGGCGCTGCCGCCCGGCGGGTCATCCTGCTGGGGATCGCTCGCGCGCGCGGGCGTGGCCGGACTGATCATTAGCATGAGGAGCGTGAGCAAGATCGCCAGCCACCTCCACCCCTTTCCTCGCTGTTGTCGCTTGTTCATCACGCTATTCCTCTCCAATTCAGATCAGGCCAATCACGATCCCCGCCAGCCGCACCCCCAATAATGTGAGGGTACCGGTCAGTACGACTAGTAGGATCCGCGCACCAAGCGCTGCCAACGTACCGGGCTGCCCGGCCAACATACTGAGCTGCGCGCCCAGGACACCGCTCGCAAAACCGACTGCCAGGCTCGCCCCCACCGACAGAAGCACCGCCTGCACCACGATCTCAGCCAGGCCGCGCCACAGCGCCACGGCGCCGGCCGCGTCCTGCACACCGGACGTCATCCATTGGCCCACGGCGTCGCCCAAGGCCGCGGCGCTCGCCACCACCGCCAGGCACACGATGATCGGGATCAGGCGCTCGTAGAGCTCGACCAGCACGCCCGTCCGCCCGGCGCTGGCGCCGACATGCGCCTGGGCCAGGGTGGTCACCAGCGCCACCGTGAAGTAGATGGCGCCCAGCCCGCTGGCCCATTGCATCACCTCGGCTAGCACCGCCACCAGCGCCGCACTGCGTGCCAGATCCATCGCGCTGCCTAATCCACCAGACGCCAGTCGGACTTGTAGGGCTGCCGGGGCTGGCTGAACTCGTAATAGATGGTGAAGACTTGCGGGTGCCAGGTGCCGCCGCCCCAGAAGAACCACTCCGGCTCGGCCGTGTAGCCCGTCTGGCAGGTGGCATCGTTGGAGAACGCCAGGCCGCCAGGGTTCTCCTGCGGCACGGCAAAGGTGGCCAGGCTCTGGCTGCGGGCCGCGTTGCCCTGGACATACGCCTGGTCGGAGCGCACGGCCTGGGCAGCGGCCGTCGCGCAATCGTTCGTCGCCGTGATCAGGGCCAGGTGGATGTACAGCATCCGGCCCAACACCAGCAGGCCCAGGATCATGAGCACCAGCAGCGGCAGAACCATGACCAGTTCCACGGATGCCTGCCCCCGCTCGTGGCCGCGTCGCAGACTCTGATGGGTGTTCATGGCGAAGGGGCCCCGTCCCAATTGGACTTATATGGCTGCCAGGGGAGATGGATGGTGTACTCGACGGTGAAGAACTGCGGGCCGACGAAGATGGTGCCGTCAAAGGTCCCGAGCCAGCGCACTTCCTGCGGGTAGCCCACCTGGCAGGCAATATTGCCGAAGGCGTTGTGCGGCGAGACCGCCGAGTAGATGCCGCCGGTGGTCACACTTTGAGAGACCCGGAAGGTGGACAGGCTGTTTTCCCGCGCGGCAAAGCCCTGGCCCATCATCCGGTCAAACGCCGTCGCCTGGGCCGCGCTCGTCGCGCAGTCATTCGCCGCCGTCAGAATGGCCAGGTGGACATACAGCAGCCGGCCGAGCGCCAGCAGCCCGACGACCATCAACACGATGAGCGGCAGCACAAGCACCAGCTCAACCGAGGCCTGGCCGCGCTCCGGCATGTGGCCGCGTAGCGTCGTGTTCCATTTCATGGATCCTCCTGTCTCAGTCACAGCCGTCGCTCGGCTTGCCGGCCCAGAAGCGCCAGTCCCGGCCCTGCGCGCCGGCCTGGAGCCGGGCGGACAGGTCGCCCAGCAGCGGCACGCGGAAGCCGCCAGCGCCGTTGAGGCGGGCGAAGATGGCGCGTTCACACCCGGGCGCGCCCTGGCTGAACTGAGTGGCACCAGATGCCCCGGCCGCCGGCTGCACCACGCCCATGATGGCCTGTACGCGGGCATAGCCGCTGCCCAGGCCGGCCTCCGTCCCGGCCACGCGCGCGCCGGCGGGCACGCCGGTCGCGGCGAGCAGCAGGCTGAACAGCCACAGCGCCAGTGCCAGGACGACCATGACGGCCAGGAAGAACGCCGGCATGACCAGGGCGAACTCGGCCGAGGACACGCCGGTCTCATGTGATGGTCGAAGACGGTGCGGCATGCGAAGTGCCTCCTGGCGGCGGCCAAGCGCATACGCTTGGCCGCCGCCATATCCGTGCGGCCTCAGCCGGCCGCATCCAGCGCGGCCCCAGCCCGGTTGAAGAGGTCTACGATCTTGGGGCCCAAGACCCGGATGCCCGCGACGATGAAGACGAGCAGGACCACGAACAGGATGGCGTATTCGGTCGCCGAGAGGCCGGCCTCGTCGTTCCAGAACGCTTGCAGCTGTGCTTTTGCCTCGGTCAACATTGTGTTTCTTCCTTTCGCGTTCCCCTGAGTCCATTCCGCCTGGTGGTGCGTCGAGTTCATTGCATAGTTCCTCCGGTATCGTGTCGCCGTTTCGTGTCGGCAACATCAGGATATTCAGCGCGGCCCCTACTGGTTCCTCATTGCCTCCTCCGCTAGAACGCAGCCTGCTTCTGAACGGCCTTGATCGAGCCTGGGCGACAAGATTGCGAGGACACCCAATCCCCTGGCATTTCGGTGAGCCATCGCTACAATGGGTAGCAGCCTGGGTGGATTAGCTACAAGCACACCCTATGCCCAAAGCGTTCGCCCATAGGCTGGGCAGGACAACACTGATGAGGCATGATGCGAATCTCACTCTCATGGATCGTCGCTGCCAGTGTCCTGGCATGCTCCTATGTCAACGGCGTCACCGGCAGCGTCAGTATCGTTGCGCCCGTCGTGTCTACCCGTGCGCTCGCCCCTCGCAAAGCCGTCTGGCTCGCAACCGTAGCCACCGTGGTATCGCCATTCGTTTTTGGCCTGTCGGTCGCGCACGCCTTTAGCGCGGGTGTGCTGCAGATTGATCAAACCATGCCTCTCGTTGTTCTCTCGGCGGCATTGGGAGCCACCGTTTGGGGTCTGCTGACCTGGCGCTTTGGCATACCTTCCAGTTCATCCCACGCGTTGTTGGGTGGACTGATCGGAGCCGGTTTCGTCAGCCTAGGCATACACGGTATCCAATGGCGCAGCCTGGCCGGCATTCTCGCGTCGTTGTTCGTGACCCCGGCCCTGGGGCTCGCGGCCGGGTTTCTCACGACGCATGGCATCTATTGGCTGGCGCGGGATGCCACGCCGCGAATCAGCCGCACCTTCCAGCGAGCTCAAATCTTGACAGCGATCATTGTGGCCCTGAGCTACGGCGCCAATGATGGCCAGAAGACCATTGGCCTGTTCGCCTTGGGCCTTGGGTTCGCCGCACGCGGAGCCGGGAAATTCCCACTGTGGGTCGTCGCATTGCCGATGGCGGCGGGGGCCATGGGCACCCTGGCCGGCGGATGGCGCGTCGTCCGCAGGTTGGGTGGCGGTTTCTACAAGATCCGTCCAATCCACGGCCTCGGCGCGCAGGTGGCGGCGGCGGGTGTCACTTTCGCGGCGGCGCTGCTGGGTGGCCCCGCGAGCAGCACGCAGGTGTTGAGCACAGCCATTCTGGGTGCCGGCGCAGCCGATCGCATTAGCAAGGTGCGCTGGACAGCTGCCACGGACATCGTCTGGACCTGGTTTCTTACCATTCCTGCGACAGCCGTGATCGGAGCACTCAGTGAATGGACGGCACAATATTTGCTCCGGGCAATTCGCGCGGGATAGGCACATCAACTGCGCCTGCCGGTCATTAGTGGGCATCGCGGCCAGTTTGCCGTGTGGGGCAGGCGCCGCGAGTAAAGACATGGGTTCGATCAGGGCAGGGACACTATCCACGAGAGCAACAAGGCGATCTTCCATTTGCATCTCCTAACTCCAAGTGGCGGAACCGTTATCGATATTCATGCCGCCGTCTTCCTGAATCGCCTAGAAGCTTGCTACAAACCCCAGCACGGCGGCCCCCAGCACGACGACCAGAAGCGCCGGCACGATCACGCCCGACGTCAGCGCTACGACCTTGAGCTCCGCCTTCTGCGCCAGCTCCTCGACCCGGTTGTTGAGCCGGTCGCGCATCGTGCGCGCCAGGGCGCGGAGCGGGTCGACGATCGGCTGCCGCTTCTCCAGGTTGAGCTGCACTGACTGAAGGAACTCATCCAGCTCGGGGATGTCCTCGGGCAGGCCACAGCGCAGGTCGGCCAGCAGCGCGGCCACGTCGTGCCGCTGGGTGGCCAGGCCCGCCGCGATATCGCGCAGGAGCGCCGTGAACAGGCCGCCCGCCCCACCCGAGAGCCAGGCGAAGGACTCGCCGGCGACGCGGTGCAGCGCGGGCTCCAGCGCCTCGCCTGTGCCCATGACCAGGGCCACGCGGTCGAGCGTCCAGGCCATCTCACGGTACAGGGCCTCCCGCCGCTCGCGCAGCGTGCCCTGCAGCTCCAGGTCGGGCAGGAACAAGCCCCAGCCGCCGAGCGCGGCGGCGATGACGGTGAGGGCCGGCGCCGGAAAGCCGAGCAGCAGTCCGCTCATGGCGCCAGCGACGAAGAAGGTCACCGCCGTCGCGATCTTGGAACCGTAGTAGTCGCCCACCGAGCCGTAGCGCCAGCCGGAGCGCCGCAGCCGGTCTTCGATGCGGGAGACGTCACGCTGTCCCAGCAACCGCTGGCCCAAGGCGCTGACCGGCTGTGACCAGCGCCGCCGAACGAGGCGTGGCAGCGCGCTGACATCGTCAGCCGGGTCGGGGGTCGGCACGCTCTCGGGGCTGAGCGCCACGGCCGGATGCCGGTCGGTGCTGCGCCGAACGCCAACGACGAGGAGCCAGCCGCCCAGAGCAGCCATCAGGCCGAAGAACAGGTGGTAGTGCAGAAGGTCAGGCATGGGGCGCGCTCCCTTCGTGCATGGCTTCGGCCTGGGCCTGGCCCGTCAGGCCCGCCAGCGAAGCGGGCGCCCGGCGCGAGGGCCCGCCACCGGCGTGGCCTGCCGGTGGAGTCTTGGGCGGGAGCGTGGGCCGCGGCGTCGGCTTCAGCCCGCCCGAGAAATCGGTCTCGCGCCGCAGCGCCTGGCTGAAGGAACGGTGCGCCAGGCCAAAGGCGACGAGGGCCATGCCCCAGCCGATGAGCAGCAGCAACTGGCCGAGCGGCGTGCTGTAGATGGCGGTGAATTCGGGCGACATCAGCCGCAGCACCAGCACCGCGGCAAACGGGGCGGAGCACACGATCCACAGCTCCCGGATCGGCCCCTTCATCTGGGTGCGGGCGCGGCGGATCGTCCGCACCCGGTCTTCGAGCGACGCCTGGATGAGCGGCAGCGCCTCGCTGAGCGGCGTGCGGCGGGCCTGTTGCAGCAGGAGCAGCTCCAGGATGCTGTTGAGGAGCTGGCTGCCGCGCCGCAAGCCGATCACCTTGAAGACTTGCTCCGCCGGCGCGTTCGCCCGCAGCTGCGCGGCGATGTAGGCCCAGTCCGCCCGGCAGAGCGGCGGGCCAAACTCGGCCACGTGCTCGGCGGCCACCGGCAGGCTATTGCCCAGCCGCGCGCCCGCGACGAGGCGCGCTAACACCTGCGGCAACTCTTCTTCGTAGGTTTCCAGCGCCCGGTCCGCTTTCTGCGACAGGTACAGCCAGTAGCCCAGCGCGCCGAGCACCAGGCCGAGCACGCCGGCCAGCCAGGCGCCCGAGACCAGGTAGGCCGCAAGCCCGGCCAGGAGCGAGAGCATGAGCAGCATGGGCACGAACGTCGCGACCGTCAGTTCGATGCCGGCCAGGTCGAGCTGGCGCTGCAGCCGCACGTGCCAGGGGAGATCGACCGTGCCCGCGCCGAAGAGTTTCTCGGTTTCGGATAGGTTCACGGGGCGCTGGGACAGCAGGGCGACGGTCAGGGCAAACACCCCGGCCCCCACCAGCGCTGCCAGCAGCACATTGAGCGGATTGATAAAGCTCATCCCAGTTCTCCTCGCTCGGCGGCCGCCTTCAGAATCGCCCCGTAGCTGTAGCTCTCGCCACGCAGCCGGGCCTCGTGCGTGGGGTGCAGTTGGTGGCCGGTGCAGCGCAGGCGGCGTGCTTCCGGCGCGTAGGCGAACAGGCAGGTGCGCACCGGCACATGACCCTCGACCCCTCCCGTGAACTCGGCGATCTCCTCCACGTAGCGGCGGCCGGTCTCGGTCATCCGCAGCATGATCCCCAGGTCGAAGGCCTTGGCGATCCACAGCGCGACGGCCGCATCGCTGACCTCCGTTTGGAAGCGCGCCTCCTGCAGCATCATGCGGATGCGGTTGGGCACATCTTCCAGCGAGTCCGCGTGGATCGACGTCAAGCCGTTGCGATGGCCGGTCCACATCGACTTGAGCAGGTCGAACACTTCAGCGCCGCGCGCCTCGCCCACCGTGAGCGCGTCCGGCCGCTGGCGCAGCGCCGCCCGGACCAGGGCATCCTGCTGGATCGGGGCGAGCCCCTCCAGGCTCTCGGCCCGGGTCGTGAAGTACACGCAGTTTTGTGCCGCGCCCCCTTCCGAGGCCCGCACGCGCAGGCGCAATTCGCGCGTGTCTTCGATGACGATCACGCGCCGCTCGGTCGGGATCATCCGGCCCAGCGCCCCCAGCACGGTGGTCTTGCCGACGCCGGTCGCCCCGACCAACAGGACGTTGAGGCCTGCAACCACGGCCATGTGGAGGAACGAGGCCGCGAGGGCCGTGAACAGGCCCTGGCCCTGGTCGTGGGCGTAGTAATTCGGCAGCTTCCGGACGGGG
Organism: uncultured Anaerolineales bacterium; assembly: GCA_964497615.1. Classification (GTDB taxonomy): domain Bacteria; phylum Chloroflexota; class Anaerolineae; order Anaerolineales; family UBA6663; genus CAZCEC01. The sequence goes on along the minus strand of CAZCEC010000051.1, from coordinate 8,927 downwards.
GACATGACCCGGTCCTGCCCGCCGCCGGCCACCAGCTCCTCCAGGCTCAGGCCGCGGTCCCGGTGCACCCGGATCGTGGCCACCGGCCAGGGCTCGGCCACCGGCTCGGTGACGATGCTGATGCGGTGTCCGCTGCGGAGCGTCGCGTCCACGATCGGCGTGAGCGGCCCGGCCTGCCGGTTGGTGTGGACGATGGCGCGGTTGAGCGTGAGCAGCAGGGTCTGCGCGTCGGAGTAGCTCGCCTCACTGCGCTCCCAGTAGCCGTGCCGGCGGTACCAGATGTCGGCGGGACCGTTGATGGCGATGTCTTCCACGTCCGGCAGGCGCAGCAGTGCCTCAATCGGCCCCATGCCCAGCACGTCATTGAGCAGCGCCTGGACGACGGCCTCGGCCGGCTGCGCAAAGGCGGGCTGCGCGCTGGCGGAAAGCGCCTGGTCCCTCGCTGCCGCAATCAGCTCGTGCGCACACTCCGCCAGCCAGGCGAGCGTGTCGGGTTTGGCTTCGGCGAGCTCAGCCGCCGAGAACTGCGCCAGCGCCCGGTCACGCAGCTGGGTTTTGACCTGGTCATAGGGCTGAGCGGCCAGTAGCGCGCCCTCGGCCGGGTCCCGGGCTGGATGCGGTTGGCCGACGAGCGGGTTGTACGCGTCAACCGTGAGCGGCCAGGTCGTCGTGCTCATCGACTCCCCCCTCCCCGGCCGAAGCCAAAGCGCGACCGGCGGCCGTTCTGGCCCGCTCGCGCCTTGATGATGGCCCCCATCGGCGGGAAGATCTCCTCGGTGATGGCCAGCAGCCCGCGCAAGGTGGCCTCTGCGTCCGGCGCGTTCTTACCCATATGCTGCAAAACGAAGGGTCGGCCCTCGTTGACGGCGGCGATGACCGCCCGGCTCCGGTCTTCCGGCACGGTGGCGAAGATCGGCATGCCCATGAAGTCGGCCGCGTCCTTTAGATCAATCCGGTCGGCCGGGTCGAAGCGGTTCATCACGAGCTTGAACTTGTCCGGGCGCAAATCGGCCTCGGCCGTCAGCGCCTGGAGCGTGGCACGGTTGTGGAACAGGCTGGTGCGGTCAGAGGTGCAGATGAAGACCACCACGTCGGCGGCGTTGAGTGCCCCAAAGTGCGGCCCAACCTGGGTGCTGGAGCCGAGATCGACGATGACGAAGTCGTAGAGCTCGCGCGCCAGCCGCAGCAGGTCGCCCGTGAACTCCTGACCCTGGCGCCCGTGAAGCTCCGGCGTGCTGGCCTGCTGGATCTTGGTGATGCCAAAGAGCACGTCGAGCCGGCTCTCCACCACGCGCGTGCGCGGGTCCAGGTGCCGGTCCGCACCCACTACCCGCCGCCGCAGCATCTTGCCGGTGAGTTGCCCATTGGCCTCGGCGTAGTCGCTGGCCAGGTGCAGCAGCGTGTTTTGATCCGGCTGCATGTTCAGGTGCAGCGCCGCCCGGCCACAGTTCATGTCGGCATCCACGAGCAGCACCTTCTTGCCCGCCACCTGCGACAGCAGGCAGGCGACGTTGACGGCCAGCGTCGTCTTGCCGTCACCGCCCTTGGTGGACCAGAAGGCGATGACGCCAGTGCGGTAGGCATAGCCGGTGGCGCCCACGGCCGCCACCACCTGGCGCGGCACGCCGGCCGCCGCGACGGGGGCGTTCCAGCCCTGGCGGGCCTGGTCGAAGAGCAGCCGCGCCTGCCGGTCAAACTGCGCCACGATGGCGGGCGTCACCGGCGTGGTGTAGAAGGCGGTGGCCCCGCTGGCCGACACCTCGGCGCCCCAGTTGCCGTTCGGCGGCACCAGGCCGACCACGGCGATTGGGAACTCGGGCCAGTTGGCCAGCTGGGCCACGAGCTCGGGCGTGTAGCCGCGCACCTCCGGCGAGAGGAGCACCACCTGCGGCCGGTAGGCCTGCACGTCACCTGCCAGGTCGGCGGCGTCCCGGGTCGTCGCCAGGATGGTCACATGGTGGTCGGGACCGCCCAGGGCCAGGAAGGGCTGGAAGAGCTCGGGCGGCGCAGCGATGACGACACCCAAGGCTGTCGCCTCGGCAACCTCTTCGGTTCCGCGTTTCAGCAGCGTTTTGAGCATGTGGGCCTCGCGATTAGGGCGTCGGTGTCAACGTCAGGAAGGGAAGCGGTGTTGCGGTGGGACTCGTGAGCTGGGCGGCCTGGGTTGAAGCAATTCGCGTCGCTTCGACGGCGTACGCCCCTGGCCCGAACACGTCGGTGGGCAGGCCGGCCGCCAGCGCCGCTTCGCGCTCCATGCGCACCAGCGCCACCAGGTCGTTCCAGGTCATGCCCAGTGATGGCGCCACGCCATCGGAGTGATCCGCGATCTGGGCTGACAGCAGCGCGACCCGCACCGTGCCGTTGTCGATGGCGAACTCAAGCAGTTCCTGCGCTTCGCGCGGGATAGCGACCACCAGAGCGATCACCTTGCCTTTGACGGTGACCGTCCGGGCTTCGCCGCCGGGCTCGCTCTGGACCGTGGTCGGGCGTTCCTCGCGGATGACGGCCATCACTTGGGCGCTGCGGACGACCGTCTTGGCGACCGGCAGCATGAGCAGCGGCTCGGGCGTCGGCGTTGGGCTGATCGTCGGCTCGGCCGGCACTTCAAGCCCGGGCTGGCTGAGCGTGCCAAAGCCCGCGGCGAAGGGCGCTTCGGTGGGTGCCGTGGACAGCCTGCCGCCGAACGTCGTGGTCGAGCCCACGCCGAAGTTCAGGTCCACGTAGTCGCCCTCGACGATGGCGTCCGGCGCGGTGCCGGCGTTGACCGGCACGACCATGGCGATCAGGCTTGGGTCCGACAGTGCCAGCGCCAGGCGGTTGGCCGCGGCGGGGTTACCCGAGACGCTGATTGCCGCCTTGTGCACCGGCTGAAAGGCGTGGATCGGCTCGACCACGACGCCGCCTACGTAGCCGGCCAGCTCACCTTCGTGCACCAGGCCGGCGATGACCTTGGGATCCATATGGACGCTGTCAATCGCGATCATGTCGGCGGACAGCGTCGTGCCGGCCGGGATGTCGAGGACGGCGACGGCCACGGGCGCTGGCGCCGGATTGACCAACTGCCCGATGAACAGCACCCCCAGGAAGCCGCCCACCATGAGGATGATCGCCAGGACAATCACAGCCGAGTTTCGTCTTGTCATACCGTGCTCCTTGTGCAGTGCTCGGAAACAATCAACCGAGCCGGTCCAAAAGGGTTGAGGCGGCACCGATCAGGTGCCACAGGATGCGGCGCAGCGCCGCGGTGTGGGGCCCGTGGGCGACCTGCGCCGGCAGCTCGCCCACCGCTTCGAGCGCCATCACGCCGGCCTGGATCTGGATCAGGGCCGGCCCAATTTGCCTCATCCGGGCCACGGCCTCCGCCTGCGCAACCGCCGTCGGTCCAGCCAGCCGGTCGGGGTCTGCGGCCATGAGCGCCGCGGCAGTGCGGGCCACCGCAGGCGAAACGGGCGGGACATTGGGCAGGGCCTCGTTCAGGCTCAGCAGATGGGTCAGCAAACGGGTCTGCCGCTCATCGCTAAGCCCGGCCACGCCGATCGCCTGTGCGTAATCCTCCGACAAGGTCGTCATCGGAGCACCGTCTGCGCCTCAATCACTGGGACCGGGATATAGCCATTCGCTGCGTTGCAGTAGATCGCGGCCGCATTGACCGGCTGCTGGCGGTTGTCCCAGGCCCGATAGCTGACGTAGGTGGGCGCGACGCGCACTTCCACCTGGCGATGGTTGGCCCACACGTATTCGTGCCCGTCGTTCACCGTGTACTCGTCCCACTCGGCGTTCAGGTACAGGTCCCAACGGGACTGAACTGCCACCTTGAAGGCGGGCAGTGAGTTGGTGCCATTCAGGGCCGGTCCAAGCGACGAGATGTGCTGCAGGCTGCCTGGCAGGGGATAGCTCGCCCAGGTATACGTGGTCTCAGCCCACCCCGTCAGGCCGCCATAGAACGGGCTCGGCCGGCCGGCTGTCGTCCAGGTCAAGGCATCGGCCCCAGTCGCCATCTTGAAGACGAGGCGCGCCCGCACGTTGTTGACACTCGGGTAGGCGTAGGTATCGCCGGCAAGCAATGTTCGCGTGTTGAAGGCCGGCTGCCCGAAGATATCGGACGTAACGGCGCCGTAGCGCTCGTGGAGGAAGAGACCTTCGGTCGCCCACGGATCGCTGGCCGACAATCGGTAGCTACCGGGGTCGCCAAACGGGATGCCGGAGAGCTGGTTGGGCGGGATAACCCCGGTGACGCGATACTCGACAGGAAGGTTGACCAGGGCCCGCGGATAGGGTCGCCGGCTCACGTTCAGGCATCCCACTGAGCCGCTGATCCGCAGCAGCTGGCCGCCGGTCTGGAGTGGCAGGACGCATTCCACGGACCCGGCCGCCGGCAGCCCCGGAGCCGAGGGCCAGGCGAGACAGGCGCCGGGCGGGGCAATGGGATCGAGCGACTCACACACGGAGCCGTCGCCGGTCACGTCAATCAGGCCGGCCGGGCAGTCGCGCCGAATGGGCCAGCAGCGGCCCATGACCGGATCCCAGTATTCGCCCGGCGGGCAGTCTGGCGTGGGCGTGGCGGTTGGCACGGTCTGGGCGGCTTCAACTGTAGAAGGCCGGGGTGCCAGGGCTAACCCCACTAGGAGGCACTCCGCCAGGGTCAGGGCGAGAATAAAGCGAGCAGCCTTGGCCGAGCCCAGCTGAGTACTCCCTGCGTCTCTCATTGACCTTCCTCCGTGATCCCATACGTGAGCTCGGCCCGGGCCGACAGATCAAAACGAACCTGGTTGATGCCAAAGATGCGCATGAAGAGCGTGGGCGATGTGGCAGTACCGTGCACAACCACCTCGGTACCCGAGACGTAAAAGCCAGTCAGGGAAACGCGGCCCTGGCCATTCTCTTGGATGTACCTCGACGCAATCAGGTAGCCGTCGGTTGGCAGCAGTTGCACAACGTCATCGTCCACGAAGGTCTCTTCGTCCAACATCGTCGCAGCGGCCAACGCGGCGCTGTCAAGTGCAACCTGCGCTCGCCGATATTGCACCATAGCGAGTCCACCATCTGCGACCAGCCCAACAAAGCCAATCAACAAAGGGACGACAAGGGCAAACATCACGGCAATTTGGCCGCTTTGGCGCTTGCTAACGGGTTGTCTGGTGAAGTAAGCGGTAAGGGCGTTCATCGCAAGAGATTGCCTATCGGACAAAAGCGGGCAGCCCGTAGCAGTAGTACCCTCTTGCATCGTCTGTCACCAGCCAACCCTCAGCCGGGGCCCCATAGCGGAGGCGCGCTGTGCCAGCCAGACCCGCCAACTGCTCAGCTCTGATGACCTCGTTGTTCTCAATTGACACCAGCTCTTGGCGTACGGACGTCGTGGACCATGGCAGAGCAAGAGTGGTCTCAACGGGTGAAACAAAAAGGAAGTATTCACCATCCCACTGAATGGGCTCTGAAAACGTCAGCCGAACGAAGAGGCCTTGCTGTCGAAGGGCAGAGACGCGGGCGACGATTTCATCCGCCAGACAGCTCTGGGGCGATGGCAACACGTTAGCGGATGCCATATGGTCGGACAGAGTGGTTGCGAACTCATCAGTTGGAGGACCAGCTTGCAGCGAAATCACGTCAAGGAATTCAACGTAAGCATGCCTGGCAACTTCAAGGTCACCTTGGGATGCGAACTGGTACCCTTGAGCCTTGATCCACACGCCGTCCTGCCACAGCTGGACGCCCTGACCCGGCAGGTCACTACCCAGGCAATTCACACTCACCACGTAAGGCTGTTCGGGCGCCAGGCGCCATGGCATGGGCGTCGAGGTCGGCGGCGGAATCAGGGCACACCGTGTAGCAGCCACGTGCGCCTCGAACTCAGTGGAGCCCTCCGGCACGCCGCTGGCCGTCACCGCCACGCGGATGGCCTCCAACGTCATGCCGGCGATGCGCGTGGCGTCCCAGGTTGGCGTCGGGCTTGGCGTGGCCGTGGCCGTGCGTGTCGCCGTGGCCAGAGCCGTCGCTGTGACCTGGGTGAGAGAGGCCCCAAGCGGCGTGTGCGATTCAGCCTGGGTGGCGGCCTCTGCGGGCGACAGATCCAGAGTTTCTGTCGCTTGCCCGCAGGCCATGGGCACGATCAGCAAGACACCCAACACAAGACCTCGAACAGTGGCGCGCATGCGATGCTCCCTATTCCTTCTCGAACTTGAGTGCCAGACGCTTGGTGGCCAAGAGGCGGCGCATGAGACCGACCAGCATGGGGGCGCACTCGCGCGATTTGGTCTCGCTGCGCAGCATGGCTTCCAGTTCCAGGCACAGGTCCAGCATGTTCACGACGAGCCGAACCTGCGGATCACGCTCGGAAAGCTCCGCGCCCTCGATCGCTCGGACTGGATCCCAGCTGGAGAGCAACAGGAGACAGGCTGCCTTTACGATCTTGCGAGGTTGGGCGTGGTCGACCGCGAGTTCGGCCACACCATCCGCCTGCTCCTCAGTCACCTCTGGAAAGACTTCCTGGATGTAGGCCACGATGGATTCGCGGGTCAGTTCGCTTGCCCCGCCACTTGGTTGTTCGCGTTTGGCCGGCTGCGGGGCCGCTGGCGCCGGCGTTGGGGCCGTGACGGCTGGTAACGCAACTAGGTTCAGCGCCTGTGCGGCTTGCTCGGGCGTCAGGTTGTTCTTGGCACACTCGTCCAAGACCCGTTCCACCTGGGGTTCAGACAGGTGTTGACTGATGGCCAGGTCGAGCGCGGCTTGCTGGTGCTCTTCCGGCGCCCGCAGCAGCGCATCGGCCATGTGGGCCGTGATGCGCTTCTCCGCCACGGCCTCGCGGACCGCCGGCGGCGCCGTGGTGAGACGCCGCAGTTTCCAGACATAGGAGCGGGTGAGACCGACTCGCCGCGCAATGTCGTCCGGTTTGAGCTCGTGTTCGTTTTCGAGCCTGGCGAGCGCCTGCGCCAGCTCCAGTGGGGTCAGGTTCTTGCGGACGTTGGCGGTAAGAGAAATCAGGTCACATTCGAGTGTGGCCGCATGGACGATGAAGGCCCGGACCGTGCTCCGGCCCAGGTGGCGCAGGCCAGCGATGCGCCGGTGACCGTCCAGCGGCACGTACTGCGGCCCATCCCCACCCGCCGATTTGGCCAGCAGGATGGGTACCAACTGGCCTTCGCTGGCCAGGCTGTCGATGAGAGCCTGGTCCTCATCATCGTTTTGTGGATCGAAAGCCGCGCGGGTCTGCGCGGGCCGCTGGCCGGCGATGTCGGCCAGTGGTACCTCCCGGTAGTGGTCCTGGCCCGCGGCGCCGGGAGCCGACGGCATTGGGCGCCGGCTCTTGAGCCCAAGCCGCTCATAGGGGTCCGATAGATAGATTTTTGACTCGTCGCCCAGGTGGAGGTTAGCAGTCATGAGCGTTTCCTCAGTCCTGGGCAGGTTGGCCCAGCAAGACGTTGTCCGATTGCCGCGATCATCGGCAGGCCCAGGAGGATTAAGAGCGGGAGATTGGGAGAGTGGGCGGGCTCCCGGGCCGCACGTGTTATCAGGGCCGCCAATAGGGAAATGCCACCCAGCTTGGCGAGACGACCTAGCGGGAGCGCCAGCCAGGCCGGCAGCGCGAACAGCCATGGGCGGGCGGCGCCATAGGCCCGCGCCAACGGACGCATATCGTCGGTTGTGAATCCTGCCAGGAGCAGAGCGGAAACAACGGCTACCCAAAGTACCAGCACCAGGCAAGCGAGGTAACGCATGCGGTTCGCCTTGGGGTTACCCAAGTCCTCCCATCCGCTCACTAAGGTGGATATACCCTAGTGCGCGCATAGTACCACTTCCGGGTGTTCAGAGTCAATAGGCATGGGCGCCGCAGGTTCCGTCGTACTCGCGAGGTCAGCCGACGCGCCCTGCTCGGACGGACTGACCTGGCATAAGCCCGGGTCACGGTCAATCACCGCAGCCACCTGGCAGAAGTTGGCGGCGACTGCGCTGTCCGGCCGGGCCAGCACCATGAGGCGCTGCGGGACCGTCGGCATGCCGGCGAGCGTCTTGATCAGGTCGGAATGGCGGACCGCCGGCAGACAAGGCAACGAGTACTGGTCCAGTTTGCTCTGCACGCGCCGCGAGACACCCCGGCGCCCCGCCCCATTGGGCAGAAAGCCCAGGAACTCGGGTTTGTCGTCGCCGCGTGCCTCGCGCGCCATCAGGATTAGATGCATCGTAGGCGTCGCGGCATACAGGTCGTAGACGGACAGCCCGGTCGGAATGATGACCTCGTCGCACGCCAACAGAACCAGGTGTTCGATGAACGGATGCCCGCCGGGGCAATCGAGGAGCAGATAATCGAACTGAGCCAGGTCTCCCTGAGCCAACTCCAGTTGGAGCGCGATCGGGCTCAACCGGCCGGCGTCATCCCGGCGATTGGGGTCGAGGATGCCCTCGACGTCTTCCAGGCTGTGGAGATCCGTGGCGCCGGGCGCGAGCCAGATGTTGTCGATTTCAGTGCGCTGCACCACCTCGGCCAGTGGGCGCAGACCTAGGAGCGCAGCGGCGATGGAATTCTCCAGGCTTTCAAGCGCTCCAAAAGTCCGCGATGCGCAGGCATTGCTGTCGAGGTCAAGGATCAGGATGCGACGTCCGCGGCCGGCCAGGGCGGCGGCGATGTTGACGCAGGTGGTGGTCTTGCCGCAACCGCCTTTTTGAGAGAAGAACGCGATCTTGCGCATGAGAACTCCTTCAGAAGCTATCCTAGCCAGTTCGTCACCCAACGAGTCCTCAGCTTGTCCTCAGCTGTCATTGACCGCCAACCGAATGCTGCCCAGTGGGAAAAGGTAAGCCGGTTGAAAGGATGAGAAGCGTGCCTACGGGCACAAGCGTCCTAGTGTCCCGGCAACCGTCCGGCTGGACTGACCCGCATTGTCCTTTCAACCATAGTTTGCGCGCGACTTGCAAGCATAGTTTGCTCGCTTTTG
>CAZCEC010000050.1:0-47349 GCA_964497615.1 uncultured Anaerolineales bacterium | reverse complement strand
GGGTGGCACGGTACTGCTGAGAACCGGTGGCTATGTTACCCCGTAAAATGACACCAGCGCCTCACGGCTGGTGTGCAGGACGTACAGCTCGCGCTCCGGCGCGGCCTGGTGCAGGGCCTGGTAGTGCCGCATGGCGGTGACTGAATCCGCGAAGTGACCCATCACCGCCAATTGCTCCACGATCCGCTGATTGCCGTCGGAGTGCGCCTCAATGGCTTCGACAAGCACCCATTGTTCAGGATAGAGAACACGTATTTCAGCCCAACGCATGTTTAACCTCTCGCTCGGGATAGCCGTTACACCAGCTTCCAATTCGGCATCGCATCCATGTCCAGCGCATCCCGCTGGCCGGCCAGGTAGCGGAAGTTGGCGGCGGCGGCGATCATGGCGGCGTTGTCGGTGCAGAGGATGAGGGGCGGCACGCGCACCGGCACCGGCGACTGGCGCTGGAACTCGGCTTTGAGGGCCTGGTTGGCGCTGACGCCGCCGGCCACGAAGACCTCGGTGACGCCGAACTGCTTGGCGGCGGCCACGGTCTTGCCCACCAGCACGTCCACGATGGCGGCCTGGAAGCTCGCGGCTAAATGCGGCAAGAGGCCCGGGTCCGGCGGGGGCGGCTCGGATGGGCCGTCGTCGTCCAGGGGGCGGCCGGGCTTCTGCTGGCGCACCTCGTAGAGCACGGCGGTCTTCAGGCCGCTGAACGAGAAGTCCCAGGTGCCCTCCAGCCAGGCGCGCGGGAACCTGAAGGCGGCGGTGTTGCCCGTCTGCGCCGTCTGTTCGATGATGGGACCGCCGGGGTAGCCCAGGCCCAGCAGCCGCGCCACCTTGTCGAAGGCTTCGCCCGCGGCGTCGTCCAGGGTGCCGCCCAGCCGCTGGTACTGGCTGTGCCCCGTCATCAGCACCAGCTCGGTGTGCCCGCCGGAGACGATCAGCACCAGCACCGGGAACTTCACCTCGGGGGCATTCTCCACCAGCCACAACGAATAAACGTGCCCCTCCAGGTGGTTGATGCCGAGCAGGGGCAGCCCGCGCCCCAGCGCCAGCCCCTTGGCCGTGTTCAGCCCCACCACCAGCGAGCCGGGCAGCCCTGGCCCGCGCGTTACCCCAATTGCATCGATGTCGCCGATTGAGAGATGCGCGTCGGTCAGCGCCTGCTGCACCACGGCGTAGATGACTTCGACGTGCATGCGCGAGGCCACCTCGGGGAACACGCCCCCGTACTTGGCGTGGCGCGCGGCCTGCGAGGCGATGATGTTCGACAGGATGGTCGTCCCGTCGGCTACCACGGCGGCGGCAGTCTCGTCGCAGGAGGTCTCAATCGCCAGGATGCGGGGCAATTAGCGCCTCACCGGCAGCACCAGGTTCTTGTGATAGCGCGACAGGGTCTCGAACTTGAGCGTCTCGGGGTTCAGCCACACGGCGTCCTCGATGCGCACGCCGTAGCCGCGCTCGGGATAGTACACGCCCGGCTCGATGGTGACCACCACGCCCGGCTCCAGCCGCGCGTCGTTGCCGGGGGTGTCGGCGAAGCGCGGGCTCTCGTGCACTTGCAGGCCCAGCCCATGCGCCAGGCCGTGCACATAGCCGGAGGTGGTCTGCGGGTCGGTGCGCTGGGTGGGGTGGCCGCGCGCTTCCAGCAGGTCGCAGGTGAGGGCCTGGTAGGCGCGGCAAAGCTCGTTCGGCTTGAGAGCCTTCATCACAGCCTTGTACGTCGCCAGCACATCTTCATACGCCTGGAGCACCTCGTCGGTGGCGTGGCCCAGGCACCAGGTGCGGGTGAAATCGAAGAAGTAGCCGCCGCCCGGCTCGGCCGGGAAGATGTCGTAGACGATGGTCTTCCCCAGGGCGATCGGGTCGCGGTCGCGCCCGCGCGAGTGAGGCACGCCCGCGTCGCGGCCAATGGCGAAGATGACGCCGTGCTCCACATCCACGATGTCCTCTTCGTTGAGCAGCACCCGGATGCGGCGCTTGACGTCGCCGATGGTCAGCCGCGTTCCATCCTTCTTCACCAGGTAGCCGCCCTTGGCGCGATGGCTGGTGAGGAATTCCTCGGTGCCGGCCACCACCCGCATGGTCTTGCGGCCCACAGCGCGGATGCGGCGCGCCTCCGCGGCGTCCTTGGTGTTCATCGCCTGCTGGAGCAGGGAGTTATCGTACTCGCCCACGATGTTGTACTGCGGGTGCAGCTCGGCCAGGGCGGTGAGCAGTTCATGGCCGCCGCCCAGGTCGTGCCGGCCATAGGCCGCCACCGTGCCCCCATGCACGCCGGACTGCGCCAGCAATTCGCCCAGCCAGCGGGCGTTGGCGGTCACTTCGTCGCCGCCGGTCTGCCGCCGCCATTCGCTCAGGCGGTGCAGCGTCTGCCGCACCTCCAGCCCGGAGGCGGCGGCCTCGTCGCGCTCCATCGCGCCGACGTGCAGGATCGGCGCGGCGCCGCGCGGCTTCACCAGCACCGTCTTCTCGGTGACGGCGACGCCATTGGCCAGGTAATACATGGGCGGGTTGTGGGCCGCGCCGCCCAGCACCAGCAGGGCGGCGTAGTTGCGTTGGGCCATCAGGCGGTCAATATCTGATTTCATTGTCCTCCGCCAATGCTGGCGAACGGCCCCTTCACTCCGTTCCGGGGTGCTTCGCTAAATTCGCGCCTTTGGGCCTCCGGCCGCCGCGTCCACCTGCGTGGACGCCAGCCCGGCGCGCGAATGCCTGAGCCTCGCTTCTCAGGCGCGCCCTATCTTGGCCGCGTACAGAAGTGCCGCCTCGATGTCTGTCCTGGTCAGGCTCGGATGGCTGTTCACTATCTCAGTCGCGCTCACGCCCGCGGCCAGGTTATCCAGGACGACGGCCACTGGAATGCGCGTGCCGCGGATGCAGGCGACGCCATGACAGATGGCGGGATCAATGGTGATGCGTTCGCGCCAGTCCATGCTGCGGCTCCTTTCAGGTCCTATTGTAGCCGCGCCTTGATTTCTGTTCGCTGGGCCAAGAGGCGCTTGAGCATCTCCACGTCGCCGGCCACTTCCGCGTTCTCGCGCGCGATAACATCCGCGGTTTTGCCATACTCCGCTTCGTAGCGCGTCAGGCGGCGCTGGATGGAGTGAATGTTCTGCTCCAGCCGGTCGAGATACTGCTGCAATTCCTTGGGATCGTTGATGTCTTCAGCCATTGTCCAATCGTCAAAGGGTCAAGTGTTCAATTCGGTCAGGGCATGCTCCAAGCCGTGCAGTAGGGCACCCTCCTCGTCCGCCGCCACGGTGCGCGGGTCGATCAGCACCTGGTCCTCGGCCACGCGGGCGATGATGGGCGGGTCTTGCTGGCGCAGGCGGGCGGCCAGCGCGTTGGGCGCCGGCCCGCGCACGGCCAGCAGCCGCGTGGGCAGGGTCTCGCCCGGCAGGCTCCCGCCGCCCACCGTGCTCTCGCCGTCCACCACCCTTGCGTCCACGCCGGTCTCGGCCAGGCGGGCGGTCCAGTTCGCGGCGCGCTGCTCGATGACGCGCACCGGCAGGGCAATCATGCGCCACACGGGGATCTTGTGCACGGCTTCGTCGTGGGCGTAGTGGAGCAGGGTGGCGTTCAGCGCGGCCAGGCACAACTTGTCGGGCCGCAGGGCGCGAGCCAGCGGATGGCGCTTCAGGCGCTCCACGTGGTCGCGCTGCCCCACGATCAGCCCGGCCTGCGGGCCGCCCAGCAACTTGTCGCCGGAGAAGGCCACCAGCGCCGCGCCTGCCGCCAGCGACTCCTGCACCGTCGGCTCGTGCGCCAGCCCAAAGACGGCCGTGTCCAGCAGCGCGCCGGACCCCAGGTCGTCCACCACCGTGCGGCCCAGGGTGCACAGCTCCGCCAGCGCCGGCTCGGCCGTGAAGCCCACGATCTTGAAGTTGGAGTGATGGGCGCGCAGGATCAGGGCCACGTCGTCGTCGAGCGCGTCCTGGTAGTCCTTCAGGTGGGTGCGGTTGGTAGTGCCTACCTCCACCAGCCGCGCGCCGCTCTGGCGCAGTACGTCCGGCACGCGGAAACCCCCGCCAATCTCCACCAACTGTCCGCGCGCGATGAGCACGGCCCGGTCTTTGGCCAGCGCGGTGAGGATCAGCAGCACGGCGGCGGCGTTGTTGTTGACCACCAGCGCCGCCTCGGCGCCGGTCACGCGCGTGAGCGCCGCCTCGGCGTGGACGGCGCGTGAGCCGCGCTCGCCAGTTTCCAGGTCGTGTTCCAGGGTGCTGTAGCCGCGGGCCGCCGCCTGCATCTGGGCCAGCGCGGCGCTGGACAGCGGCGCGCGGCCCAAATTGGTGTGCAGAATGACGCCGGTGGCGTTGATGACGGGGCGCAGGCTGGGGGCGTTTAGCACGGCCAGGCGGGCGCGGGCCTGGTCCAGCAGATCGGCGGCGGCGGGCGCCGGCTGGCCGTTGCCGGCCGCGAGCAGTTCGGTGCGCGCACCGGCCAGCACCTCGCGCAGCACGGCGGTGGTCAGCGGCCGGCCATAAGCGGCGATGGCGTCCTCGGCCTGGGCCAATAACCGGTCCACCGAGGGCAGGTCACGCGGGGTCATTGTCCCCCGGGTCCCACCGGGCGCGCTCGCGCAGCCGCAGGAACCACTCGATGCCGGCCAGCCCGGCGGCCAGCAGCACCGCGGTGGCCCAATTGAGCGTCCGGGCCAGTTGCAGCCAGGCGCAGGTGGCGGTGAACAGCCCCACCCACAAGGATTGCCGGGTGAGCACCGCGGGCGGTGTGGGCCGCCGCCCGAAGCGCCGGTTGAGGTACCACACGAAGGGCGCGGCCGTGCCGGTCACGGCCATCAGCCCCACGACGAAGAACAGCCAGCGCGGGCCGGGGCTGGGCACCAGCGCCCCCACCAGGTAGTACAGCCCCACCCAGCCGCCCACCGCCAGCACAAACGAGGCCAGGTAGAAACCGCGATAGTCTTCGGCGGGAGGCGCAGCGTTGCTCATGTGAGCGATTATATACGGAAGTGGGAGGACCGAAACGTAGACCGTTTCACTCGGTCCCGGCTTGTCTGATTGAGTGGCCTAAGTAGAATGCCTGAATGCCCAAGGCCTACTGCTACGTGGATGAGACCGGTCAAGACACAGGCGGACGCCTCTTCATCGTCGCCATCATAGTCCTGGCTAAAGATCGCGACGATCGGCTAATGCGCTGTGAGCGGGCTGAAGCCGAGTCTGGCAAGGGAAAGGCCAAGTGGGGGCGGGCACGGTCAGCCCAACGCCTGGACTATATGCGGCGGATCATTGAAGATGCAGCGTTTCGTGGCTGTCTGTGTTACGCGGTCTCGCTGGAAACGACCCTCTATGATGTCGCGACGACGCAGGCTATCATCAATGCGGTCCAACAACAGCCGTCGTTGAAATCGCATCAGATGACGGTCTATGTGGATGGTTTGAGCAAGACCAAGCGCCATTGGTACGCCCGCAGGCTGCATCAGGCGGGTCTAGTTTTGGACAAGGTCCGAGGCATTAATCGGGATGAGAACGATGCCCTCATCAGGCTGGCCGACGCCGTTGCAGGCTTTGTTCGCGATGCGCTCTATGATGGGCCAAGTGATGCACTTTCGCTGTTCCGGCGCGGGCAAGAGTCAGCGGCGTTGGTAGAAGTGTAAAACAAAAACCACCCACAAAGGGGTGGTAGAGCCTAGACCCAGCGGCGCTGGGCCAGCTTGCTGTACGGCCAGTTTTCGGCTCGATTTGACATGATTATACCACAACCCGGATGGTATAATCCTCCGACTTCTGACCTTCGGCCTCCACCCCGTGTCGCTCCTCACCGCCTCGCAGCTCGCCAAATCCTACGGCCCCGACGACATCTTTGCCGGGGTCGAAGTGGCGATTCCGCAGGGCGCGCGCATCGGCCTGGTGGGCCCCAATGGCGCGGGCAAGACGACGCTCCTGCGCCTGATGGCCGGGCTGGAGGAACCCTCGCGCGGCGCGGTGCGGCGTGCGCGCGGCGTGCGCGTGGGCTATCTGCCCCAGGAGGCGGCCCTGCGCTCCGCGTCCGAGGGCACCCTGTGGGAAGAGATGCTGGATGCCTTCGCCGGGCTGCGCCAGCAGGAGGCCGAACTGGCGCGGCTGGAAGCGGCCATGGGCGACCCGGCCCAGTACGAGGCCGCCCTCGAGCGCTACGGCCCGCTCCAGCATGAATTCGAGATTGCTGGCGGCTATCTGTACGAGACCCGCATCCGGCAGGTGCTCACTGGGCTGAACTTCGAGCCCGTGGACTTTGACCGCCCCGTGGCGCAGCTTTCCGGCGGGCAGAAGACCCGCGCCCTGCTGGGCCGCCTGCTGCTGGAAGCGCCCGACCTGCTCATCTTGGACGAGCCCACCAACCACCTCGACATCCACGCCGTGGAGTGGCTGGAAGGCTGGATCAACGACTGGGGCGGCGCGGTGCTCATCGTCTCGCACGACCGCTACTTCCTCGACCAGGTGGTGACGGTGGTGTGGGAACTGGCGTTTGGCGCGCTCACTGAATATCGCGGCAACTACTCGGCCTACGTGGTGCAGCGCGCCGACCGCGCCTCCCGCCAGGCCACCGAGTACTCCGCGCAGCAGTCCGTCATCGCCAAGGAGCAGGAGTTCATCCGCCGCAACATGGCCGGGCAGAACACGCGCCAGGCCAAGGGCCGCCTGCGCCGCCTCGACCGGCTGATGGCCAGCGACGACGGCCTGGTGGACCGCCCGCGCGAGGCCGCCACCCTCAAGCTCAACCTCAGCACCCAACTCCGCTCCGGCGACCGCGTTATCGAGACGCACGACCTGGCCGTGGGCTACGCCGACGACGGCAAGGTGTTGTTCCGCGCGCCGGATGTGCTGCTGTGGCGCGAGGAGTGCGCGGCCCTCATTGGCCCCAACGGCGTGGGCAAGACGACTTTTCTCAAGACTCTGCTGGGCGAATTGCCGCCCCTGGCCGGCACGGTGAAGCTGGGCAGCAGCCTGAAGGTGGGCTACTTTGCCCAGGCGCACGAGGGCCTGAACCCGGAGCGCACGGTGATGGAAGAGGTGCAGGCCGCGCAGGAGATGACGCCCGGCCGCGCCCGCGACTACCTCGCCAAGTTCCTGTTCACCGGCGATGATGTGTTCAAGCGGGTGGAGGTGCTCTCCGGCGGCGAGCGCGGGCGCGTGGCGCTGGCCAAGCTGGCCCTGGAAGGCGCCAACCTGCTGCTGCTGGACGAGCCCACCAACCACCTCGACATCCCCTCGCAGGAGATTCTCCAGGCGGTGCTGGCCGAGTTCCCCGGCACCATCCTGCTGGTCTCGCATGACCGCTACCTGATCGACGCGCTGGCGACTCAGATCTGGTCGGTGGAGGCGGGCGCGCTGGAGGTGTTCAAGGGCAGTTGGAGTGAGTACGTCCGGGTGAGAGAAAGAGACACAGAAAGAGAAAAAGAGACGGACCAACCCTCGGCCGGCGGGCGCGGCGGCGAGAAGCGCGGCGAGAAGACGATGGTGGGCAAGCGCCCCACCACACCCGTCGTCCGTCCCGCCCCCAAGCCCGAGGCGCGCCGCCAGAAAACTGAGGAGCGCAAGCGCGCCCAGCAGCTCCGGGCGGTGGAAGAGGGTATATCCACGCTGGAGCAGCGCCTGGCCGCCTTGACGCGCGAACTGGAGGATGCCGGCGCGGACGCGGACGTGGACCGCGTGCGGGCCTTGGGCGAGGAATATGCCCAGGTGCAGGCGGACCTGGCCGCGCGCCTGGGCGAGTGGGAGGCGCTGGCCGCGTAGGCGCATGGCAGCCACAATCTCTCGCGTGGGTGACGCCCCCACGCACCAGCCAGTGTGGGAGGAACGCTGGCACCCGCTGCGCGAAGAATGGGTCATCGTCGCCGCGCACCGGCAGACGCGCCCCTGGATTGGCTCGATGGTGCGGCAGGACGAGGCGCCCCTGCCCGCCTACCTGCCCGACTGCTACCTGTGCCCTGGCAATGCGCGGGTGAGCGGCGCCCGCAACCCGGCGTACGCCACCACCTTCGTCTTCGACAACGACAAGCCCTGCGCCGGACCAGACGCCCCCCTCGACCTCGACCCGCCCACGCCCCCTTACCGCAACCGGCCCGCCCTCGGCCTGGCGCGCGTCATCTGCTACAGCCCGCGCCATGATTTGACCCTGGCGGAGATGGACCCGGACGCCATCGCCGAAGTGGCGGGCGTGTGGCAGCGCGAGACGCGCGACATCGGCGCGCGGCCCGGCATCAACCACGTGGTTATTTTCGAGAACAAGGGCGAAGTGGTGGGCGTCTCCAACCCGCACCCGCACGGCCAGCTCTACGCCACCAACTTCGTCTGGAAGATCACCGAGACCGAGGTGAACGCCTACGCCCGCTACCGGGCGGAGACGGACCGCGCCCTGTTCGACGACATCCTGGCCGCCGAACTGAAAGACGCGCGCCGGATCGTGTACGAGGACGCCCACACCGTGGCGTTTGTGCCCTACTTTGCTCGCTACGCCTACGAGGTTTATGTTGCGCCGAAGCGCCGTGTGCCGCACGTCCACGCTCTGAGCGACGCCGAGATCGAGTCCCTGGCCCTGGCGCTGAAGGACGTGACGGTCCGCTACGACAACCTGTGGCAGCGGTCGTTCCCCTATGTCATGTCGCTCCACCAAGCGCCCACCGACGGCGGCGGCTACCCCGACTTCCACTTCTTCGTCGGCTTCATGCCGCCCCTGCGCCAGCCGGACGTGCAGAAGTTCCTGGCGGGCGCGGAGATCGGCGGCGGCAACTTCCTCAGCGACACCTCCCCGGACGAAAAGGCGGCGGAACTGCGGGCGCAGTCCCCGGTGCACTACCAGGCCTGAGTCTTGCAACTTCAGGACGCCGAACGGCGTCTGATATAATCCTCTCCCTATGGCGCAGTACACGCGTGTTCCGCTTCGTGAAAGCCGCGCCCGGCGGCGCCGCACCCTGCCAGGCTGGCTGCTGGGCGGGCTGGCCGGCCTGTTCCTGCTGGTCACCTTGTTTTCGGCCTACCTGGTGTTCGCCACCGTGCGCGACTTCGTGGCCGGCTGGAAGATCACCAACCAGAACCCGGCCACCCCCGTGGCGGAGGCCAACGCCACGGCGGCCGGTGGCGAGACCGGCGGCGGCGACGGCCCGGCCGCCACCCCTGCCCCCGGCAGCACCCCCGTGCCCACGGTGGACGTGCAATCCTGGGCCGGCACCGACCGCGTCACCATCCTGCTGATGGGCATTGACCGGCGCGCCGGAGAGGAAGAGCGCGGCTACCTGACCGACACCATGCTCCTGGTGACCCTGGACCCGGTGGCCCACACCGCCGCCATGCTGTCCATCCCCCGCGACCTGTGGGTGGAGATCCCCGGCTTTGGCGAAGACACCATCAACACCGCCAACCGCTCCGGCGACTGGTACGACTATCCCGGCGGCGGCCCGGCCCTGGCCGTGAAGACCGTCCAGCACAACCTGGGCGTCACCATCAACTACTACGTCCGCATGGACTTTACGGCCTTCGAAACCTTTATCGATGCCATCGGCGGGATTGACATTTACAACGAAGAAGAGATCGACGACCCCAACTATCCCAACGGGTCGTATGGCTACGAGCCGTTCGTCCTGCCCGCCGGCCCGCACCACCTGAACGGGCACGACGCCCTGCGCTACGCCCGCACGCGCCACACCCCCGGCAGCGACATCGACCGGGCCGAGCGCCAGCAGCAGGTGGTGATGGCGGTGCGCGAGCGCGTGCTCAGCCTGAACATGCTGCCCACCCTGATCGCCAGCGCCCCCATGCTGTTCCAGACCCTGAACGAGAGCATCTGGACCGACCTGAGCCTGGACCAGATCGTGAGCCTGGCGCTGATGGCCCAGGACGTGCCGCGCGAGAACATCCGCAGCGCCGTGATCGGCTACGAGTACGTGCAGGAAGGCGTGACCGCCGACGGCAAGCAGGTGCTGATCCCCCTGCGCGACAAGATCCGCGAACTGCGCGACGAGTTGTTTACGTCCTCATCCGTGCTCCAGCCGGCCGACCCCGCCGACGAGCCGGCCCTGATCGCGGCCGAGGCGGCGCGGCTGCAAGTGCTCAACGGCGCCGGGGTGGAAGGGCTGGCCTGCGACACCGAAGCCTGGCTCATCAGCCAGGGCCTCAACGCCTCCAACTGCGCCACTGCCGACCGCGTGGACTACGTCAGCACCGTCATCGTGGACTACACCGGCAAGCCCTACACCGTCAGTTGGCTCAAACGCGTGTTCGGCGTGTCCACCATCATCAGCAGCGCCGACGCCACCAGCGAGTTCGATGTGAAGGTCATCCTGGGGAAGGACTGGCAGGTGCCGGCCGGCAGCGTGCCGTAACCTTGCACCGCGCCGCTCGATTGAATGGAGGCGACGGTGGATGATTTAGGCCCTCTGGTTCGTGTGCAGTCTGTCCGGCCGCTGAAGCCATTTGAGGTCATGGTCACTTTTCGCAACGGCGTCGAACGGCAAGTTAACCTTGAACCCTATTTGCGCGGACCGATTTTTGAACCGATTCGCAATGATCCCGAGATGTTTCGCGCTGTGAAGGTTGTTGGCAGCACAATCGGCTGGGACAATGGCGCGGACATTGACCCGGATGTGCTCTATTACGAGTTGACACCCGCGAACGCCAATGAAACTGAGACTACAGGTGCGTAGGTAGGGCGCGGAACAAAAAACGCGGGACCGCAACCCAGTTGCGGTCCCGCGTTTTTTGTTCCGGTCAGTCTATTGCAGCGTTTCCAGGTAGGCGATCAGGTCGGCCACGTTCTGCGCCGAGAGCGTGGTGGCGTAGATGCCGGGCATGATCGACACACCGTTGGCGGCGTAACTGGCATTGCCCGGCACGATGTAGGCGCTGGGGTTGACGATCGACTCGAACAGGTAGCCATGCGCGTCGGTAGCGGCGCCGGTATAGTCGGCGGCGCTCACGTGGCCGGCGGCGCGGGCGCCCACGCCCACCCCGCTGGGATCGGCGGAAGCGAGCCAGGCCGGCCCCACAATCGCGGTCACATGGCAGGCCGTGCAGCCGACTGAGGTGGCCAGTGCCTCGCCCGCGGCGGCGTCGCCGGCCGGCAGTTCCACGGTGATGTCGTTGCCCACCGGCACCACGGTTGGCAGGGCTTCCGGCGTCACGTTGGCGTAGGCCAGCCCCCAATTCATGATGTAGGCCACCAGGTCGTCAATTTGGTCATCGCGCAGCGGCCCGCCATAGGCCTCGCCCCAGGTGGGCATGTTCTCGGCAAACCCCTGCGCTCGCGCCCACTCCGACAGTTGTGGGCGGCCCGCGGCAATGGTGCTGCGGATGTAGTTGTCCGCTGTGCCAGCGAAGGCGGCCTCCACCAGGCGCTTGGGCGGGTTGCCGGCCAGCAGGTCGGGTGTGTTCAGGGCCGGTCCGCGCCCACCCTGGCCCGAGAGGCCATGGCAGGTAGCACAGTTATTCTCGAACAGGGTGCCGCCGCTCTCCACCCGGCGGGCCTGGTAGGCGACATCGAAGTTCGCCATGCGGTCCTGCTCGGTGACGGCCACATAGCCGAGCAGGATCATGGTGATGACAAAGCTAAGGGTGCCGACGATCACGCGCCATGTCATGGCTGGCTCTCCTAGGGCTTCTGCCAGTAGTTGGCGTTAGCGTGGTAAAAAACGGTCTGGCAGAATTCATTGTCCTGGCCCACCAGGCAGACCTCCTCCGGCCCGCCCTCCCAGATGACGCGGAAGGTGATGCGCTTGAGGTCGGTTTGCCAGTCTTCAATGATCATGTAGCCCTGCGGATCGATCAGGCAGTTATCGGCCCGATGGCAGCGCGCGCTGTCCTCGGCGATCTCCACCTCGTGCTGATACATTTGCAGCAGGCTGCGCAGGGTGGGCGTGAGATTGGGGTCATCCCACTCTTCGGCGTGCCAGGTGCCGGGGGTCAGTTCGGTCCAGTCGCTCTCGCGCAGCGGGCCAGGGTGCGTCTGCGGCAGGATTTCGGCCACGATCTCCTGGTCGGGCGAGGACGAGACCAGGTAGCGCGGCGTGCCCATGTAGGACAGGATGGCCATGACGGCGACGGAAGCCAGGCCCACGCTCAGGCCCACGCGCCGGTCGCCGTAGCGGCGGCTGGGGCCGACTTCGATGTAAGGGATCACGAACAGCAGGTTGGTGACGGCGCCGGGGATGACCAGGCCCCACAGCACCTTATCGCCGATCTTGAGCATGCCCTGGACGAACAGGAAGTACCAGGGGGCGGTGGTGTGCAGGGGCGTGATGAGCGAGTCGGCGTGCACTTCCAGCGGCGCGTGGTACGAGAAGATGGCCCAGGCCACCACGATCAGGGTCAGGATGGCGACATAGAACAACTCGCGCGTGATGACGTCGGGCATGAAGTAGGTGCGCTGGTCGGTGGGCACACGCTTGGCGGTGTCTTCGCCCACCGGCTCGGCCTCGGGCGGCAGGCTGTGGCCGTGGATGACGACCTTGTAGTAGTGCACGCCCAGGAAGATGATGCCCACCAGCGGCAGCGCCAGCACATGCAGCAAGTACCAGCGCAGCAGGCCGCCCGCGTTGAACTGCGGGCCGCCGCGGGCGATCAGGTTGACGATGTCGCCCACCTGCTGGGGCGGGATGGCCTCGACCATGGACACGCCGATGGTGACGGCCCACAGGGAGAGTTGGTCCCACGGCAGCAGGTAGCCGGAGAACGACAGCAGCAAGGTGACAAACAGCAGGATGACGCCGGTGAACCAGGTGAACTGGCGCGGCTTCTTGTAGTTGCCGGTCAGGAAGGTGCGGGCCATGTGGAGCAGCACCGCAATCACCATCAGTTCTGCGCCCAGCTTGTGCATGTCGCGCATCAGGCGGCCAAACGGCACATTGCTCAGGATGTTGAGCATGTTGTCGTAGGCCACCAGCGGCGAGGGCGTGTAATACACCATCAGGAAGATGCCGGTGAGGATCTCGAAAACGAAGAAATAGGTGGACAGCCACCCCAGCCGGAAGGATGGATACAGGCCCGTAACCAAATTGTGGTAATAGGTGGGCCGCATGTGGAACCAGAAGCCGTCAGCGTGCGGCTTAACGCGCGGGTTGGGGCGCGGGGCCGGGTCGCCGCGCAGCACGCCGCGGATGTCTTCGATGTCCAGGCCGGCGGTCAGGCGCTCGACCGCTTCGTTGGTCTTGTACAGCAGGGCCGGCAGCAGGCCCTTGGTCTTGATGTCTTCCAAAATGGGGATGTGGGGCTTGAAGACCGCCATATGACGCTCCGTAAGTGGCAGGCTAAATTGAAACCGGGCCGCGCTACTTGCCGCCGCCGGGGGCCGAGTTTACTTCGCCGTTGATGCGCCGCCCGGTGTTGATCTCCAGGGTGGCCGCGCCGGTGATGTCAATGGCCGAACCGTCCAGGTTACCGGCCGTCGCCTCGGTGGTGGCGATCACGTTGCCGCTGGCGTCTTTGGCCGTGATGATAAACACGTCCAGGTTGCGGCGCGCCGGGCCGTCCACGCGCGCGCCGGTGGGCAGGTACTTGGACCCGTGGCACGGGCACTCAAACCGGTGGGTGGTGGGCACCCATTTGTACAGGCAGCCCAGGTGTACGCAGATTTTGTACAGCGCCTTGAGGCCCTGCGTCTGCGGATAGTCGGCGGCCAACTTGCCGTCATTGGAGGCGTTGTGCTGTTCCAGGTCGCCGGGGCCGATGTTCACCAGCCAGAAGCGGCCGGCGTCGAAGCTCACTGGGCCGGAGTCGGGCGGGGGGACGACGGTGGCATCCAGTTCGAACACACCGCCGAACTCGCCCGCGCGGAAGCGGGGGATGGCGAACCACAGGATGGCGCCGCCGGTTTCAGCCAGGAACAGCGCCATGCTGGCGGCCCAAATGTAATACAGGAACTCCCGGCGTGACATGGGGGCCACACTGGGGGCCGGCGTGGTTGCGGGGGCTTGACGAGCGGCTGCCGCCATAGTCGTTGCATCCTCGATTTCTAATGTGGAATTGGCCGATTATAGCACCTGCCAGCACAAAGGGGCCATGCCAGGGCCTTTTTCCACTGGCGGCAGGGCAAGTAAAATCTATCACAAACAGTGGAGGGAGTCAAACAAAGCCGGTCAACAACGGGCAATATTGAGCCGCCCCCCGGCTTGACGCCCGGCCCGCCCGAGGGTTCAATGCCGCGGCCCATGCGCGCCTCCCCGCCCATCCGCCCAGAAAGGCAGCCGCCATGCCCGATGCCCGTGCCCTCCAGGCCCTGAAGGGCGAGTTTGAGAATGAACTATTCGAGTCGGTCATCCCGTTTTGGGAGCGCCACTCGCCCGACCACGCGCACGGCGGCTACTTCAACCACCTCGACCGCGCCGGGCGCGTGTACGACCCCACCAAGAACGTCTGGCTCCAGGCCCGCCAGGTGTGGATGTATAGCAAGCTCTACAACGACGTCGAGCCAAACCCGCGCTGGCTCGAACTCGCCCGCCTGGGCATGGATTTCTTAAGGAAACACGCCCTGGCCCCCAATGGGCGCGTATACTTCGCCCTGACCGCCGACGGCCAGCCGATCTACCAGCAGCGCAAGCTCTTTTCCGAGTGCTTCTACGCGCTGGCGCTGGCTGAGCACGCCCGCGCCGCTGGCGACCCGCGCCTGGCGCAGGCGGCTCGCGCCATGTTCGCCACGATCTGGGAGATGGTGGTGGACCCGGCCAAGATGGGCCGCCCCGCGCTGGCCGGCGACCCGGCCCTCCAATCGCTGGCTGTGCCCATGATCGTCCTCAACCTGATTGACGAACTGGCCGGGGACGACTTCGCCGCCTATCAGCCGCAGGTGGACGACTGCATTGGCCGCCTGCGCCATCACTTTGCCGGCGGCAAGCTGTATGAGTATGCCGGTCCCGCCGGGGAACTGCGGCCCGACCTGGCGCAGGGCCGGCTGCTTAACCCCGGTCACGCCATCGAGGCTGGCTGGTTCCTGCTGCGCTGGGCGGCGCGGCTCAACGATGCCGCGCTCACCCAGTTGGCCGCCGAGATCATCCGCCAGTCCTTTGACCTGGGCTGGGATGCCGAGCACGGCGGCCTGCTGTACTTCCTCGATGCCGAGGGCGGCTCGCCGATCCAGCTCGAATGGGACATGAAGCTCTGGTGGCCGCACTGCGAAGCCCTGGTGGCCCTGCTGATGCTGTACAGCCTGGAGCGCGACCCCGCCGACTGGGAACGCTTGGTGCGCGCGAAGGACTATGCCTTCGCGCACTTCCCCGACCGCACCCACGGCGAATGGTTCGGCTACCTCAACCGCCGCGGCGAGGTGACGCACACCTTCAAGGGTGGGCCCTACAAGGGCTGCTTCCACGTCCCACGCGCCCTGTGGCTGGGCTGGCGTCTGCTGGACCAATTGACCAATTCGCCGCTTGCCCCGACAATGCCCGCATGACGGATACCCCCGCGCTGCCGCCGCCCCTGCTGGTGGCCGATGCGCCCGCCCTCGACCGGCTGCTGGCCGCGCTGGCCGCCGAGCCTGCCGTCGGCGTGGACACCGAGTCCAACAGCCTGCACGCCTACCGCGAGCGCGTGTGCCTGATCCAGTTTTCCACCCCGGCGCAGGACTACATCCTGGACCCGCTGGCGCTGGACGAAGCGGCGGGCGGGCCGGGCCTGGGCGCCCTGGGCCCCCTGTTCGCGGACCCGGCCCGGCAGAAGATTTTCCACGCCGCCGAATACGACGTCATCTGCCTCAAACGCGACTACGGCTTCACCTTTGCCAGCCTGTTCGACACGATGGTGGCCGCCCGCACCCTGGGTTGGCCGCAGCTTGGCCTGGGCGCCCTGCTGGAGGCCAACTTCGGCGTGCGGCTGAACAAGCGCTTTCAGCGCGCCGACTGGGGCGCCCGCCCCCTGCCGCCCGACCTGCTGGACTATGCCCGGCTGGACACGCACTACTTGCTGTCTCTGCGCGACCGGCTGCAGGCCGAGTTAATGGCGC
This sequence comes from uncultured Anaerolineales bacterium, assembly GCA_964497615.1. Lineage (GTDB taxonomy): Bacteria > Chloroflexota > Anaerolineae > Anaerolineales > UBA6663 > CAZCEC01. Next base: position 31,431 of record CAZCEC010000050.1, on the reverse strand, counting down.
AAGGCCGCGCCGAGGAAGCGCAGGAGGAGTTCGAGCGGCTGGAGCGCGCCACCGGGTCCAACGGCGCCGCGCCGGGCGCCCACGCCTTCTGGCGCGTCAACGGCGCCCGCGACCTGACCCCGGCCCAGGCCGCCATCCTGCGCGAGTTGTTTGCCTACCGCGAGCAGCAGGCCGAGCGTGCCGACCGACCGCCGTTCAAAATCATGAGCGACGGCACCCTGCTGGCCGTGGCGCAGGCCGCCCCGCGCAGCCTGGCGGGCCTCAAGCACCTGCCCGGCATGACGCCCCACCAGGTGCGGCGGCATGGGGCGAGCTTGCTGGCCGCCGTGCGCCGGGGCGAGGCCGCGCCGCCCGCGCGCCCGCCGTACACCGAGCGCGTGCCCGACGAGGTGCGCGAACGGTATGAACTGCTCCACCAATGGCGCAAGAAGCGGGCCAAGGCGCGCGGGGTGGAGAGCGACGTCATCATCCCGCGCGAGGCCCTATCCGAGCTGGCCCGCCTCAACCCGCGCACGCCGGAGGCCCTGGCTGCCATCGAGCACCTCGGCCCCTGGCGGCGGCGGGCCTATGGCGAAGAGATCCTGAAAGTCCTGGCAGGCAACTAGATGGAAATCACCTTTCACGGCGCCGCCCAAACCGTCACCGGCTCGCAGCATCTTGTCACCGTTAACGGCAGCCGCATCCTGCTCGATTGCGGGCTGTACCAGGGCAAGCGCAGCGAATCCAACTACCGCAATAAGCACTTCATGTTCCGGCCCGGCGAGGTGGATGCGCTGGTGCTGTCGCACGCCCACATTGACCACTCGGGGCTGATCCCCAACCTGACGCGCCAGGGGTTTCGCGGCCCCATCTACGCCACCTACGCCACGAAGGACCTGTGCGAGTACATGCTGCGCGACTCGGGCCGGATTCAGGAGTCCGACGCGGAGTACCTCAACCGGCGGGCCCTCAAGCGCGGCAAGCCGGCAGACTATGAGCCGCTGTACACCGAGGACCACGCCGAGGCGGCGCTGAAGCAGTTCGAGGGTAAGCCCTACAAGCAGGCTTTTAAGGTCGCGCCCGGCGTGACCGCCACCTACTATGACGCCGGGCACATGCTCGGCTCGGCCAGCGTGGTGCTGGAGATCGAAGAAAACGGCCGCCACGTGCGGCTGGGCTTCTCTGGCGATATCGGCCGCATGAACCTGCCCATCCTGCGCGACCCCACCCTGCTGGAAGATCTGGACGCCGTCATCATGGAGAGCACCTATGGCGGGCGCAGCCACCAGCCGCCGGAGGCCGCCTTTGCCGAACTAACCCAGGTGGTGAAGGACACCGTGGCGCGTAAAGGCAAGATCATCATCCCCTCCTTCGCCGTGGGCCGCGCGCAGGAGATCGTCTACGAATTGAACCGGCTGATGAAGGCGCGCGAGATCCCGCCGCTGCCGGTGTTCGTGGACAGCCCGCTGGCGACGGACGTGTCCGAGGTCTTCCGCGACCACATCAACCTGTACGACCAGGAGACGCGCGACTTCATGCGCCGCAACGGCCACCCGCTGGAGTTCGCCAGCCTGACCTACACGCGCTCGGCGCAGGAGAGCATCGCGCTGAACGAACGGCCGGGGCCCTTCATCGTCATCAGCACCTCCGGCATGGCCGAGAGCGGCCGCATCCTGCACCATCTGCGCCACAACATCGAAGACCCGCGCAACACCATCCTGATCGTCTCGTGGCAGGCCCCCCACACCCTCGGCCGCCGTCTGGCGGATGGCGTCTCGCCGGTCAAGATTTTCGGCGACGAGTACCGGGTCAAAGCGCAGGTCGCCACCATCAACGGCTACTCCGGCCACGCCGGCCACGAGTTGCTCGTGCGCTGGGCCGAGGCGCTCAAGCCGCGCGTCCAGCGCGTCTTCCTTGTCCACGGCGAGCCGGCCGCGCTGGGCGCCTTGCGGCTGGCCTTGCACACAGCGGGGCTGCCGGGGGTCGTCGCCCCCCAGCTCCACGAAACCGTCGAACTGTGACCGGTGGACATCCTCGTCTGCCTCGCCGCCCTGTCGGTGCTCTTCGTCGTTGGCTTCATCCAGCGCGGACGACTACGGCGAAGGTATGCGCGCCGTTATCGGCAAGTTATCGAACGCGGCGGCCGAACGGCGGTTTTGCTTCGACTGTTTGATGGCGTGGCAGTCCTTGCCCTGGGTGGGGGCGTCATCAACGCCATGGTGGCGATATTCGTGCCGAGTTGGAACGCCTCTCCGTTCGGTCGGATTTTGTTCGGTGCTCTGCTTGTCGTAGGACTCGCCGCCTACTTTGTCGTACAGCGCTTGCTTGCGTCTGAACCGTAGGTCAGAAGCTTCGTGCCGTCTGCTGGTCTTCGTACCCATCCCTGAATAGCTCGCTCACACGCCGATCCCCCGCGTATATAACAGCCACAGCCCGCCCAGGTAGGCCAGCACCAGCAGCAGCGCATCGGCCTCGATGATCCACCACCGCCGCTCCAGCCGCGCCAGGTTGCCGATCAGCCCCAGCCCGGTGAGCACCAGGCCCACCAACGCCGCCAGCGCGAAGCCGGGGTCAATCGCGCCCAGGAAGCGGCCCTCCAGATAGAACACGTCGGTCAGACCCAGCGCAAAGATGTTGAACATATTGCTGCCGAACAGGTTGCCCACCGCCAGGTCGTAGGCCCCCAGCCGCACCGCCGCCAGCGTCGTCGTTAGTTCCGGCAGCGAGGTGACGATGGCCAGCAGCGCCATGCCCACGAAGCCGGTCCCCAGCCCGGTGATGGCCGCGATCTCGGCGCTGCTGCTGACCAGGAAGGGCGCGACGATCACCAGCACCGCCGTCGCCAATCCAAACCCCAGGGCGGCCCGCGCCAGGCTGGGCGTCTTGGCCTCGTCGATTTCCGGGCTGGCCGTGGCCGAGTTCAGGTTGCTCGATTGGAGCAGGCGGGCGCCCACCAGATAGGTCCCCATCAGCACCAGGCTGTCCACCCCCACCCAGCCGATCTGCAAGTCCAGGTCGGCCAGCTTGAAGAACGCCGCCAGCCCGATCAGCAGCACCGCCAGGCTGCCGGTCAGCGCGTGCCGCAGCGCCACCCGCCGCAGGATGCGGGTCCGCTGGTTGAGCATATCCAGCACCGCCAGCAGCAGCATGTTGAACATGTTGCTGCCGAACATGCTCCCGGCGGCCAGCCCCGGCACGCCCTGGCTCAGCGAATTGACGGCCGTCAGCAGTTCAGGCAAAGAGGTTGCGCCGGCCAGCAGCAGTGTGCCGATGAACATGCCGCCCAGCTTCGTCCGCACCGCGATCACGTCGCCGTAATCGGCCAGCTTGACGGCCGCCGCGACCAGCAGCGCCGAGCTGCCGGCGAAGATCAGCCAGACCATTAGTCCGCCTCCCGCTTGCCTGGTACGCCCTTCACCACGCTGAGCGGCCAGGCGGCCAGCACGCCGGTGTCGGGCCCGTCCAGATCGCCCAGCACGCCTTCGGCCGCGCTCAGGCATTGCCGCGCCTGCGCCTCGTCCGAGACGATGGTGAACAGGGTGTAGTGGCCCTCCTCCCCGCCCAGCGCCAGCGGCTCGAAGCTAAACCGCATTGGCAGGCGCGCGCGCTGCTTCTTGCGCCGCTGATAGCCGGTGCTTTCCACGATGGTCACGCCGCTCACGCCGAGCGCCTCCCAGGCCTCCAGGATCGGGTCAAGCTGTTGGGGATCGTCCAACACAAACATCAGCATGTGCATCGCGCATTGTCCTTTCGCTTGAGTCGGCGGCTCCACTGGATTATAAGTGGTGGCGGGGCAATTGCTCGATTGCTCGCATCGTTCGTGACAAAGGCCTGGTCCCCTGCTATAATCATCCCCGGAGAGGTGCCAGAGTGGACGAATGGGGCGGTCTCGAAAACCGTTGTGGTCCTTCGGGCCACCGTGGGTTCGAATCCCACCCTCTCCGCTGAACTACGCTACGAGGGCGGGCCCTCTCGGCTGAACTGCGCCACGAAGGCAGGCCCTCTCCGCCAGACCCCCTAGGAAGTGAACCATGCTAACTTACTACGGCCTGCACGGCCAATTCATCGCCGCCGATGGCGCGCGCGACGACCTGGTCGCTATCCTGCTTGAAGCCGCCGAAAGCCTGCGCCGCAACCCCAACTGCCTGCTGTACGTCATCCACGTCGCCGAAGACGACCCCAACGCTATCTGGGTCACCGAAGCGTGGACGGACAAACAGGCCCACGATGACTCGCTCAAGCCGGACGAAGTGCGCGCCGTCATCGCCCGCGCCCGGCCCCTCATCGCCGGCTTCGGCGAGCGCCGCGAATTTCACACCCTCGGCGGCGTGGGGCTGCCCTCCGCGTAGAGGCGGCGCTGCCTGGCCCGAGCCGCCCCACCGGGGCGTGTCTACGACACTATCTTCGCGCCACGCCGCAACATTCATCGCAGCCTCCCTGCCGTACGTAGGGGCGAAGCATTTGCGCCCTGGGCATATGAGTTGGCAGGGCATGAAGCCAAATGCTTCGCCCCAACTGCGTTGGTACACAGGAGACCCCGATGAACCACTTCCAAAAGTATCTGGCCGAAGAGTTCGCCGAAGACTACCAGGAAGGCCGCCTCAGCCGCCGCCAGGCCCTGAAGATGATCGCCTCCGTGACGGGCAGCCTCGTGCTGGCCGAATCCTTCCTCGCGGCCTGCGCCCCCGCGCCCGCCGCCACTGCCACCCTGGCCGCAACGGACACGGCCGTTCCCCCCTCCAGCACCCCCGCGCCCAGCGCCGCGCCCACCAACTCCCCGCCGCCCGCCACTACCGCCACCGCCGCCCCCACCGACGTGCCCGGCGAAGCCACGCCCATTCCCCCAGACACCCACACTCCCGCACAGCCGGCCCCCGCCGGCACCGTCCTCCCCGACGATCCGGCCATCCAGGCCCAGGCGGTCGAGTTCCCCGGCCAGGGCGCGACCCTGCTCGGCTATCTGGCCGTGCCCGCCGCGGGCGAGGGGCCGTTCCCGGTGGTGCTGGTGTGCCACGAGAACCGCGGCCTCACCGCCCACATCCAGGACGTGACGCGCCGCTTTGCCAAGGCCGGCTACGTGGCCCTGGCGGTGGACCTGCTCTCGCGGCAGGGCGGGAGCGCGGCGGTGGGTGAGGGCGGCGCGCCCGGCGCCCTCAGCGGCCTCACCCCCGAGCAGTACGGCCAGGACTTCCGCAGCGGCTGGGAATATACGGCTACCCTGCCGCAGGCCGCGCCCGAGCGGCTGGGGATGACGGGCTTCTGCTTTGGCGGCGGCGTGACGTGGCAGGTGGCGACGATGATGCCGGAATTGCGCGCCGCCGTGCCCTACTACGGCCCGCACCCGCCCGTGGACCGCGTGCCCAACATCGCCGCCGCCGTGCTGGGCATCTATGGCGAGCTGGACGGGCGCATCAACGGCGGCATCCCCGCTATCGAGGCCGCCATGCAGGCCGCCGGCAAGACCTTCCGGAAGATCATCTACCCCGGCGCCGACCACGCCTTTAACAATGACACCGGTTCGCGCTACAATGCCTCCGCCGCCGCGGATGCCTGGGCGCAGACGCTGGCCTGGTTTGCGCAGTATCTGTGAGTCATGTTCACCACCCTCATCTCCGCTGAAACGCTGTCCCAACACTTGACCGACCCCGCCTGGGTGATCGTGGATTGCCGCTTCGACCTGGGCGACACGGACTGGGGCGAGCGCGAGTACGCCCTCGGCCACCTCCCCGGCGCGGCCTATGCCCACCTGGACCGCGACCTGAGCGGCCCCAAGACCGGCACCAACGGCCGCCACCTCCTGCCGCACCCGGCGCGGCTGGCCGAGACCCTGGGGCGCTGGGGCATCGGCCAGGGCACGCAGGTTGTCGCCTACGACCAAAACGGCAGCATCTACGGGGCGCGGCTGTGGTGGCTCTTGCGCTGGCTGGGCCACGACGCGGCGGCCGTGCTCGACGGCGGCCTCGCCAGTTGGACTAGGGCTGGCCTGCCCCTCACGATGGAGGCGCCCCAGCGCGCGCCCCGCACCTTTGTCCCCAAGCCCCGGCGCGAACTGTGGCTCAGCGCCGATGAGATCGAGCAGGTGCGGCAGGACCCGGCCTGGCGCGTGGTGGATGCCCGCGCCCCGGCGCGCTTCCGCGGCGAGGTGGAGCCGATTGACCCGGTGGCCGGCCGCATCCCCGGCGCGGTGAACTTCTTCATCCAGGAAGCGCTGGGGCCGGAGGGCACCCTGCGCCCGCGCGAGGAACTGGCAGCCCGGCTGCGGGCGCGCCTGGGCGACACGCCGCCGGAGCGCGTGGCGGCCTACTGCGGCTCGGGCGTGGCTGCGGCCCAGGCGGTGCTGGCGTTGGAAGCGGCCGGGCTGCCGGGCGCGAAACTCTATGCCGGCTCGTGGAGCGAATGGATCAGCGACCCCTCGCGGCCAGTGGCAACCGGTGATTGATCGCCACCACGAAGTCACGAGGACGCGAAGGGACACGAAGGGCAAGAGATGGACACCAGTCAGCCACAAAGCGGGTCGAAGCCTGGGCGGATGAGTGCAGCAGAGTGCGAGGCGGCCCTGCGCGAGGCAGTGCGCTTTGGGGTGGATGTGGAGCACCTGCGGTGGTATCTGAAGCTAACGCCCGAGCAACGATTGGCAGGCTTGCAGAGCGCCGTTCGGATGGCGCGGATGCTGCGCCAGGCGAAGCGCCTTTAGCTTGCATTCATGCCAATGATCTCCACGCCAGATCCATCCGAGGCACGCCTTGACCTGTTAGTTCGTGCTGTAGCAGGGGCCCAGGCCGACATCGTCTTCATTGGCGGCGTCGCGATGACGCTTCACGGTGCGGACTACCTTACCTTTGATCTGGACATTTGTTACCGGCGCGACGAGGGCACGATAGCCAAGCTGTGCCGGGCTTTGGCCCCGCACTCGCCCGCGCTGCGCGCAGCGATGCTGGACTACCAGGACCTGCCGCTCACCCAAAACCTGGGACTGCAAACAGACTATGGCCGGGTTGACCTGATGGGAACGGTGAGCGGCCTGGGCGAATACGAGCAGGTGCTGGCCCTCGCGGAACCCATCGAGATCGACGGCCAGCGCCTGATGGTGCTGGGCCTCGACGGCCTGATCCGCGCCAAGGAGGCGGCCGGGCGCGACAAGGACAAGCTGCACCTGGCCACCCTGCGGGCGCTGCGGGCGCTGAAGGACGAGTGACGGCTGGCACCCAAGTTGCACATTGTCCGGTCATGACCACTCAACCCGCCCCCACCCCCGCGCCCGCCCCGGCCCGCCGTTTTGCCTACTTGCTGGAAGCGGCCCTGGCCGGCATTGCCGCCGTCATCTGCATTGGCCTGGCCACCTCCGCCGTGTACTACTATGGCTCGGCCTGGCTGCCGGCCATGATTGCCTGGCCCAACCCGGCCGCCGCGCTGAACGCCACCGGGCTGGCCGCCCTGGCCGGTGTGCTCGGTTTCTTCTACGGCCTGGAGGCCGTCATCAAGCAGCGGCTGGTGCTGGCGCTGGGGATCGCCTGGCGCGAGCGGCGCGGCGGGCTGACGGGCATGGCGGCGGTGGCGGCGGGCGCGGGCGGCGCGGCTGGGGGCTTACTGCTGGCGTCGGCGGCAGCCGTGTGGCTGATGCCGGACCTGAGCCTGGGCATCAACACTACCGCCGCCGTGCTGGCCGGCCTGGTGGCGATGATCCTTGGCTGGGGGGCGGGGCAGGGGCTAAAGCGCCTGGGCTATTGAGAGGCCCTTTACCACGAAGACGCAAAGGCACAAAGGATCACGAAGTCATCTTTCTCTTTCCTTCCATCCCTTCGTGCCCCTTCGCGTCTTCGTGGCTTTGTGGTTAAATCCCCATATGACTATCCCGCGTACCGATGTCGTCGGCAGCTTATTGCGCCCGCCCGAATTGCTGGCGGCGCGGGCGGCCTATGCCCTCGGCCGCCTGACCCCCGCCGAGTTCAAGGCCGCCGAGGACCGGGCGGTGGATTGGGCGGTGGCCCTGCAGGACGACGCCGGGCTGGACGTGCTGACCGACGGCGAGATGCGGCGGCTGTCGTTCCAGAGCCAACTGCCCGAGGCGGTGGAAGGCTTTGGCGAGTGGGACCTTGACGCCTTCCTGTGGGGCGACTGGCAGGGCGATGAAACTGTGGGCGACAAGAGCACCGCCCGCCCGGCGCGGCTGGGTGTCACCGGCAAGCTGCGCCGCAAGCGCCACCTGTGCGCGGAGGAATTCACCTATCTGCGCGGCCGGCCTGCGCGCGCGGTCAAGAAGGTCACCCTCACCAGTCCCAGCCTGTACGCCAACTTCTGGCAGCCGGAGCTGTCGGGCGGCGTGTATCCCACGCTCGACAGCTTTCTGGCCGACGTGGTGGACCTGCTGCGCGACGAAGTGGCCGAGCTGGCGCGGCTGGGCTGCACCTACATCCAACTCGACGCCCCGCACTATCCCCTCCTACTCGATCCGCAGACGCGCCGGTTCTACGAGTCGCGCGGCTGGACCCTGGAGCGGTGGCTGGCCCAGGGCATCGCGCTCGACAACGCCGTCATCGCCGGGTTTCCCAACGTCACTGTTTCAATGCACCTGTGCCGGGGCAACCAGGGCAGCCGCTGGCTGGTGGCGGGCGGCTACGACTTGATCGCGAAACCCATCTTCCAGGGCGTCAACGTTCAGCGCCTGCTGCTGGAATACGATGACGAGCGCTCGGGCGGCTTTGAGCCGTTGCGCGAGGTGCCCGACGACAAGGTGGTGGTGCTGGGATTGGTGACGACCAAAAGCCCGCGCCAGGAGACGGTGGCCGAACTGCGCACCCGCCTTGCGGAGGCCAGCCGCTACGTGCCCCTCGAACGGCTGGCCCTCAGCCCGCAGTGCGGCTTTGCCACCTCCGTCATCGGCAACGCCCTCAGCGTGGATGACGAAGTCCGCAAGCTGCGCACGATTGCAGAGACGGCCCGCGCCGTGTGGGGCTGAACCACCGTCCGCCGCGGCTGCCCAGGCTGCCCGACCACGCTGCCTGGCGCCTGGCGGCCTGCTAATCGCCAGCCGCCGCTCGCCGCCGCGCCAGCGCATAGCCCGCCAGCCCGCCTGCGTTCAGCAAGCCCAACCCCGCCACCAAGGCCCAGGGCAGCCACGGCAGGGCGGCGCCCGGTTGGGCCGGAGCCGCGCCCTTTTCCAGCGCCGCCACGCGGGCGCTCAGGCCGGCGTTCGACGCGCGCAGCGCCGCAATCTCGCTGTCCTGCGCCTGCACCACCGTGTACAGCCCCTGGATGGCGGCCAGCGCCACGCCGTCCGCATCCACCGCGCTGATGGTGGTTGCGCCCTCGCCCAGGCCAAAGGCCGCATACCAATCCTGCGCCATCGGCCCCAGGTGGCGGATCGACTCGTCTTGCGTGTTGAAGTTCCAGGTTTCAATCGGGAGGCCGGCCAGGGTATTTAAGATTGCCACCCCATCTACCGGCGCAAAGTTGGCCTTGGCGCTGCGGTCGGAGGTGCAGTTCCACGTCCCGCCGCCCGCCGCGAGGGCACAGCCGGTCGCGCCTGCCTCGTCAGCCGCCAGCAAGACGCCACCGGCGGCCTGCACCAGGAACTGGTTGGGCACGCTGGACTCGACCGGCGTGTCGCTGTCGCCGGCCCAGACGAACGCGCCGGGGTGCTGGGCCACGGCGTTGCGCCCAGCCGCGAAGCTATACGCACCGGTAGCCGCGTTGTCCGCCCCGCCCGCCACGGCGGCGTAGTCGCCGCTGGCGGTGTTGCCCACGCCGCCACCAATGCTGGCCGCATAGCCGCTGGCCAGGTTGCCCGACCCGCCGCAGACGACGGAAAAGTCTGAGTTGGCGAGGTTGTCGGAGCCGCCGCACACCGTGGCGCTGCCGCCGCTGGCGGTGTTGCCCACGCCGCCGCCCACCGTGGCCAAGTCGCCGCTGGCGATATTGCCAATCCCGCCGCCCAGCGCGGCCGAGTTGCCGCTGGCGGTATTGTTGAATCCGCCGCCCACCGTGGCATTGCCGCCGGTGGCGGTGTTTTCCCAGCCGCCGCCCACCGTGGCATAGAAGTTGATGGCGATGTTGCCCTGCCCGCCGCTCACGGTGGTTCCGGTCAAGGCGACGCCATTGTCGAATCCGCCGCCCACCGTGGCCGCATAGCCGCTGGCGGTGTTGTCGAAGCCGCCGCTCACGGTGGCCAAGTCGCCGCTGGCGGTGTTGGCCCATCCGCCGCTCACGGTGGCCCGGATGCCGCTGGCGGTGTTTTCCCAGCCCCCGCCAATCGTGGCGCCGCCGCCGCTGGCAACGTTGAAGCCGCCGCCGCCGCCCACCGTGGCGCTGTTGCCGCTGGCGATGTTGTCGGAGCCGCCGCCCACCGTGGCGTTCTGCCCGCTGGCGGTGTTGCCGGAGCCGCCGCCCACCGTGGCGTTCTGCCCGCTGGCGGTGTTGTTGTCGCCGCCGGCGATGGTGCCGTAGCTGGCCGTGGTGGTGACCACGTTGCCCCAGCCGCCGCCAACCGTGCTGGCAATGGCAGCCGCGCGGTTGCCGTCCGTGCTGGCGCCATTCCAGCCGCCGCCGCCCACCGTCGCGCCGGCGCCGCTGGCGGTGTTGACGAAGCCGCCGCTCACGGTGGCCCGGTCGCCGCTGGCCGTGTTGCTGCCGCCGCCGCCGACCGTGGCGTGCGCGTTCGTCGCAAGGTTGAGCTGGCCGCCGCCGACCGTGGCTGCCAGCGCATTGGCGAGGTTGAACTGGCCGCCGCCCACCGTGGCGTGCAGGGCGCTGGCGAAGTTGCCCGCGCCGCCGCTCACGGTGGCGTTCTGCCCGCTGGTAGTGTTGCCCGTGCCGCCGCCCACCGTGGCGTAGAAGTTGCTGGCGATGTTGCTGGAGCCGCCACCGACCATGGCGTAGAGGCCGCTGGCGAGATTGAGCTGGCCGCCGCCCACGGTGGCGGTATGGCCGCTGGCGACATTGAGCTGACCGCCCGCAACCGTGGCCGCCAGCCCGCTGGCGACATTGAGCTGGCCGCCCCCCACCGTGGCGTGCAGGGCGCTGGCGAAGTTGCCCGCGCCGCCGCTCACCGTCGCGTTCTGGGCGCTGGCGGTGTTGCCCGTGCCCCCGCCCACCGTGCCGTGGTTGCCGCTCACCTGGTTCACCCCCGGCCCGCCCCCGCCCGCGATCACCGCGCCCACCACGCCCACGCCCACCGTGTTGCTAATGTAGCCGCCGATGATGTTGGGGCTGGTGGCGTTCTGCTCGGTGCGCAGGCCGGGCAGGGCCAGGGCCAAAGGCGCGGGCGTCACTGCCTGGCGCGGGCTGAGAGTCTCGAAGCTGCCGCTCCCCGCCGGGCAGCGCACGGCGATATTCAACCAGCGCGCGCTGCCGTCGAAGGCCCGCGCTCCAAACAGGCCCGTGCTGTTGAGTAGTAACGTGAAGCGCCCCTCGGCGACGGGGACATTCGCCAGGGTCTCGGTGCCGCCCACCTGCGCGCCGGATGAGACCGCATCCCACAGGCTGACGCGAAAGTCGCAAGCGCTGTTGACGGGGCTGCCGCCATGCTTGAGTTCACCGGCATAGGTGAAGCCGGTGCCGGGCAAGGCGGCCACGCTCAGCCCGCCGCCGGGGTCGCCGGGGCCGGCTGGCGAAGTCGGGCCGCCATCTTGGGCGGTGGCGCCGGTGGCGCTGGTGAGCAAGGCGAGCAAGGCAAGCAGAACGGTCAGGCGGATCGTGGACATGTCAATTCCTTCTCACGAACGGCAGGAACAGCCGCTGTCCCAGCCCAAACTCGTGAAAGCCGATGTCGTACCCCAGCCCCAGCGGGCGCGGGTTGCCAAAGGCGTCCACGCTCACCCCGGCGTTGAAGCCAGCGTCGATGGCGTCTGAGTCTTCGGAAAGGCGGAAGTCGCCGCCAGCGGCATTCACGAAGGCGGCCTGGCCGTTGAGGAGGCTGCTGCCGCCGCTGGTGATGGTGCCAGAGAGCGGCAGGATCACGCTGTCGAACAAGTTGGCGTTCTCAATGAGCGTGCCGCCGCCGTTCTCCAGTCCGATGGTGTACAGGCTGAACAGGTTGTTGATCGCCGTGACGGTGCCGGCAGTAACGTAGATGGCGCTGCCGCTGGCCAGGGTGGCGCTGGCGATGGTGTTGTGCCGCAGGAGCGCATTACCATCCACGTAGATGGCTGGCCCGAACTGGGCGCGGTTGGCGGCGAACAGGCTGTTGGTCACCTGGCCGGCCAGGTAGGCGCCGCCGCCCAAGGTGGCTGAATTGCTGATGAACTGCGTGCCCGTCACCCACACAACCCCGTAGCTGCTCAGCCCGCCGCCCGACGCGCCGCTGGAACTGCAGCGATTGCCCTGAAACATGGCCTGGCTCACAGTGGCGCCTGCGCCATCGGCGGCATTGAGGAACAACCCCCCACCCCGTCCGGTGCACGCGTTCCCGAGAAACCGCGTGCCATTCACGGCCGCCCCATCATCGACGAACAGCCCGCCGCCCCACCCGTGGTCGCTCACGTTGCCCTGGAATAAGCCGCCCGTCAGGCTGGCCTCTTCGGCCCAGGCGCCGCCGCCATCCTGGCCAGCGGTGTTGCTAATAAACTGGGTGGCGGTCATCAGCAAGCTGGCGGTGGCATGCAGCCCGCCGCCCTCGGTTCCGGCGGCCAGGTTGCCTTGAAACAGCCCGCCCAGCAGGTGAGCGGAAACGACGCTCGCGCCGCCGCCGCGTCCACCGGCAGACACGGAATTGCTGAGAATGTGAGTATCCGTCAGATGGAGCGAAGCGGCAGCGATTCCGCCGCCAAGCGACGCTGAGTTTTGTTGGAACAGCCCGCCGGTGAGGCTGGCGATGAAGGCATAGGCGCCGCCGCCCGCGCCGGATCCGCCCGTCTCGTTGTTGATGAATTGGGCACCGGTCATGGTCAGCCGGCCCGTGACGTACAACCCGCCACCGCTCGCCTCGCTCTCGTTGGTCAGGAACAGGCCGCCGCTCACGACAGCATCGCCGAGGGTGTGGGCGCCGCCGCCACGTTCGACAACGGTGTTTGCGATAAAGGTGGTGTCAGTCAGCCACAGCGCGCCCGCCGCGTGCAGCCCGCCGCCGTGACAGCCGGCGAAGTAGGTGCACTGGTTGAGCAGGAACAGCCCGCCAGTGCTGTGGGCCGCGCCAAACGACCAGGCCCCGCCGCCGTCGCCGTTGGCGGCGTTGTTGATGAAATCGGTTTCGGTCAGCGCCAGGCTCCCGGCGCGCAGGCCGCCGCCGGTGCAGCCGGCTTGGGTGCACTGATTGTTCTCGAAGCGCCCGTCCGCCAGGCTGGCCGCGCCCACCACATACGCCCCGCCGCCGCCCAGGCCGGCCAGGTTGCCGCGCACCACGCTGTTGACCAGGACGAGCGGGCTGCCGGCGTGGGCGTACAGCCCGCCGCCCGACCCGAAGCTGACGTTGCCGCTGAGGGTGACGTTCACGAACAAGGGCTGGGCGGTGCCGGTGACGAGCACCCCCGCGCCGCGGCAGGCGGCGGGGCAGCCGGAGAGCAGTTGCCCGCCGCTTAGGGTCAGGCCGGAGATGACGACGCTGCTGTTGACGGCGGCGCCGGTGACGGTGAGCACGCGCTGGAAGGTGAGGGCGCGGATGACGACGGTGGCGCTGCTGACGCCGGTGAGGCTGACGGCCTTGTTGAGGGTCAGGCTGGCGGTGTAGGCGCCGGGCTGGACCTGGATGGTGTCGCCGGGGCTGGCTGCGTTAATGCAGGCTTGCAGGGTGGCGCCGCAGGCGCCGGGGAAGGGGTGGGTCGGGTTGGCGGGGGGGGCGAAGGCGGGGCGGGCCAGCGCGACCAGCAGGAGGGTGCTAAGCAGCAGGCCAGCGGCCAGGGCGAGGCCGAGTCCGATGAGGCGGCGGGGGAGGGGCATGGGCGGCTCCGGGGGCATCGGCTGTGTATATCCAGCCCACACCGTACACCGCGGGCACGCCCAGTGTCATGGGAGCGCCGCTCCCAATTCGCTCCTATCTTGGAGGACGCACCCACAGGCCCGCGTGCGCGGGCTGCATCGTTTCGTCCACCACGCGCACCAGTTGGCTTGTCAACTGCTCCAACTCCACCACGTCCCGCGCCTGCGCGCCGAAGGCGGCCAGCGTGCGGGCGGCGTCGTACTTCTTCCGGTAAAAGCGCCGGTCGATCACCCGCTGCACCCGGCTTCGCAGGGGCACGAACATGGCCGCGATGGCGAGGGTGGATAGGACCGTGACCAGCGCGCTGCCTCCTTCCCCGGTGAGGAGGCTGAAAAGCGACTGAAGCACCAGCACCAGGCCGAAATAGGCCAGCGCCAGCAGTCCGGTGAGCACCGAATAGATCAGCGTGCGGCGGATGATGACGTCGATATCCCACAGGCGGTAGCGCAGGATGGAGATGGTGATGGCGGCCGGGATGAGCACCAGCAGTCCATTGCTCAGGTCGCTGAGGTAGCCTGCGTCGCCCAACGAGCTCTGCCCGCCCGTGACGGCGTCGATGACGGTGGTCACCACCACGACCACCGCGATGGCGAGAACAAACCACTGGATTTGCCGGCGCTCCACCGGCCCGGACACGCGCAGGTAGCGATAGACCTGGCAGATCAGGACCAACGCAAACTCGGCAGAGATGATGAAGCCGACAATGCTCAGGATGCTCGGCGGCAATTGCAGGGCTATGGCGGGCAGGCTGGCGACGACGCCCAGCGCCTGCGCGGCGAGATGGGCCACCGCCAGCACGCCCATGGGCAGGCGCGACCAACGCGGAACCGCCCGGCCATCTGGGAACAGGTACAGAAAAATCAAGAACAGCGGCCACAGCAGCGCCAGCACGCCAAGATAGGGCGCCAGGCCGGGATGCGCCACGAAAGAAATGGACGACATGAGACCGCTAGGAAAGAAGAACAGCATCAGCGCCGTCAGCCAGCGGTACCACTCGCCGCCGTGCTTCCATAGCACCAGGGCCGCCGCCACCCAGAACGGCGCCGCCGACCCAAAGACCACCAGCAGGTAGTACAGGGCGTAGGCCTCCAGCGATAGACCCCGCGCGGCGGCCTTGGCGGCCATGATCTCATTGCTCACGTCGGAGGCGCCGCCAATGCCCAGGACGGGCACATCGCGATCCACAACGCGCTGGTAGAAGATGGGCGCCTCGAACAAGATGAGCAGGTACTGGGCGGCCACGAGCACCAGCAGCACCGCGCAGGCGGCGATACGCAGGCGGTTGAGGCGGTCGTGGCGCAGCGCGGACGTCATGGCTGGCCTTGCTGGCGCACCCACAGGCCCACGTGCGCGGGCTGCATCGTCTCGTCCACCACCCGCACCAACTGCCCCGTCAACTGCTCGAGTTCCACAACATCGCGAGCCTTTGCCCCAAATTCGGCGAGCGTCCGGGTGGCGTCATACTTGCGGCGATAGAAGCGCCGGTCGATAGCGTGCTGAACACGCCCACGCAGCGGCCCGAACAGCGCCGCAATCGCCAGGGTGGAGATGACGGTGACCAGTTCGCTGCGGCTCTCGCCGGTCACGGCGTTGAAGGCGCCCTGGAGCACGACGACGAGGCCGAAGTAGGCCAGCGCCAGCAGCGCCGTGAGCACTGAGTAGATCAGGGTCCGGCGGATGAGGACGTCAATGTCCCACAACCGGTAGCGCAGCACCGCGAAGGCCAGCGCCACTGGCAGCGCCAGCGCCGTCAGGTAGATGACGGCCGGGCCGGCCAGGTTCGCGGCCAGTTGCGGCCCGCCCGGCGCGAGGTCCACCAGCGCCGTGAACAGCGAATAGGCCAGGATGCCGGAGAACCATCCCGCCACGCCCACCCCCACCCACTTCAACTGCTGGCGCTGGGCCAGGGTGGCCACGCGGCGGTAGCGGTGCACCTGCCCATACACCCCCACGCCCACGAACACCAGGCTGGCCAGCACCACGTCTAGCGGGGCCTCGCTGCCGGTGCTGCTGCGGTAGCCCAGCGCCGCCAGCCCAAAGTGCAGCCCCAGCACCAGGCCGTAGCCCAGCGCAAACCAGCGGTTCCAGCCGGGCGTGAACTCGCCGTCCGGCAGCAGGTACAGGATCACGGCGAAGAATGGCAGCGCCGCCAGCCACAGCAGCGCGTCCACCGTGGCGAACCCGTCCCAGACGTTTGTCAGCGCGTGCGGCGCGTTGGGCACAATCCACAGCCCGGCCACCACCAGCGAGAGCGAGACCAGGTAGGCCACGCGCTCGAGCGGCCGCAGCGCGTGGAGCACCAGACCCGCTCCCACGAACACCGCCGCCAGCAGCGCCTCCCACGCCACCTGGTAGGCCGCATACGCGCCGCGGCTTGCGCCCCAGCCCGCCAGCGCCAGCGCCTCCGCCGAGGTGAGCACCCACCAGTCCGTGGCAGCGCACACGCCCGGATCGCACACCGTGCTGAGCCGCGTGAAGTACACCGGCAGCCCGGCGAGAAAGAGCAGCCCATAGAACAAGGCGACGGCCCACCACAGGGCGCGCGCCGCACTGAGCCAGCGGTGGGCCGACAGACGGGCAGGGACAGGGAGATGCGCCGCTGGAGATGACATAGGGTTATGGCCTAGCTTACACTACCCCCCGTGCGTCCCGCCAACGTTACGGCCAGCGTTACGGGCGGGCGAGATAGGCCTGAATCTCATCCGCGGCCTGGCGGTAGCCGCCCGTGGCCCGGACTGCCGCCTGAAGGCCCCGCGCCGCCTCGCGGTAGCGGTTCTCCCGCAGAACCGTCTCCAGCGCCTGTCGCAGCCGGGCGGCGGTCAGCGGCCTGCCCAATAGCTGCTCTTCCAGGATCAGCCCCGCCCCGCGCGCGGCCACGCAGCGCGCGTTCAGCAATTGCTCGAACTGGTGCGGGATCAGCACCAGCGGCACCCCGTGATACAGCCCTTCGTGCACGCTGTTGATGCCGGCGTGGGTGATGAAGGCGTCGGCCCGCTCCAGGACTGCCAGTTGCGGCACGGATGGGCGCACGATGAAGTTCGCCGGGACCGGGCCGAGCGCACTCAAATCAGCCTGCTGGCCGGCTGCCAGGATGAACTGCCCCTCAAACCCGCCAAACGCCTCGAAGCACGCCCGCAGGAATTCGGCCGGCGCGAGGTGCACCGTGCCCATTGAAATATAGACCACCGGCCCCGCTCCCAGCGCCTCGAAGGGGAAGTCGCCGCCCCGCAGATGCGGCCGCCACTGCGGGTTGATGGACGGGCCCACAAAGCGGAAGGTCTCGTCGATGATGGGCGTGGCGGGCTGCAAATCCTGGACGGTATAGACCAGGTTCAGCCGGTCCCGCATCGGAAACAAGGGCTGCGCCGTGGGAAAGGCTGGGCCGTACTGCCGGATGAGCCGCGCGCGCGCCCGCAGCAGCCCCGGCACGTTGGGCAGCACCTGCCGCAGCATCCGGAGCAGGTCGCGCAGCGTCATGTGCTTTTCGTCCATCACGAAGTGGCTGATGGACGCCGCCGCCCGCACGCCCAGCCGCGCCGCCGCCATCTTGCCCCACAGCGCAATCGAGTCAAAGACGATCAGGTCGGGCGCCTCCGGCGCCAGCGCCTCCAGCAGGCCGGGCAGCATCTGCTCGGTCGCGCGCAGGATTAACCCGGTGACGTTTGATAAGTTGCCGTTCTCCAGCAAGCGGGAGATTTCAGAGGCCGATAGATCGCTGGCGGGGTACGGCCGGAACGCGGCCCCGCTCGATTCGATCTTCGCACGAAACTCCTCGGTGTTGAAGCCGGTCACGCGCTCGCCGCGCTGCGCCAGCTCCTGCATCACCGGCAGGGCCGGGTTCACGTGCCCGTGCGCGGGCGGAAGAAGAAAGACGATCTGGCTCACGTCTGTGTGGATGCTTGTCGCGCGTGAGTGGCCGTTGCGCACCAACGCGTGGTGATTGGTCGCGGTTCTGGGAGGGCCGCGCCTAGCGAGTCAGCGGATCAGCAACCGATCGGGCTTTGACTTGCCGTTCGATTTGCTTGCCGACCTTCGCTTGAGCGACTTCAAGGTCATAACGCGCCTGGAGCCGGAGCCAAATGCCTGGGGTGGTGCCGAAGTAGCGGGCGAGGCGCAGGGCGGTATCCGCCGAAACCGAGCGCTTCCCGCGCACAATCTGGCTGATCCGCAAGGGGGCCACGCCGATGTCCTGTGCCACGCGATACTGGCTGAGGCCCAGCGGCTTCATGAAGTCTTCCAAGAGCACCTCGCCGGGATGAATAGGGGGCAGTCTTTTCATGGTGTTAGTGGTAGTCCGTGATCTCGACCTCGTGTGCATGCGGTTGTCTCCAGGTGAAGCAGATCCGCCCCTGATCGTTGATCCGCATACTGTGCTGTCCCTGCCGGTTCGCTTTCAAGGCCTCGAGCCGATTGCCGGGCGGGGCGAGCAAATCGAGCAGGATATCCGCTTCATCCAGGTAGATGAGCTTGCGCCGCGCTGTTTTCTGGATGTCCGGCGGCAATTTTCTTGAGAATTCGCCCCGGTAGACCTTCTCGGTCTCAAGGTCGGCGAAGCCCTTGATCATCGCGTCATAGTAACATCATGCAATAATATCGTCAAGTGATACCCCGCGGCCTCATGTGCCGCCCGTTGTGGCTGCCCGTGGTTCCGCGGCGCACACCCTCCATTCGGCGCAACCGGCAGGCCTCTGGCAACCCTCTCCGCTATGCACTACAATCATTGCACACGCCCCGCTGACGTCAGCGGCGCACACGCCCTATGCTCCCCGCCCTCGCCCGCCTCTACCCGCCCGACCGATTATTGCTCCAAGCCGGCCAACTGGCCGCCTACGAGTCCGATGGGCTGACGGCCTACCGCGCCCGGCCCGCCGCCGTCGTCATCCCCGAGACCCAGGCCGAAGTCATCGAGACCGTGCGGCTGTGCCACCAGCACGACGTTCCCTTCGTGGCGCGCGGCAGCGGCACCAGCCTGTCGGGCGGGTCGTTGCCCGTCGAGGACGGCCTGCTCATCGCCCTCAACCGCCTCAACCGCATCCTGCGGCTGGACCCCGCCCAGCGGCTGGCCGTGGTGGAGCCGGGGGTGGTGAACCTGGACGTGTCCAAGGCCGCCGCGCCGCATGGCCTGTACTATGCGCCCGACCCGTCCAGCCAGCAAGTGTGCACCCTGGGCGGCAACATCGCCTTCAATGCCGGCGGGGCGCACTGCCTCAAGTACGGCATGACCAGCAATCATGTGCTGGGCCTCAAGGCGGTGCTGGCCGATGGTGAGGTCGTCACCCTCGGCGGCGACAGCCTGGAGGGCGCGGGGCCGGACCTGACGGGGTTATTCGTGGGCTCGGAGGGGCTGTTCGGCGTGGCGCTGGAGATCACCCTGCGCTTGCTGCCCAAACCCGAGAAGTATGAAACCGTGCTGGCCGCCTACGGGAGCCTCGAGAAGGCCGGCGATGCGGTGGCGGCGGTGGTGGCCTCCGGCCTGCTGCCGGGGGCGCTGGAGATCATGGACCGGCTGGCGATCCAGGCGGCGGAGGCGGCGGTGCACGCCAACTACCCGGCGGGGGCTGAGGCCCTGTTGATTGTGGAACTGGACGGCGAGGCAAGGCAAGTGGCGGCCGAGTTCGAGCAGTTGCGGGCTGTGATCGCCGGCACGGGCGCGTTCGCGGTGGTGGTGGCCAAGGATGCCGCCGACCGGGCCCGCATCTGGAAGGGGCGCAAGAGCGCCTTCTCGGCGGTGGGGCGGCTCAGCCCAGACTTCATCGTGCAGGATGGGGTGGTGCCGCGCAGCCGGCTGGGGGAGGCGCTGGGCGAGATCAGGCGGCTGAGCGAGAAGCACGGCGTGCGGGTGGCGAACGTCTTTCACGCCGGAGACGGCAACCTGCATCCACTGATCCTCTACGACGGGCGCGAGGCGGGCGCGTACGAACGGGCCGAGGAGTTGGCGGCCGAAATCGTCCACCTGTGCATCCGGCTGGGCGGTTCCATCACCGGCGAGCACGGGGTGGGGATGGAGAAGCGTGATTTTCTGGACGACATGTATGCGCCGAACGACATGGACGCTATGCGCCGCCTGCGCCGCGCGATGGACCCGAAACTGATTGCCAACCCCGGCAAGATGTTCCCCTCCGGCGAGGCCCCGGCGCTGAGGCAGGTGGGGCTGCACCCGCTGGAGAAGGCGGGCGTCATAGAGAGGCTGTAACCACGAAGGCGCGAAGGGCACGAAGTGGCACGAAGAAAAGAGATAGAGAAAGAGAAAAAGAAAAAGAAGGACTTGCTTCGTGAACCTTTGCGCCTTCGTGCCTCTGCGAAGCGCCCCGTAACGTAGTGGAGCGGGTCGTGGTGAATATCCCCGATGCGAGTTGAAGACGTACAGGCGGCGGTGAGAGATGCGCCGGGGCCAGTGTGGGCGCGCGGCGGAGGCACCAAGCCGGGGCTGGCCGGCGGCGAGGGCGCGGCGCCGCTGGACCTATCAGGACTGAGCGGAGTGCTGGCCTATGATCCGGCCGAGTTCACCTTCACGGCGCTCGCCGGAACGCGCCTCAGCGAAGTGGAGGCGGCGCTGGCCGAGCACGGCCAGTATCTGCCGTTCGATCCGCCCCTGGCGGCGCGCGGGGCCACGCTGGGCGGCACGGTGGCGGCCGGTCTCAGCGGGCCGGGGCGCTACCGCTTCGGCGGCGTGCGCGACTTCATCCTGGGCGTGCGCTATGTGGACGGCGCGGGCGAGGTGGTGCGCGGCGGCGGGCAGGTGGTCAAGAACGCCGCCGGCTTCGACCTGCCCAAGTTGATAGTGGGCAGTCTGGGCCGGTACGGGGCCTTGGTGGAGTTGACCTTCAAGGTCTTTCCGCGGCCCGCCCACGCCGTCACGGTGCGCGTGCCCTGGCCCACCCTGGCCGAGGCTGCGGCGGCGATGGCGCGGGTGTACGGCGCGCCGCTGGATGTGGATGCCCTGGACCTGTGGCCTGCTGGGGACGGTTGGGCGCTGATGATCCGGCTGGCGGGGCCGGCGGCGGCCCTGCCCGCCCGCGTCGAGCGCATCCGGCCCGTGGCGGGCGGCGAGGCGACAGTGCTGGAAGGCGAGGCCGACGCCGAGGCATGGCGCGCGATGCGCGAGATGGAGTGGGTCCCCACCGGGTGGGGGCTGGTGAAGGCGGCGCTTCCTCCGGCGAAGGTCGGGGCGCTCGATGCGGCGTTGGCCGGCGGGCGGCTGATCCGCTATAGCGTAGGCGGCAACGCGGCCTGGATCGCGACGCCGGAGCCGCACGCGCTGGGGCCGGCGCTGAGCGAACTGGGCCTGCCGGGCCTGGTGGTGCTGGGGCCGGCGGGCGCGCCGCTCATTGGGGCGCACACCGGCACGGCCTTCGAGCGGCGGGTCAAGTCTGCGCTGGACCCAATGAATAGGTGGTTCGTTGGCGGCGAGTGGACGGCCGTCCACTCGCCGCCAACGAACACGGCAGTATGAAACATACGATTCCCCTCGATACCCTCGGCGCGCAGGGCCATGCCATGGCCCACGCCGTGGAGACGTGCGTACACTGCGGCTTCTGCCTGCCCACCTGCCCCACCTATGCCGAACTGGGCGAGGAGATGGACTCGCCGCGCGGGCGCATCACCCTGATGAAGTCGGCGCTGGAGGGCAGCGTGCCGCTGGCCGACGTGCTGCCGCACGTGGACCGCTGCCTGGGGTGCGTGGGCTGCGTCACCGCCTGCCCGTCGGGCGTGCCGTATGCCGAACTGTTGACGCCCTTCCGTGCGCTGGCCGAGACCAAACGCCAGCGCCCCTTCATGGAGCGCGTGGCGCGGCGACTGGTACGCGAGACGTTGCCGTACCCGACCCGCTTTCGCGTGGCGGCCGCGGCGGGGCGGCTGGGGCGGCCCTTCAAGCGGCTGATGCCCACGGCACTGCGCCCGATGCTCGACCTGGTGCCGGACCGCCTGCCGCCCGCGCGTCCCCTGCCGGCCCTCATCCCGGCCGAGGGCCAGCGCCGGGCGCGGGTGGCGCTGCTGGCTGGGTGCGTGCAGCAGGCCCTCAACCCGAATATCAACTGGGCCACCGCGCGGGTGCTGGCGCGCTGCGGGGTCGAAGTGGTGGTGCCGCCGGAGCAAGGCTGCTGCGGCGCGCTGCTGGCGCACACCGGCGAGGCCGAGGGTGCCCGGCAACTGGCGCGCCGCAACCTGCGCGTCTTCCCCGGCGATGTGGACGCGGTGCTGACCAACGCGGCCGGCTGCGGCTCCGGGATGCGCGAGTATGGGCTGTGGTTCGCGGGCGAGCCGGATGAGGCCGAGGCGAGGGCGCTGGCGGTGCGCGTGCAGGACGTGAGCGTCTTCCTGGCGGCGCTGGATTTGCCCGAACTGCCGCCCCTCGCGCGGCCGCTGCGCCTGGCCTATCACGACGCCTGCCACCTGGCGCACGCGCAAGGCGTCACCAGCGCGCCGCGCCAACTGCTGGGCCGGATTCCTAATCTCACCTTGCTGGAGATACCGGAGGGCGACCTGTGCTGCGGGTCAGCAGGGAGTTACAACATCGAGCAGCCAGAATTGGCGGCGCGGCTGGGCCGGCGCAAGGCGGGCAACATCCTCAGCACCGGCGCGGAGGCCGTGGCCGCGGGCAACATCGGCTGCCTGGTTCAGATTGGCAATCAACTCCAGCAGCAGGGTGCGGCGCTGCCGGTGTACCACACGCTGGAGGTGTTGGACCTGGCGATAGCGCATGGGGGAGGCTGAACAGTTTTCCTTAGTGCCACTTCGCGACTTCGGGTCTTCGTGGTGGCGCCCGTCACGGTTCGCGAACGTGCTCGATGAGGGTCCACTCGCCGAAGGGCCAATAGACGAGCAGGGCCTTGCCGGTGATGGCGGTGCGCTGCACGGGTCCCCAGATGTGCGAATCGGATGAATTGACGCGGTTGTCGCCCAGGACCAGGTATTCACCCTCGGCCAATTGCCACGCGCCGGAATAATCGGGCGGGGCAGCGATGTAGGGCTCGGTGAGCGCGCGCCCATTCACCAGCACCATCCCGGCCGCGATCTCCACTCTTTCCCCCGGTAAGCCGATCACCCGCTTGATGAAGGCCTCCTCCGGCTCGAGCGGCGGGTGCACCACCACCACATCGCCGCGCCGTGGCGAGCCGAGATAGTAGGCCAGCCGGTCGGCCAGCACGAACTGGCCGGTGTGCAGGCCAGGCTGCATGCTCGGCCCATCCACCCGGAAGCGGCCGGTGGCGACCTCCAGCGTCCCGTATATCACCGCGGTGACGAGCAGGGTCTCGGCGATCTGGCGCCAGGCTGGGCGCGGCGCGCGCCGGAGGGCGGGCTGAGGCCGGGTCGCGGCCAGGTCGTCGGCCGCTGTGCCGGAGCGGGCACGCTGATAGACGAGCCAGGCGCCCAGCGGCAGGGCCGGCAGTTCGGCCCAGCGGGCCAGCCCGGCGGCGCTGGTCCCCGCCACGGGGAACAGGTAATGCGCCACGCTGCCCGCGCTCAGCAGTCCCAGCAGCGCCAGCCCGCGCCGCCAGCCGGGCGGACGCCTACTGGTGAGCGACCACACGCCCCAGGCCAGCACAACCAGGGTGGCGACCGTCCACGCCGATTCGAGCCGGCTGCCGTTGAAGAAGGCGGCCCCAGCCTGCACCTCGCCCGCCCAGGCCGGCCAGGTGAGCGTCAGGGCGAGGACGGCGGCCGTGGCCCCGGCCAGCGCGCCCATGTCGGGCCTCAGCAGCGGGCGCGGGTGGGCCAGCGCCCAGGCCAGGGCCAGCACGCTCAGCAGGCTGGCGGCGCGGTCCAGCGGGGCAAGCACGGCCAGCGCCTCCGGGGTGCCGGCCGGGATGAGCAGGACTCCCACCAGCGCCAGGCCGCGCGCGCCGAACATCGCTCCCGCGGCCAGGGCGGCGCGGGCATTGCCGCCCTCGCGGGTGATCCACCACTGGTGCAGGGCCAGGGCCGCTGGCGCCTCCAGGGCTGCCAGGAGGCCGAAGTAGTAGAGCCAACTCCCAGGGGGGTCAGAGAGGAAGGTGAGCAGCCACACTCAGGCACTGGCGACCGCCGCCGCGATCTCCCGCAAGGTGAAGGCGCTCTCGGGCAACTGCACCGGGTTGACGTTGGCCGTCAGCAGGTCGTGGGCCTGGGCGGCTTGCGCCGGATCGCCGGTGGCCAGCAGGGCCAGGGCAAATTCGGCGGCGAACCGCGCGCGCAGGTGGGGGTTCGCATCTTTCGCGCGCGCCTGCCAGGCCGCGCCGGCATGCTCCACCGCGCCGGCGGCGTTGCCGCTCAGGCGCAGGGCGCGCGCCAGGGCGCGCTGGGCCTCGCTGCGCAGATAGCCGCTGTTGACTTCGCGCGCCAGGGCCAGGGCGGCCACGGCGGCCCGCTCGGCGGCGGCCAGGTCGCCCGTTTCCACCAGGCAGTCGGCGCGTTTCCAGGCCACCTCGCACTGCGTGTTTTTGAGGCCAAAGCCCGTGGAGACGTTTTCGGCTTCATCGAAGGTGACGATGGCCAGGGTGTGCTGGCCGGCCAGGTGCTGGGCTTGGCCCAGGTTCGTCAGGCACTGGGCCAGCAGCGGCGCGGCCTCGGCGTAGCGGGCGCGCTCGGCGGCGCGGCTAAGCTGCTGGATGGCCTCCGAGTAATGACCGCGGTTGCGCTCCAGGTTGCCCAGGTTGTTGCGCGAGATGGCAATGCCCAGGCTGTCGCCCAGGGCCTCACGCAGGTTGAGGCTGAGGTTGAAGTGGCTGAAGGCTGTTTCGTTGTCGCGCTGGTTGGCGGCCAGTACGCCCAGGTTGGCATAGGCGGAGGCGGCGCCGGTGCGGTTGCCATACGCTTGATACAGGGTCAGGCTCTCGCGCACCAACTGCACGGCGTTGTCCATCTCACCGTTCAGCCGGGCAATGTTGCCCAGCAGGTTGAGGGATTCGGCGGCCAGCTCCGGATAGCGCCGCCGGTCGAGGCCGCGCAGCACGTGCTCGGCCTGGGCGCGGGCGCGGTCGCGCTGGCCATCGGGCATGCGAATGAGAGTCTGCGCCAGTTCCAGTTCCACGGTCCAGGCTTCGCGCTCGGCCTCCGGCGTGACGGCGGAGCCGCGCAGTTCGCCGGTGCCGGCGGCCATGGTGGCGCTGGAGAGCAACTGGCGGGCGGCGTGCAGGTTTTCGAGGGCGGCGTTGAACTCACCCATGCGCTGGCGGGCCGCGGCCATGCGGCGCAGCGCGCCGCCGTGCATCTCGGGCGGCAGGTCCAGCAGCGGCACCTCCACCACCTGGCGCAGGTCGTTCACGGCGGCGGCCGGGTCGCCCAATCCCAGGTGCACGTCGGCCAGGCCCAGGGCAATGGTGGCGGACAGGCGCGGCTGGCTCTGGCCTTGCGCGGCTAGCAGGTCGCGGGCCTGCTGGAAGTAGCTGAGGCTCTCGGCCAGGGCAAAGCGGGCGGCGGAGGTCTGGCCGGCGCGCACCAGGTAGCCCAGCGCCCGGTCGCGCAGGCTGCTCTGGCTGAAGTGGTGGGCCAGCAGTTCCACGTTCTCCGCCTGGGCCTCGGGATACAGCGACTCGAACGCTTCGGCTGCGCGCTGGTGGAGCACGCGCCGCTTGGAGGTCAGCAAGGTGGCGTAGATGGTCTCGCGGGTGAGGGTGTGCTTGAAGCGGTAGAGCAGCGGCTGCTCAGGGTCGGCCGGTAATAACCAGCCGCGCTCCACCAGTTCGCTCAGGCGGCGGCCCACCACCGGCCCGGCGACGATGTGGCGCAAGACGGTGTGGTCGAAGCGCTCGCCCAGGACGGCGGCGGCTTGCAGCACGTGCAGGGTGTCGCTGGGCAGCAGGTCCAGCCGGCGCAGCAGCAGGTCGCGGAAGACGGCCGGCATGCGGCGGGCGGGCACGGCCAGCGGCGAAGCGCTGCCGTCCACGCCGGTGGCTTCCGGTTGGCCGATGGGCGCGGCCGGGGCGGCCTGCTCGTCAGGCTCCGGCGCGGCGATGGCGAGCGGCGACGGGTCGGCCGGGGCCAAGCGCCATTCCCCGCCGGCTTCCCACAGCCAGCCGCTTTCCACCAGGAAGCGCACGGCTTCCTCCAGCGCCAGGGGGTGCCCGCCAAACGGGGCCAGCAGGGGCCACAGCGCGTCGCTGGTGGCGGGGCTGAGCCGCAAGCCCCCTTCGTCCGTGACGTTGAGCAGCACTTCCACCAATTGGCGCGCGTCGGCGGGGCTGAGGCTGGCGAAGTTGAGGGGCACAAAGCGGTCTTGCCCCAGGCGGCCCGCCTTGCTCACCAGGGCGCGGTGCGGGCCGGGCATCTCGGCGCGGGCCACCAGCAGCAGGGCGACGGGCGCTTCCTGGGTGATGGGCAGCAGGTAGTCCACCAATTCCAGCGAGCTGAGGTCCAGCCAGTGGATGTCTTCGACGACGACCAGCACCGGGCGCTGGGCGGCAGCCTGGAGCAGGAAGGCGCGCACGCGGGCGAAGATTTCCTGGCGCAGGGTGGCCGGCGGCAGGTTGCGCAGCAGTTGGTCGTCGGATTCGTCGGGCGCGCGCAGACCCAATAGCCGTTGGAGTTGGTGCACGGCCGGCAGGTCGGGCAGGTCGCTCTGCTCGAGGATACTCATCAGGGCCCAGTAGCTGAGGCCGGCGCGGAACGACTCGCATTTGCCGATCAGGCACCAGGTGTCGGGCCGGGCGGCGTCGAGTACCTGGTCGAGCAGGCGCGTCTTGCCCATGCCGGCTTCGGCTTCCAGGTAGCACACCAGGCCGCGCTGTTCGCGGTGCAGGCGGCGGACGAAGCCGAGCAGGGTGGACAGTTCCTGCTGGCGACCAATGAGGGTGGGCGTGGCGCCGGGCAGGGGCTGGGTGAGGCGCGTGCCGGAACGCAGGCGGCCCACCGTAAACGCGGCGCCGGGCAAGTCCGTTTCCGCCTCGGGCGGCGGCGTGATTGGCGCGAGCTCAAAGTGGGCGCGCACCGGCTGGGCCAGGTCGCCGAGGACGACCAGGGTGTTGGGGGCGGCCAGGGCCGCGGCCGCGGCGGCGTGGCGGCCCGGCAGGGAGGCATTGGCGAACACGGCCGCCTGGCGGCGGGCCTCGGTGCCGCCCAACGGGTCGGGGCCTTCGATGTCGCCGGCCGACAGGCCGGTGGGCCCGGTCCAGCGCCCGGCGGCCAGGCCCAGGCGCAGTTCGATCTCAAAGCCATGCTGGCGGCGGCTGGAGCGGTTGAGGCGCGCGCCCGCATCGGCGGCCTCGCGCGCGGCCTGCACTGCCTGGTGGGCCAGGGTGTCGCTGAGCTCGGCGGTGGGGCCGCTGAACAGGTACGCCAGCCCCGCGCCAATGGTGGCCACCAGGGCGCCGCGGTCGCGCCCAATCTTTTCCAGCGCGCCCGACATGCGCGCGAAGTGGCCGGCCAGTTCCTCGTGCTGGAGTTCGTCGCCCTCGCCGCCCAGGTCGGGCAGGTCCAGGCGGATGTGGGTGATGATGACGGCCTGCTCCACCGGGCTGACGCCGGGCATGCCGGCGCTGAGGCGGGCCAGCACATGCTCGGCGCGGGGGAGGTCGGCCTGGGCGTTGAGGTGGCGGAAGGTCTCCAGGGCTTCGCGCACGGCGGCCAGGTGGGTGCCGTTGAGGGGCCGGCCGCCGGCGGGGCCGCGCGCCAACTGAATCTCGGCCACTTCAATCTGGCGGCGGGCGACTTCGTAGCGGTTGCCCATTTGGGTGAACAGATGCTGGGCCTGCTGGGCGGCTTCGAGGGCGCGGTCCCAGTCGTGCTCGGCGCGGCGCACGGCGGTGCGGGCGCGCAGCACCTCAGCGCGGGTCTCGAGCGAACCGCTTTCGTTGGCCAGCATTTCGGCTTGCTGGAGGGCTTCGCGGGCGCGCGGCAGGTCCTGCTCCATCAGGCGGCCATGCGCCAGGGCGGCCAGGGACTGGGCGCGCAGGTCCTGGTTGTCCATCCGGATGGCGGCTTCGAGGCTGCGCTCCAAATCGGCGATGGCCCAGGCGGCCACACCCAGGCGCAGCCACACCAGCCCGCGGTTGAGGTGGCGTGAGGCCAGGGCGGGCCAGTGTTCCTGGCCGCGCAGGGCCGCCAGTGATTGGTTGAGGCTGTGCAGGGCCTCCTCAAAACGGCCCGAGTCGAGCAGCAGTTGCCCCAGGGTGGCCCACGAAGCGCCCAGGTTCTGATAGTCGCCGATCTCCTGCTGGACGAAGATGGCCTGCCGCACGTAGGCCTCGGCCTGGGCCCATTGGCCCAGCTTGTAGTACAGGCCGCCCAGGTTGCTTTGGGAGGAGGCCGACTGCCAGACGTCGCCCAACTGCTCGCGCAGGGCCAGGGCGCGCAGTGCGCTCGCCACCGACTCGGCCAACTGCCCGGCGAAGTAGTGGCTGCCGGCCAGGAGGTTGTGCGCGTTCCCGGCCGCCTCCAGGTCGTTGTCGGCCTGGGCCAAGCGCAGCGCGGCGTCGCCGTGGGCGCGGGCCTCCGCCAATTGGCCCTGGCGCAGCTTCACCATGCCGATGAGGTGCTCGATGCGGGCCAGGGTGGCCAGCCGGTCGCCAGACGCGCCCGAATTGGTGAGATGCGCGGCGGCGGCCTCGTAGGCGGCGTAAGCTTCGGCCGGCTGGCCTTGCAGCGCGCGCGCCTGCCCCAGCAGATAGAGCACATCCGCCAGCCGGTAACCAGGGCGCGGCGGGCCCAGCGCCAGCCCGCGGGCGCGCTCCAGGGTTTCGCGGGCCGCCTCCGGCTGGCCGGTGCGGGTGAGCACTTCGGTCAGGCCAAGGGACACGTCCACCGCTTCGTCCTGCCGGCCGCCATGCTGCGCCAGCAAGGCTTCGATGCGGCGGTAATAGCTGATGGCTTCATCGTTGGCGAAGCGGTCGGCGGCCAGCCGGGCAGCTTCGAGCAGGAAGCCGATGGCCTGGCGGCTTTGGCCGCGCTCCAGGTGGTCGCCCACGCGCGCGGCAGCGTCAATCGACAGGTTCTCGGCCATCTGCTGGATGACTTGGGCGGCGCGCAGGTGCAGGGCGCGGCGCTCCTTTTGCAGGATGGTCTGGTAGATGGCCTCCTGCATCACCCAGTGGCGGAAGGCATAGATGGGCAGGCCGGGGCCGGCACCGCGGCGCAGGAAGTCGGCCTGCTCCAGGCTGGCCAGTTGCGCGCGCAGGTCGGATTCGGCCAGTCCGCTGACGCCCAACAGCAAAGGCTCGGAAAAACCGTTGCCCAGGACGGCGGCGGCATCCAGCGTGCGGCGCAGGGCCGGGGGCAGGCGGTCGTAGCGGCTGAGGATCAGGCCGTTGACGGTCTCCGGCACCTGGTCCACCGTCTCCACCCACTGCGGGGCCACCTCCATGCCGCTGGGGCCGGGCCGGATGACCTCGCGGTCCAGCAGCATGCGCACCATCTCTTCCATGAGGAGCGGGTTGCCGTTGGTGCGCTCGGCCAGGCGTCCGGTCAGCCCGGGCGGCGGGGCCACATCGTCGAGCAGGTTGGCCAGGAGCTGGTCGCTTTCGGTGGGGGTGAGGGGTTCCAGCCGCAGCGAGATGAAGCTGCCCTCCGCAGGCGGCGGCGGGTTGAGGGCCGGCGGACCGCCCGGACTTTGATTGGCGGCGGAGAGCGTCGCTGAGTACAGCGATGCTGAGTACGGCGATGCGGAGTACGGCGATGCGGAGGGCAGCGCGGCTGGGGGCAGCGCGGCCGACGACAGCGACGCAGCCGGCGGGGGCGTGGCGGGCGGCGCGGCGAAGGGCGCCGGAATGTGATCGTTGGGGCCAGGCCGGTTGAGGGCCAGGATGCCCAACGGCGCCTCATGCACCAGGTCGGCAGCGTGCGCCAGGACGGCCACGGAGGACGGATCGGCCCATTGCAGGTCGTCAATGACCAGCAGCATGGCGCGGCGGCGGGCCAGCCAGGCCAGCAGGCGGCGCACCGCGGCGTAGATGCGGCGCTGATCCTGCTGGGGGTTGCCGATCAGGGTCTCGCGTGAGACCTGCCCGCTGACCAGGCTGTGGAGCACGGGGCCGATGTCGGCGGCCAGGGTGGTGGAGGCCGCCAGGCGCTCCTCCAGGCGCTGGAGCCGGACGGCGCTGGAGTCCTCCGGGGCGATGCCGGCCAGGTTTTCGATCAGGCGCGCCAGCAGGCCATAGGAGGCGGTCTCGTGAGGCGAGCCGGCGGCGCGGACGATGGTGAAATGATCGGTGAGGGGGGCCAGCACCTCTTCCACCAGGCGGGTCTTGCCGATGCCGGGCTCGCCGCTGATGACGGCGATCATGCCCAACCGCTCGACCTTGAGGCGCTGCAAGCCGGCCAGCAGGGCGGCGGCCTCGGTGCTGCGGCCCACCAGGGGCGAGCCGCGGCCGGTGAGCCCGCGCGTGGGCTGCGGGGCGCGGCGCTGGCCCAGCACCTCGTAGCACACGATGGGCGCATCCAGGCCCTTGAGGTGCTGCTTGACCGGCTCCTTGAACTCGAATTCGCCGCGGGTCTGGCGATAGACGGCCTCGCTGACCAGGATGGTGCCGGGCCGGGCGGCCTGCTGGAGCCGGTGGGCGACGTTGACGGCGTGGCCGAAGACGCTGGCATCGGAGGCGGCGCCGGTGTCGAGCGCGCCGCTAATGACGGGACCGAGGTTGATGCCGATGCGGAGCTGCGCGTCCCAGCCCAGCCGCTCCTGCGCTTCGGCGCGCAGGGAGCGCATGGCCTCCTGCATCTCCAGCGCGGTCAGCAGCGCGCGGGCCGGGTCGTTCTCATGGGCGGCGGGGATGCCAAAGGCCGCCAGGAAGCCGTCGCCGACGTAGCGGTCGAGGTGGCCGCCGTGGCGCTGGACGGGTTGGGCCAGCCGTTCCAGGGTGTGGCGGACGGCGAGGAAGATTTCTTCGGGGTCGGTGCGGGCGGCGGCGTGGGTGAAGTTGCTGAGGTCGGCGAAGAGAACTGTTACCAGGCGCCGGGCGCTGCGCGGATGCTCGAGCGCCGCGCCGCTGGCGGGGGCCGCACCTTCCGGCTCGGGCAGTTCCGCCGGGGCAACGTCCAGCGTCGCGCCGCAGAAGCCGCAGAAGCGAAACCGGAGGGGCGCCTCGGCCCCGCATGACGGGCAGACTTTGGACATAGCGGAAACGCTGACGCCTGTTCCCCCGGCGGCGCTTGAGGCGCCGGCCCGCGCCAGGCCGAGACTGGCGCGGGATGCCTTCGGTTGGAATCACGCTCACGCGGGACAGCCGAGGCATCGCTGCCGCGCGTGAGAGCGAACCGATAATTGCGTGAGTGGGCCAACGCGGACCCGCTCAATGAAGCTATTTTAGCCTGGGTTGGCTAGCCTTGCCACTCCAGCGGACCGGCCAGCAGGGGGGCGAACTTGGCGGCGGCCAGGGCCAGGGCCAGCAGGAAGCCGGCCACCACGGTGGCGCGCTGGCTCCAGACGAAACCATCATGACCGGTGTTGTTGTCGCTATTGTTGTCGCTGTTGTTGTACATGGCCTTGATCTCCTTTGGGGAAAGAGATAGTCGGAATTGAGTCGGTGGGAAATGTGTCCGGGCGCCGGGCGGGGCTTAGCCCTGCCACTCCAGCGGGCCGGCCAGCAGGGGGGCGAACTTGGCGGCGGCCAGGGCCAGGGCCAGCAGGAAGC
>CAZCEC010000049.1:13556-48843 GCA_964497615.1 uncultured Anaerolineales bacterium | reverse complement strand
GGGGGGGGGGGGGGGGGGGGGGGGGGGGGTTGGGGGTAGGGGGGCAGGAAGGGGTATAGGGGGGGGGAGGAGCGAGGCGGGGGGGGACCCGGGGGACTGGGGGGACTCGGGGGAGGAGTGGGTGGGGGGGACGAGGGAGGTGTAGGGAGGCGGGAGAGGGGGAATGAGGAGAGCGGGGATGCGGGGGACTCGGGGGAAGAGCAAGTGGGGAGAAGCAGGAGGGGGAAGGACCAGGAGGGGGAGGCGGGGGGATTGGGAGCGCAGGGAAACGGTCTGGACTAGGTGAAAACGGGGGGATTGGCGGTTTTTGGCGGCTGGGAGGGTGGTAGTGGCGCTTCGGCGAGGTTAGGGTATGCGTGGCGGGACGATTCCCGCTCACCTGGACCCTGGCAACCCGGAGGCCCCATGAACCCCAAACCCTGGCTCGACCACTATGACCCGGACGTACCCGGCACGTTAGCCCCCTACCCTGAGCAGACATTCCTGGATATCGTCGCCGAGACGGCGCAGAAGAGGCCGGACCACACCGCCCTGGTGTTCAAGGGGGGCCGGCTGAGCTACGGCGCGCTGGAGCAGCAGAGCAATGCGCTGGGCGCGGCGCTGGTGGGGCTGGGCGTGCAGAAGGGCGACCGGGTGGCGCTCCTGCTGCCCAACTCGCCGCAGGCCGTGCTGGCGCAGTTGGGGGCGTGGAAGGCGGGGGCGGTTGTGTCGCCGCTGAACCCGCTGTACACGGCCACCGAACTCGAACATGCGCTCAATGCCAGCGGCGCGACGGTGGCGATTGCGCTCACCCCATTCTATGACAAGCTGAAGATGATCCAGCCGCGCACGGGGCTGAGGCACGTGATCGCGGCGCGCGTGCGCGACGACCTGCCGCCGGTGACGGGGCTGGCCTTCCGGCTGGCGCGCGAGAAGAAGGACGGCCACCGCATTCACCTGCGGCCGGGCGACCAGTGGCTGCGGCGGCTGATGGCGCGCCACGCCCATGCGCCGCGGCCCGGGGTGAAGGTGGGGCCGGACGACGCGGCACTGCTTATCTTCACGGGCGGCACGACGGGCACGCCCAAGGCGGCGGTGGGCACGCACGGGGCGCTGGTGATGGCGGGGCGGCAACTGCACGCCTGGGTGAGCGGGGTGCTGGTGGATTGGGCGGACGGGGTGGTGCTGGCGCTGCCGTTGTTCCACGCAGCCGGGAACGTGGGGGTGCTGACGACGGCGCTGATGGGCCACAACCCGCTGGTGCTGATTCCAAACCCGCGCGACCTGGACGATCTGGTGAGCACCATCCGCAAGGAGCGGCCGGCGTTTCTGCCGGGGGTGCCGACGCTGTTCAATGCGCTGCTGAACCACCCGGCGGTGCAGGCCAAGCCGGAGAGTTTCACGTCGCTGAAGCTGAGCTTTGCCGGGGCCGCGCCGCTGCTGGCGGAGACGCGCGAGCGCTGGCAGAAACTGACGGGCGGGCGCATCGTGGAGGCCTATGCCCTGACTGAATCCATGATGGCGGCGGTGCTGGGGCCAGTGCGGGGCGCCGACAAGGCGGGCGCCGTGGGCATGCCCTTGCCGGATGTGGAGGTGCGGGTGATCCCGCCGGTGGAGGGAGGCGACCCGGAGCGCGACGCGCTGCCGCTGGGCGAGATGGGCGAGGTGGTGATCCGCGCGCCGCAGTTGA
The DNA here is from genome assembly GCA_964497615.1 of uncultured Anaerolineales bacterium. Lineage (GTDB taxonomy): Bacteria > Chloroflexota > Anaerolineae > Anaerolineales > UBA6663 > CAZCEC01. The sequence goes on along the minus strand of CAZCEC010000049.1, from coordinate 47,174 downwards.
TGCAGGGTTATTGGCAGGCGCCGGAGGCCACGCGCGAGATGCTGCGCGACGGGTGGCTGTTCACGGGCGACCTGGGATATGTAGACAGCGACGGTTACGTGTACCTGGTGGATCGCAAGAAGGACCTGATTAAGCCGAGCGGGTTCCAGGTGTGGCCGCGGGAGGTGGAAGAGGTGATCGCTGCGCACCCGGCGGTGGCGGAGGTGAGCGTGGCGGGCGTGCCGGACGAACTGCAGGGCGAGGCGGTGAAGGCGTGGGTGGTACTGCGGGCCGGGGAGCGTGTGGAGCCGGAGGCGCTGCAAGCCTTCTGCCGCGAGCGGCTGGCAGCCTACAAGGTGCCGCGCCGGGTGGAGATTCGCGAGACGCTGCCGAAGAGCGGGGTGGGTAAGGTGCTGCGGCGGGAGTTGGTGGCGGAGGAGAGGGCGCGGGCGACGGCATGAGGGTGTCGGAGTGTGGACAAGTGGACTGACGAAGACGGCAGTAACTACCCAAACGGCTGTGTGATATAGAATACACGCCGGACCGAATATCATCCTGAATGGGGCGCGCGCCGCGGGGCAAAGGGGGTGTGAGCACATGCTTACGCCGGGGACATGGATCGGGGAGTATGCCGGGATGGCGCTGGCCCTGTGGCTGGCGGCGTATCTGGTGGGCCGGGGCGCGTCGGGCACGGTGACGCGGCTGGCAGCGCTGGTGCTGCTGACGGTGGCGCTGGGCTTTGGGCTGCTGCTGGCCGCCGAAGAGACCGGCAGCCCGCGGCTGTTCAGCGCGTGGAACGCGGCACTCTCGGCGGCGGTGGTGGGGTGGTATTGGCTCACCCTGTTTCTGATTGGGCCCGATGGGCGGCGGCGCCAGCGCTGGCTGACGGCGTTGATTACGGGGCTGGGCGCCCTTAAAGTGGTGGTGCTGGGGGTGGAGGCCCTCTCGGCCGCGCCAACTGGCAACCCGGCCGACATGGCGCCGGGGCTGGCCGGAGCTTATGCGACAGGCGACTTGATGTTTCTGCTGCTGGCGGCCAGCGGCTGCCTGATCAATTTCCGGCTGGGCAGCCGCACAGGACACGCAACGCTGTTCCCGCCATTGTGGGCCGCGTCGGTCCTGGCGGCGGGCGCGGTCGTCTATGGGGCCCTGTCTATCGTATGGCCACAAAGGCTGCCGCGGTTGCCGCAGGACCTGATGCTGATCGGCGCGGTGGTGTTGTTTGGCGCAGCGGTGGCACGCTATCAGGTGTTCGTTGAGCGGCGGACTGTGATGCGCGACTTGCCGGTATCGCTGTTGATGATGACGGGCATCGTGGGGGTGTATGCGGTGCTGGCTTCGCGGCTGAGCCAGAGCGTGCTGGTGCTGGCCGGCATCACGGCGCTGGCGATCATCACGCACGGCGCGCATGAGATGGTGCACGAGACGCTGGAGCGGATCTTCAACCGGCGACTGAGCGAACAGTGGCGGCGGCTGCGGCGGGTGGCGCGGCAGCCGCACGCGGAGGCGGACCTGGCGGGGCGGCTGCAGGCCGGGCTGGAGACGCTGGCGCAGACGCTGGGGGCGAGGCGCGGCTTCGTGGCGCTGCGCGAGGGCGAGGGCTACATGGTGAAGGCATCGCTGCATTCGCTGGAGGTGGGCACGACGCTGGGCCTGGCGGAGGCGACGCTGACTGATGTGAGCGAGCCCCAAGGCGCATTGGCCGCGCAGGTGAACCAACTGGCGCCGGTGAGTGCGGGGGAGGACCAGGTGGGGGTGATTGGGGTGGGCCCGCGCACGAGCCAGGCAGAGTATGCCGAGGCCGATCTGGACCTGTTGATGGATGTGGCCGACTGGGCCGGGCGCTTGGTCGCCGCGGCGCGAGAGCAAGCGGCGCGGCGGAGCGACTTGCTGGACCTGGCCCAGTCGCTGGAGACGGGCGAGGCTAACTTGAAGGAGCACACCCAGGACTTGCAGACGACGCTGGAGGCGCAGCCGGATCGGCAGTTCGCGCGGCAGGTGGAGCAGGGCCTGAAGCATCTGGCGGACTATGCCGAATTGGGACAGTCACCCCTGGTGGAGGCGCTGGGGATCACGGGGACCACGCACATTGAGCGCGGGAAGGCGCTGCGGGAGCACTTGGTGCGGGCGGTGGAAAGCCTGCGGCCGGGGGGTGCGGCGCCGCGCCCGCCAACACCGCCCGAATGGTTTGCGCATGCGATTCTGCACGACGCGTACGTGGAAGATGTGCCGAATCGCGACATCATGAGCCGGCTGTACATTTCTGAGGGTGACTTCAACCGGCGGCGGCGGCGGGCGCTGCAAGCGGTGGCGCGGGCGGTGTATGAAGCGAGGGAGAAGTGAGGCCGCCGATCATTCAGATGGTGCGGAAGGAGGGGGTGATTGACCTGGCTTGGGGGCACCCGGACCCAAGGCTGCTGCCAGTGAATGCGATGCGGCGGGCGACGGAGGCGGCGCTAGACCGATTTGGGGATGAGACGCTGCAATACGGATACCCCATGGGGCCGGGGCCGCTGCTGGAATGGCTGCGCGCGAGGATCGCGGAGCGGGAGGGGCGGGCGCCGGGGCCGGATGAACTGCTGGTGACAGGCGGCATCTCGCAGGGGCTGGACCTGTTGTTGAGTTGGATGACGACGCCGGGCGACACGGTGCTGGTGGAGACGCCGACCTATCACCTGGCAACGCGGATTCTGCGGGACCGGGGGCTGAAGCTGGCGCCGGTGCCGACGGACGAGGACGGGCTGCGGGTGGACGCGGCGGCGGAAGCGGCGGCGCAACTGCGGCGGGAGGGGCGGCCGGCGCGGGCGCTGTATGTGGTGCCAACATTCAATAACCCAACGGGCGTGTCGCTGAGCGCGGAGCGGCGGAGGGCGCTGCTGCGGCTGGCCGAGGCCGAAGGGCTGCTGATCATCGAGGATGATGTCTATCGGGAGCTGGCATACGACGGGCCGGCGCCGCCTTCGCTGTGGAGCATGGGCGCGGCGGGGACCGTGGTGCGGCTGGGGTCGTTTGCGAAGACGCTGGCACCGGGGCTGCGGCTGGGCTGGCTGACGGGACCGGGCGAACTGGTGCGCCGGATGGTCGAGGGGGGCCTGCTGGACAGCGGAGGCGGGATCAACCACTTTACGGCGGTGGCGGTGGCGATGCTGTGCGAGGCGGGGGACTTTGACACGCAAGTGGGCGCGCTGCGGGCGGCGTACGCGGAGCGGCGCGAAGCGCTGGTGGCGGCGCTGCGAGAGCACCTGCCGGGGTGCGGGGTGAGGCGGCCGGGAGGCGGGTTCTTTGTATGGGTGGAATTGCCGAGAGATGGGCCGGCAGCGAGCGATCAGATCGCGCAGGCGGAGGCGGAGGGGGTGGGATTCCTGCCGGGGGAGCGGTTTCACCTGGACGGCGGCGGGCGGCATTGCCTGCGGCTGGCGTTTAGCCTGTACGGGCCACAGGAGTTGCGGGAGGGGGCGAGGCGGCTGGGGAGGGTGATAGGCCGGTGAGATCGTGAGCATGTGCGCGCGTGAGCGTGTGAGCAAGTGAGCGCGGGTGCGTGAAGGGAGCGGGTGAGATCGGAGAATGACGATTGGAGATGCGGGGTGGCGGCGGGGGAAAAGTGGCGCGGGACAGCGGGGGAGAAGGAGGCGAGGGGCGCACGCTGACGGTGGCGAGCTATGGGGGGCTGGCGAACCGGCTGCGGGTGCTGACGTCGGCGGTGGTGATGGCGGAGGCGACCGGCCGGGCGCTGACGATGCAGTGGCATCAGATGGACACTTGCGGCGCCGCCTTTCATGAGTTGTTTACGAACGACCTGCCGGTAGTGAGCATCGTGGGCGGACCGCAGAACCGCCTGCCCCACTTCGCCGGTCCGCTGGGCCGGGATTACTTCGACATCCTGACGAGCACCGAGCCGCACATAGCGGTGATGGCGGTGAGTTGGCTGACGCTGCCGGAGGTGTACCCGCAGCATGGGCCGCTGATGGCGCGGTGCGCGGCGGTGCTGGATGGGCTGACTCCGGTGGAGGCGGTCGCGGCGCGGGTGAGGGCGTTTCGCGAGGCCCGCTTTCGACCGAGGATGATCGGGGTGCATCTGCGACGGGGGGACTTTCACCGGGCGGCGCGCTTCAGCGTGGACAACCTGGGGACGACGATGCGGGCAACACGGCGGTTCCTGGAGGAGGACCCGGAGGCGGGGATTTTCTTGAGCACGGATGACGGGTCGGTGAACCAGTGGACGGGGCGGCGCATGGTGCAGGGCGCGCGGGAGAAGTTCAGGCTCGAATTTGGGGAGCGGGTGGTGTGGACGGAGCCCCGCTCGCTGGAACGAGGGGAGGCGGCGGCGGTGCAAGATGCGCTGGTGGACTTGCTGCTGCTGAGGCAGTGCGAGGCAGGCGTGGGGACGTGGCACAGCAGTTTTTCGGAGGTGGCGTGGTTTGGGCGCGGCGTGCCGGTGGTGATGTGCCGGTCGGGCGGGGTGTGGGGGATGGTGGACGAGGCCGGAAGACGCCTGGGCGCGTGGCGGGGGCTAAATCGAATGGCGCGGCGGCTGACGGGCGGGCGCGCCAATGGGCTGCAATTGCTGATGTATGCGCGCGGGTGGCCGCGGGCGACAGCGGCGAGGCTGCTGCGGCGGCATGCGCCGGCGCTGTTTGAACGGATACGACCGAAGCAACGATAAGCCTCACGAAGCGGGAAGGGCAAATGAATCGAACGGGAGGAACAGTCTCGCCGCGGCGGGTGCTGCTGCTGGCGGGAGTGGGCACGGCCTTGTCGTTGATGGGCGACACCGCGCTGTATGCGGTGCTGCCCACGCACGCGGCAGCGGCGGGGGTGACGCTGGCGGGCGTGGGCATCTTGTTGAGCGCCAACCGCTGGGTGCGGCTGGCGACGAACGGGGCGGCGGGATGGGCGTATGACCGCTGGCCGAGGCGGCGGCTGTTCGTGCCGGCGCTGTTCGTGGGGGCGCTTTCGACCGCGGTGTATGCATTCACGGAGGGGTTTTGGCCACTGCTGATTGGGCGGCTGCTGTGGGGATTGGCCTGGTCTGGCATCTGGGTAGGGGGGAACCACATGGTGCTGGAGATCAGCGGGCCGCATGACCGCGGGCGGTGGACGGGGCTGTACCAGTTGTCGTTTTATCTGGGCGGGGTGCTGGGTTTTCCGATGGGGGGAGTGCTGACGGATGTGCTGGGGTTTCAGGGGGCGTTGGGGGTGGCGGCCGGGCTGACGCTGACGGGGGCCGTGGCGGCGTGGGTGTGGCTGCCGGAGACACGACACAACGTTGGCCAGCGAATGGAATTCGCGCCTCAGGGCCTTCGGCCGCCACGTCCCCCTACGGGGACGCAGGACGCTGGCCAAGCACTGAACGCTGAACTAACGATATTGGCGTCCCGCCAGATCGCCGCGACGGTGGCCGAGAGGCGAAGTTCGGCTAGACCTGAAGCGGCGCGGCGCACACCAGGATGGCGAACGCGTATACGAGATGAAGATGGGCGGCGGACGCTGGCGCCGATTACGCTGATGTATGGGGTGAACCGGTTTGTGAACGCGGGGATCATTACGGGGACGCTGGCGCTGTGGGTGCAGGAGCGCTGGGGGGCGACGGCGGCGGAGGGCGCGGGCGGGCTGGCGAGCGTGGCGGGGCTGCTGCTGGGATTGAGCACGCTGGTGAGCATGCTGACCGCGCCGGTGGCTGGACATGTGTCGGACCGGCGCGGGGGGCGCTGGCGAGTGGCGGCGGCACTGCTGCTGCCGGGGGTGGTGGGGACTCTCCTGCTGGCGGCAGGGATGCCGCTGCTGATTGTGCTGGCGGTGCCGCTGAACGCAGTGGCGGGGGGAAGCAGCCAGGGGCTGGCGACGGCGCTGCTGGGGGATGCGACCGCGCCGGAGGTGCGCGGGCGGGCGCTGGGTTGGGTGCATACGTTTGGGGATCTGACGAGCGCAGCGGCGCCGATGCTGGCATATGGGCTGCTGCCGCTGGTGGGGCTGCCGGGAATCTATGCGGCGTGCGGGGTGATCCTAGCGGGGATGGCGGTGTGGGCGTGGAGGCTGGGAGGAAGACCTAACCCCCGGCCCCATCCCGGCGCTATTTGAGCGCTGACAGGGAAGGGATGCCCGAGGGCGGGGAGGGCGGGCGAACGCCCAGCTGGTGCGGGACAGGGATCGGGATCAGGGTCAGTCCGGAGGGTTTGGTCAGTGAGTGTGGTTGTCAGCTAAGGGATTGGAGGTAGTCGACGACGGGCTGGGCAAGCGCCCCGCCCTGCTGGGCGTGGACGAGGAGCGGGATGCCATGCGCGCCGGGGACGCGGCGGGCGCTGGGGTCGGCGGCGAGGATGGCTTTGACGACGTCGAGGTGGCCGAGCATGGCGGCGGCGTAGAGGTCGAAGCGGGCGCCGTGGGCCAGGAGGTGTTCGGCGATGTCGCGGCGGCCCATGTGGGCGGCGGCACCGAGGGCTGATTCAAAGTCGCCGCCGCCCCAGTCCCAGACGGCATTGACGAGGGCGGGCATTTCGGCGAGGAGGGCTCGGACGGCGGCGAGGTCGGAGTGGGCGACGCTGACAAAGGTTTGGACTTTGTCGGCGGAGAGGGCGGGTGGACGGTCGGGCATGGGGGCCTCCTGAGGTGGATGGGCCGCTGAGTACAGTGGGGCGGGTGGGCGTGACCCGGAGTGTAATGGATGGGAGGGGCAGGGGCAACTGGACTTTGGGGAGGGGATGAGGGGGACGCACGGCTGACGAGGCGCTCGCGGTGGCGGATCGCGCGTGCAACGCGCTCCTACACATATGCTGGCTGCGAGTGGCGGGCTAAGTGAACGGGCCGACATGACGAGGATGTCATGCCGGCCCGTCCTATTTGGCGGGTTAGTGCCAGAGGAGGCGGCGCAGGAGGGTGGCTGGGCGGCGAGGGGGCGGGCTGGTGGTCATGGGGCTGGGTCCTGTCAGGCTGTTAGGAGGCCGGGTCCAACTCGGCTAGGGTGCGCTCGATGAGGGCGACCAGCTCGCCGAGGGTTTCGGGGTCGAAGGCGAAGCGGACGCCGGCAGTCTCGTAGAGCTGGGGGAGGGTGGCGGTACCGCCGAGGGCGAGGGCGCGGCGGTAGTCGGCGACGGCGGCGGCTTGATCGCGGAGCGCGTTGCGCCAGACCTGGACCGCACCGGCCTGGGCGAGGCCATATTCGACGTAGTAGAGCGGCACCTGGAAGATATGGAGTTTACGATGCCAGCCGGTGACAAGCTCGGCTTCGAGGCCGGACCAGTCCACGGCGGGCAGGTAGCGGCGCCAGAGATTGCGCCACTGCGCATCGCAAGCATCGGTGTCGGCGGCTTCGTCCAGGTGGGTGTAGACCCAGTGCTGGAAGCCATCCACGACAGCCATGTAGGGCCAGAACATGAGCAGGTCTTCCAGGTGCTCGGTGCGGGCGCGGGCGGCGTCGGCAGGGGAGTAGAAGCCGCCATTTTCGACTGAGAGGTAGGGCGCGGCAAGCAACTCCATGCCCATGGAGGCGACCTCGTTGAACTCCATGGGCGTGTTGAGTTGATGGTAGAGCGGCAGGGCGCTGCCTTCAAAGGCGTGGACGGCGTGGCCAGCCTCGTGAAGCATGACCTGCACGTCGGAGTGGGTGCCAACGGCGTTCATGAAGATGAAGGGGCGGCGGGCGGCGGCGAAGTAGGCGCAGTAGCCGCCGGGAGATTTGCCCTTCCGGTTGTCGAGATCGAGCAGGGACTCGCGGCGCATGGTGTCGAAGTGCGCGCCGAGGGCGGGGTCCACGCGGTGGAGGATGGCGGCGCTGCGGGCGGCCAGTTCGTCGCCGCCGTCGTACGGGTGGAGGGGGGTGAGACCGGGCGCGGGCGAGGGGCGGGTCCATTCGCCGTTGGTGAGGTCCCACGGGCGGAGGGTGTCCAGGCCGAGGCGGCGGCGGTGATGCTCATAGACGCGGGTGGCGGCGGGGACGACGACGGCCTCGATGGCGTCGCGGAAGGTTGCGCAGTCATCGGGGGTGTAGTCGAAACGCTGATAGGCGCGCCAGAGGTAGTCGCGGTAATTGTCGCAGCCGGCGTTCTGGGCGATCTGGCGGCGGATGGGGAGCAGTTCACGCCAGACGGCGTTGATGGCGTCACGGTCGGCGAGCTGGCGCTCACGGACGAGCCACCAGGCGCGCTCACGGCGGGCACGGTCGGTGCCCTCGAAGACAGTGCGCATCTGCGGGATGGGGCGTTCGTCGCCGTCCCACTGGATGGTTTGAGCGCCGACGATCTTGTCGTACTTGGCGCTGGTTTTGCGGTCTTCGGTGAAGAGGGGGAGGTTGGCCTCGCGGAAGAGGGCGACCTCGGCGCGGATGTTGCGGAGGGGGATGGCCATGCCATCCGGCTCCAGGCCGGTGGCGAGGAGTTTTTTGTTCAGTTCATTCTCAGCGGCCTGGGCCGGAGGCGCAACGTTCTCCAGGAAGGAGAAGTAGCGGCGCTCGGCGTCGGGGTCAGTGTTGTTGAGGTCGTACAAGACGTGCAGGCGGCTGCCCACTTCGCTGACCAGCTCGCCGAGGCGCGACCAGTCGCGGAGCCAGGCGTCGACGCTGGCGGTATCCACGGGGCGGGATTTCAACTCGGCGTAGAACGGCTCGATGTCGGGCCAGGTCCAATCGAGAACATCGAGGGCACGGGCGGGGAGGGTGTTGAGCATGGGAGGACTCCTTCTTAGGATCATGCGCGGCGGTTGAAACCGCGGCAACAAGGGCACAAAGCCCGCCTGCGCGGGCTACGGGTAAGCATCAAGGGTGGCAAGGCGGCTCTCGAAATGATAGACGGGCGGCAGGACGAAACCGACGAGGCCCATGAGGGCGCAGACGCTGCCGCCGACCCAGAACCAGGGCTGAACGCCGACGAGGTCGGCGAGGGGACCGGCGAGGAGGAGGCCAAGGGGGCCGAGGGCGGTGGCGGCGCTGAGGATGAGGGCGAAGACGCGGCCCTGCATGTCGGGGGCGATGGTGGCCTGGAGGGTGGCGCCAAAGGAGCCGTTGACGATGGGGGACATGAAACCAGCGACGAAGAGGGCGGCGACGGCCAGCCAGTAGGCGGAGGCGGGCGCAAGGCCGGCGACGAGGATGCCAACGCCCAGGCCAACAAGCCCTAACAGGGCTGTGACGACGCGGCGCTTGAAGCCGCCCCAGGCGCCCAGCACCAGGCCACCCGTGATGGTGCCGCCGCCGAAGGCGGCATTGAGCCAGCCAAGCTGGAGCGCCCCACCCCCAAACTGGCGCGTGACGAGCAGGGGCAGGACCGAGAAGGTGGGGATGAGCAGGAAGTTGATGACCAACACCATCGCGAGAACGAGCAGGAGGCCGGGCCAGCCGAGGACATAGCGGAGGCCGGCGGCGAAGTCCTGCCGGACGGAGCGCTTGGGCGCGCCATCGGCGGCGGGGGGCTGGGGGACGAGGATGAACAAGAGCGGGAGGATGGCCAGCAGGGCGGTGAGGACATCGATAGCGAGCACACCCTGCATGGGCAGGACGGCGAGGAGGAGCGCGCCGAGCGGGGCGGCGACGATGTCCATGCCGCCGCGCAAAGCGCCATTGAGGCCCTGGATGCGCGAGAGGTGATCGCGCGGGACGAGTAGGACGATGGAGGCGCCCATGGCGGACTGGTGAAAGCCGCCGCCGACGGCGCGGACAAAGAGCAGGAGGTAGATGTGCCAGACCTCCACCTGTCCGAAAGCGAACAGGGCGGCCAGGAGGAGCGTGGCAAGGGCGACGGAAGCGTCGGCGGCGAGGAGGATGCGGCGGCGGTTCCAGCGGTCCACCAGGGTGCCGATGAGGGGGGAGAGGAGTACCTGGGGCAGGAGGCCGGCGAGCGAGGCACCGGCGAGGACGGCGCCAGAGTTGGTGCGCTCGGTGAGGTACCAGATGAGGGCGAATTGGACGAGTTGGCTGCCGAAGAGGGAGAAGGCCTGGCCGGTCCAGAGGGTGAAGAAGCGCGGCTTCCAGCGCGAGAGGTCTGGGGCGGGGGCGGCGAGGGCGGCTTCCACGAGGCTGAGTATGCGGGGATTTTGGCGGATTGGGAATAGGCTGGAGGGTGTAGATGGGGGGTGTAGAAGGGCAAGGGAATAGGGGGAATAGGGCGTGGGGACTCAGGGGATGGAGGGGAATCGGGGGAAGGGTATAACGGGCATAAGGGGAATAAGGGGCGAGGGAAGCGGTGGAGGGAGGGGACTCAAGCGAAGGGTATGAGGGGCACAAGGGGGAAGGGGGGGGGGGGAGGGGGGGGGGGGGGGGGACTAAAGGGAAGGGTGTGAGGGGCACAAGGGGAATGAGGGGCGAGGGAGGCGGGGGCTAGAGGAGGCCGAGGGCGGCGGCGCGGGCGAGGGCCTGGGTGCGGGAGTGGGCGTCGAGCTTGAGGTAGAGGTTGCTGAGGTGGCGCTTGAGAGTGGCGGGGGTAACCACAAGCTGGGCGGCCATAGCGCGGTTGGAGAGGCCGAGGGCGAGAAGGCGGAGTATCTGGCGCTCGCGGGGGGTGAGACGGATGGCAGGCGCAGAGGTGGCCGGGGCGGCGAAGGCGGCCAAAAGTTCCTGGGCGTATTCGGCGAGGGGGCCGCGCGAGGCAGCGCCGGCCGACGCGGAGCGGCGAAGCAACTCCTGGACGGGGGCGCCCTCGTCCACAAAGGTGCGGACGAACCCGCCAGGCTGGGCCAGGGCGAGGGCGCGCTCGAGGACGGCCTGAGCCTGCTGTGACTGGCCGCGGGCGCGGCGGGCGACGGCTTCGAGGACGAGCACCTGGAGGCGCACGGTAACCAGGTCGGTGGGTTCGAGGGCGCGCCAGGCGGACGCAAGGTGATCGATGGCGCGGGCGGGCTGGCCGGCGGCAAGTTCAAGGCGGGCGAGGATGATGAAGTGGAAGTAGGGGAAACGGTCGCTGTCCAAGGGCGGCAAGGCGGCGGCCCATTGGCGGGCCTGGTCGAGATCGCGCAGGGCGAGGGCCAGGAGGAGGCGCAGGCGAGTGACAGCGGCGATGAGGCGCGGCTGGGCGGACTGGCGGGCGAGGTGGTCGGCATCGTCGAGGGCAGCGCGGGCGTCGTCGAAGCGGCGGCGGGCCAGGGCCAACTGGACGCGCACCTGCTGGGCGCGGGCGCCCATGGCGGTGTTGCCCCACTGGGCGCACAGGTCCACGGCGCGCTCGGCGGCGGATTGGGCGGCGGGAAGGTCGTTGAGCTCGTAGTGGACGCGGGACATGGCCCAATAGATCCAGCCGGCCCATGGGGGCACGACGCCGGCCTGCTCGACGTAGGCGAGGGCGCGGCGGTTGGACTGGAGGGCGTCGGCGAGGCGGCCGGTGTTGAACTGCACATCGGCGAGGTTGCCGAAGGCGGTGTAGGCGAGGTAGGTGTGGCCGGCGGCATCGGCGAGGGCGCCGGCGTGACGCAGGCTTTGCTCGGCGCGCATGGAGTCGAAGGACATCTTGTAGGCCGCGCCCAGGCTGAAGGCGACATAGGGCTGGACGAAGGCGTCATCGGCGGGGGCCTGCTGTTCGGCGAGGCGGGCGAAGGCCAGGGCCTGCTCCGAGTCCAGGCGCATCGCGGCGAAGACGGCGCGCAGGGCGGCGAACTCGCCGCGCAGGGAGGCGGAGGGCAGCGCCCAATCCGCGGCGGCAGGCGCGGCGGCCAGGAATGCGTCGAAACGTTCCAGGTAGGCGGCGGCTTGCTGAGATTGGGCCGCATCCAGCAGGAGCCAGGCGCGGGCGATGCACAGGCGCGGGTTGGCCCACACGGCTTCTTCGGGGAGGCGGTCGAGCCAGTGCCGGAGGGTGGCGAACTCGCCGCGCTGCTGGAGGGCGGGCGCGGCGGCGGCGACGAGGCGGGATGCGGCGGCGGCGTCACCGGCGGCGAGGGCGTGGTCCACGGCCTCAGCGGTGAGGCCGTGCTGCTCGAACCAGACGGCGGCGCGCTGGTGGAGGCCGGGCAGAGCCAAGGGTTCGGACTGGGCCAACTGGGCGAGGAGGAATTCGCGGAAGAGGGGATGCAGGCGATACCACTCGCCATGAGTATCCGCGTCCAGGCGGGTGAGGAAGAGATTGGCGCGAGCGAGACGATCAAGCAAGGCGTCGCTGAGGGCGCGGCCGGTGAGAGTTGCGCACAGGGAGCCGGTGAGACGCTCGAGGATGGAGACCTGGCGCAGGAAGACCTGCACATCGGGCGGCTGGCGGCCAAAGACTTCGTGGAGGAGGTAGTCGGAGAGATAGCGCTGGCCGGCGGCCAGCAGGGCTGGATCGGATGGGGCGTGCGACTGGAGGGCGAGCGCGGCAAGCTGGAGGCCGGCGGCCCAGCCTTCGGTGCGCTCGGCCAGATGTGCAATATCATCATCCGCGAGGGCGAGGCCCATGACTTGTGTGAGAAAGTGCTGAGCCTCTTCGGAGGTGAAGCGCAGATCGGCAGGACCAAGGCTGGTGAGGCGACCGCGGGCGCGCCAGCGCGCGAGGGGCAAGCCGTCAGGCTCGGCGCGGCTGGTGAGGATGAGGCGCAGTGGAGGCGCGGCGCGCTCGGCCAGGAACTCGACGGCGGCATGAATGCCTTCGGTCTCGAGGTGGTGATAGTCGTCGAGGACGAGCGGCAGCGGGGCGGCAGACGCGGGCAGCGCGGCGAGGTCGTTCGCGAGGGCGGTGAGGATGGCAGGCACGGGCGCCGGCTGGGGCGACTGGAGAAGGGTTAGGGCCGAAGCGCCCACGCCGGGCCGGGCGCGATCCAGGGCGGCCACGAGGTAGGCCAGGAAGCGGGCCGGGTCATTATCGGCGGGGTCGAGGGTGAGCCAGGCGGCGGGCGCAGGCTGCTGATGGAGCCATTCGGCGGCGAGGGTGGTCTTGCCGAAGCCGGCCGGGGCGGCCAGGAGGGTCACGGGGCGCGGCCCGTCCAGGCGCGCGAGAAGGCGCGGGCGGGCGACGAGGCCAGCGCTGGACTGGGCAGGCGGCGGGACGAACTTGGCCGTGAGCAGGCTGAGCATAGGGGTTGGGCACGCTTCCGAGTGATACTCGGCGAAAGTGCGCGCGGTTCAGGCGCACTATAATAGACCAGACCGTACAATCCATGACCCTAAGCGACCACCTGCTGACATTGGAGAATGCCGACCTGATCCGGCTGGCGATAACGCAGCCGGACCTGGCCTATTTGTTCCGGCATGCCCTGGTGCACGATGCGACGTACTCGTCGCTGGTGCGGGCCGACCGGCAGCGGCTGCATGCGATGGTGGGCGAGTGCCTGGAGCGAATGGCAGGCGGGGCAGAGGCGACACCGGAGGCAGCGGCAGCGTTGGCGCGGCACTTTGACCAAGCGGGCGACAAGCGCACGCTGAGGTATGCATTGGCGGCGGCCGAGGCGGCGGCGGGGCGCTATGCCAATACCGAGGCCGTGGCGCACTATGACATGGTGCTGCAATGGGCCCGGCGGGAGACGGAGGTCACCGGGGCGCAACTGGCGGCGTGGCACGCGGCGCGGGGCCGGGCGCTGGAGTTAAGCGGGCAATACGAGGCGGCACTGGAAACATACCACGCACTGCGGCAATTGGGGACCGAGCGCAGCGACGACGCGCTAAGGTTGAGGGCGCTGGTGCTGGAGGGGACGCTGCGGGCGACCGTCAACCCGCTGTTCAGTATTCCGGAGGCGGAACGGCTAGTGGCAGAGGGGCTGGCCCTGGCGCAGGAAGTGGGCGACCGAGCGGCGGAAGCGCGCATCTATTGGAACAAGTTGAACATGCTCCGGTTTAGCGGCCGGTTTTCCGAGGCGCGGAGCAGCGGCGAAGCCTCGCTGCGGCTGGCCCGGGAGGCAGGGGAGTCGGAGCAATTGGCCCTGACACTAAACGACCTGGCTCATGTGTATGGGATGATCGGCGTCTGGCCAGAGCACCGGGCCGCCTCCGACGAGGCAGCCGAACGCTGGCGGACGCTGGGCAACCTGCCGATGCTGGCCGACAGCCTGGCGACGGCGGCGCTGTATGCGTCTTTTCGGGGAGAGGGGGCGGTGGCGCGGCAAGCCTCGCAGGAGGCGATGGGCATCGCGCGCTCGATTGGGAATTTGTGGGGCCAGGCCTACAGCCTGTCGGGCATTGCGTATCTGATGCTGTTTCGGGCTGAGTACGCAGACGGGCTGCGGACCAGCTACGAGTGCCTGCGGCTGGCAGAGGAGGCGGGTTACATCGTGCCGTCTATCGTCAACCGGACGGTGCTGGCCGACATACTGACTGACCTGGGGCGGCCAGCCGAGGCATTGGAGGAAGCGCGCAGAGCCATGAAGTTCGCGGAGCAGCGCGTATCGGCGATGCGGGGAATTGCACAGGGCACACTGGCGATCCAGTTGACGGCCAATGGGCGGCTGGACGAAGGGGCGGCCCTGGCGGACGAGGCCAATCTGGGATTGATGGGTGAGGTGGTGTGGGCGGCCGAGCCGATCCGAAGGGCGCGGGTCGAAGTGGCGCTGGCGCGGCGGGCGCCCGAGGCCTTGCGGCTGGCGGAGGAACGACTGGCCCCAATGCGGCGGCAGGAACTGCCGCCCTACATCGCCGATGCGCTGCTGACGATGGCGCGGGCGCAGAGGCAGGCCGGACAAACGGCGGCGGCGCGGGCCAGCCTGGAAGAGGCGCGGGTGCTGGGCGAGCAACTGGGGGCGCGGCGCGCGCTGTGGCGGGTGCTGCTGGGCCTGGCGGCAACGGCGGCCGACGCAGCCGAGGCCGCGGCCCTTGAAGCAGCCGGGCGCGCGGTGGTGACGACAATCGCGGACGAACTGCCAGAGCCCGCGTGGCGAGAGGGTTTCCGGCGGCAGGTGCTGGCATGGGAGCAAGGATGGGCATAAGACGGTCAGAACAGATTCCTTACCCGTGCAAGGGCGATAGCAGGTCTGGAGGGCTGAGGCGGGTTCGGAATGATAGAACACAGCGGTGCTGTGTGGCCGGGCTGTGCTTTGGGCTGGCGCTGATGCTGGCGGGGTGCGAGGTGCTGTTCCCGCTGCCGCCGGTGACGCCGGGGGCGGCGAGCGACACGGTGGTGGCGGCAGGGCCGGCGGCCAGCGCGACGCCAGCCTATGATGAGGCGGTGATCCAGACGGCGACGGCGCTGGCGATGGGGGCTGGAGCAAGCGCAACGCCATCACCGATTAGCAAGGGGATCGGCACGGAGGGCGCGGTGGAGACGGCGACACCGATCATCCTGGCGGACGCGCCCACGCAGGACCCGAACCTGCCGGCGGGGTGTCAGGCGGTGCACGTGGTGGCGGCGGGCGAGTGGCTTGAGCTCATCGCCCGAAACTATGGGGTGACGGCGGACGACATCGCGCTGGCAAATGCGCTGGACGACCCGGAGTCGCTGAGGGTGGGGCAGACGCTGTGCATCCCGGCCGAAGGCGCGGTCATTGTGCCGCCAGGGCCAACGGCAGCACCCAGCCTGACAGCGCCGCCGGGGGATGGGCTGGCGGTGCTGAGCTTTGAGGCCAGCCCAAGGCCGGTGGAGCGCGGGGGGGTGCTGCGGCTAAGCTGGACGACGCGGGCGACCACGGCGGTGCGGCTGTGGCGGATGGTGTATGACAGCAAAACGAACGCCTGGTACCGGCCAGAGACGCCAGCTTACACGGGCACAGGCACGGCGGAACTGACACTGCCGGTGCCGCTGGACGAGCGGCAGAACATGCGGTTTGAGCTGGAGGCGGAGGACGGGGAAGGCAACAGCTTGAGCGTGGACAGCGGGCCGGTGGCGCTGGCCTGCCATCCACCGTTTTATGCGGCGGCAGCGGGGTGCCTAAATGCGCCGACAACCACCGACGGCGCGCTCCAGATGTTTGAGCACGGGGCCATCATCTGGCGGAGCGACACGGGCCAGGCATATGTGCTGCCGCTGCGGACGGATACCTATCATCCGTGGACGGTGCAGCAGCCCACAGGCGAGACGGTGGAAGCGGGCGAGCCGCCAGAAGGGCTGGCCGCGCCGGAGGGGTACTTTGCCGAGGTGTGGGCGGGGCGCGCCTCGACCGACCCGGAGGACGCGACCCGGTGGGCGGATGTGCTGGGGTGGGCGCTCAGCGCGCCGGAGCGGTACCGGGTAACAATCCAGGTGCAGATTGACGCGCGCTACGCGATGTTCGACGCAGTGTTCGTCAGTTGGCCGGATGGGCGGGTGGCGCAACTCTTCACGGGGGGCGGGCTGCCGATTATTGGGATGGGCGGGCCAGCGTGGAGTTTTCTCAACCTTTGAGGACAAGGGGGAGGCCGGCGACCATGAATAAGACGTTGTTGGCAACGGCAGCGAGGCGCTGGTTGGCGCGGCCGAGAGCGTCGCGGTAGACGCGGCCGAGGGGATAGGGCGGGACGAGGCCGAGGCCGACTTCGTTGGAGACGATGATCCACTGGGCGGGGCGGAGGGCGTAGGCGGCGAGAAGGCCAGCTACCTCGGCCATCAGGGCGACTTCGGCGGCCTCGGTGGTGACAGGCTCGGCGAGGGGCAGCAGGACGTTATTGGCTAAGAGGGTGAGGCAATCGAGCAGGATGACGGCCGGGCCGCCAGCGCTCATCAGGAGCGAGGCGGCCCGGATTGCGTCTCCGGCATCAACGGGGGCTTCCAGGGTTGTCCACTCGGGCGGGCGCTCGGCGCGGTGGGCGCGGATGCGGGCGGCCATCTCGTCATCGCCGGGCTGAGCGGTGGCGACGTAGAGGACGGGACCGCCGTGCCGGGCGGCGAGGGTCTGGGCGTAGGTGGATTTGCCGCTGCGGGCGCCGCCGAGGATGAGGGTGAGGGGCATGGGCCGGGTCAGGACAGGAGGAGCGGGTAGCAGAGGAGGACAGTTAGCTCGGTCAGTTCGACGGTGAGACCGAAGACGTCGCCGGTGAGGCCGCCGAGGCGGGCACGGGCGGCGCGGAAGATGAGGGCGGCGACGAGGCGCGCGGCGAGGACGGCAAGGATGGCGCGCGGGCCGCCGAGGAGGGCGACGACGAGAACGGTGAGGCTGGCCGCGAGGATGGCCGAGGGGCGCAGTTGGGCGGACAGCTCGGCGCCGAGGCCGCCGGGGCGGGCGGTGGGCTGGCGGGCGGCGGGCAGGAGAAGGTAGCGCGCGACGACGGGCGCGACGATGAGGGGGCCAGCGGGGAACCAGGCGGCCGCAGACCAATCCAGGCGGGGCGCAGCCACGAGGAGGGCGGCAGGGAGCGAGGCGACGACCAGCACCTTGAGCAGCAGGAAGAGGATGAGGCTGATGACGCCGAAGGCGCCGGTGCGCGGGTCGCGCATGATGTCCAGACGGCGCTCGGGCGGGAGGGCGGCGAGGAGGCCATCGCCGCAGTCCGCGAGGCCGTCGAGGTGCAGGCCGCCCGTGAGGGCAGCCCAGAGGGTGACGAGGAGGGCGGCGGCGAGGAGCGGCGGGAAGAGGTAGTTGAAGAGCAGGTACCCGGCGGTGAGGAGCAGGCCCAGGATGAGGCCGACGAAGGGGAACCAGGCGGCGGCGCGGCCGAGACCGGCGAGGGCGGCAGGGCGGCGCGGGACGGGGAGGGTGGTGAGGAAGGAGAGGGCGAGGAGCATTGAGGACTCTCCCTCACCCCCTACCCCCTCTCCCGCAGGGAGAGGGGATGGAGGCCGCGTGGGGCTGGCCCTGGCGGAAGACCCGGCTCACAGTTGGCGAGGGGATGGAGGCCATGTGGGGCTGGCCGTGGCGGAAGACCCGCCTCACAGTTGGCGAGGGGATGGAGGCCGCGGAGCGCGCGGTCATGCTGATTTGTCGGAGACGCCGGCTTCGGCGAAGGTGGCCATTTCGGCGTGGAGGCGGGCGGCGGCCTCGATGAGATGGAAGGCGAGGACGGCGCCGGTGCCCTCGCCGAGGCGGAGGTCGAGGTCGAAGAGGGGCTCCAGGCCGAGGTGGGCGAGGAGGACGCGGTGGCCGATCTCGACGGAGCGATGGGCGGGGATGAGGCAGCCGGTGACTGCGGGCGCAAGGCCAGCGGCGATGAGGGCGGCGGCGCCGGAGATGAAGCCATCCACCACAACGGGGACGCGGCGGGCGGCGGCGCCAAGCATGACGCCAGCCAGGCCGGCGATCTCCAGACCGCCGACCTTGGTAAGCACGTCGAGGGCGTCGGCGGGGTCGGGCTGATTGACGGATAGGGCTTGCTCGATGGCGGCAACCTTGCGGGCCAGACCGGCATCGTCCACGCCGGTGCCGCGGCCAGTGACCTGCGCCACGGGCGCGCCAGTGATGGCGGCGACGATGGCGGCGGAGGGAGTGGTGTTGCCAATGCCCATGTCGCCGGTGGCGACGAGGTCAAGACCCTGGTCAATTTCGGCGCTCACGGTGTCGAGGCCAACCTGCAGGGCGGCCTCAGCCTGGGCGCGGGTCATGGCCGGGCCAAGGATGAGGTTCTGAGTGCCGAGGGCGATCTTGCGCTTGAGCAGGCCGGGATGCCCATCGAAGTCGGCGGCCACGCCCACGTCCACGACGACGACGCGGGCACCGGCATGGCGGGCCAGGACGTTTACGGCCGCGCCGCCGCGGACGAAGTTGAGGACCATCTGCGGGGTGACGGCGGAGGGATAGGCACTGACGCCGGAGGCAGCGACGCCGTGGTCGCCGGCCATGACGATGACGGCCTTGCGGGCGACGGTGGGGATAGGCTGGCCGGTGATGGCGGCAAGCTGGGCGGCGAGGGCTTCGAGGCGGCCAAGGCTGCCAGGGGGCTTGGTGAGGGAGGCCTGGCGTGCGCGGGCGGCGGCTTCGGCGGCGTGGTCGAGGGGCGGGATGGGAGGGAGGAAGAGCGGCATGGGTGAGCCTATGAGCGGGTCCGGCGGGCGTAAAGCCCGCCGCTACGAGTCAGGGGCGCGACGTCAGGCGTAGAGGAGTGGCGGGCATAAAGCCCACCGCTACGAGGCGAGGGTAGGAAGTCAGGCACGGGAGTCCCAGAGGGGGTCGGCGACGCCGCGCTGCTGGTTTTCGTAACGGGCCATGATGAAGAGCAGGTCGGACAGGCGGTTGAGATAACGCAAGGCAAAGGAGCCGATAGGCTCCTTGCGGGCAAGAGCGACGACGGCGCGCTCGGCGCGGCGGCAGACGGTGCGGGCGACGTGCAGGTGAGCGGCGCCGAGGGAGCCACCGGGCAAGATAAAGTTTTGAAGCGGGCCAAGAGCGTGGTTGAATTCGTCAATGTGGGCTTCGAGGCGCTCGATGTGGCGGGCTTCGATCTGCGGGAGGTTGGCGGCGGCCTTATCTGCTTCGAGGAAGCACAGATCGGAGCCGAGGTGGAAAAGCTCATTCTGGATGGGGGGGAGCAGTTCGGCGAGACGCGGGGTGAGGCCGGCGGCCAGGGCCACGCCCAGGAAGGCGTTGAGCTCGTCCACGGTGCCATAGGCGGCAACGCGGAGCGAGTCCTTGGGGACGCGCTGGCCGCCGCCCAGGCTGGTATCGCCTTCATCGCCTTTGCGGGTGTAGAGTTTGGTGAGTCTGGGCATGCTGTCTTTCGTCAACAGACCCCGTTAGGGGGCGTTCCTGTGGAGCGGATGAAACGAATGTGGATCGGGATGGGGGCGGAAGGTCTGTGGGAGAGCCCAAGTGTTGGGCGGCGCCGGGGTGTCATCGTGTGCTCCCGGCGAGGACGACGGGGGCACCGCTGGCGGGGTGCTGGGCGATGGTGATGGGCACGCCATAGACGCGGCTGAGCTGGTCGGGGGTGAAGACCTCGGGAGCGAGGCCCTGGGCGACGATCTCGCCGCGCTGAAGCAGGGCCACGCGGTCGGCGAATTGAGCCGCCTGGTTGAGGTCGTGCAAGGTGAGCAGGACGGCCAGGCGGCTGTCGCGGGCGAGGGAGCGCACGAGTTCAAGCACGCTCACCTGATGCTTGAGGTCGAGGTGGGCGGTCGGCTCGTCGAGGAGGAGCACCTGGGGCTCCTGGGCCAGGGCACGGGCGAGAACGACGCGCTGCTGTTCGCCGCCCGAAAGCTCACCCACGTGCCGTTCGGAGAGGTGCTCGACCTGGGCGCGGCACATGGCCTGCCAAGCAAGGTCGCAGTCGCGGCGGCTCTCGCCGGCCCACAGGGGCAGATGCGGGGTGCGGCCCATGAGGACGATCTCGCCGACGGTGAAGGATTCGGGCAGGTGGATCATCTGCGGGACGACGGCGACGCGACGGGCGCGGTCAGCGGGCTTGAGGCGGAGGAGGTCGTCGCCGTTGAGGCGGGCCTCGCCACCGCGCGCGGGCAGGATGCCGCTGAGGACGCGCAGCAGGGTGGACTTGCCCGCGCCGTTGGGGCCGACGAGGGCGACCACCTGGCCGGCTTCGACGGTGAGGCTGACTTGGTGCAGGATGAGGCGGGCGCCGTAGCCGGCAGAGAGATTGAGGATGCGGAGAGGGGTCATGGCTGGCAACGGTGGCAACGGATTCTGAAGCGGATTAAGCGGATTGGGCGTTGAGGCATCAGGCGGTGTGAGGGAGGGCAAGTGCTTTCGCGAAATGGGTGTGAGCGGCAAGAACGCTGGTCGTGCGGCATGGCTAGAAAAGAGCGCGCTTGAGGCGGCGCAGGAGGAAGATGAAGAAGGGCGCGCCAGCGAGGGCGGTGATGACGCCGACGGGCAGTTCCTGCGGAGCCAGGGCGGTGCGGGCCAGGAGGTCGGCCAGGATGAGGAAGGCGGCGCCGCCAAACAGGGAGAGCGGGAGCAGGCGGCGATAGTCGGGACCGGCGAGCAGGCGCAGGGCGTGCGGCACGACGAGGCCGACAAAGCCGATGAGGCCGCCGAAGGCGACGACGGCGGCCGTCATCAGGGTGGCGGCGACGACGACGGTGAGCTTGACGCGCTCGACGTGGATGCCAAGCTGGCGGGCCTGATCCTCATCAAGCTGGAGAATGTTGAGGGCGCGGGCGTGGAATTGAAGCACCACAAACCCAATGGCGACATAGGGCAGGATGATCCATACGGGCTGCCAGCCGCCGCCGCCATAGCCGCCCAGCATCCAGTTGAAGGCGCGCTGGAGGCCGTCGGGCGAGCGGAGCATGATGAAGGTGGTAAAGGCAGAGGCGAAGGCACCGATGGCGACGCCGGAGAGGAGCATGGTGGAGACAGGCATGCGGCGGCCCACCTGCGCGCTGAGGATGACCAGGGCGACCGTGCCCAGCGCGCCCACGAAGGCGAGGATGGGCACCGCGCTGAGGCCGAGGAAGGAGGCCGGCAGGTTGAAGACGAGGGCCAGGGTGGCGCCCAGACCCGCCCCGGAGGCCACGCCGACGAGATAGGGATCGGCCAACGGATTGCGGAAGAGGCCCTGGTAGGCGGCGCCGGCCGAGGCCAGGCCAGCGCCGGTGACGGCGACAAAGATCACACGGGGGAGGCGAATTTCGAACAGGATGATGCGGTACGTATCGGGCACGTCCGCGGCGGTGACGCCGAAGAGGCGCTCGACCAGCATGGCCAGGACGGCGCGGGGCGGGATGGCCACGGCGCCAATGACGACCGCCAAGAGGCCGGCGCCGGCCAATGCCAGCGCGCACAGGAGCAATAGGCGCAGGCCGCGCCAGCGGTCGAGGCCCAGGCTAGGCGCCATCATGGGTGCGGCCGCCAGAGGCGCGGCCTCGGGCTGGGGCGGGCTGGCAGGTGCGGCAGGCGTCGAGAGGGTGGTCACGGGAAGAGGGTGGGATGGATGAGGCGGGCCAGGGTTTCCAGGCCATCCACCACGCGCGGACCGGGCCGGCTGACCAGGTTGTCGTCGAAGGTGTACACAGCGCCGCTCTGAACGGCGGCAATATCCCCCCAACCGGCGCGGGCGAGGACCATTTCGGGGGTCTGGCCGCCGTAGGTGGCAGTGCCGAGGACGATGACGTCGGGGTCCTCGGCCACCAACTGCTCGAGGCTGAATTGGACGTATTGGTCGGGGGCGGAGGCGGCGGCATTCTGCCCACCGGCCAGGGTGAGGAGTTGGTCAATGAAGGTTCCAGGGCCAGCCGTCCAGGGGCTGGAGGGTTCGGTGGCGTCCACTTCGTAGAATACCACGGGCCGGTCGGTAATGCCGGAGGTGATGGCAGTGACGGCGTCCACGCGGGCGCGCATATCGGCGACGAGGGCCTCGGCTTCGGCGGCGCGGCCGACCAGGGCGCCGACATCGAAAATGTCGGTGTAGATCTCATCGAAGGTGGCGTTGATGCGGGTGGCGTAGACAGTCAGGCCAAGATCAGCGAGGGCCTGAACATCATCGGGGCTGGTGATGCCGGCGGCGAGGACGAGATCAGGGTCGAGGGCGACGACGGCCTCGGCATTGACGGAGGGATAGAGGCTGCCGATGCTGGGGATGTCGAGCGCCTCGGGCGGGTAGTCGGACACGTCGTCGCGGCCGACGAGCAAATCACCCACGCCGAGGGCAAAGAGAATCTCGGTGTTGGAGGGCGCAAGGGAGACGACACGCAGGGGCGGCTCGGCGAGGGTGACCTGGCGGCCGAGGGAGTCGGTGACGGTGAGTGGGGCCTCGGCCGGCGTGGCCGCCGGGGCGGGCGTATCGGTGGGCGGCGGGAGGGTGGGCGTGGCGGTGGCGGCGGGCGTGCAGGCGGCGAGGAGCAGGCTGAACGCGAGCATAGGCAGGATCAGACAGCGAAGGGCGCGGAAGAAGCGTGACATGATATCTCCTGGGTCGTGTTCTCAAGCGGAACAAAAAACCCCTTGTCGCTGGACAAGGGGTTGGGCAAGGCTGAACGGTATGGGCTGAAGTTCAGGTTGCACACCCCCTTTCGGCGAGGTTCGTGGCAAACGCACCTGGGCGGGCGACCTGGCTTACCAGCGTGGAAGCTGGATCACAGTTGCGCGACAGCGCCGGACTCCGGCTGGGCGCAGAACGCGCCACAGCCGCCACCGGCTTCGCCGTTTGGGCCCACCCATCCGGGGGTTAGGGCACCCAACGTGCAAGCTATGCGGTTGAGAGACATACGATAGCGGCGATCGCGGCAAATGTCAATGCCGCCGCGAGGCCGTGCGCGGGGGCCGATCCCCGAGTCGCTGTGGCAAGTGTAGCTGAACGGAGCGAGGAAATCAGGTGTGATTAGTCATGGGGGCAACGCCAAAGGTCATGCTTGACAATCTAGAATTTATGTTCTATCTTACTTGGTAAAATAGGTCCACTTTGGCAATTAAGGAGAGGCAGCAATGAGCAAAGTGCGGGTACTGGTTGGCACACGAAAGGGCGCGTTCATTTTGACGGCGGATGGCAAGCGAGACAAGTGGGATATCAGCGGGCCGCACTTTGCCGGGTGGGAGATCTACCATTTAAAGGGATCGACGGCAGACCCGAACCGGCTGTATGCGTCGCAGTCGTCGGGCTGGTTTGGGCAGGTCGTCCAGCGCTCAAACGACGGGGGCCAGACGTGGGAGGCCATCAGCGACAAGCGCGAGGGCGCAGGCAACCGGTTCGAGTACGACGGCAATCCGGGCACGCATCAATGGTACGACGGGTCGCAGCACCCGTGGGAGTTCAAGCGGGTGTGGTATTTGGAGCCGTCGCTGACGGAGCCGGACACGGTGTACGCGGGCGTGGAAGACGCGGCGCTATTCAAGAGCACCGACGCCGGGGATACGTGGCACGAACTGCCGGGGCTGCGCGAGGCAAAGGGGCCGTTGTGGTCGCCGGGCGCGGGGGGGATGTGCCTGCACACCATCCTGCAAGTGCCGGGCAAGCCGGAGCGGTTGTACGTCGCGATCTCGGCGGCGGGGGCGTTTCGCACCGACGATGGCGGCCAGACGTGGCGGCCGATCAACAAGGGCTTGAAGTCCAACTTTGAGCTGCCCGACCCAGAGGCGGAGGTGGGGCACTGCGTGCACAACCTGGCGATGCACCCGACGCGCCCGGACGTGCTGTTCATGCAGAAGCACTGGGACGTGATGCGGACGGATAACGGGGGCGAGGAGTGGTCGGAAGTCAGCGGCAACCTACCGAGCGACTTTGGCTTTCCGATCGCGGTGCACGCGCACGAGCCGGAGACGGTGTATGTGGTGCCGATCAAGAGCGACTCCGAGCACTTCCCGCCGGACGGCAAGTTGCGGGTGTATCGCAGCCGGCAGGGGGGCAACGAGTGGGAGGCACTGACCAAGGGGCTGCCACAAAGCGACTGCTATGTGAACGTCCTGCGCAGCGCGATGACGGTGGACACACTGGACCCGTGCGGCATCTATTTTGGGACGACGGGCGGGCAGGTATATGCTTCGTCCGATGCGGGCGATCATTGGGAGCCGATCGTGCGCGACCTGCCGGCGGTGCTGTCGGTGGAGGTGCAGGTCCTGCCATGATTCGGGTAGTGATCCCCTATCACCTGCGCAACCTGGCCCAAGTGGGCAAGGAGGTGGAAGTGGCGGTGGAGGGACCGGCGACGCTGGGGGCTGTGCTGGATGCACTGGAGGACAACTACCCGGTGCTGCGCGGGACGATCCGCGACGGCAAGACGAAGAAGCGCCGCGACTTCATCCGGTTCTTTGCCTGCGGGCTGGACCTATCGCACGAGGCGCTGGAGACCCCCCTGCCCGACCCGGTGATCGCGGGGACGGAGCCGCTGAGGGTGGTAGGGGCGATGGCGGGGGGATAGGTAAGAACGTATGTAAGGGGAACGCGTGTAAGTCAGATGGACGACGGGGGCGGTTGGACTGAGTGACACTCAGCCCAACCGCCCCCGTTTCGTTTAGTGGTTCGATTAGCTTCTTGGGCTGGAGCGGAAGTAGAGGAAGAGAACACTGCCCAGGAGGAGGGCGGCGCCGAGAGCACCGGTGGGGGAGAGGCGCTCGCCGAGGAGGGTGACGGCGAGGAGGGTGGAGATGAGGGGTTCGAGGAGGGCGAAGATGGCGGAGACGGTGGCAGTGGTGGTGCGGAGGCCACGGAGGTAGAGGCCATAGCCGAGGGCGGTGGGAACTAGGCCGAGGTAGACGAGGAGGCCCCAGCCGGCGGCGGGGTAGGAAACGTCGAGGCCGCGGACGAGGACGAGGGGCAGCAGGAGGAGGGCGCTGAGGCTGAAGGCCAGGGCGACGGGCTGAACGGGGTGGTAGCGCGGGGCGACGACACGGCCGGTGAGGGCGACGAGGCTGTAGGCCAGGCCCGCGCCAAGAGCCAGGAGCGCGCCGGTGAGCAATTGGGCGGCGCCTGAGGCCTCCGGCGAGCCGCCGACGAGGAGCACCGCGCCGGTGACGGCGGCCGCGAGGGCCAGGGCGATGACGGGGGTGAGCTTTTCCCCGAGGAATAGGCCAGAGAGCAAGGCCACAAAAAGGGGAGCGCTGCAAATGTTGACCAGCACGGCGGCGGCCACACCAATGCGGGGGATAGCGGCGAAGTAGCAGACTTGATAGGCGGCGAAGGCGAGGCCCATGAGCAGGAGCGGGGGCAGGTCGCGGCGGTGGACGCGCCAGAAACCGGGCCCCGCGTAGAGACGGCTGAAGATCAGGAGGACGGGGGCGGAGAGGGACAGACGCCAGAAACCGACCGAGAGGGGATCGGTAGGGTCCACGCGGTAAAGCAGGTCCACGGCGACGCCGATGGTGCCCCAGGTGGCGGCGGCGAGGGTGACGAAGAGCAGGCCAGGGTTGCGGGGCATGGAGGGGTTGGGGGCACGAGCAGGAATCGTCAACGGATGGAGCGGATGGAACGGCCGGGATGAAATCAGATGAACCAAGGCGAGAAGCGCGCCTTGAAGGGCGGGATGATGGAAGCTGGATTGGCCGAGTGCAGAACGCGAGTATAAGCAATTGGATGTGGCGGGCGAGTATAGCATGTGACTGGGTGTGGTAGGATGGCGGGATGGCTATACGCAAGCGGGACTTCTCGCATGTAAGGCACTTTCCGGGGACGCACGGCAATCCATTTGACCTGGTGTTGCGGGCCGCGGATGTGGTGGAAGCGCTGCCGGGGCCGGTGTTCGGGGCGCTGCTGGCGGTGATGGCGGCGGCGGCGGTGATGGTGCGGAGCGAGTGGCTGGCGTGGGCGGCGCTGTGGGCGTTCTACCTGGGTGACTGGGCGCTATTGGCGGCACTGCCCCGGCTGGGGAAGTCGTTTGGACCAGCGCGGCCCCCCACCCTGGTGCTGGCGGCGCTGCGACTGCCGCCAGTGCTGTTCCCGCTGCCGTGGATGCTGGCGGCGCAGGCGCTGGGCACGGCGCTGGTGATCTACGGGTTCTGGGTTGAGCCGCACCGGGTGGGGCTGACGCGGCAGACACTGAGAACCGACAAGCTAACGCCGGGGCGGCCGCTGCGGTTATTACACCTGGGCGACCTACACGCGGAGATCGGCGAGACGGAGCGGGAACGGCAGACGCTGGCGCACGTGCGGGCGAGCGCGGCGGATGTGATTGTATTCTCGGGGGACTTTCTCAATCTGTCGTATCTGAAAGACCGGCGGGCATGGGCGGTGGCGCGGAACTTCCTGAAGGAGCTCGGCGCGCCGCTAGGCGTGTTTGCCGTGAGCGGCAGCCCAGCCGTGGACCTGCCGGAAGTGGTGCCGCAACTGCTGGAAGGGCTGGAGAACATCCGGTGGCTGCGGGATGAGGCGGCGGCGGTGGAGCACGAGGGACAGGTCATCCACCTGGCCGGGGTGACGTGCACGCACAAGCCGTTTGTGGATGGGCCAAAGCTCGACGAAGTGCTGGCGAAGGCGCGCCGTGGGCAGGCGGCGGCGCTGACGATTCTGCTGTATCACACGCCGGACCTGGCGCCAGAGGCGGCGGAGGCGGGCGTGGATCTGCAGCTTTCGGGGCACACGCACGGCGGGCAGGTACGCGTGCCGGGGTTTGGGGCGCTGTTCGCGGGTTCGCTATATGGCAAGCGGTACGAGGCGGGACGGTTGCGCGAAGGCGACATGACCCTGTACGCCATCCGGGGAATTGGAATGGAGGGCAAAGGCGCGCCGCGGGTGCGCTTCCTGTGCCCGCCGGAAATCTGCTTGTGGGAGATTGGAGGGCCGTAGAACACAAACGGCCTCCGGGTGGGAGGCCGCTTGCTGCTCAGGCGGTGGTGCGTTACTGGACGTGCCGGGCGGGGTCAGATCAGGTTGATGATGTTGCTGAAGACGTCGCCGATGGCGGGGCCGAGGAGCGCCAGGATCACGATCACGACGATGGCGACCAGAACCAGGATCAGGGCATACTCGACAAGGCCCTGGCCCTTTTCGCTTGGGATAGGAAACATAGGTAATTCCTTTCGAGAATGTATGTCGGACGAATAGATTGACGCCTGAGCGCCACTATTATAAGGTTAAAATTTGGTAAAAGCTAGTCCGAAAATTCAAACTCGTCTTTGTGTCCGAATCCCAGGGAATTATTGACCAAACGGGCCCAGCGCGGTGTGAAGACATAAAAGTTTGAGCGGGAAATCTCGGCCTGAAACTCGTCCACAAACGAGAATTTGGCCCGATAAAGCTCCCAAACCGCCTGCCAGGCTTGGCCCGGCGGCACAATCCCCACGGTCCCTTCCATCTGAATTCCAACAATCTCACCCCAGTTCCAAGTGTGGGCATGCACGGTGACGGCGGCGCGCGGGTCGCGGCCCAGGTTGCGACTGTGGCGGCTGCTGTCGCCAGAGACCCAGTAGAGGCGCAGGGAGTCATCGGCGGCGAAGAAGAGATTGGCGGCCTGAGGCTGTCCATCAGGCCCGCGAGTGGCGAGGGAGAGGGTAGAGTGGGCGTGGAGGAAGGTGAGGAGGGAGGCGTGTTCAGTGGTCATTGGAAGTCCAGGACGTGTGTAAGTGGAAGGTGTGTAAATGACTTCCACGTCTTCCACCTACACACGTTTCACATGCCTTGCCATTCGTGGAAGGCGTCGTTATCGAGGCCGAGGCGGGCGAGGGCGCGGCCAACGGTGGCGGTGACGACGGCATCGAGGCTGGCCGGGCGGCCGTAGAAGGCGGGCACGGGCGGGAAGAGGATGGCGCCGGCCTGGGCGGCGGCGAGCATGAGCTTGAGGTGGCCGGCGTGCAGGGGAGTCTCGCGGACCATGAGCAGGACGGGGCGGCCTTCCTTGAGGCAGACATCGGCGGCGCGGGCGGTGAGGTCGCTGGAATACGAATGAGCGACGGCAGAAAGGGTCTTAATGGAGCATGGGGCGATGAGCATGCCGGCGGTCTTGAAAGAGCCGGAGGCGATGCTGGCGCCGATGTTGCGATGATCGTGGCGGACGGCGGCGAGGGCCTCGACGTCGCTGACCTTCCAATCAGTCTCCTGAGCGATGGTGACCCGGGCGGCGGGGCTGAGGATGAGGTGGGTTTCGACGGCGGCGGCGCGGAGGAGCTCAAGGGCGCGGATGCCGTAGATGACGCCGGAGGCGCCGGTGAGGGCGACGATGAGGCGGGTCATGCATCACCGAGGGGGGAGGGGTATGGGGCGAGCATGGCAGGAGGCAGAAGAGAGAGCGCGGTGCGGGGGGAGGCCGGAGGTGGATCGGCGGCGAGGGCGGCGTGGATGCTGAGGAGCGCGGCGGTGGCGTCTTGGACGAAGCGGGACATGGCGGCCTCGTTGAGGTAAGGATAGGGACGGTCGAGGACGCGGTCGCCGGGGGTGCTGTAGAACTCTTTGATGTATTGCATCTGATGATGCAGGGCCGGCTCCGGAAGGAAGGGGAGGTGGGCAGCAGGCAGGGGCGCGGGACGCAAGGTGGTCCAATAGAGGCTACCGGGATGGTCGCGCACGTATTTGTGGTCGAGGCCGTACCAATCCTTCTTCATCTCCCACCAGGCATCGATGCCCTTCTCAGATATGAGAGGGGCGAAGTCCAACTCGGCACGCTGGATGATCCACACCCACCAGAGATTATCGCAGATGAGGTGAAAAAAGTAGGCGAGGCGGAAGGCATACGCCGCGGAGCCATCGGCGGGCAGGCCGGCAAGGTATTGGCGATAGAAGATCAGGTCGGCGATGCGGCCCTCGTCGTCGCCGGGGTCCAGGAGATGCGTGACGGACTTGGGCGGGTCGAAGGTGCTCCAGTCGGGGTTGGGGAGGCCGGAGTCCGGGGCGAGGCTGCCGTAGGCGAAGGCGGCCGGATGGAGGCCGGGGAGTTGGCCGAGGAGGTTCTCGGCGATGCGGAGGTGGCTAATCCAGGTGCCCACAGAAAGCCAGGAAACAGAGGAAATCAGGGAAGTGAGGGAGATTCAGGCGAGTTGTGGTTTGGTGCCCCAATGGAGGGCCATGGTACCAAGCATCATACGGCGGAAGCCTACTTCTTGAAAGCCGGCCTCGGTCATACGGGCGGCGAGGGCTTCGGCGGCCAGGAACCCTTCGGTGGAGTCGGGGAGGTAAGTGTAGGCGTCGGAGGCGCCGGCGATGAGGCGGCCAAGGGTGGGGATAACAACGTGAAGGTGAAAGTTGATGAAGGGCCGGAGGAGATTGCGGGGCGGCGGCGTGGTGTCGAGGCAGGCCACGCGGCCGCCGGGGCGCAGGACGCGGAACTGCTCAGCCCAAGCGCGGCGGACGTCCACGACGTTGCGCATGAGGTAGCCGGAAACGACACCATCGAACGTATCTGGCTCGAAGGGCAGATGGAGGGCATCCACGCCGGCCCAGCGGACGAGGGCGCCCTGGGAGCGCTGGCGGCCGACGCGCATCATCTCGAGGGTGAAGTCGGCGGCGATGGGGCGGACGGCGGGATCGCGGCGCAGGGCCTCGTAGGCGAGGTCGCCGGTGCCAGCGCCCAGATCGAGCAGACGGCCGCCGGGCGGGAGCGCGGCGCGGTCGAGGGTCAGGCGGCGCCAGCGCACGTCCTGGCCAGCGGTCATGAGGCGGTTCATGAGGTCGTAGCGGCCGGCGATGCGCCCAAACATGGACTGGACGTACCGGGCGCGGGCGGGGCCGGAGAGGTGGGTCATGGGACAGATTCGGCGCGGGCGGCAGTGATGGCGAGGAGATCGCGCTGCAGGTCGCGCATGAAGAAGTCGGTCCACAGGGCGCCGTAGCGGTTGAAGCGGGTGGTGAGGCGATAGGTGGACGAGAGGTGCAGGCGCACTTGCTCGGGGCCGAGCGGCTCGAGGGTGTACTGATCGTCCAGCACATCGAAGAAGGGGCCGCCAATGCCGGCGAGGGGAAGGCGTGTGCCGTGGACCTGGCTCGTGTCGGCTTTCAGGGCGACAGTGAGGCGCTGGGCCGGGGACCATTCGGTGATGGTGCCGACAAAGACCAGGCCGTTTTCCCACTGACCGCGCCGAAGACCACCGGCAACCGGGTCCATGAGGGTGGCGCCGATGGGGCGCGGCAAGCCCACGAAGTGATACCAACTGAAGCGGCGCTCGTCCGGGCGGACCTCAGGGAACTGGGTGAGGAGGGTCCAGACCGCCTCAGCGCTGGCGTTGATGACGAGAGAGCTTTCGACGGAGCGGATCGAGTCGCGGAGTGGGAGCAGATGCTCGACGGGCGCCATCCAGAAGGGCAGTGCGGCGAGGAGGGCGATGAGAGGCAGAGCGCCGCCGCGCCGCCGCCGTTCAAGCCAGCGGAGGATGAACGAGGCCGCCGCGCCGCTGAGCGCGGCAACGACCAGGACGATGGGCAGCGCCATGGCGACGCAAATCCACGCTTCGCCGGACAAGGCAATTGAGAGCAGGCCAAAGATCAGCGTCGCGCCAACCGGGGCGAAGAGATAGTAACGAAATTGGCCACGGAACTCGGGCGGGGAAATGGCGATGACCAAAACGCCCAGCACGATGGGCACGCCGCACAGGAAGCTCAGGCTCAACGTGAAGAGCGGAAAGACATCGGCTGCGGGGTTCGCGGTGAAGATGAAATGGACAATCAGCCCGTAGATGCCGGCGCAGGCTACCGCCGCGACGAACACGACCAGCGGGCGCGATAGGTAGCGCAGGAGGGATGACAGCCTGGACATCGGGGCCCTACGGACCGGAGGTGATGACCAGCCAGCCTACAAAGGCGGCCAGCAGGAAGGCGGGCGCGGTGAGAGTGGCGGCGGCCCAGCGCGGACCGCGCTGGAGAAAGTAGGCGGCGGCGAAATAGAGAAGTTGGGCGGCGGGGCCATGCCAGCGGGTGCCAGGGTTGGCAAACAGATAAGCAGCGAAGGGCAGGTAAAGCAGGGCGGCAACCAGGCCGGCGAGGGCGGCGCGGGCTGGGGCAAGGCGGAAAGCATGCAGGGAAAGGCCAAGGGAAGCAAGGACGGGGAGCCAGATCATTCGAGTTTCACCCAGGGACAGAGCCAGCGCTCGAGGCGATCCACGGCGAAGTAGAGGCCGAGGCCGAGGAGGGCCATGGCCATGATACCAGCGTACATGGCAGGGTAGTTGAAGAGGCTGCTGCCCTGGAGGAAGATGTAGTAGCCGAGGCCCTGGCGGGTGGCGTACAACTCGGCAACGTAGAGGACGGCAACAGCGATGCCGACCGAGACACGCAGGGCGGTGAGGATGGCCGACAGGCTGGCGGGCAAATAGACGTAGACGAACAGGGCGCGGCGGCCGGCGCCGAGGGAACGCACGGACTGGATCAGTTCGGGGCGGAGGCTGGCGGCGGCGTCGCGGACAAGAACGAGAATCTGGAAAAAGAGAATGAGGGTGATGACGACAATCTTGGAGAGGTCGCCGACGCCGAAAAAGAGGACGACAACGGGGACGAGGACGACCTTGGGCACGGGATAGGTGAGGTAGACGAGGGGCGACAGCAGGCGGTTGAGGGCGCGGCTCTGGCCCATGATGAGGCCGGCAGGGGCGGCGAGCAGGACGGCGAGGGCCATGCTGGCGAGGACGCGCCAAAGGCTGACGAGGAAGTGGCCGCCCAGTTCGCCGGGAAGCTCGGCCAGGAAGATGGGGATGACCTGGAGCGGGCCGGGCAGGATGTTGGTGCGCGCGGCGATGGGCAGCACGCCGGAGCCGATGAGCCAGGCGAGGGCCTGCCAGGCGGCGAGGAGGAAGAGGGTGCCGAGGAGGAGATCGCGGCGGCGCATCAGGCGGGGCGGGACGAGGCAAGGGCGCCAGCGCCGAGGCGGGCGCGCAGGGATTGGATCATGGCGAGGTAGGCCGGGTCGTCGCGGTAGCCGGGCTGGCCGGCGGCGGGGTTATCAATGAGCTCCGGTTGAGCGCCAAGGAGCAGGATTCTTTGCCCCAGGAAGGCGGCCTCGTCTATGGCGTGGGTGACGACGACGGTGGTGAGGCGCTGTTCGGCGCGCAACTCGAGGGTGAGGTTCTGCAAACTCTCGCGGGTGGGGGCATCGAGGGAGGCGAAAGGCTCGTCCATGAGGAGCAAGTCTGGGCCGAGGGCGAGGGTGCGGGCGATGGCGGCGCGCTGGCGCTGGCCGCCGGAAAGCTGGGAGGGGTACTGGCCGCGGACGTGGCCGAGGCCAAGCCGGCTGAGCCAATGGTCGGTTCGGGCGGCGATGGCGCCGGGCTGGCTGCGGGCGGCGTCGGCGGGGGCGTGCTTGCCATCGGGGCCGTAGAAGCCGTGGATGCGCAGGCCGAGGCTGACATTCTGGGCGCAGGTGGCCCAGGGGAGCAGGCCGTAGTCCTGGAGGATGAGGCCGGTGCGCGGGCGCGGGCGGGTGATGGGCTGGCCCTCGATGCGGATCTCGCCGGAGGTCGGCGACAGCAGGCCGGCGAGGAGGTAGAGGAGGGTGGATTTGCCGCAGCCGGAGGGGCCGAGGATGGACCAGGCCTCGCCTTGCGCCACGGACCAGTCAAAGGCCTCAAAGATGGGACGGTGGCCGGGGTAGCTAAAGGAGAGGGCGCGGACAGAGATCATGGAAAGGATGAAGGACGAAGGTCACGACCCCATGGGTCCTGACCCCATGGGGATGAAGGATGAAGTGACAATGGACATTCTATGAGCGCGAGCGGCCGGGCGGCCCCCTGCCCCCCTCCCCGGCGATGTGGCCGCGGGGGAAGGGGAGCTGGGTGGGCGCGCTGCACCTCACGTCTGACGCATCACGGTTCCGATAACGCAGGTTCTACGCTTCACGCATCAGGGCAGGTAGGAGGCGTCGACTGAGTCGGCGTAGGCGAGGTCGGCGGAGATGAGGCCGTTGGACTTGGCCCAATCGTTGACGTCGCGGAACTGAGCCTCGGTGGGGACGGAGGCGGCGGGATAGTCCGCCAGGACGTAGGTGGGCAGCAGGGCTTCGGCCAGGAGGTTGTTGGAGAGCAGAACCTCGTCCCAGGCCTCCTTGTCGGCGTTGATGTCGGCCACGGCCTTCTCCCAGGCGCGCAGGAAGCCACGCACGGCGTTGGGGTTGGCATCCGCGAAGGCAGTAGTGAAAGAAAGAACACTGTTGCCGTACTCGGGGTGAGCGGCATCGGAGACGACGATGTGGGCGCCGCCCGCAATGGCGGCGGCCGCGGCCGGATCGGGCATGGCGGCAGCCTGGATGGTGCCGTCGCCCAGGGCGGCCATGCGGTCGCGGATGTTGGGGATGGCGATGGTGGCGATGTCGCCGGGCGCAACGCCTTCGGCTGGGAGCAGGCGGTCCACGATGTACTCGATCACGGTGGCGTCGGAGATGGCGATCTCGACGCCGGCCAGATCGGCGGCGGTGGTGATGCCGGAGTCCTTTCCGGCCAGGATGAAGTACTGCGCGAAATCGGGCGTGGCGGTGCGGGCAAGGCGGGTAATGACGATCTGCTGGGCGGACTGGTTGTAGAACAGGGTGGAGACCAGGTCGTTGACGAACCGCCCGTCGCCGTCGAGCTGCGCGTTGGCCTGGGCGATGGTGTAGCGCATCTCCTCGGTGGCGGACATGTACTGCA
>CAZCEC010000049.1:0-13546 GCA_964497615.1 uncultured Anaerolineales bacterium | reverse complement strand
AGACCAGGTCGTTGACCATGGCATCGGCCTGGCCGGCCTGCATGAGCTGATCGCGCTCGGCGGCGGAGGCGACGGGGACGATCTCCAGGGTGATGTTTTCGTCAGCGAAGTAGCCCTTGGACTGGGCAACGAACATGGGCAGGGCATCCAGGATGGGCAGCATTGCAAAGCGCACGGTGGCAGGCGCGGAAGGTTCGGCCGTGGCACTGCCGCAGCCGGCGAGGGCGAGGGCGAGGATGATCAGCAGAATCAGCGGGGTGAAGCGGCGTGTGTGGGACATTCAACTCCTCCAAGAGTTACCGCAGATGACACAGATGGTCGCAGATG
Organism: uncultured Anaerolineales bacterium; assembly: GCA_964497615.1. GTDB lineage: Bacteria > Chloroflexota > Anaerolineae > Anaerolineales > UBA6663 > CAZCEC01. The sequence goes on along the minus strand of CAZCEC010000049.1, from coordinate 13,219 downwards.
GAGCGCTATAGCACGCGCAGGCTGCGCAGGATTACGTCCACGATGAGGGCCAGCAGGAAAAGGGTGCCGAAGCGCCGATTGTGAACGAAGGCAAAGCCGACAAACCACAGCGGCCAGCCGGTGGCGGGGTAATCGGCGGGGCGCTCGGCCGGGTGGGGCTGGGCCAGGACCTTGACCGAGGTGAGCAGGCGCGGCAGGGCCAGCAGGACCAGCAGCATGACGGGGGTGAAGAAGCCGATGACGACGAGATAGATGACGAAGGCATACTGGAGCACCATCATGGTCATCACAGCATAGCGCGCGAGGCGCTCGCCCAGGATCACCGGCAGGGTGTGGATGCGCTTGGCGCGGTCGGCATCCACTTTGTCAATGTGCTTGCCGAAGATGATGGTGGTGGCGCCGATGGCATAGGGCATGCCGGCCCAGACGACGTTCCAATCCCACGCGCCGGTGACGACAAAATAGCCACCGCCGATCATGAGCGGGCCCCAGACGACCAGGACGGCAATCTCGCCCAGGCCGATGTACTTGAGCGGCCAGGTGTAGAAGAGCACGAAAAAGACGCCCGCCGCCAGCAAGCCCAGCGCCGTCGTGCCGGCCAGCGCCACCAGATAGACGCCGACGCCAAGGGCCAGGAGGCCGGTCACGGCGATGTAGGCCAAGACCTGACGCTTGGTGAGCAAGCCGTGCTCCAGGGGATGGGGGCCGTACTGGGCGCGGACGTAGTTGTTGCGGTCCACACCCTTGATGTAGTCGGTGAAGTCATTGACGAGATTGTTGGTGGCGTGGGCCAGCAGCAAGCCCAGCGCCAGCAGGAGCCAGCGTCCCCAATGGAAGGCATCGTCGCGCGCGGCGAGGAGGCCGGCGATGCCGACGGAGATGAAGGTGATGACCAGGACACCGGCGCGCGAGGCGATGAGCCAGCGCGAGATGATGTCCAGGCCGTTCCATTCGGCCTTGGTGACGTTGGGAATGGTGCGGAGGGCTTTGGCCCACATCGAGAGGTTCATTGCCAGTTCTCCTTGTTCGACCTAGCCGGCCCAGACAGCCAACAGGGCGGCAAAAAAGACGGTCAGGCTGATGTAGCCGTTGAGGTTGAAGAAGGCTAGATTGAGGCGCGAGAGGTCGTGAGGCTTGACGAGCGAGTGCTCCCAGATAAACAGGGCGGCGACGAGGGCGAGGCCGAGCCAGTAGAGCCAGCCCAGGCTGAAGTAGACGCCGACGGCGGCCAGGAGCAGGACGGTGAGGGCATGGCAGACCTGGGCGAGACGCAGGGCGGCGGCGATGCCGAAGCGGGCCGGGACGGAGTGGAGGCCATCGCGCCGGTCCACCTCAACGTCCTGGCAGGCGTAGATGAGGTCGAAGCCGCCGATCCAGAGAGTGAGGCCGGCGAGGAGGAGCCAAGCGGGCAGGTCCTCCGGCCGCCAGAACGTGCCGGTAACGGCCACCCAGGCGCCGGCCGGGGCGAGGCCGTCGGTGAAGCCGAGCCAGAAGTGCGAGAGCCAGGTGAAGCGCTTGGTGTAGGGATAGACGACCAGGAAGAACAGCGCACCGGGGAAAAGGGCCAGAGTGACGGGGTTGAGCAGGGCGGCGGCGACAGCCAGCACGATGAGCGAGACCACGGCGCCGATGACGGTGGTGCGGACGGATATCTTGCCGGTCTGGAGGGGGCGCTGGGCGGTGCGGGGGTTGCGGGCGTCGAGGCGGCGGTCAATGAGGCGGTTGAGGCTCATACCGGCGGTGCGGGCAGCGGCCATGGCGACCGTGACCCAGATGAAGGTCCACCAGCCGGGCCAGCCGCCGGCCGCAAGCACCAGGCCGAGGTAGGCAAACGGGAGCGCGAAGATGGTGTGCTCGAATTTGATGAGGTCCAGGAAGGCAAGGGCGCGAGAGAGCATATGTGGGGGTGCGCGAGTGTGTAAGTGTGTAGGTGTGTAGGTGTGTAGGACACTGTGCGCACCTACACACTTACATACAGTTCACAAGCCCAGGTCCTTCCAGAGCGCATCCACGCGCGCCTTGACCTCATCGGTCATCCGGATGACTTCGGGCCAGCCGCGGGTGTAGCCTTCGTCTGGGCCTTTGGCGGTGGCGTCGATGCCGATCTTGCCGCCGAAGGAGTGGCGATAGGAGGCGTGGTCGAGGTGGTCCACCGGGCCATCCACGACGACGATATCGCGGCTCCAGTCCACGTTGCCGAGGGCCTGCCAGGCCACCTGGGAGAGGTCGTGGACATCCACCCACTCATCCACCACGACGATGGCCTTGGCGAGCATGAGCAGGCCGAGGCCCCAGAGGCCGAACATGACCTTGCGGGCGTGGCCGGGGAAGCGCTTGCGGATCTTGACGATGACGAGGTTGTGGAAGACGCCCTCGGGGGGCATGTGATAGTCCAGCACCTCGGGGAGGAAAATGCGAAGGAGGGGCAGGAAGAGGCGCTCGGTGGCGCGGCCCAAATAGACATCCTCGACGGGCGGGATGCCGACAATGGTGGTGGGGTAGATGGCGCGGCGGCGGCGCGTGAGAGCGGTGACGTGGAAGACCGGGAACGGCTCGATGGGCGTGTAGTAGCCGGTATGATCGCCGAAGGGGCCTTCGGGGGCGTGGTCGTTGGGGTCGACGTAGCCCTCGATGACGATCTCCGCCTGGGCCGGGACTTCGAGGGGTTGGCTGACGCACTTGACGAACTCGACCGGCTTGCCGCGCAGCCAGCCGGCCAGCAGGTATTCGTCAATGTTGGGCGGCAGGGGAGCGGAGGCGCACCACATGCTGATGGGATCGCCGCCGAGGACAATGGCGGCGGGGATGTGGCCGGCCGCCGGAGCGCCGGAGGCAGCGGTCTCGCGGGCCTTGCGCTCATGCTCGGCGCCGCCCTTGTGGCGCTGCCAGTGAACAATGAGGCGGCGGTCGTCGAGGACTTGCAGGCGGTACATACCCACGTTGCGGGCATGGGTGACGGGGTCGCGGGTGATGACCTGCATGAGGGTGATGAAGCGCCCGCCATCGCCGGGCCAGCACTGAAGCACCGGCAGGGTGTTGACGCTGGGGTTCTCGGTCTCCACCACTTCCTGGCAGGGGCCGCGGCGGACGATGGCGGGGCCGAGGCCGATGCCGCGCAGGGCGCCGAGGAAATCGCCAGCCCGGTCGAGCATGGGGCCAAGGCCCTGAGGCAGGCGAAAGTCCACGAGCTTGGCGAGGCGATGGTGGAGGTCTTCGAGGTCGTCCACACCCAGGGCGGCGGCCATGCGGGCATCGCTGCCGAAGAGGTTGATGGCGACGGGCATGTCGAAGCCGGGGATGTTCTCGAAGAGCAGGGCCTTATTGCCGGCGGCAGGACCCTTCATCACCCGGTCGGCAATCTCGGTGATTTCGAGGTCGCGGCTGACGGGGAGGGTGATGCGGCGCAGGTCGCCGGTGCGCTCGAGGTGGGCGATGAACTCAGGCAGGTCCCTGTGCATGCAGGCAACTACTCAGGCTGAAGGTCCAGGCCGGTCTGAAGCCCAGGCAGGGCGGCTTGGGCATGGTGGAGCAGGTGTTCCAAGGCAATGACCAGTTCGGCAAGAGCCTCTTGCGTGGCTTCGGTGTCATCGCGCCGAGCGTGGGCACGAACCGTTGTGAGCAAGTCAAGCAACGCCTCGGCTTCGGATTCAATCTCCGACAAATGCGCGGCCAGGATTTCGGCCTGACCGCCTAGCTTTGCTATCTGTAAAGCTACGCTTAACTCGTCCTGAATGGCAGTGCTCATGATGATCTCCCACGCTGCCGGCGTTGGGCCAACCTATCCTCCAGGCGCCACAACCGGAGCACAAATGCCTGAACTTCACTTTCCCAATGAGCAATCAGACCAGCATTGGGCGCGGGCCGCGCGCTTTCGCGCTCAATCTTGGCCTGATGCTCCTCGATACGGGCACGCAGACTGTGGATTGCCTTGCGAATGGCCCGGTTGCTCACGTCAGGACATCACTTTACCACCGTCCACATTAATGGCCTGGCCGGTGATGTAGCGGGCGGCGTCGGTGCAGAGGAAGACGACCAGGCCAGTGACGTCGGCGGGGTCGCCGAGACGGGCCTGGGGGATGTCGTCCATCCACTTGCGCATCATGATCTCGTTCTGGCGCAGGTGAGCGGTCATCTCGGTGATGATGACACCGGGGCAAACGGCATTGACGCGGATGTTGTAGGCGGCAAACTCACGGGCGCACTCGCGGGTGAAGCCGACCAGGCCGGTCTTGGAGGCGACGTAGGCGGCGCGGTCGCGCAGGCCAAAGGCGCGGCCGGCGATAGAGCTGATATTGACGATGGCGCCCCCGCCCTGCTGGCGCATGACGCGGCCCGCCGCCTGGCTGGTGAGGAAGGGGCCGGTGAGGTTGACGTCGAGGGTGCGGCGCCAATCGGCCAGGGGGTAGTCCAGGAGGGAGCCAAAGGTCTCAACACCGGCGTTGTTGATGAGGATATCCAGGCGGCCCCAATGCGCATGGGCGGCGGCCACGAGCGCGGAGACGGCGGATGGGTCGGCGATATCGGCAGGGAACGGCGCAGCGGTGTGGCCGGCGGCCTGCAACTCGGCAGAGACGGCCTCAGCGCTAAGGGCGTCAATGTCGTTGACGGCCACGGCCGCCCCCGCCTGGGCCAGGGCCAGGGCGAGGGCGCGGCCGATTCCGCGGCCAGCGCCGGTGACGAGGGCAACCTTGTTGTGAAGTTCCATTACGATCAGGTATCAGGGCAAGCGGCGCCGAAAGTGCAATATGTCACAAATTATAGCACTCTTACCGGATTTGTCAGGTTAGGGGTAGCCAAACCATGAACACGGTGCCGTGGTCCTGGTCGCTGAGCACGTCTATACGGCCGCCGTGGCGTTCGACGATCTCGCGGCAGATAGCGAGGCCGAGACCTGTGCCTGGCTCGCCGGAGTCGTGGGCGGTGCGGCCGCGGTAGAAGCGGCGAAAGAGATGGGGGCGGTCTTCCACCGGGATAAGCGGTCCGTTGTTGAAGAAGCGCACGGTCACGCCGGGGGCGGTCCCCGGCTGGTCCAGGGTGGTGGACACGGTGGCCTGGCCGCCGGGCGGGGTATAGGCGACGGCATTGCCGATGAGGTTGTTGAAGACCTGGATGAGCTGGGCACGGTCGGCGGGCACGGAGGGGAGGTCGGGGTGAGGCTCGTGCCGCAGGGTGAGGCCCTTGGCCTCGGCGCGGGCGGTGTGCAGGGTGAGGACCTCGCTGAGAAGTTCATCCAAGGGTAAGGGTTCGCGGTGGAGGGGTTCGCTTTGGGTCTGGAGGCGCGAGAGGTCGAGCAGGTCTTCGATCAGGCGGCGCAGGCGCTCGGTTTCGCGCTGGAGAGTGGGCAGGTAGCGTCCGAGGACATCGGGGCCGCGCCGCTCCAACAGGCCCAGGTGGAGCTTGATGTTGGTGAGGGGCGTGCGCAGTTCATGCGAGACATTGGAGATGAACTGGTCCTTGAGGCGGTCCAGTTCGAGGAGGCGGCGGTTGGCGTCGTCCAACTCACGGGTGCGCTCGGCCACGCGCTGTTCCAGCTCGTCCACGTGCTGGCGGATGGAGGCGTAGAGCTGGGCGTTCTCGATGGCCAGGCCGGCTTGATGGGCAAAGGCCAATAGGCGCTCGGCGTGGGCCGAAGAGTAGAAGCCGGGTTCGGTGCTATCGAGGGTGATGAAACCAATGGCGGCGCCCTTGATCTGGATGGGAGCGCCAACCACTGAACGGATGTGGCGATTCTCGGGACGGTCGTGCCAGCCGGGGAAGGTGCGCGAGTCCTCAATGATGGCGGGCTGACCGGTGGCCAGCATGTGCGCGAGGTTGGGGACTTCGGCCACCGGATACTGGACAGCCAGCATGGTGTCCGCTGGAAAACGGCCGCGCAGATCGCGGTTGCGGACGACACGCGCCGTGCCATCTTCAACGAGCATAATGTTGGCGGAGGTGTGGGGCACAACAAAGCCCACATCGGCCAGGATGCGGTCGAGCACTTCGTCCAGGTCGAGGGTGCTGTTGAGGGCGGCGGCCGTATCGCGCAGGGCCTCCGCCAGGGCGCGCTGCTCGCGCTCGGCCTCGGCGGTGGCCTGGCGGGTGAGGAAGGCGCCCAGGGCGCTGGCGGCGCTCTTGAGCGCTTCGATTTCGGCGCTGGGCCAGACGCGCTCCGAGCGCAGGTCGTCGAAGCACAGCCAGCCCCACCACAGGCCGCCGCTGAAGATGGGCACCACGGCGAGGGAGAGCACACCCTGCCCTTCAAAACGCTCGCGCTCGGGGGCGGGGAAGTCGCGGACTAGGCCGGCGAGGGTGTGCCCGGCGCCGAGGGTGTCGCGCCAGCGGTGCAAACCAGCGGCCAGATAGGGGACGGCGTCCCAAGCCGGGCTGCCCGAAGGCGCGGGCGGGTCGGGGGCGGTCCACAGGTAACGCAGGCTGGCGGCCAGGTCGCCAGAAGGTAAGGTGTGATTGGCGGCGATGTAGGCGCGGCTGACGCCCGCGGCGAGGCCCAACTGCGCCAGGAGGTCGGGCATGGCGTCGCCCGGTTCGGCGGCGATGAGCAGGCGACCGCTGGCGTAGGCCAGGGCTTCGAGGATGACGTCGCGGCGGCGGGTGGCCTCCACCAGGCGAGACTTTTCGAGGGCCAGGGCCAGGGCATCGGTTACCTGGGAAAGCAGCGGGAGGTTCGCCTGGGCAAAGCCGGACGGCTCACGCCAGACCAGGTTGACGGCGCCAATAACCTCGGCGCCAACCCGGAGCGGGAGACTGAGGCGTGAATGATAGCCGGCGACGAGGAGACGGTGCTCGGCGGAGAAGGCAGCCTCGGCTTCCAAGGCAGGGGTGGGGTGAATGCGGCCAGCCAGGATGTCGTCGGTGGCGGCGGTGTCGGCAATATTGAAGCGGGTGCCGGCGGGCATGACAGTGCTCTCGCGGTCCAGGGCCTGGAGGGTGATCTGGGTGCGGTGCTCGTCGTAGGTGGCCAAGCTGACCCGCTCGCAGGCGGTGATCGACTTAAGCGCAGCCGCAATATCCGGGAAGGACTCGATCACGTTGCCGGAGGCGTTCAGCAGATGCAGGATTTCACTGGCAGCGGTGATTTCGTCGGCATGCTGGACGGTCTCGGCAAAGAGGCGGGCGTTTTGGATGACGCCGGCAGCATGCTGGCAGAGGGTTTGCAGCAGGCGGCGTTCGGACAAGCTGAAGGCGCGGGAGCGCCGGCTCTCCCAAATCTCAGCCGCGCCCAAGACCTCGCCGCGCGAAACAATGGGCAGGATGACGGCGCTCTGGATGCCATTGTGCGTGAACTTTTCGCGTTCAGGGCCGGAGATGAAGGGGCTGTCCTGATGGACCTCGACGACGATCAGGCGGGAGATGGCGCGCTGGAAGGAGGGGTAGTCGCCCAAGCGATAGCGGCGGCCCAGGTCAATCCGGCGCTCCTCTGGCCGGACGCTGTCGGACCAATATTCAGCGAGCACGGTCATGGCCTCAGAGGCCAGGTCAACCTCATGCACATAGCCGCTGGTGGCATCCACCGCATCGGTGAGGTGTCGGGCGAGTTGTTCGAGCACGGCGCGGGGTTCGAGCCGGGCACCCAGGTCCTGCGCCGCGGCATAGAGGCGGCTCAACTCGGCGGCGCGGGCGCTGACCTCGGCGTAGAGACGGGCGTTCTCGATGGCGATGGCGACCTGGCGGGCAACGGATTCGAGGAAGCGGCGGTCGGCGGCATTGAAGGCATGCGGCTGAAACGATTGCACGGACGCCGCGCCCAGGATGCGGTCGCGGGCAATGAGGGGCACGCCCAGCCACGAACGTGTGGGGCGGATGCCCTGCCGGGGCGGCACGGGCAAGGCAGTGGCCTGGAGGTCATCCACCAGGAGGGACTGGCGGTGGCGGGTGACCCAGCCGGTGAGGCCGTGGCTGACGGGGACACGCTCGAGGGGGACGGCGTCGGAGGGGCCGCGACCGTTGGCCTCCGCCAGCACCACTTCCATCTCTTCGCTATCGGGGTGATAGAAGGCCACCACAAAGAGATCGGGGTGGAGAAGCTGGGCGACCTGGTCCTGCCAGCGCGCCAGGAGCACATCCGTCTCCAAGACACTGCCGGTAGCGAGGGCCGTGTCGTACATGCCGGCCAAAACCTGAGTCTGGCGCTGGGAGGCGGCAAACAGGCGGGCATTCTCGATGGCGACGGCGGCCTGGTTGGCAAAGGCGCGCACGGTCTCACCGGCGGCGGCGTCGTAGGCGAAGGGGGTAGCGCTGTCGGTGGTGAGGATGCCGATGGGCGTGCCCTTGACGACGAGGGCGACGCCAATCCAGGAGCGAATGTAGTCCACACCAGGGATGTTGATCCAGCGCGGGTCGGTGGCGGTGTCGGGAATGACGAGGGCTTGAAGATCGCGCCACTGGTCGAGGCCGCGCAGATCGGCGATGAGGCGGACGTTTTCGCGGGCGGCCTCAAGGTCGGGGAAGCCGCGTCCGGCGGTCAACTCCAAGCTGCCATCGGGGGTGGCCAACTGGACCGAGACGCTGTCGTAGGCGACCACCTGGGCCAGCAGGTCGAAGATGTTCTCGATCACTTCATCCAGGCTCATCTGGGCGGTGAGCAGTGCGCCGACCGACTGGAGAACGTGCGCGAGGCTGAGCTGGCGGCGCTCGATCTCGAACAGGCGGGCAGTTTCGATGGCGGCCCCGGCCTGGTTGGCAAAGGCAACCGCGAGGTCGGCGTGGCGGCTGGTGTAGAAGCGCGGCGTGGCGTGTTCGAGGCTGAGGAGGCCCAGGGTGCGACCCTGGGCGAGGAGGGGCACGCCCAGCCAGGAGCGCACCCGATCGCCGCCGGGCACCGTGGCCCACAAGGGAGCGCCGCGCGTATCGGCCAGGATGACGGGTTGGCGGCCTTCGAGCACGCCGCGAACGTGCGGGAGGTTGGCTAATAGAACGGTGGCATCGGCCGAAACCGGGCCGGCCAGGCCGCTGCGAGCGGCCACGATGAGCCGCTCGCCGGCAAAGAGCAGAATGGAGGCACTGTCGGAGGGGACGACGCGGGCGAGTTGGTCCAGGATTAGACGCAGCAGGCGCTCGCGGTCGAGGTTGGCGTTGAGGGTAGCGGCGACCTCGCGCAGGGCTTCGGCCTGCTCGCGGGCGATGCGCTCCGCCTCGAACAGGCGGGCATTCTCGATGGCAATGGCGGCCTGGTCGCCCAGGAGCTGAAGGACGCGCAGTTCGGAAGCAGGAAAGGCGCGCGGGGCAGGGTAGGCGACGTTCATCACGCCGACGATACGCGAACCGATCTTGAGCGGGAGGCCGGCGATCGCCCCACCCCACTCTGGGGGCGCGTCGGCGAACAGGGGATGGCGGCGCATGTCGCCGACCAGCACCATTTCGCCCTGGCGGATAACCGCCTGGGTGAGGCCGCCAGCGCGGGGCTCCCAGGTGTCGGGCGCGTCGGCGGCCACGGTGCGGGCCGCGCCGAAGGTCAGCCGGCCGCCGTCGGCGGCGGAGTAGAGAAAGATGTAAGCGTCCTGCGCGCCGGGCAGGAGGCGCAAAGTGCTTTGCAGGATGGCTTGCAGCACGGCCTGCAGGTCGAGGCTGGCGGTGAGGCCCAGGCTGGCCTGGCGGACCGTCTCGAGCTCACCGGCGCGCTGCTGCTCGGCGTGGTAGAGGCGGTCGAAGAGGCGCAGACGTTCGAGGGCGGTGGACAACTGGCGCGCGATGGTGACCAACAGGCGCTCATCACCAGGAGAGAAGGCGGCCAGATGCGGGCTCTCGACGTTGAGGACGCCGATAACCTGCCCGCCGACGGTGAGCGGCACACACAGTTCGGAACGCGCACCCGGCTCCACTTCTACGAAACGGGGATCGGTGGAGACGTCATCCACGCGGGCGGGCTGGCCGGTGAGGGCCACGTGGCCGGTAATGCCCTGACCGAGCGGGGTGACAAAGCTGGCGTCGCCCTGATAGGAGCTGTGGGAGCGGAGCAGACCGGCCTCGGGGTCGACGAGCATGGCGCCGAGGTGGGAGGAGAACAGCGTGGTGCCGACGATCTCGGTGACGCGGGCGATGAGCTCGTCTTCGGCCACGGCCGCGGCCCCGGCGGTGGCGACCGCGTGAAGAACAGTCAGTTCCTCGATCTGGCGGCGGGAGACTTCGAACAGCCGCGCCCGCTCGATGGCGGCGGCGACCTGGTTGGCGATGAGGCGCAGGCGGTGGGCATCGTCATCGCTGAAGCGGCGCGGCGAGCGGGTGTAGACCAGCAAGGCCCCGACGACGCGTTCGTCCACAGTGAGGGGCACGCTGAGGCCGGACTCGACGCCTTCGGCCATGAGATCGGCGGCGGCCGGGACCGCGGCCGGACCTGGAGGCCCAGGGGCAGGGTCGGGGGCGGGGATGCTGAGGTCGGGCAAAGCGCCGGACGGCCAGCCGCGGCCAGCGCGCACTGTCAGTTGGCCGGCGCTTCCGGGCAGGAGCAGGAGGCTGTAGTCGGTGTGCAGGGCCTGCGCGGCGATGTCGGCGGCGCACTCCGCCACATCGGCCTCGGCCGCGGCGGCGAGCAGGCGGCGCGAGAGTTCGAGCATGACGGCATCGGCTTCGCGGCGGCTTTGCTGGCGGCGCAGTTCGCGGCGGTTATCCGCGAGGGAGAGGAACTGGCGGAGCACTACCAGCAACATCAGGACGCCGACGCCAATGGCCAGCGCGGAGAAACTAAGAGTGAGCCGCTGGCCGCGGCCCCAGACGAGCAAGGTGTACGCGAGGGCCAGGATGAGGTAGGGCAAGTAGGGGAAGGCGTGGCGCAAGGGCGGGGGCAGGCGCTGGAGCCAATCGCGGCCGCGGGAGCCGTCCGGGGCGAGGGGGTCGGTCAGGTGCAGCAAACCAGCGAGGCCGACGAGGGCATAGCTCACCAGCCGGCCCAACTCCACCGCCGCGCTGCGAGCCGGCTCGCTTTGAAGCAAGGCCAGGCCAGCCAACACATCCACAAACATGAGCAGGACGATGCCGGCGGCGAGCAGCAGGAGCGAACGTTCGCCGCCGGTGATGCGGCGAAGCAGGAGGACGCCAAGCGCCAAAAGCAGGCCGAGGTCGGCGATGGGATAGGTGAGGGCGACGGTGAGGGAATCACCCGGCGCGGAATTGCCGGCAATCTCCGGCCCGAGCCAGAAGGCCCAGAGGACCAGGCCGGCGCTGAGCACCAGCAGGGCGGTATCAATCAGCAGCTTGAGGCTCTCGCTGGGCGTAGCAGGCGAATAGGGCAGGCACAGCACCGCAACGATAAACAGGACGTAATAGGCGCCGTGAAAGACCAGATACAGGGTGGGCACCGGCAGGCCGCGCAGGCCGGCCACCAGCCACACCAGGTGGCCGAGGGCAGTGAAGAGATGCGCCGCCGACAGCAAGGCCCAGGCCAGGCTGCGGTGAGGTCCAGGCCGGGCGACCAGGGCGGCCAGACCCAGTGCCGCCGACGCCAGCAGGGCGGTGAGGGCCAGCAGGCCGTGGCCGAGCGCAAGCCCGAAGGCGGACGCCCCGGAGGCGCTTGCCAGCAGGCCGAGGTAGAGGAGGACGAAAACGCCGCAGAGGATGGCCGCGAGGCGGAACAGACTGGTGGAGCGTTGCGGCGACAACGTGAGCATGCGGCGCAGGTATTCCGGCAATGTTGGAGGTGGGGGGAGTATACGGGAAATGCGGGAAATTGGGGAGATGGGGCAGGCGGGGGCCTCGGGGGATGCAAGGGGACTCAGGGGGATTGGGGAAACGGAAGCAATGGGGGCGATGATGAAAACTGGGACTCAGGGGAGAGGCCCGAGGAGGCGGCAAGCGGAATTGGAATTGGGGCGGGGGCAGAGCAGAAAAGGGACGAGGCTTATTGGGCTAGGGATGGTAGGCGGTGGCGAGGGCGGCCCATTCGGCGAGGGTGAGAGTTTCGGCGCGGCGGGTGCCGAGGACGCCGGCTTGCTGGAGGAGGGCGTCGGCCTGGGCGGGGGAGAGGCGCAGGCCGCCGCTGAGGGCGTTGCGGAGTTGTTTGCGTTTCTGGCTGAAGCCCGCCTTGATCACCTGAAAGAAGCGGTCGACGCTGACGAGGGGGACGGGTGGCGAGGCATGCACATCGAGGCGCAGGATGGCGGAGTCGACTTCGGGGCGCGGGTAGAAGGCGCCGGCCGGCAGGCGGGCGACGATGCGGGGTGAGGCATAAAGCTGGACGCTGATCGCCAGCAGGCTGAGACCGCCGGGGTTGGCGCAGATGCGCTCGGCCACTTCGCGCTGAACGGTGAGGACGATGCGAGCCGGGCGGACCGGAGCCTCGACCAGATGACGCACGATGGCGGAGGTGATGTAGTAGGGGATGTTGGCGACGACGAGATAGCCGGGAACGAGGCCGGGCAGGCGGGCCAGGTCGAGGCGCAGGATGTCGGCGGAAATGACGTCAACATTGCCGTAGGGGCGGAGGGTCTCTTCCAGGGCGGGCAGCAAGGAGGAGTCAATCTCGACGGCGATGACGCGGGCGGCGCGCTGGGCCAGATGGCGGGTGAGCGATCCCAGACCGGGGCCGATCTCAAGGACGGTGTCGGCGGGGGTCAGGTCGGCGGCGGCGACGACCTTCTCCAGCGCGCTCTCATCCACCAGGAAGTTCTGGCCGAGGCGCTTCTTGGGGCGGAGGCCGTGCTTTTGGAGGAGGCGGCGGACGTCGAGGGCATGCATGTTGGAGGGCGGGGGCAGGAGGCGAGAGGGGCGGAGGCGATCAGGGGATGGTGGAAGGGATGATCCAGCGAATCGAGCCGGCAGGCGGGATGGGGGTGAGGAAATAAACGGTGACGACCCAGTGCCAGGATTCGTAGTTCCAGTCGTCGAAGCCGAGGTCAATGAACCGGCCGCGGACGCCGCCGCCGGTGTCGGCGGCCTCGGCGAAGCCGTAGCCGGGCACGTACATGCGGGTGCCGAAGGGCATCATGTTCAGGTCAATGGCGACGATGCCCTTGGTGACGTACTTGCCCGAGGCCGTACGCCCATAGCTGACGGTACCGGTGGTGCGGCCCGTAAACTTGGCCGCATAGGAGGTGGCATACATCGTATAGGCGCGCCAATACTCAATGGGACCGTCGGGCGTATCCAAGGTGCGCACCACAATGTTTGTGCCATAACCAATAACTTGTGGCTGCGGCTCGGACACCTGAACCTGGTTCTCAGTCTCACGCGCAAGCTCTACCCCATTCTCGTACCGCACGCGCGTCAAGGTGCGCAGCACACCCGGCAC
>CAZCEC010000048.1:10679-49099 GCA_964497615.1 uncultured Anaerolineales bacterium | reverse complement strand
GGCGGCTGAACATCGGCGGTGAGGAAGGACGACCGACGAAGGACGAAAGACGAAAGACGAAAGACAAAGAAGCCTGTGCCGATAGAAAAACGTTCAACCAGGGATACGGTACAGGGAGGGAGGCGCGATGCCGTTCAAGTTTGAAAAACTCGAAGTTTGGCAATTGGCGCTGGAGTACGCGGATCAGCTCTATGCGATAGCCGGCCAACTGCCTCGGGCCGAGGACTATAACTTGCGGTCTCAAATCACCCGTGCCGCGACGTCCGTGGCGCTGAACATCGCCGAAGGCTCGACGGGACAGACAGATGACGAGCAGTCCCGGTTTCTAGGTTTGGCCATCCGATCGCTGATCGAAACTGTGGCCTGCCAACATCTGATCCACCGCCGTCAGTTCCTGCCCGACCCGACCCCGCTGCGACATGCCTATGTCGCCGCCGAAAGCCTGGTCGCTCGCCTGCATGCCATGCGCCGGGCCATTGCGCCTGACAAGAAATGGCTCCGCGAGTCTTCGGCCGCCTATGCACTGGATGACGACGAGGATTTGGCTGCTGCCGGCCCCAACCCATTTGGCTAGAAGCCATCACGCTGAGGCACATCGCATGATCCCCAAGCGCCTGTTCCATAACCAGCACTGCGGCCACGACCCACACGCCAGGCCGTTATTTGAACGCCAGGCATATTCTGCCGTCCGTCGCCGTGCGCACTTCGTCCTTCGTCATCCGTCCTTCGTCGAGGCGACATGACCACCAAAACGGCCGGCCGCCCCGCCGACGACGACATCCTCGGCAAGGCCTACGATCCGAAGATCACGCGGCGGCTGCTGGGCTATTTGCGCCCGTACCGGCGCAACATCGCGGCGGCGCTGGCCCTGATGACGGTGGCGACGGGGGCGGTGGTGCTGGGGCCGTACTTCGTCAAGCTGGCGGTGGATGAGGGCGTGGCGGCCCGCGACCCGGCGGCGCTGGGGCGGGCGGTGCTGGGCTACGTTATCGCGGCGGTGGTGTTTTGGGCGGGGACCTATCTGCGCGTGCGCATCATGGCCGTCACCGGCCAGAACATCATCTACGACCTGCGGCGGCAGATGTTTGACCATCTCCAGGCGTTGTCGCTGGGGTTCTTCAGCCGGTATGCGGTGGGGCGGCTGATCTCGCGCATGGTAAACGACGTGAGCGTGCTGCGCGAGATGATCGTGTGGGGGGTGATCGCCGTCGTGCGCGACTTCTTCGACCTGGCCGGCATCACCCTGGCGATGCTGCTGCTGCACTGGCAGCTCTCGCTGCTCACCTTCCTGGTGCTGCCGCTGATGTTCGTGGCCACGGAGCTGTTTCGCCGCCGGGCGCGCGAGAGCTACCGCCTGGTGCGCTCGGCGGTGGGCTATGTGAACGCGGTGCTCAACGAGAATATCGTCGGCGTGCGGGTGGTGCAGTCGTTCTCGCGCGAAGATCACAACTACCGCCACTTCGCCAGCGAGGTCAACGGCAACTTGCTGCGGCAGACGAACCGCGCCTCGCTGCTGTCGTCGGTCTTCTTTCCGTCGGTGGACTTCATTGGCAGCCTGGCGCTGGGCCTGGTGGTGTGGCTGGGCGGGCTGGCGGTGCTGGGCCGCTTCGACGTCAGCCTGGGGCTGGGCGGGCCGGCGCTGACGGCCGGCACGCTGGTAGCGTTCGCGCTCTATATTGACCGGCTGTTCGACCCCATCCGCGACCTGTCGCAGCGCTACAACACCTTTCAGGCCACCATGGCCAGCGGCGAGCGCATCTTTGAACTGCTGGACACGTCAATTGAAATCCAGGACGCGCCCGACGCGGCGCCCCTGCCGCCCATTCAGGGCGCGGTGGAGTTTCGCGGGGTCAGTTTTCGCTACGAGGCCGGGGGCGTGCCGGTGCTGGACGACATTAACCTGTCGGTCGCGGCGGGACAGACGGTGGCGCTGGTGGGCGAGACCGGCGCCGGCAAGAGCACCCTGGTGCGGCTGGTCTCGCGCTTCTACGATGTGAGCGAGGGCGCGGTGCTGATTGACGGCCACGACGTGCGCGGGGTGACGCAGGCCTCCTTGCGCCAACAGATGGGGGTAGTGCTCCAGGACCCGTTCCTGTTCTCCGGCACGGCCCGCGACAATATCCGCTATGGCGCGCTGGAAGCCAGCGACGAGGCGGTGGAGGCCGCCGCCCGCGCCGTGGGCGCGCACGAATTCATCGCCGCGCTGGAGCAGGGCTACGACACGCCGGTGGGCGAGGGCGGCGCGATCCTCTCTGGCGGCCAGCGGCAGTTGATCTCCTTTGCCCGCGCGCTGCTGGCCGACCCGCGCATCCTGATCCTGGACGAGGCGACTTCCAGCGTGGATACGCAGACCGAGCGCGTGATCCAGGCCGCGCTGCAGCGGCTGCTGCGGGGGCGCACCGCGTTCGTCATCGCCCACCGGCTCTCCACCATCACCGGTGCCGACCTGATCGTGGTGATGGACCACGGCCGCATCGTGGAGGCGGGCACGCACGCGCAGTTGCTGGAACAGCGCGGGCGGTACTTTGAGCTGTATACGATGGCGTTTGCTGAGCGGGGGACGTGAGGCCGACGAAGGACGAAAGACGAAGGACGGTGGATCACCGGAAACCGAACTCTCGGCATCAGCGCTTTGTCTGGCCGCGAATGACCAGGGAGGCCCTTCGCGCGTGGAACGGGTGGTATCGCCTGGCATCCGCGAACGCGCTCAGGGCGACAGCGATGCTTATCGGTGACGTTCACCGCTCTTGCATCAGGCGCAGGACAGTCTCGGCCAGCATGGCTGCGCCGATGGGCAGGGCGTCTTCGTCAATGTCGAAGACCGGGGTGTGGACGAAGCGCGGCGGGCCGCCGGGGGCGCGCGTGCCCAGGCTGAACATCGCGCCGGGGACGAGCTTGGTCATGTAGGCAAAGTCTTCCACGCCCAGGGTGGGGCGCGGTTCTGCCAGCGCCGCCTCGCCCAGCAGGTCCGCCGCCGCCGCGCGCATGACAGCCGCCACCCCGTCGTCGTTGTCCAGCCCCGGATAGCCGCGCTCGATGTCCAGGGTGTAGTCGCCGCCCATTGTGCGGGCCAGGTCCAGCGCGCGCTTCACCTCGTCCAGCAGTTGCTCGCGCACGGTCTCCGTCATGGCCCGCACCGTGCCCTCGATATAGACCGCCTCGGGGATGACGTTGGAGGCCTGCCCGCCGCGCACGATGCCGACCGAGACCACGGTTGGGTCGAACGGGTTGGTGCGGCGCGAGGGGATGGCGTACAGCGCGCTGAGCACCTCGGCCGTCATCCAGATCGGGTCGCCGGAGCGGTGGGGCATGGCCCCGTGGCCGCCCGCGGCCCGCACGGTGGCGCGGAAGGTGGCGTCGGAGCCGGCGATCTGGCCAGAGTCCACGCGCACACGCCCCACCTCCAGCGAACCATCCACATGCAGGGCGATCACGGCATCCACGCCCGCCAGCGCGCCATCCTCGATCATGCGCGGCGCGCCGCTGACGCCCTCGGCGTCGGAGTTCTCTTCGGAGGGCTGGAAGAGCAGGCGCACCTGCCCGGCCAGGGGCTGCCGCGCCAGGAGCATGGCCGCGCCCAGGGCCATGGCGGTGTGGGCGTCGTGGCCGCAGGCGTGCATCTGCCCCGGCGTCTGCGAGGCGTAGTGCACCTCGTTGGCCTCCAGGATAGGCAGGGCGTCCATGTCGGCGCGGATGGCGATGACGGGTCCCTCGCCGTCGCCCAGGTGGCCGACGACGCCGGTGCGGCCGATGCCGGTCTGCACTTCGGCGCCCAGCTCGCGCAGGGTGCGGGCGGCGAGGTCGGCTGTCTTGTACACGTCAAACCCGAGTTCCGGCTGGCGGTGGATGGCGCGGCGCAGTTCGACGAGGCGGGGCTTGAGGGCTTGGGCAGCAGGCAGCATGGGGCTCTCCATTTGAGGCAGCAAGCTCAGATTATAAACCTATGTTAGAATCCCGTTATACCGGAGCGTCGTTTGACAGGCGCGGCCGGGGGACCTTATGTTGTCAGGCCTCCCGGCACGGAACATGCTATATTCTAACCCTATGCTGGCGTCTGTATACCGCCTGGCTGATCGTTTGGGTCGCCTGGTGGTGAGGTCGGGCCTCAAGCTGGGCGAGGCATTCGGCGTCTTTGACCGTGCGCCGCATCGCCGCCTGGCCGACCTGGACCCTGCCGCGCGGCCTCCCCTCGCGCCGCCAGCCGCCGACCGGCTGGCCGCCCTGGCGCGGAGCGGCACGCTGGCCCACCCCGCCGAGCCGGAGGGCGTCATCCACCTCCGGCTCCACCGCCGCCAGGTCCCGGCCATATTCCTGCTGGTCCTCATCAATGCCGGCCTGATTGTCATTGCCACCCTGCTGGTGGAGCGCATTGCGCGGCCTGATCCTGTGGCGGTGGCAGGCGGACCGAGCACGGTGGTGCTCACCGATACTCCCGCCCCGCCCGCGGTGGACACGCCCAGCCCCACACCAATCGAGGTGGCGGCGCTGGACCCGGACGTGGTGGAGCAGTTGGCCGATATTGACATCGAGGTCAGCCCGGTGCCGGCTGGCCCGACCGCCACCGCCCCGCCCAACCCCCTGACCCTGGGCGGCACCCTGTTCTACGGTTATCGCGCCAATGGCTATACCAATCTGTGGGCGCGCATGATGGGCCAGCCCAACGCCAGCCGCCTGACCGCCGGCCCGTGGGACGACCGCGACCCGGCCGCCAGCCCAGACGGCACGCGCCTGGCCTTTGCGTCGCACCGGGACGGATCGTGGAACATCTACGTGCTGGACTTGACCACGGGCGAGACGCGCCAGATCACCGAAGGCCTGGACTTCAAGGCCAATCCGGCCTGGAGCCCGGATGGGCAATACCTGGTGTTCGAGTGGTACCGCGATGACAACCTGGATATCGCCATTGTCAGCGCCGAGGGCGGCGACTTGATTCCACTCACGGCCAACACCGCCGCCGACTACGAGCCGGCCTGGTCGCCGGGCGGGCGCGAGATCGTGTGGGTCTCGATGCGCAGCGGCAACCCCGACCTGTGGCGCCTGTCGCTGGACAGCCCCAACGAGAGCGACTACACGCAACTCACCTTCACGCCCAACGTGCACGAAGCCGAGCCCAGCTACAGTCCCAACGGCGAACTGTTGGCCTTCGCCGACGCCGCCTCGCCAGTGGGCGCTATCTTTACGCATTCGGCTGACGACCCAGCGGCGGGCTCGACCGTGGCGGGGCAGGGGCTGTTCCCGGCCTGGTCGCCGGAGGGCTCGTCGCTGGCGACGGTGGTGGTGCTGGAGGGCGGCACGGACTATATCCTCGTCGCGCCGCTGGGGCAGGAGGGCCTGGCGCAGATCGCTTATCGGGCCGAGGTTGGCCGCATCCGCGGGCTGGACTGGTCGCGGGTGGCACTGCCCGAGGAATTGCCGCCAGCCCTGGCCGACCTGGCGCGGGTGGCCGACGCGCCGGCCTGGACCGAGGAGTTGAGCGGCCCCACCGACGGTGACCCGGCTTATGCGCTGGTGCCGCTGGACGACGTCATCGCCGCCGACCCGCGCCTGTCGGACCGGGTGGATGAGGCCTTCAATGGACTGCGCGTGACCACAGCCCGTGCCGTGGGCTGGGATTTTCTAAACACGCTCGACAATGCGCTGGTGGCGATTGACGCCCCCCAGCCGCCCTCGATGGACTACAACTCCTGGCTGAAGACTGGCCGGGCGTTCGATTTCGCCCGCGCCGCCGAGCAGTTTGGCTGGGTGAAGCTGGCGCGCGAGGATTTTGGCTACCGCACCTTATGGCGCGTGTGGCTGTTGGCCGCGGTGCAGGACGGCAGCATGGGCGAGCCGCTGCGCCGCCCGCCGTGGAACCTGGCCGCCGCCGCCTCGGGCCGGCCCGAGCCTTACGATGCCGGCGGCGAGTATTTCACCGTCATGCCGCCGGGCTACTTTGTGGACTTCACCACCCTGGCCGAGGACTACGGCTGGGCGCGCGTGCCCGCCGCCAGCAACTGGCGCTCGTTCTATCCCGGCCGGTTGTTCACACGCTTCGAGCAGCGCGGAGGGCTGGAGTGGCTGCCCGCCATGCGCGAGGTCTATAGCGCCGCCGCCGTGGCCACGCGCACGCCGGTGCCCTCGCCCACCGACACGCCCACCATCACGCAGACGCCCACGCGCACCATCACGCCCACGCGCACGCCCACGCGCACGCCCACGGCCACCTTCACCCGCCGGCCCACCATCACGCCGACGCCGACCTGGACGCGCCGCCCGACCATCACGCCCACACCCACCTTCACGCCGCGCCCCACGGCCACACCCAGCGGCACCTGGTTCACCGCGACGCCCACCGTGGTTCTGCCCACCTCCACCTTGTTGGCGGAGGGGCCGTGAGACGCTTGCTGCGGCGGCGACACGGTTGGCGTTCGAGGGGCATTCCCGGCCAGGGCGAAGCATCCGCTCGTGTGGCCGGGACAGGTTGGCCCGGCGGGCGGCGGATGCTTCGCCCCTACGGCCTGGCGGCGATAACGTTTCTGGCGCTGCTGCTCACTGCTTGCGGCACGCCCCTCGATGCCCCCATCGCCTTTGCGGCCGAGGCCAGCGCCTCCTCCACGGCCGCGCCCACCGTCACGCCGCGACCGTCCGTTACTCCGGAGTTGACCGCCACGCCGCAGCCGCCGGCCAGCGAGCCCACCGCCGCGCCGGACTTCTCGACCCCCGCCGGCAGCGAGGCCGAGGTGCTGGTCGCGCCGACGGTGCCCACGCCCCTGGTGTTCGTTTTCCCCACGCCCAACGAGCCGCCGCTGCCGGCCGATTGGCGCCCGCCCCTCAGCGGCGTGCCGCTCTCGGTGCGGCCCGAGGACCACTTCTGGTTTGCGCGCCCCATCGCCTCCGACAGCGTCAACTATGCCCTGGGCTCGTACCGCTACGGCGCCGACTATTACGGCCAGATGACTATTCACGCCGGGATTGACATTGACGCGCCGCCGCGCACGCCCATCCTGGCCGCCGGGCCGGGGCGCGTTGTGTGGGCGGGCTGGGGGCTGTTCAACTTCCAGCAAGGATTTGAGGAAGACCCGTACGGCATCGCGGTGGCCATCGTTCACGACTTTGGCTACCAGAACCAGCCGCTCTACACCCTCTATGCCCATATGGAAGCGCATACTGTCTTCGTGGGGCAGGAGGTGCAGACGGGCGAAGTGATCGGCTGGGTGGGCAACACCGGCAACTCCACCGGCCCGCACGTGCACTTCGAGGTGCGCGTGGGCCAGAACGGCTACTACAACACGCGCAACCCCGAGTTGTGGATTGCGCCCTACGCCGAGTGGGGGGTGCTGGCGGGGCGGCTGGTGACCAAGAACGGCAACGTCATCCCGTCTGCCTCGATAGATATCTTCACCGCGCGCGGGCAGTTCGTCTATACGGTGTACACCTACGGCCCGCGCGTGGCCTACCCCGACGACGCCTGGCAGGAAAACTTCGCGCTCTCCGACCTGCCGGCCGGGACGTACCGGCTGCGCGCCAAGGTGCCGCACGGCGCACCGGGCGAGGACGAGGACTTCGAGATCATTGAGGGCACCGTCAACATCGTCGCCGGGCAGACCAACTTCGTCATCCTGCAATCCGAGACGGGGGTCTTCGCCGACGCCCAGCCCGATTACGTCCGCCCGGACAACCTGCCCACGGTGACGCCGTCGTACACGCCCACGCCCACAGTCACCCGCACCCCCACCGCCACGCGCACGCCCACGCCCACGCGCACCCCGACGCGTACGCGCACGCCCACCAACACGCCCACGCCCTCGCGCACGCCGGTGCCCCTGTACTCTCCCACGCCCGTGGCCGTCATCACGCCGCTGGTGACGATCTCGCCGGGCGGGCGGTAAGCGGTGTGGAAGTGAGGGGGTGTGGGGGTGGGCGCGTGAGAGTGTGGGCGCGTAGGCATGTGAGCACGTGGGCGTGTGAGCACTTGCTTCGTTCGTCGTAGTTCGTCGTTCGTCCTTTCCGCCGGTCGTCCGTCGTCGGTCGTCCGTCGTCCTCCCGCCGGCTTCCCGCCCAATTCGATACGCTATAATGACGGGGCTGCCGCGCCATCGCGGCGCATTTTGCGATGTCAACCGTCGAAGATACTTCTCCCGTGCCGGCTGCTGGCGCGTTGTCCGTTCGCCGCCGGCTGTCCCTGATTGGGCTGGGCGGCGCGCTGCTGCTCATCCTCATCCTGGCGGGGGCGGGCTATGCGGGCTATCAGGCCGGGCTGACCCAGCGCGAGGCGCAATACGAGGCCACGCAGACCGCCGATCTCCAGTTGCAGTATGACCTGGGGCTGGCAGACCTGGCCGCGGGCCGCTACGAAGTGGCCGCCGCGCGGTTCGAGTACATCGTCAAGCTCGACCCCGCCTACCGCGACGCCGCGCAGCAGCTGGCCAACGCCCGCGCCGGGCTGTCGGCGACCGCCACGCCGCGTCCGCTGCCGACGGTCACGCCCACGCCCACCGCCAGCCCCACGCCCTACACCAACGGCGCGGCCGAGACGATCTTCGCGCTGGCGCAAGACGCCTACGCCGCGGGAGATTGGGACGAGGTGCTCACCCAGTTGGCCCGGTTGCACGCCGTGGACCCCGAGTATGAAGCCGTGCGCGTGGACGGCATGCTGTACGTGGCCCTGCGCAACCGCGGTATTGCCCGCATCCTGGGCGACGAGATGGAAGCGGGCATGGTGGACCTCGACCAGGCCGAGGCCTTTGGCCCGCTCGACACCGAGGCCCTCAATTACCGCGCCTGGGCCCGGCTGTACCTGGCCGCGCAAAGCTATTGGGGGCTCGATTGGCGCGAGGCGGCCAATATCCTGGAGCAGCTTTACCTGATCGCCCCGTACTTCCGCGACACCTCCACCCGGCTGTACCGCGCCACCGTGAACTACGCCGATCAACTGCTGAGGGCGGGCGACTACTGCGGCGCGGAGGAACGCTACTTGCGCGCCCAGGCGCTCTTTGCCGACGACCCCGCCGTGGAAGAGTCCCTGGCCGAGGCCCAGGCGGCCTGCGCCCAGACCCCCACGCCGGACCCGCTCGCCAGCGAGGAGCCGCCCGGCGACGGCACCGACCAGCCCGAGGCCACCGCCACGCCAGAGCCATAAATGGCCTGTCGGACCGAGCATGACATAAGCGCATATGGTTTCCCTTGTCGCCCTCTAGAATCCTTGTTATCATTCGACCCAGTCTGGCAGGGGCGGCTGTTCTTCGCGGAGGGTGCGTCCGGTTGGCGTGTGGCGCATCGAACCCCGCGGTTGGTAGATTGGGCGGTAAGGTCTTGTTGGCGGGGCGGCTGGAGGCATAGGCCGCCTTTTTGCTTCCGCCGCGTCGGTTGACCCATTGGCTGGTAGGCAATAGTGGAGGCTTGGCGACGAATGCTGCGTGTGAAACGACCCCTAACTTTGGCCCAGCTTGGGCTGGCGCTGGCGCTGCTGGCTGCGGCCTGTGGCGGGCAGGCGGACTTCACTGGCCTGACGGCCGACGATCCCATCGCGGAACTGCCGGAAGGCCTCACCCTGAGCGTCAACCCGGCAAATTTGCCCGAGAACTTTGGCGTCAATCTGGCGGCCATCCCAGCCGAGACCTTTGCGGCCGGCGAGGCCGGCGAATCGTGGGCGGTGGCGCTGGCGGCGCTGCCCAGCTATCTGCGCCTGCACAGCGCCATCTTCGCGGTGCAGACGGAAGGCGACCTGCCCGCGGAGATGTTCCTCTCGGTCATCGCCCCGGCTGGCGCCGAGATTCACCGGTTGGACCTGTATGCCTGGGACGGCGCGGCCTGGTCCTTCCTGCCGGCCCAGGCGCGCGGCGGCCAACTTGTCGCCACGGTTACCCAACCCCCCGCGGCCCTGGCCCTGTTTGAGAACGCCCCCCTGCCGCCGCTGGCGCTGACCACGGTGGAGCCCGGCCAGACCCTGTCGCCTGAGGCCGAAAGCATCTTCAATGCGGTGCTGCTGGGCGGTGTGCTGGCCCAAGCAGATGGCTCGCTGGGAGGGCAGGTGCCGGGCGTGCCGCTCGACCAGAGCTTTGCGGTTCTGCCGGTGGTGCGCAACCATGCCTCGGCAGCGGCGGACCCCGCGGTCCTGGAGGCGATCCTCTCCGACGAGGCCGTGCGCGCGAATCACCTCCAGATGCTGGCGGGCTTCGCGGCCTCGGGCGGCTATGATGGCGTGGTGCTGGACTATGCGGGTGTGACGCCCGAGCAAAGCCCGGCCTTCGCGCAGTTTGTGGCGGACCTGGCGGGACAGCTTCACGCGCAGGGCAAGAGCCTGTATATCCAGGTGGAGGCGCCCGTGGCCGAGGGCGACGCCTACCGCACGGGCGGCTACGATTGGCGCGCGCTGGGCGCGGTGGCGGATGCCCTGCTGGTGCCCATGCCCGCTGACCCAGCGGCCTACGGCAATGGGGCCGCCGACCACCTGCTGGCCTGGGCCGTGGGTGAGGCGCCCCGCGCCCGCCTGCGCCTGCTGACCACCGCCCTGAGCGTCGAAAGCGCCAACGGCACCTTCGGTCTGCTGGACCCAGCCGCCGCGCTGGCCCCGCTGGGCGGCGTGACCCTGGAGGCCGAGGGCCAGTTGCTGCCGGGCGATCAGATCACCGTCAAGCTCTCTGGCGAGGTTCAGTCGCTGACCTACGATCAGGCGGCCTATGCCGCCAGTTACACCTATACCGGCGCGGACGGCGCGGCGCGTACGCTGTGGCTTACCTCGCCCTCCACCCTGCGGCAGCGGCTGGCGCTGGCCGAGAAGTACCGGCTGGGCGGCGTGGCCGTCAACGACCTCCTGGCGGCCAACGTCCCGGCCGACATGCTGGCCGCGCTGACGCAGTACAAGGCCGCCGTGCAGGCCGAAGTGTCGGCGCACGCCGAGTTGTTGTGGACCGTCCGCAACGAGGCCGGCATCATTGCGCTGGCGACGGCGCAGCCCGGCGAGTCCTACGTCTACGTCGCGCCGGTGCCGGGCGAGTACCAGTTCTCCGCCGATTTGCAGCACGGCGGCTCCGCCGACCTGGGGCAGGTGGCGGTGCAGGTGGCGCAAGTGACGCCCACGCCCTCGCCCGAGCCAACCGCCACCACGGCCTTGAACGTTGGGGCCATCACGCCGGCTGCGCCGGCGCCCACCAGCGCCGGGGGCACACCCGCCCCTACCTCATCCGCGCCCACCGCCACCAAACCGCCCAGCGACGGGGGCGTGTTTGTCCCGCCGCCGCCCATCGGCGCGGGCACGTTCGAGCTGGGCGGGCAGGTGCCGGGCTTTATCGGCAACCTGGGGCTGATGCAGCAGGCGCACATGAAGTGGGTCAAGTTCCAGTGCAAGCCGGGCTGCGACTACGCGGGCTTTATCTCCGCGGGCAAGGGCGCGGGCTTCAAGGTGCTGCTCAGCGCCGTGGGCGATCATGGGCGCTCGGCGGACCCAGCGTACTTTCCCGAGTACGCGGCCTGGGTGGCAGGCATGTCGGCGGCAGGCGCGGATGCGATTGAGGTGTGGAACGAAGCCAACCTCGACCGCGAATGGGCCAACGGCCACATCAATGGCGCGAACTATGCCGAACTGCTCAGGCAAGCGTATAACGCCATCAAGGGCAGCGGCGGCGCGATGGTAATCAGCGGCGCGCCAGCCCCCACCGGGGCGGCCGGCGCGGCCGGCTGCATCGCGGCCCTGTGCAACGACGACGTCTTCTTGCAGCAGATGGCGAATGCCGGCGCCGCCAACTACATGGACTGCGTGGGGGTGCACTACAACACCGGCACCACCTCGCCCAACGCCACCACCGGCAGCGCCCTGAGCGGCTATCACTATTCTTACTACTTCTGGCCGATGGTGAACCTGTATTGGGGCGCCTTCGGCGGCACACGCCCGCTGTGCTTCACCGAGTTGGGCTATCTCTCGGCCGAGGGCTATGGCAGCCTGTCGCCGTTCTTTGCCTGGGCGGCGGATAACACCGTGGCCGAGCAGGCCCAGTGGCTGGCCGAGGCCGCCAGCCTGGCCGGCAACAGCGGCCAGGTGCGGATGATGATCGTCTTCAATGTGGACTTCACCCACTACAGCGACGACCCGCAGGCCGGCTACGCCATGCGCCGCCCGGATGGAAGCTGCCCGGCGTGTTCGGCGTTGGGGGCGGTGGTGCCTTAGCTTGACCGATACTGTCCCTTCTCCGCGCCCGCCTGAGCAGCCGCCTGGCCCGCCAGCGGATTCGCCGACGGTCCCGTCTGCGCCGCAATCGGGAGAACCGCCAGCCTCCACGCCTCCACCGGAGCCGCCTCCACCTGGGCCGCCGCCGGCTGCGCCGGCCGGGGGGCAGTCGCTTCCGCCGGCCCTCATCATCGGCATCTTCGCGCTGGCGGTGGTGGGCCTGGGGTTCCTGGTCCTGGGCTTCTTGGCGGTGATGCGCCTGAACGCCACCCCGGCCGCGGTCCCGAGCGCGACCCGGATCGCGGCGGTGCTGCCTACCCAGGCGCTGAGCATCCCCACGACGACGCCGGAGCCGGCGCCCACCGACACGCCCGAACCCACGCTTACGCCCACGGATGAACCAGCCAGTCCAACGCCAACCGAGGCCGAAACCGAAGCCGAGGATGAGACGCCCGCGGCCACGGCCACGGAGGCGCTGGATGTGGTGACCTCTATTGCCTCGGCCAACGTGCGCGCCGGCCCCGGCACCCACTACCCGTCCATCGGCGGGTTGCAGTTGGGCGAGACGGCTGTGGTGCTGGGCCGCAACGCGGCGGGCGACTGGTTTGCGATTGACTATGGGCTGGCCAGCGAGGGCAATGCCTGGATCGCTGAAGTGGTGGTGGACTATGCCGGGGACATCAGCGCGCTGCCCATCGTGGCCGCGCCGCCCCCGCCACCGCCCACGGCCACGCCCCGGCCGGCGGCCAACCCCGCGCCCGGCCCGGTGACGGGCTCGCATGGGGTCAGCGGCCAGCTTACCCTGTGCGGGGCCAGGGTGATCTTCGCCGTGCAGGAGCGGGTGTGCTTCGTGGAGTGGATCAAGAACAACACTGCCGAACCCATCAGCTATGGCATCCTGGGCGTGGGCGCCGTCAACACCGGTGGCGGGGGCGCGGTGTTCCAGACCTCGTGGAGCGCGCAGGGCGTCCTCGACGGCCGTTTGTGGATTGATCCAGGCTGTGTGGGGCCTACCGACCGCTGCAACGGGCAGTGGGAGGACGGCCTGCGGATCACGTCGCCCGGCACCTGGCGGCTGACCATGCAGGTGTGCTTTAGCGACTACACCACCTGCCTGGACGGGGGCGATTGGGAAGTCCTGTCCGGCGCTATCGTCATCACTGTGAACTGATCCATGACCAAGACCTCACCTGCACGTTTTCCCCTCCTGCCGTTCGCGGGCCTGTTCTTGCTGGCCGTGGTGGGCGTGGGCCTGCTGGCGCTTTCGATTTACTCGCTGACACGCGCCCCGGCCGGCGCGGAGACGGCCACGGTGACCCTGGCGGCCACCAACTTCGTCTCCATTCCCACCACCACGCCGCAGCCGCCCACCGAGCCGCCCTCGGCCACGCCGGAGCCGAGCGCTACCCCCGAGCCGAGCGAGACGCCCGCGCCCGAAGGCCCGCCCACCAGCGAGGCCCTGGCGGTGGTGCGCATCGCCGCGCCGGCCAACGTGCGCAGCGGACCGGGCCTCAGCTATGCCATTTTAGGCGGGCTGAACACCGGCGACACGGCCCCGGTGGCCGGGCGGGATGCGGGCGCCCAATGGTTCGCCATCGGCTACGAGGCCGGGCCGAACGGCATCGGGTGGGTGTCGAACCAGGTGGCGACGTTTGAGGGCGACGTGCAGAGCCTGCCAGTGATGGAGGCCAACGAGCCGCCGCCGGCCGCCACCCAGCCGCCCGCGGCGCCCGCCGCCACCAACACGAACCCGCCGCCCGCCGCTCCCACCAACACCAGCCCGCCGCCGGTGAGCGGGGCGCGCGGCATCGTCGCCAACGCGTTCTCTATCGAGAACCCGACGGCGGCGGCCGGCGCGGATGTATGGTTTAACTTTGAAGTGCGCAACACCTCGCAGAACACGGTGGCCTATGGCGTGCTGGCCGCGCACACCGATGTGGGTTTTACGGCGCAGTCGTGGACCAACGAAACCCTCGACGCGGGCGAAACCCTTACCTGGCGCGACCACATCAACATCGGCACGCCCGGCACCTATCAGGTCTATTTGGGCATTTGCTTCGACAGCCGGGACGCCTGCCTGACGGGCGGCGCGCCCTGGGAACGCCTATCCGCCTCGGTCACGGTCACTATCCAATAGCGCCCTATGATGCCTTTACCCACGCCCCCCCGCCGTTCGCGCCTGAACACATCCATCTTCGTTGGCCTGTGGCTGGGTCTCACCGCGATGGTGGGGATCTGCGCCTTTGTGGGTCTGTTTATCCTGCTGACGCGCGATGCGCCGCCAGCCTCGCCCGCGCCCACCACGCCCGCACCCCTGCCGACCCAGCCGGCGGCCACCGCCACCCTGACGCTGCCGCCCACGATAGAATTGCCAACCCAGGCGGTCCCCACGGCCGACGAGACGGGCGGCGGGGGCGAGGGGGTCGGCGGTCCCGCCTGCGTCTACTCGCCCGACCCACCCTCCGGCTTCGGCTATGGCATCCAAAGCCACGTCTTCGGCGGCGGGGATAGCAGTTACTGGCTGGGCGTTGTCAAAAACCTGGGCTTCAACTGGGTCAAGATGCAGGTGCGCTGGTATGACTTGGAGGGTGGGGACGATCAGATCTTCTGGGATGTGCTCGATGGCGCCATGAACGAAGCCTGCGAGAAGGGCCTGCGCGTGATGCTGTCGGTGGTCGCCGCGCCCGCCTGGACCTGGGCCAACCCCTTGCCCGCGCCCGAGGGCCAGGAGGCTCCGCCCGACGACCCCGCCGAGTACGCCGAATTCCTGGGACAAGTCATTGACCATTACCCCGGTCAAATTGGCGCGATTGAAGTCTGGAACGAGATGAACCTGGAGCGCGAGTGGAACACGGCTGAAGGCGTCAACCCAGCCGCCTATGTCCAACTGCTCCGGGCCGCATATGAAACGATCAAGGCCAAGGACCCCAGCATCATTGTGATCTCCGGGGCGCTGTCGCCCACCGGGATCAATTGCCAGGGGAGCTTCCCGGCTTGCCCCGGCGAGGGTCGCGTTATCGTCATGGACGATGTGACCTATCTGACGCGCTTGGTGGAGGCCGGCGGGCTGGCGTATGCCGACTGCATTGGCACGCACTCCAACGGCACCAACCTGCCGCCCACCGCCGACGGCGCCAACCCGCCCCCACGCGGCGACGAGACCTTTGGCGGCCCGTGGGACAACCCGCACTACTCGTGGGCGCTGCGCAGCCAGGTGGAGACCTACGCCGCCATCCTGGGCGGCCAGAAACAGCAGTGCGTCACCGAGTTTGGCTACGCCTCGCCCGTTGACGGCAAGTATCCCGGCTTCTTTGGCTTTGCCGCCGACGTGAGCGAACAGGAACAGGCGCAGTATCTGGTGGATGCCTTCAACTGGATGCGCGAGTCCGGTCAGGTCAAATTGGCCTTCCTGTTTAACCTGGACTATGCCCCCCTTGGCGGCGAGCCCGACGCGGACGACAACGTCATCTTCAGCATCCTGTACAAGAACGGCACGGGCCGCCCGGCCTTCGACGCCCTGGGCGCGATGGAAAAGAAGTAGCCGGTCAACTGGTTGATTAATCAATTGGTCAACTGGTGGTCGGTCCACGCGCGCGCGCCGGGGAGCGGCTGGCGCCTCCTGCTGGCCGCGTTTGCGTTGGCGGCCTGTGTTCCGGCCACCGGCGAGCCTAGCCACACGCCCACACCCCCAGACTCCCACACCCCCACACCGGTATTCACGCCCGCGCCGATCCCGCGACTGTATCCTTTGCCCCGGCTGGCCTCGCCGGAGTATGGCATCCAGGTGTTCCTGTGGTGGCACGTGGACAACAAGGACGGGGAGCGCGATGCCGACCTGGTGCGCGACCTGGGGTTTGGCTGGCTGAAGCAGCAATTCTCGTGGCGCACGATATCCAACGGCGAGGGCGGCTACGATTGGTTCCGGGCGGATGGGGCGCTGGCCTTGGCGGAGGAACGGGGACTGCGGGTGCTGGCGCGGCTGGACGGCACGCCTATTTGGGCGGCGGCCGATGTGGAGGCGGTGATGGCGGGCCACGAGAGCCGCCCGCGCGACCCAGCCCTGTTTGCTGAGTTCTGCGGGACACTCGCGGGGCGCTATGCCGGGCGCATCGCCGCGTACGAGGTGTGGAACGAGCCCAACCTGGCCCGCGAGTGGGGCGACAACCCCCCCGACCCGGCCGCCTATGTGGAGCTGCTGCGCCAGTGCTACCTGGCCATCAAGGCCGCCGACCCAGCCGCCATCGTCATCTCCGCCGGGCTGGCCCCCACCGATCTGGACGACCCGGCGGTCTCGATGCCCGACGTGGCCTTCTACGAGGCGATGTACGCCGCCGGGGCCGCGACCTACTTTGACGTGCTGGGGGTGCATGCGCCCGGCTACGGCAGCCCGCCGGAGCGCTCGCCGGAGGAGGCGTTGGCCGACGAGTTCTGGCAGTCGCGGGTGTGGGTCTTCCGGCACGTCGAGGACATCCGCGCCCTGATGGTGGCGCACGGCGACGAGGACAAGCAGATTGCCATTACCGAGATGGGCTGGACCTCCGACAAGATCAACCCGGCCTATAGCTGGTATGCGGTGGACGAGGCGACGCGGGCCGACTATCTGGTGCGCGCCTACCAATTTGCCCGCGACAATTGGTCGCCCTGGATTGGCTTGATGTCGATGGTCTATATCGCGGACCCGGAGTGGACCGAGGCCAACGAGCAGTATTGGTGGTCCATCACCCGGCCGACGGCCCCTGGCGACCCGCCCCACTTGCTGCCCGCCTATGAGGCCCTGCAAGCCATGGAGAAGTAATCGGCGCGGCGCGCGGCCCGTAACGCTCCACGTAACGCTTTCGTGACGATTTTCACATATAACATGGTCATATCGGATCCACTTTCACGAAAGGAAACGACATGGCCACAACCACTTCCCCCCTTGCGGCCGCGCCTGCGGCGCCGGCCTCCCTGTTCAACCGCAAGCCGTTTTCCACCCTCCTCGCCGTCACCGGTTTTGCCCTGCTGACCCTGGCCGGGTTCGTGATCTTGATCATGGGCCTCCAGGCCGGCGACCTGGCCGAGACGGGGCCATTCGTCTTGTTCTTCCTGGTGCCGGGCGTGCTGGGCATCGTCCTGCCCTGGCGCTTTGCGCGGTGGGGGGCGATCCTGCCGATTGGGCTGGCCCTGGCTCTGTGCGCCATGATCCTGCCCTTCCTGTGGTTCGCGCTGCTGCACCCGGAGGGCGGGCTGGAGTTCGTGCTGGCGGTGCTGTTCTTTGCTGGGGCGGCGCTGGGCATCATCGGCGGGGTCGTCAGCACCATCCGGGGGTTCCGCCGCACCGCGCGGCCCGGCGCCGGGGCCTGGCAGCGGCGCGCCTATGGCGGCGGGTTGGGGCTGCTGGTCGGCCTGATCGCGGCTTCGTTCATCATCACCGCCCTGGCGCGCACGAGCCTGGCGGCTGACGTGCGGGCCGGCGCGCGCGAGATGCAGGTGAAGGACTTCAACTTTACGACCCGGCTGCTGCGCGTGGCGGCGGGCGAGACGGTGCGGCTGGCGGTGCGCAACGACGACACAGCGCTGCATACCTTCACCCTGCCCGAGGCGGGCGTGGACATCGTCATCCCGGCCGGCGCGGAGCGGCTGGTGGAGTTCACCGCTCCCGCCGCCGGCACCTACACCTGGTACTGCGTGCCGCACACGACCATCACCGACGCGGGGCCGGAGGGAATGGTGGGCACCCTCACCGTCACGCCATAGCGATACGCGACGACGGACGACGGACGACGAAAGACGAAGGACGAAGGACGGATGACGGAGGACGGAGGACGGAGGGGGGCGGCGACGACGGACGACCGACGAAGGAAAGCCGGCGTCAGGTACAAATCAATCGCGGGATGAAAGAAACGGGATCAAGCGCTGCGCTTGATCCCGTGTCTCCGATTTCTGCCGGTTGCCGATGGTCGGGCAGTTCCCACCCTCGGCTGCCTTTCGTCCTTCGTCGGTCGCCGCTACTTGAGGATCTCGCGCAGGGCGCCGAGCAGCAGGGTGATGTTCTCGCGCCGCGACGAGAAGCCCATGAGCCCCACGCGCCACACCTGGCCCTTGAGCGGTCCCAGCCCAGCGCCGATCTCGATGCCGTAGTCCGCGCGCAGGCGCGACCGCACCTGGGCCTCGTCCACGCCGCCGGGCACGCGCACGGTGATGAGGGTGGGCAGGCGGTGGGCGGGCGGCACGAAGGGCACGAGGTCGAGCTCGGCCAGTCCTTCGCAGAAGTAATCGGCATTGGCGGCGTGGCGCGCCCAACGCGCCTCCAACCCCTCCTCGGCCACCAGCCGCAGTCCCTCGCGCAGGGCGTAGACCAGGGTACCAGAGACGGTGTGGTGGTACATGCGCTCCGGTCCCCAATACTTCGCCAGCAGTTCCAGGTCGAAGTACCAACTGGAGGGCTTGTCCGCCCGCGCGCGGATCGCCTCGCGCGCCCGGTCGCTGACCGTCACCGGGGCGAGGCCCGGCGGGCAGCCCAGGCACTTCTGCGTGCCGGAATAGACGGCGTCAATGCCCCAGGCATCTGTCTTCAGCGGCGCGCCGCCCAGCGAAGTGACGGCATCCACCAGCAGCAGGGCGCCGTGGCGGTGGGCGATGTCGCCCAGCCCTTCGAGGGGCTGGAGCGCGCCGGTGGAGGTTTCCGCGTGCACCAGGGCGACGATCTTGGGTTGGTGCTGCTTGAGCGCCGCTTCCACTTCGTCCGGCGCGAACACCTGACCCCAGGGCTTGTCCACCTTGACCACGTCGGCCCCGTGGCGGCGCGCGACTTCTTCCAGCCGGTTGCCGAAGAAGCCGGCGGCGCACACGAGGAGCTTATCGCCGGGCGCGAGCAGGTTGGCAAGCTGCGCCTCCATGCCCGACATGCCGGTGCCCGAGACCGGCAGGGTCAACGCGTTCTCGGTCTGGAAGACGTAGCGGAGCAGGGTCTGCGTCTCGTCCAGCATTGCCAGGAACTCGGGGTCGAGATAGCCGAGCAGGGGCGTGCTCATCGCCCGCAGCACGCGCGGGTGCACGCTGCTGGGGCCGGGGCCAAGCAGGAGGCGGGGCGAGGGATTGAGTTCTGGATAGGTGGGAGTGGTCATGCGGGGCATTGTAACGCAGACCGCAAAATCGTCTGTTGCGACGACCCACATTCATGACGACGTGACCCTGTGGCTGACGCGCCATGCGGGCCGAGGCCCGATGAGTTGGGCGCGCGGCGGGCTAGAGCGGCTGGCGGCTGGCGTACCCCTGCCGGCGCGCAGCCAGCAGCGCCGCGTGGTTGGACGCCGAGAACTCGGTATAGCCGCAGTTGCCGCACACGGCCGCGGTGAAGGTGGAGAGCGCGGTCTTGGGCATCCACACGAAGGGCTTCTTCGCGGGCGGCGGCTCCACCAGCGCCACGTGCACCGGCTCGCCGCCGGCATTCTGCCCCGGTGCGAACACGGTCAGGTCGGGGATGATATCGGTTGAACTGCACTTCGGACAACTCTTCATGCTGCCTCGCTATCGGCTGCGCGGGCCCCTTCTGCCCTCTGGCAATCACTCGCCGCTGAGTGCGCGGAGCCCGCGGAGAAAGACGTTC
Source organism: uncultured Anaerolineales bacterium (assembly GCA_964497615.1). Lineage (GTDB taxonomy): Bacteria > Chloroflexota > Anaerolineae > Anaerolineales > UBA6663 > CAZCEC01. The sequence continues at coordinate 29,369 of CAZCEC010000048.1, read as the reverse complement.
AATCGGCTATCCGTCGCCCGCATGCCGCTCCCCGGCCCATAAAGGGCCGGACTACGGTCGTTCGCCGTCCTTCATCTTTCACCCTCGCCGCCTGCGGCCGCCGGACGCCCGTTGTTGGTCGTCGTGCGCCGAGAAGCGCCGCTACTGCACGCCGCGCCACACCGCCTCAATCGCCTGGAGCGCCGTCAGGTTGCGTACCGGCCAGGACTTGTCGAGCACGCCGGGTTGGTCGTAGTAGTTGCGCTCCCAGGTCAGGTGGAAGCCGTCGGGATGCAGGCCGCGGTCTGGCAGCGGCTGAACGGCGGCCCAAAAGTTCCACAACGGGATGTCGTACTCCTGCGCCAGCTTGACGATGACGCCGTTGAGGCTGCCGTTGCCCTCGATGTTGTCGGCCTTGGTGCCGACGATGGGCACGGTGCCGCGCGCGATTGAATACTCAATGATACGGCGCAGGTAGCTCTCGTAGCCGCTCGGGTCGCCCCCCCACCAGGTCTCCATGGTAATGATGGCGAGGCTGGGCCGGTTAAGGCGGAACTCGCACGCCAGCGGGCTCTCGTTGCGCTGGCAGCGCGTTGGGTCGGCCCACAGGGGCACGAACACGGTGGCGACGTTGAAACCGCGGTTGGTGGCGATGCTCTCCCGCGCCCACGAGCCGTCGAACTGGTCAATCGTCCCCTGCAAGCCCGCGTAGGGCCCCAGGGTGTAGTTGCCGTAGTCGAACGAGGCCAGGAAGTAGGGCGTCACCGACTGGCAGTCGCCTACCTTGGAGAAGGCGCGCGGGTTGTTGCCCAATTGCAGGCCGCGCAGATAGATGTCGCGCGCCGTCTGGCTGACACCGGGGATGACGGGCAGCCCCACCGGCTGATAGACGCCGACCGGCGGCGGCCCGGCGGTGGCGGGCACGGCCGTTTGCCCTGGCAGCGGGGTCGGGACGGGTGTGCCCACCGGCGGTGCAACGGCCCCGGCGCTGGCAATTGGCACGACGCTCAGGCTGCCTGCCACCGTCCCAAATGAGACTGGGATCCACGCCTGGCTGACCCCGGCGTAGTCCAGCCGCACCCAGGTGGAGTCGGCGGTGCGGGCGTTCACGCCGTAGGTCTGCCCCTGGAACAGGGAGGCAGCGCGCTGGCTGCCGTACGCGGGCACGGCCCGCGCGAAGGCGCTGGGCAGGGTGAGGGTAAAGGTCACGCCGGTAGATTGGGCTTCCGCCAACCCGCGCGGCAGGGCCAGCAGCGCCAGGAACACAGCCAGGAGGCCCGCCCAGCGGGCGCGGCCCAGGGTGGACAAAGTCGTCATCGCCATTATCCTTGTCATCGTCATTGATACCCGCACATCTTCCAGGCGCCTGCTTCGGGCGCGGCGCGGTAAATCTGGTTGGAGAGGTCCCACTCGCGCGTGTCGGGGCCGTAGGTGGTCAACATCGTGCCCTGGCAGGCCACCAGGCTAAAGCCGTCGGACGCGCCGGTGGCCTCGCAGCTTACGTCCTGCAACTCGGCGTTCATCGAGCGGAATGAGATGGCCTCGGTGACGGCCTGCGACTTCCACGCCGGGCAAGAGAGTTCCGTGGTCAGTTCCACGTCCGCGGCGGCCCGCGCCTCCAGGTAGCGGTAGATGATCTCCACCGCCGGGTCGGGCGTGGGCGTGGCAGCGGGGGGGATATCCGTGGGCTGGCCCTGGGTGGCGCTAGGCGCGGTGGCGGTGGCGGCCACGGCGGCCGTGGGCGCGGGTGTGCTAGTCGCAGGGATGGCCGTGACGGTGGCGGTCGGCGGCTCGCGGGTGGGCACGGCCACGGTCAAGGTCGGCGCGGGCGGCGGGGTGGGCGTGGCTGCCCCGCTGCACGCGGTCAGCATTAGCCCGACAAGAAGGACACCCCATGCTCGGCGCATGGGGTGAATCTTACCTGATTTTCGGCTGCATGGGTTATAGCGCGAGCGCCGTGCCCCTGGGCTTCACCAGTTCGTTCACCCGCCGTTGGTCGTCGTCCGTGATCTCCACCTTCAGCGTGCCCAGATAGTCGTCCAGTTGCGCCAGGGTGCGCGGCCCCATCAGGGCGCTGGTCACCGGCGGCTGGCTGAGCACCCAGGCCATGGCGAACTGGCTTACCGTGCAGCCCTTCCCGGCGGCGATGGCTTCCAGCCCTTCCAGGCAGTCGTAGGCGGACTCGCCCAGGTAACGGCGCGGCCAGTTGCGCTCGCTGGCGTCGTCGGCCAGCCGCGACCCGGCCGGCAGCGGCTGCCCCCGGCGATACTTGCCGGTCAGGAAGCCCGCGAACAGGGGCGACCACACCAGCAGTCCCACGCCGTGGCGCGGCGCCAGGGGGAACAGATCGCGCTCATTGCGGCGCTGTACCACGTTATACAGCATCTGCTCGCTCACAAACCGGTTCAGCCCCAGCCGGTCCGACGTCCACAGCCCTTCCACGATCTGCCACGCGGCAAAGTTGCTGGTGCCGATATAGCGCACCTTGCCACTGCGCACCAGATCGTCGAGGGCGCGCAGGGTTTCGTCAATCGGCACCACCTCATCCGGCCAATGTACCTGATACAGGTCAATCCAGTCGGTCTGCAGGCGGCGCAGGCTGTCCTCCGCGGCCCGCATGAGGTGCAGGCGGGAGACGCTCTCTCCATTCGGCCCCGGCCACATCGGACCGCGCCCCTTGGTGGCCAGCACGACCTGCTGCCGTTTGCCCTGGCGCTTAAGCGCCCGGCCCAGAATCTCTTCGCTCTGCCCGCGCCGGGCTGAGTAGTCGGCGGGGTCCTCCGTGCCGTAGAAGTTGGCGCTATCGATCAGGTTAACGCCCTGAGCCAGCGCCGCATCCACGATGTCAAACGCGTCGGCCTCCATGGTGCGCGGCCCAAAGTTCTCCGTGCCCAAGCCCAACACGCTCACCTGTACGCCCGTGCGGCCCAACATTCGATACTCCATGATCCGTCTCCTTGTCGGTATGGGTGGCTGCCGGCCTGGCGCAGGCGCAGAGCAGCGCGCCGGAGTGCGAATTCCGGCTGCCAGAGCCAACAGCGCGATGTCCGATTGAGTGTGGGGTTTAGCGGCGCCGCGGTCGGCGTTGGCCGTTGGGCGGCGCGGGCGCGGCGCGGCTCAGGTCCTTGGGCACGCTTTCAGCCGTCAGCCCGCGATAGTAGGCAATCTTGCCTTCCAGGGCCGCCAGGTGCTGCTGGAGGCCTGCGATCCGGGCTTGCAGCGCCGCATGGTGGCTTTCCAGCAGCGCGCACTGCGCCGCCACCCCGGCCTGGCCTTGCCGTTCCAGCCGCACGAAGGCCTGCATCTGCTGGATGGACATGCCCGACTGGCGCAATAAGTTGAGCAGATGCGCCTGGCCCAGGTCGTGCCCGGTGAAGCGGCGATGCCCATTGGCGCCGCGCCCCACGCGCGCCAGCAGGCCGATGCGCTCGTAATAGCGCAGGGTGTGGGCGCTCACGCCGATCCGTTCGGCCGCCTCGCGGATGGTGAAGGTGCGCGGGTTCATTGGCTGGAGTGTAGCACTTCGAGCGCACTCGAAGTCAAGCCCCTAATTCATCACTTGCCGCCAGAGGGCATCCAGCACCATCAGGGCCGTCAGGTTGCGGACGGTGCTGCCGTACTGCAAGTTCTCGGGCGTGAAGTCGGCGGCGTTGGGGGCCCAGGAGGGATGCACCCCGTCGGGCCCCATGCCCTGGTTGGGCAGCGGCTGGAGCGCGGCCCAGTAATTCCATACCGGCAGGTCGTTCTCCTGGGCCACCGCCACGATCAGGTTGTTCAGTTCGTCCGCCCGGCCCTCGTAGCCGGTCCACAGGAAGGGCGGGATGGTGCTGAGCACCGGCAGGACGCTCACCGCCAGGCTGTCGCTGACGATGCGGCGCAGGTTGGCTACGTAGGCGTCATTGTGGGTGCCCAGCACGTCGTTGGTGCCCAGCATGATCAGGGCCACGGCTGGCTTGGTGAGCCGGTACTCGCACTTGAGCGGCGACTCGTTGGCGTAGCAGTAGCTCTTATCCGACAGCGACGGCGCCAGCACCGAGAACGACGACCAGCCGCCCTTGGCCGCCAGCGAGGTGTTCACAAAGGGGTTGCCGTTGCGGGCCCAGCCGCCGCGGAAGAAGTTCACCGCCTCGGCCAGGTGGCCATAGCCGCGCAGGTCATACTGGTCGTAGCCGATGGGCAGCAGGAACTGCGGCGAGACGGTGATGCTGTCGCCCACCTTGGCGAACACATTCGCCTGGTTGCCCAGCGCCTGCCCGGCCTGGAAGATTTGCCGCGCATGGTCGCTGATGCCAAACACCAGGTCTCCGGGCGGCGGCGCGCCCCCGCTGGGCGGCGGCTGGGTGGGTGTGGCGGCGGGCGGTTGGGTGGCGGCGGGTTGGGTAGGCGGGGCGGCGGCCACCTGGGTGGCCGGTGCGGGGGCCGGCGCGCCGGAGGCGGGCTGGGCTGGTGGCACGGCGGTCGCGTCCACGGCGGTGCCCGTCACCGGCAGCGCGTCCAGGTTGATGAAGACATCCACGAATTGTGTCATCACCCAGCCGCGCTGGTTGTCTGAAGTAACCACCTGCAGCCAGACCTTGTCGGCGGTGCGGCCCACCAGATCCAGGATCATGCCGGCGGGCAGGAACGACTGGATGAAGCCGGCCGTCCCCGGCGTGGCGCGCAGGCGCAGGTTGTTGCCGTCCTCCTTCACCCGCGCCTCGAAGTTATCGACCGGGGTGGCGGTTGCATCCAGCACCGCGCCGGCCGTCACGGGCACCGTTTGAAGGTTGATGAACACGTCCACGAACTGGGCCATCACCCAGCCGCGCAACTCCGCGCCCACGGGCGTGGCGGTGTCGTCCGGGGCGATGATTTCCAGCCAGTCGCTGGCGGCCGTGCGCCCGATGATCTGCACCGGGGTGAGCGCATCCAGCCCGCCAACCACGTCCCCGGCCGTGCCGGCCAGCGCCCGCACCCGCAGAAAGGTCACGTCGGCCGACACCTGCCCGTCCAGGCCGGCCTCGGCGGTGCTGTTGAGATTGGGCAGGGAGGTGGCGGGGGTGCCAGAGGTGCCGCGCGTGGCAGTGGGGAAGCGGTCCGGCGTCAGCGAGGGCAGGAGTTGGGGCGGCGGCGAGGACGTGGCCGTCCACTCTGGCGGCAGGGTCGGGAAGGTGACGGCCTGGGTTTCGGTGGGTGGGATGATCAGCGCCGTCACGGTCACCAGGTCCGCCGGGCCGCCGGGCAGCAAGAAGTCTGGCATCAGGCTGGGATTGACGAGCACCAGGCCAATAATGCCAATCAGGCCGACCATGGTGAGCAGCAGCAGCACGGTCAGCAGGTTCAGGGGAGAGCGATTTCGCCGTCGGCGCGCCATGTTAGCTTATCAGGCCCCAGCTTACAGTCCGAATCCAATGCAAAGTATAGGCCATTCGACTCCCACACACCATAGAACTTGCGTTATCCGCCCAATCCGCGTAATCGGCATGTTCCGCATACCAATGTCTAGGGTTTCTGCCAATCCCCAATGAGATGCACATGCAAGCTGGCCGGCAGCAGCCGCTCCAGCAGCGTGCTCAGCCGAAACATGGGCTCGTTGAACGCCAGGTAAGTCGGGTCTGAGATAGTTGTCAGGGAGTCCACCACAAACCCTGCGCCCGCTGCCAACTGCCGCAGGCGCGGCAGGGTGTTGGCCAGGTAGCGCACCTGAAAGGTGTCGGCTTCGGCGCGGCCATAGAGGCGCGGCACCAGCACCCGCTGCACCGCCGGGAAGGCCCAGCTAAAGCGGTTGAACAGCAGCAGGGGGTGGCGGGCGTTGGGCGTGAGGAACAGGAACCGCCCGCCCGGCCGCAGCGCCCGATGGACCTCGGCCAGCAGGCGTTCGGGCCGCGCCACGTGCTCCAACACCCACAGCGCCAGCACCAGATCGAATTGCCCGTCTGCCACAGGCAGGGCTTCGCCCAGGCCGCAGACGCGCCGAATCTCGGCCCGGTGCTCGCGGAGGGAGGCGAGGTCCGGGTCCACGCCCACCGGCAGGCCGGCCTCGCGCCACAAAAGCTCAATCACGCCGCCGCGCCCGCAGCCCACATCCAGCACGCGCATCCCCGCCGCGAACCGTTTGCGCACCAGCGCCTCGAACACTTCGCCGCTGGGCCGCCAGCCGGGGCGCTGCCGCTTGTAGCGTTCGCGATAACGATTCTGGCGTTCTAGGGAGAGCATCTATATCAACTCACTGCGGAGAACGCTGAGCTGTTTCGTCAACGGACCCCACAAGGGGGCGTCCCTGTGAAGCGGATGGAACGGATAACAGAAATTCCCCTGATCAAGGTTCTTTCCATCGTCGGTCGTCTGTCGTAGGTCGTCGCGTCTGACCTGCGACCTCTGACTTTCAACCTCCAGCGTCACGGCACACTCATCATGTAATACACCAAGTCTTCTACCTCACGCGGGTCCATGGCCGGCCCCATGTTGTGGAAGCCGGTGGCGAAGAACGTGTCAATCAGGTTGGGGGCCGAGCCGTCGTGGAAGTAGGGGGCGGTGGCCCAGGCGCCCAGGATGGTGGGCGTGTCGAAGGCAGGCAGAGGGCCCATCATCCGGCGCTCCAGGCTGGGGTCGCCGATGCCGCTGTTGTGCTGGGCTTGATCGGTGTAGTGCTCGCCCAGGTGGCAGGCCGCGCAGCCCCAGCGCCGGAAGGCATGCTCGCCGCGGATGAAGGCAGCGTCATCCTCCGCCGTGGCGGGCGCGTAGGGCGAGGGGGGCACGGACAGGGAGGCCAGGTAGGCCGCCAGCGCGTCCATCTCGGCGGAGCGGCCGGCATTGGGCGCGCCCAGGGTGGGGTGCGCCGCCCCGGTGATCAAACCAGCGCCGCCCTGGATGTTGCGGATGGTGTGCTCGGTGTCGGCGAACTCGTCCAGGTCGCCGTTCCAGTGGAGGGGCAGGGTGTAAACCGTGCCGAACAGGCTGGGGGTGTTGCGCGGGCCGTCGGGGAAGCCAGCCCAGGTGCGGCCATCGTGCCCGCCGTCGAAGTGGCAGGCGGCGCACGAGAGCCAGTTGCCGGTGGACATGGGCGCCTGGGAGGAGTTGAACAACCGCTTGCCCGCCAGCACGTCGTTGGGCAGGGACAGGACAGTGAGAGGCACAGAGGCGACTCGTTCGAGCGTGCGCGTGTCAAATACGGTCAGGGCGCCGTCGAGCACGTTGTTGACGAAGAGCCGCGAACCGTCGGGCGCGAGCGCCAGCCCGCGCGGGTTGCGGCCCGTTGCCAGCCGCGCCGTCACCTGGCCGGCCGCCAGGTCAATGACGCTAACATCATCGCTGCCGGCGTTGGCGAGGTAGAGCGTTGTGCCGTCGGGGCTGAGGGCGGCGGCGAACGGCAGGTTCACCGGCGCGTCGAGCGCGGCCAAGTCAAGCGGGGCCGCGAACGCGCCCGCTGCCGCATCGAGCACGCCCACCATGGGGCGCACGGCATTGTCGTAGGTCAGGTCTAGCCGGTCCGCGAAGGAGTAGGTCTGGGGGAGGAACGCGCGGCTGCCGTCCGGGGTGAGGGCTACAGATTGGGACAGGTTTGCCTCGGCAGTGGGGGCGGGGATGACGGTCACCGCGAGGCTGGCCGTATCCACCACGCTCACGGCGCCAGTGTAGAGGTGCGTGGCGAAGAGGCGGCGTTCGCCCGCCTCCAGCGCCAGCCCGGCCGGGAAGTCGCCCACGGGCACCTCGGCCATGATGGTCAGGGCCGCCAGGTCGATGACCACGACTCGGGGCGGGGCAGTGACGCTGACGTAGGCGCGCTGGCTGCCGGCCACCACGCCATATGGCAGCGCGCCCACCCCCACTTCCGCCACCACCTCGGCACGGGCGGGGTCGATCACCGAGACCGTGCGGCCAGCGGCATTCGCTACGAATAAGCGCGCGCCATCGGGCGTGAAGCTGAGGGTGCGCGGGTCGTCGCCCACGGGCACCTCGGCCCGCACGGCCAGGGTCGAAGGGTCAACCAGGGTGATGCTGTCCGAATCGGGGTTGGCGGCGGCCAGGGCCGCGCCGCCGGGGGCGACGGCCACGGCGCCGCTGCTGGCAGGCAGGTCGAGCAAGGCGGCGGGGGGGGTGGGAGACGGCGCTGCCCGTCCGCAGCCCACCAAGGCCAGCAGCACAATCGCGACCCAGCGCCAGGAGGTCATGGGGCGATTATAACGTCCTGTGGGGTTGCGGCGGGGTAAACCCCCGGCTACCCATGCGGGGTCAACTGCTCCCCTTCTCCCCCCTTGCGGGGGGAGAAGGGGCTGGGGGATGACCATGGTCCCCGAAACGAAGTGGAGGGGAGGGGAGGCCCTACCGGCTGATCAGCGGCAAGAACAACTTGAGAATCACAAGCTGCCACTCGAACGCGCCGATGTCGCAGGCCGCCAAGGTGTCGTTGTCGCCGTCGACAGGCCGCGGCAGGCCGCGCTGGTCAACTGCGGGGCAGGCGCTGTCGTCGGCGGCGTCGATGGCGGGGCTGGTGCTGAGCAGGCCCTGCACCAGGGTGGGGCCGTTGTGCAGGGCCAGGGTGTCGAGGTTCGCGGCCACGTTGTTCAGGTCGCCGGTCGCGCTCAAGCCGCAGGTGGAGTCGCTGCTGAGGTTGTGGCCCAGCGAGGTGAGCGCATTGCCGCCGCAGTTGCCACCCGTATTCGCGGCCAGCAGGGTGTTGAGCACGCTCAGGAAGATAGCGTTCGACGGGTCATTGTATAGGCCCGCGCCCAAGGGGGCCGTGTTGCCGGCCACGCTGGCGTGGGTCAGGCGGACGAGACCGTCATTGGTCAGGCCGCCGCCCTGGCTAGTGGCCGTGTTGGCGGCCACGGTGGTATTCAGGAGGCGCGTGTAGGAGTTGCTATCGCTGTACAAGCCGCCGCCATCCACGGCCTCGTTGCCCGTCACTGAGGCTTGCCTGGCAAACACATGCGTTTCGTAGGCCAACAGCCCGCCGCCCGCGTTGGCGGCCTGATTGTCCTGGATCGCCGAAGCTGCCAGCCACAAGCGTTGATCATAGAGGTAGACGCCGCCGCCCTCGTTGGATTCGTTGCCAACAATCCGGCTGCCGGTCACGAGCAGCGAGGTGTCGTAAGCATAGATGCCGCCGCCCTCGCTGGTGGCGGTGTTATCGGTCACGGTGACGTCCGCCAGCACCGCCGCTTCAAAGGGTTCGAGGTAGAGGCCGCCGCCGTAATCACTGGTGTTGAGGGTAACTTCACCGCCGGTCATGATGATCCAGTAGCCGTAGAGGCTGAGGCCGCCGCCGTCGCCTGAGGCCTGGTTCTCGCGCAGGCTGACATCGGTCAGCACCGCCTGGCCGTCGTAGGTGATCAGGCCGGCCCCATCGCCAAAACCGGTGGTGGTATTGCGCTCGAAGTCGCTTTGGCTCAGCACGCCCGACCCGCGCAGGTGCAGCCCGCCGCCATCGCTGTCGGCGGTATTGCTGATGACCTGCAGGCCCGAGAGCGCGGAGGTCGAACCGGAGTCGAGAAATAATCCACCGCCGTTGTCCGCCGCCTGGTTGTTCTCGAAGACCGCGCTGGTGGCGAGGAGGTACTTTTGCGACCACAGGCCGCCGCCGCTGTCGGCGGTGTTGTCGCGGAAGGCGGCGTCGCGGACGATAAGGGCGCCCAGGTTGCGCGCCCCGCCGCCGTTGTCGTTGCCGGCGTTGCCGCCGCGGAGGGTGAGGTCCTCCAGGACGAGCTGCACCAACTGGCCGCTGGGGGCGATATCGAGCACGCGGTCCAACTGCGCGCCGTGGATGGCGGTGGCGCTGGCGCCCGCCCCGCGGAGGGTCAGGTCCTCGGTGATATCCAGATCGCCGGTCAGGGCATCGTCTTCGCCGGTGCCGGCGAGCGAGAGGGTGTAGGTGAGGGCCCCCAACACGATCAGGTCGGCGCCGGTGCCGGCCGGGCAGGCATCCACGGCCTGGTTCAGGTTAGCGGCGCGCACTGCCTCGCGCAGGGTGCAGTTGCCGTTGTTGGTGAGGTCGTCGCCTGTCACCATCACGTTGATCGTCGCGCCGGTGGCGTCGTTGTCCAGCAGGGTGACGGCCGTGACGCTGTATGGGCTGAGCGTGGCCAGGCCGGTCGGGTTGAGCAGGGTCAGGGTGAAGAACTCCGTGACTTCCACGGCGGCATCGTCGGTGATGGGCACGGTGAAGGTGCGCGGGGTGGCGTCGCCGTCCGGCCAGGTGAGGGTGCCGCTGGTTGAGACAAAGTCGGCCCCGGCCTGGGCCGTGCTGCCCTGGGTCTGATAGCTGACACCGACCGCGCCGCCGAAACCGTTGATGCGGGCCACCGTCGCCACCACGATGGCCTCGCCCTCGCGCGTGACCAGGCGCTCGGTGCCCAGCAAGAATTGGCCCGGGTCCTCGTCATCCAGAATGGGGGTGGGGCTGCTGGCGTAGTCGGGGTTCACACTGGCGCCGCCGCCGGGGTTGACCAGGCCGACCGAAAATGTCTCCGTGCCTTCGACAAGGTTGTCATCGAGGAGAGGAATGGCGAGGCTGAACTGGGGCAGAGCGCCGTCGGGGGCCGTGAGAGTGATGGGCGTGCCCACAAAGTCGCTCCCGGCGAGGGCCGTGCCGCTGGTGAAGATCAGTGTGGCCGTGATGATCCCATCTCCGCCTGCATTGCGCTGCGCCGTGAGGAGCAGGCTGCCGGCGTCTTCATAGGGCGGATCGGCCACGAAGAGTTCCCACTGGCCGGGGCGAAACTCCACGCTGCCCAGGTCGCACACGCTGGAGCCGTCGCCATTGCCATCCGCGGGCCGGAACAGGCCGCGCTGATCGTGGTCGAGCGCCGCTGCGACAGCATTGGTGCAGCCGCCGGGCGGGCCGGCATCAATCACTGGACTGCCGGCGTTGGGCAAGTGGTTGAGGGAGGCGTTATCGAAGTTAGAGTTGAGGGCCAGCGGACTGAGCAGCGGACTGGTCCCCGAGATGACGTGCGTCAGGGTGCCGGCCAGGGCGCCGCCGGTGCTCTGCACCAGATTGTAGTCGGCCGAGGTGAGGGTGCCGGCGCAGTCGGGTGAGACGGTGGGGGCGCTGTTGCCGGCGATAATGCTGGCGCGAAAGTTGAATGAACCCGTGTTGAACACGCCGCCGCCACTGACGCTGGCGCTGTTGCTGTACACGGTGACGTTGTACAGGTTGAGGGTGCCGCTGGCATTGTGCAGGCCGCCAGCCGAGCCGGCCGTGGCGCGATTGCCGCTGACAGTGACATTGACCAGGTGCGCGGTGCTGGTGGCGTGCCGCAGCCCGCCGGCCGCCGGGGCGGTGTTGCTGACGATGGCGCTGTTCGTGATGCTCAGGACGCCGGTGTTCGAAAGGCCGCCTGCGCCGGTGCTGGAGGTGTTGCTGATGATGGCGCTGAAGGTCATGGTCAGCACGCTGGCATTGTAGAGGCCGCCGCCCTCGCCAGCCGTGGCCTGGTTGCCCATCAGGATACTCTCGTTGAGCACCAGCCGGCCGCTGCTGTGGTATAGGCCGCCGCCCACGCCGCTGGTGAGCACCCCCCCGGCGATGATCAGATCGTTCAGGCGCACATCGGCGCTGGCGGTTGCGCTGATATGGAAGACCCGGTCGGAGACGGTTTGCGAGATGGTGCGGACCTCGCCGAACTCGCCTTGCAGGGTGATGGGCGCGAGGATGTCCAAGTCGCCGGTGGAATTGAGGTCCTCGCCCGCGCCCGTCCGATCGAGCACATACGTACAGCAGGCGCTCAGCGTGAGGGTGTCGGCGGCGGTCCCGGCTGGGCAGCCGCCGAAGGCGCTGTTGGTGTTGGCTGCCTGGATGGCCTCGCGCAGGGAGCAGTCGGTGCCGGCGCCGTATTCGTCCACCAGGGTGTTGACGGTGATGCTGGCGGCGGGGGCGGCCGGAGCGTAGGCCACGGGCGCAGCCTGAGCCGGCGTACCGCCAGGCAGCGTGCCCAAGGCCAAACCGGCGACGAGCGCCAGGCGCAAGTACAGCGTCAACCAGCGGGTGATCGTAGCGGAACGCATGACGATACCTCCATCTCGCGTGACCCCCGGCGAACCTTTTCGGCCACGGTCTACTGTATCGGTATTACTGCACCGGTACACGCCACCGGCGAGGGGTTGCCGCCATTACTTTAGTGGGGAATATCTGCTAGCAGGGGGTCAAGATGACATTATGTCCGCCTTTATCCCCTGTTAATCAACACCGGATAGAATCGGTCAATGAGTTGGGGAATATTGTTAGCGAATGTGGTGCGACCGAAAGGAGAAGTGGACTCGATGAACCTGACCGAATGCCCGTACTGCAACCTGGAAGGTATGGTCACCACCATGCGGCCCGGCAGCGGCGGCATGGAAGTAACCGGCAAGTGCACGATCTGCGGCTACACCTACGATACCGACTTCGATCCGGTCGCGGTGCCCTTCGATCTGCCAGGCGACGATATGCGGCCGCTGGAGGCGAGGCTGGCGGACTGAGCCCGACCCAGGCGCCAGACGGCCCGGCCGGAGAGAGGCTGGGCTTTTTTGTTTAATCGGTGAGTGTGTCCACCCGGCGCAGGGCCAGCACCAGGCTGCCCGCCACGACGCCCCACCACAGCGCGACCGAGAGCCACGTTTGCAGCCCTACCGACAGCAGCGGCAGGATCAGCGGGTTGGCCGACATCGCCGCCTCGATGAACGGCGCCAGCACCAGCAGGCCGCCCTGCTGCGCGGGCGCATACAGCCCCAGCCCCAGCGCAAACTGCGCGGCCACCACCAGCACCACCGCCGTCCCGCGCGAGCGCGCGAGGGTGGAGGCGGCCACGCCCACTGCCGCGTTGTAGGCCACACCCGCCACCGGCTCCACCAGCCACATTGCCACGGTGAGCAGCACGCCGCCCAGCACGGCCGCCTCCAGAATGAACAACTCCGTCACGCTTAAGGGCGCTTCGGCGAAGAGCAGGGCCAGGAATTCGCGCACGGCCCGCCCGTCCAGGCCGCTCGCCAGCCAGGCCAGGGCCAGGGTCGCCAGGCCGCTGACGACCGCCAGCGCGCGCAGGCCCAGGATCAACTGCACCGGCCCGGCCAGGGTGTAGACCAGGGCCGCCAGCTTGCCGCCCAGCAGGTCCACGTTGGTGAGGGTGGTCAGCCGCAGGAGCGGCCAGGTCTGGCTTTCACGTTCGCGGGCGATGAGTGTGGCGGCCAGGAAGCTGGCGGTGAGGTTGTTGAACCACAGAGCCAGGGTGCTGGTGAGCAGCAGTCCCAGGGTGAAGGTCCCGCCCAGGCTGAGGATCAGTTCCGCGGGGCCGGTGAAGGTGGCGGTGAGGTTGAAGACCAGGGCGCACAGCGCGGGGAAGAAGACAAAGGTGAGGGCGCCGCCCCACAGCAGCCGGCGCACCAGCCGCCACCCGCGCGACAGCCGCCAATGGCGGCGCTCGTAGCGGACGATGGGGTGGCTGGGGCGTACCCAGGCCGGGAGCCAGCCGGTCAGTCGGGCCATGTTCCCCCGCGTGGTCGCCGTGGCGACAGACCTGCCAGGTGTTGCATCGCGCGCCTGCCTGCCAGCCTCACTCGCGAAACCTGGCAGGTATCTTTCGGATCGGTTACCCGCGCGCCGCTGGGCCGGCGGCCGTCTTGATCTGGTGGACGTAGGCCAGGATTTCCTCGGCGCTGTCCATCACCTTGTCGCCCGTCCCGCCCAGCATCTGAGCCAGCTCGTAGATGCGCTCGCTCTCGCCCAGCGGGCGCACGTGCGTTACGGTGCGGTCGCCGGTGATGGCCTTGTCCACCTTGAAGTGCTGATCGCCGAAGCCGGCCAACTGGGGCAGGTGGGTGATGCACAGGACCTGGTGCGAGCCGCCCAGACCCCACAGCTTTTGGCCAACGATGGCGCCCACGCGCCCGCCGATGCCCTGGTCGATCTCGTCGAAGATGAGGGTGGGCGTCTGGTCGGCGCGGGCCAGCACGCCCTTGAGGGCCAGCATCAGCCGGGAGGTCTCGCCGCCGGAGGCGATCTTGGCCAGGGGCTTGAGACCCTCGCCCACGTTGGGGGCCACCAGGAATTCCACCTTGTCCAGACCGGTGAGGTCGAAGGCCACCCGCTGACCGTTGGCGAAAGCGCCGTGCTCATCTGGCACGCGCTGCTGGTCCACCGCGAACTGGGCGCGGTCCATGCGCAGATCAGCCAGCTCGGCCTCGATGCCGCGCGCCAGCCGTTCGCCCGCCGCCTGGCGCGCGGTGGAGAGCGCCGCACCCAACTGCCCGATGCGGCGCAGCAGCTTCTCTTCCTTGGCCTCCAGCTCGGCCAACCGCTCGCCGGAGTGGGTGAGGGTGTCCAGTTCGGTTTGCGCCTGCACACCGTAGGCCAGCACCTCCTCGATGCTGGAGCCGTACTTGCGCTGGAGGTTCTTGATCAGCTCCAGCCGCTCCTCCACCGCATCCAGCCGTTTGGGGTTGAACTCGATCTCCTCGCTGTAGTCGGCGATTTCGCGAGCCAGTTCCTTGAACTGCTCGCTGAGCGAGACGGCCAGGTCGCGCTTCTCGGCCATCGAGGGATCAATCTTCGCCAGGCTGTTGAGGGCGCGGGCCGCCTCGCCCAGCAGGTCGGCGGCGCTGGGCACGTCATCGGTGCCCAGCGAAAGCGAACGGGCGGCATCCTCAGCCAGGGAGGCCAGCTTCTCGGCGTTCGCCAGCCGGGTGCGCTCCTCCAGCAGGGTCTTCTCCTCACCGGGCTTGAGGCGGGCGGCGGCGATCTCCTTCACCTGGAAGTCGAGCATGTCCAGCCGGCGTTCGCGTTCGCGCTCGCTGCGGCGCAGATCGGCCAGGTCGCGCCGCACCGCGTTCAAGTCGCGCACCACGGCGGCATAGGCTTCGCGCTGGGCGTCCAACTCGCCAAACCGGTCGAGCAGGAAGACGTGCTCGCGGGTGCGCAGGAGCGACAGGTGCTCGCTTTGCCCATGCACATCCACCAACTGCTGGCCCACTTCCTTCAGCAGGCCCAGGCTCACCATGCGCCCATTCAGGCGGGCCAGGCTGCGCCCTTCGCGCCGCACCTCGCGCGCCACGGTCAGCGTGTCGGCGGCCTCGTCGTCGAGCAGTTCCTCGCGGGCCAGGATGGCGTGGACGGCCTCGCGCACAGCGCCGGCCAGGGCAAACACGCCCTCCACGCGGGCCACCTCGGCCCCGGCGCGGACGAAGAGCGGGTCGGCCTTGCCGCCCAGGAGCAAGTCCACCGCATCAATGATGATGGACTTGCCCGCGCCGGTCTCGCCGGTGAACACCACCAGGCCCGGCGCGAGCGGCAGGGTGAGGGTCTCGATGATGGCGAAGTCGGTGATGGTGAGTTCGGTGAGCATGGTAGGTCTTCCAGGCCAGACCTGCCAGGGGCGGGCGCGGGGCAGCGGCGGGCCGAGGCGCACACCTGGCGGGTCTCGCGGGCTTCAAATGGCGATGCCTCTCAAGCGCGCATACAGGGTGCTGCTGGCGAGCACGGTGTAGATCAGGGGCAGCAGGCTTCTGAACCCCAACCCGGCGACTTCGTTGAGCGGCACGCCCGACAGCACGGCGAGCAGCACGGTCAGCCAAGGTAGTGCGACGATGAACATGCAGCCCGCGACAAAGGCAATGGTGGCCGCCAGGGGCAGGTAGCGCCCGCGCCGCCGCCGCACAGCCACGCGGATGATCTCGGCGGTGACGCCGCCCGCAATGGGCGCTAGGAAGATGACGAAGAACCCTAGGCTGCCCAACAGCACCGCGCTGATGGCGGCCAGCGGCGCGGCGATGACGGCCGCGATCACGTAGTCGTACCACAGGGCCGTCTCGAAGATTTGCTGCTGGCCGCGCACGCACTCGCGGCAGCGGTAGCCCACCGGGGTGCGCACCGCGCAGCGCGGGCAGATGGGCTTGCCGCACTTGTTGCACCGCAGCGAGGTCTCGGTGGTCGGGTGGTTGGCGCAGTACAGGGTCTCGGCAGGCGGCGCGGCGTCGGTCATCTCAGCGTCGAAAGCTCCCTTCGGTCAGTGACTAGCGCAGCTTGTCCGCCGACGGGTTCTGCTGCATCCGGCGGAGCAGGGTGGCGTAGAAGTAGTTGCGCGGGCGCACGCGCACAAAGCGGGTGACGTAGTCGCTCATCCGCACGCAGACCTGGTCGCCATCCTGCATGGGCAGCTCGTATTGCCCGTCTGCGCTGAGGATCGCCTGGTGATCGGTGCGGACCGTCACCTCCACGGCGCTGCCCTGGGGCAGCACGATGGCGCGGTCCATGCTCAGGTGCGGGGCGATGGCGATGAGCAGGATGTTGCGCAGTTCCGGCGGCAGAATCGGGCCGCCGGCTGCCAGGGCGTAGGCGGTGGAGCCGGTGGGCGTGGCGATGATCAGGCCGTCGGCCACATAGGTGGTCAACTCATCGCCGTCAATGCGGGTTTGGAGCCGCACCGGGCGGGCCAGCGCGCCGCGGCCCACCACCGCCTCGTTGAGCGCCTCGTAGCTGCCCAGCACCAGGCCGTCGCGCAGGTGGGCTACGTGCAGCATCATGCGCGTCTCCACCCAGCCCTCGCCAGCCAGCACGCGCTCCACCGCCTCCGGCCAATCATCGGGGGCCACTTCGCCCAGGAAGCCCAGCCGGCCCAGGTTGATGCCCAGGATGGGCACGCCGTGGCGCGCCGCCAGGCTGCCGGTGCGCAGCATGGAGCCGTCGCCGCCCAGCGCCAGGATCAGGTCCTGGCCGGCGATCAGCCCGCCGGCCTCGGCGTCGGCGATGGCGGCCTGGGCGAGGGTGAGGCCGGGGCGCGGGTCGAGCGCGCGGTGGATATCGGCGGCCAGCGCAGCGGCGCGCTCCACGTGGGCGTTGTGCAGAATGAGGATGCGCCGGGGCGGCGGCTGACCGTCCATGGAATTTAATGGTACCAGACTTATCGCCGGTGGAAGGAGACGCATTCACCGGACTGGGCGCGTACTCCCGCGCCCGGCCCGGTGAATGCGTCTCCCCTACAAGGCTTCATCGCACACGTCCACAAACCCGCACGCGCGGCAGCGGGCCGGTGAGGCGTGCGAGCGGGCCAGGTCGGCGGCCTCGCGCGCGGCGTGGATCTCGCGCAGGAGTTCGCCCAACTCGCGCTCCAGGGCGGGCGTGTAGTCCACGGCCAGGGTCTGGTCGGCGTAGCGGATGAGGCCCTGCCGCGGCCGCTGGCCGTAGGCCTCGGCCACCAGCGCGCAGTAGGCGGCCAACTGGTAGATGTGCCCGGCGTGCGGCCCGCCGGGCGGCGCGGCCATGCTCTTGACCTCGACCGGCACCAGGCCGCCGCGCTGCTGCACCAGGTAGTCGGGCTTGCCGGTGAGCCCCAGCCGCGAGGAGTACAACGGCTGCTCCACGCGCGTGCCGCCGCCAGTGTCGCGATAGACCACCACGCCGCGCGGCAGGCCGGTGGCGCCCTGCGCCCGGCGCGAAAGCCACCAGAGCCATAATGCTAAAAAGAGAAGAACAATGGTCCACATCAGACAACTTGGTCGCATGCAGCAGCGAGTTCATTCGCACCCGGCTGGTCCTTCCGGAGGGCGGCGAGTAAACTCGCTACTACGGTTGACCATATCATTGTCCACTTATTGAAATCAAAGCCAGCATGATAGCCGCCACGAGCAGCACCACCGCCAGCGCCCGCAGGGCTGCCCCCACCCCCACCAGCCGGCCATGCCGTTCGTGGGCGGCCGTGCCCAGGTCCATCTGGCGCGTGTTGGCGGACTCGAAACCCTCCACATGCCGCAGCCACCACGCCCGGTGGCAGAACACGTACTCGCCGATCTCCGAAGCCCGAATTGCCCGGCGCCCGCTCATCCGGCCTCGTCCGGCTCGGCGGCCGCGCGGCCGTAGCGCCGCAAGGCCTCCTGCAATTGGTACTGGCGCAGGCTGGTGGTGATGTCGCCGCGCGTGCGCTCGGTGACGCCGCGGACCATGTCGGTGGTGCGGCGCAGGCCGCCGGTGATTGCGTCCGGGTAGTCCACCGTTACCAGCAGAGAGTAGATGTCGTCCATGGCCGCCAGCAGGCGCTCGGCCTCGTCGGTGTGCGCGTGGCGGATGATGTCCAGGCAGCGACGGCGCAGTTCCCCGGCCGCCTCGCCCAGTCCATTCAGGTAGGCGGCGTACTCCACGCCAATGTCCTCCGGGGCGGGCAGGGCTTCGCCGCCCACCAGGGCATAGACGATGTTGGCCTCGGCGTATTCCTTCAGCGCGTCCTGGGTGTAGCCGGCCTGATACAGGTCCGGGTAGGGGGCCAGGTCGGCGCGGACGGCGTCGGCGATTTCGCGCGCCTCGGCCAGGTGCTGGCGGGCCAATTCGCGCTCGTCGCGGTGGACGGCGCGGATGGCGTTGGCGCAGTGGCGGATGAGGGTGCGCGAGCGCTCGAGGGCGGCGTCGCGGGCGGCGTTCTTGAGGGTGAAGTTATCGCGAATGCGTTCGGCGATGGCGTCGAGGTTATCCATGGCGACCTCTGGTTGGAATTCGTGTTGATGGATGAAGGGGATGTGCATCCCCTTCATCCATCAACACGAGACGGATTGACCCAATTACGAGCCGCTCTCCGGGCGCGGCGGCTTGAAGAGCTGGTCCGCGAGGTGGGTGGGCACGACGATCTCGCCGTACTGGGCCTCGAACTTTTCCAGGTTCTCGGCCAGCGCCCGCAGCAATAACTTGGCGTTCAGCGGCGTGAGCACCATCCGCGCCACCACGCGCGCCTTCAGGCTGGGCGGCAGGGCACCGCCGAAGGCTGCGACCGCGGC
>CAZCEC010000048.1:0-10669 GCA_964497615.1 uncultured Anaerolineales bacterium | reverse complement strand
GGCTGGGCGTCACCCGCGCGAAGTCGAGCATCATCTCCGACGGCGAGTGGCTGATCATGGCGAAGTTGGAGTAGGTGGCGTCGAGGTTGGCGGGCACCTCGAAGGTGAGGGCCGGGCCGCCTGGCTGCGGCGCGGCCGGGGGCGGGGTGGGGGCGGGGTCGTTGTTGGCGGGCGGGGCGGGTTGGTCAGTCATGGGGAGGTCTCCGTGGGCCGCGGGCCGGGCCGGCGGGGGGCGCGGCGCGCGGCGACAAGCGCAAAGCAGCCGTCGCTCAGGTGAGACGACGGCTGCCGGCGCTGCATTGTGGTCTTAGAAGGGGATATCTTCTTCGGACGGCTCGGGCTCCATCATGCCGCCCGCCCCCAGGCCGCCGTCGCCGCCTTCGGAGCGGCTGCTGAGGAATTTGACTGCCTGCGCCCGCACCTCAAACGACGAGCGGGTCTGTCCGTCCTGGCCGGACCACAGGCGCGGGTTGCCGGTCTTGGGGTCGGCCACCATGGTGCCTTCCACTAGCACCTTGGAGCCTTTCTTGAGGTACTGGTTGACCGTCTCGGCCTGCTTGCCCCAGACGCTCACCCGCCACCAGATGGTGCGCTCCTGCTTCTGCCCGTCCTGGCCCGTCCACTTCTCGCTGGTGGCCATGGCGAAGTTGGTGATGGGGTCGCCGGAGGGCAAGAAACGCATTTCGGGGTCGCGGCCGAGGTTCCCAACGAGGATGATCTTGTGATACATGCTGTCCTTCCTTATCGGCGGGGGCTAGGTGTGGATCACGGGCGGGCCCCGTGCGCGTGTTACCCCGCTGATGCTTGCTCGATATTAGAACATATTAGCACATTTGTAAAGGCCCCTAGCACTCGTCGCGCCACTTGACCACGGTGTCCTCCAGCCGCATCGGCTCGGGCGCCACCGTGACGCGGCGGGGCACGGGTTCGCCGCACGACGCCGGCCGTTCGATGGTGTCGAAGCTGCCCCGCGTGTAGACGTATTCGATCCCGCTGCCCACCGGCAGGTCCACCGTCACCGATAGGCCGTCGTCCTGCGGCAGGAGCAGGATGCTGTACGGAACCCAGGCGGGCAATTGGGTTCCCGGGAACCGGCCGGCGATGAAGACCTCGCCCAGGGTGCCAGCCGGTGCAGTGAGGTCGAACGTCACCGGCACGCTGAGGGGCAGAGGTTGGCCGTTCAAGGCGGCTGAGTCACACGCACCAGCCAGCGACAGATTGCTCTCCACCGCCCATAACCCCGCGCCCACCCGCCGCCACGCGCTGCCGTCGTCCGCCGTGGCGCGGCCATCCAGATAGGCGGCCTCGCCCGCGGCCAGTTGGGAGACGGCCGGGTGGCTGAGGCCGGGCCAGCGGCGCAGGGGCGTCACGGCGGAGGCCGTGCCCAGGCAGGCGGCCTCGGCGCCGGGGGGCGAGGAGATGACCTCGACCTCGGTCCAGCCCACCCAGGATGGGCTCTCCAGGGTCAGAAAGCGCACGGCGGTGACGTCCGGCAGGGGGAGCGGCAGGTCATAGGCCAGATTGATTTCGACCGTTGTAAACCCATAGAACTCGGCCACCAGCACCTGCGCGCCGGAGGCTAGCCGGGCCCACACCTGATGGCGGGTGAGGCCGGGCGGCCACTGGCTCACCGTCATCCCCACCCGCTGGATGGCGGTAGGCGCGTCGAGCTGCACCTCCACCCACTGCGGTGGGTAGTCGCCCGCGCCGTAGGCGATGCTGCGGCCGTCCACGGCGGCGGAGGCTGGCTGGTCGGGCAGTTGGCGCGAGTAGCGCACCGGCCGCCCCAGGGCCACGTTGGCGGCCTCCAGCGCGGGCACGACGCACGGGTCGGGCTGGTTAATGGGGGCCATCGCCTGCATCAGCGCCCCGTCCTGGTCGAGGAAAGTCCACGGCTTGCCGCCCACCTCTTCCGGCCAGGGGAAGTAGCCCCAGTTCAGCCAGCCATCGAAGCCCACGGCGCACGAGTCCGCGATCCAGCGCAGGCCGACCGACAGGCCCGAATACGCCGAGGGGAAGATCGCCTGCCCTGAGCCGGTCTCGCCCATTACAACCGGCTTGGCCGCGTGGCCCGGCATCCCAAAGTTCTCGGCGATCTTCTCGATGGACAGGTCGCCGTCGTAGTAGGCGTGGAAGTCCCAGAAGTCCACCGGCGGGTCAGCCGCCACCAGCGGGGCGGTGTCCACGTACCAGTCGCCGCCGATGCCGGTGGGGTTGGGGAACTGGGGCGCAAAGAAGCCGACCGTGGTGAGCGCCTGTGGGTCGTAGGACTTGATAAGGCCGACGATCTCCTCGATGTTGAACAGCACGCCGTCCACCACCATCTGGCGTTTCTGGTCCGGGTCGGCCATGTCGTAGGTCTGCTCGGTGGCGATGGTCACCAGCCCCTCGTTCAGCGACAGGGGCGGGGCCAGCTTGAACAGCCACAGCTCGTTGGTCAACTGCCAGCCCAGCACCGGCGCGAACGGCGCACCTCGTTCCACCAGGCCGCCCAACAGGTCGTGCCAGAAGCGGCGCTTGATCTCGACGCCCGCCGGGTGCAGCCAGTCGGAGTTCTGGTAGGACTCGAACCCAAAGCGCCGGTCCGCGTTGTTGATCTGGTTGTCGAAGTAGGTCCAGTAGCCGCCCTCCTCCGGCACCGAGTTGGCGGTCAGGATGAGATAGATGCCGGTCTCGGCCGCGATGTGCAGCATGTCGGCCAGGTTGTCCAGGTAGCGCGGGTTGAGGCCGGCGCCGCCCGGATTGCCGATGCAGGTGGGGCCGAAGCCGCAGGTATCGAAGAAGAAGCGTACCGTGTTGTAGCCGTGCGCGGCCAAATGCTCGAAGGCGGCGCGCACGCGGGCCGGGTCGTAGGTGGCGGTGCCGAGCGAGCGGTCTTCCCAGCCGCCGCGCTCGGTGGGGTAGAAGTCCACATAGTTGACGCCGCGCGGTGTGAACTTCTCGCCCGTCACCGTGTCGTAGAACTCACCCACGCCGTCCAGCACGCGCACGCCGATCC
Organism: uncultured Anaerolineales bacterium; assembly: GCA_964497615.1. Lineage (GTDB taxonomy): Bacteria > Chloroflexota > Anaerolineae > Anaerolineales > UBA6663 > CAZCEC01. The sequence continues at coordinate 7,671 of CAZCEC010000048.1, read as the reverse complement.
GGTTGACCGGCGGCACGGGGCGGGTGGTCGGGTCAGGCGCGGGCGAGGCTGGGGGTGCGGTGGGGTCCGGCGTGGAGGTGGGCGAGGCTGGGTCGGTGGCGGTTGGGGAACTCTCGACCGGGATAGGCGTGGGCGGCGTGGATGTCGGCGCGGGTGTGCCCGGGGTCAGCGTGCTGCATGCCAGGGCCAGGGCCATCCACATCAGCCCCAGCCCCCGCAGGGTCCGGCTCAGCAGCCGGTCGCGCCGTCGGGGCAGGCTTGGCATGCTTACACCATACCCGCGACCGCGCCGAGAGTCAAAACGCGACGCCCAGGTTCATCACCAGGAAGGTGTACATATCCGTCTGCTCGGCGATGGCGACGTTGACGGGCTTGCGCGCCCCGCCATGCCCGGCGGCCGCCTGCACCCGGATGAGGATGGGCGCCTCGCCGCCCTGCGCCGCTTGGAGGGCCGCCGCGAACTTGAACGAGTGCCCCGGCACCACCCGGTCGTCGTGGTCGGCGGTGGTGATGAGGGTGGCGGGGTAGTGCGTGCCCGCCCGCAGGTTGTGCAGGGGCGAGTAGGCGCGCAGCACCTGGAACTGCGCCGGGTCGTCGGCCGAGCCGTAGTCGCTCACCCAAGCCCAGCCGATGGTGAACTTGTGGAAGCGCAGCATGTCCATCACGCCCACGTGCGGCACCGCGGCGCCAAAGAGGTCGGGCCGCTGGGTGAGGCACGCGCCCACCAGCAGTCCGCCGTTGGAGCGACCCTCGATGGCCAGCCGGGCGGGGGTGGTGATGCCCTCGGCGATCAGGTATTCGGCGCTGGCGATAAAGTCGTCGAAGGTATTCTGCTTCTGGAGCAGCGAGCCGGCCTGGTGCCAGGCCTCGCCATACTCGCCGCCGCCGCGCAGCCCGGCCAGCGCGTACACCCCACCCAACTCCAGCCACGCCAGCCGCCCCGGCTGGAATGATGGCGTCTGGGCGTTGTTGAAGCCGCCATAGCCGAAGAGCAGGGTAGGGGCGTTCGACTCCACGCCCTGCCGGTGGACGAGGAACATCGGCACCTGCGTGCCGTCGCGGCTGGTGACGAACACCTGGCGCGTGACATAGGGCGTGAAGTCGAACTTGACCGGCGCGGTGAAGAGCGCCTCGCTGAGGCCGGTACGCAGGTCGTGCTGGTACACGCTGAACGGGTGGACGAAGGAGTGAAAGACGTAGAACAACTTGTGCGAGTCGCGCCGGCCGCTGAGGGTCGGCTCATTGTCCACGCTGATCGAGCCCAGGGTGGGCAAGGGGATGTCGCCCAGCGACGCGCCGTCCAGCGCGAAGCGCCGTAAGGCGTGGTAGGCGTCGTGCAGATACAGCGCCACGAACTGCCCGCCCGCCAGGAGGACGTGCCGCAGGGCATCCGCGTGTTCGGGGATGAGGGTGCGCCACTGCTCGCGGGCGGGCTGGCGCAGGTCAATGGCGATGACGCGGCCGCTCGGCGCGTCGAGGTTGGTGTGCAGGTAGAACACCGGGCCGTCGCTGTCCACCAGGCTGAAGCTGGCCTCCAGCTCCGCGATCAACTCCACCACCGGCCCGCCCGTTTCCAGGTCCTGGTAGAACAGCCGGTTGCGGCGGTCGCTGCCCTGGCTGACGTGCAGCACCAGGTAGCGCCCGTCGTGAGTCAGGTGCGGGTGAAACGCCCACTTGGGCTGGTCGGCCCGCTCGTAGATCAGGCGGTCGGCGGATTGCGGGTCGCCCAGCCGGTGGAAGTAGAGCCGCTGGCGGTCGGTGACGGCGGCGTAGGCCTGGCCGGGCGCGGGCGGGTCGTAGCGCCCGTAGTAGAAGCCGGAGCCGTCCTTGGCCCACTCCACCCCGCTGAACTTGCTCCACTCCAGCACGTCGGGCAGGTCATGGCCCGTATTCACGTCGCGCACGCGCCAGGTGCGCCAGTCGGAGCCGCTGCCGCTGAGGGCATACGCCAGATAGCGGCCGTCCTCGCTCACCGACCAGTCCTCCAGCGACACCGTGCCATCGGGCGAGAGCGCGTTCGGGTCGAGCAGCACACGGGCGCCGTCTCCGTCATTCGTCGTTCGTCCTTCGTCGGCTTGCGTCACAAACAGCACATTGTGATTCTGCAAGCCCGTGTTGCGCAGTTGGAAGTAGCGCCCGCCGCGCTGGAGGGGCGCATAGGCGCGGGCGTAGTTCCACAATTCCGTCAGCCGCCGGCGGAATTGCTCGCGCGCGCGCGTGGCGGACAGATAACCGTGGGTGAGGGCGTTCTGCGCGGCGATCCAGGCGCGGGTCTCGGCTGAGTCCGTGTCCTCCAGCCAGCGGTAGGGGTCGGCCACCAGGGTGCCGTGGTAGTCGTCCACCTGGGCGATGGTGCGGGTGGGGGGATAGTTGAAGGCGGGCATGGGTCGGTGGTTACCTTAGGATCAGGGGCAGCCAAAGCGGCAGTTGGGCTTCGTCGAAACCGAGGTCGAAGCCCAGGCCCAGCGGGCGAGCGTGGCCCTCGAAGTCTGCCGCCAGGCCGTAGTCCGGCGCGGCGTCCAGCGCCAGGCTGCCCAGGCCGAGATGATAGTTGTCGGCGGCGGGGTTGAAGAAGGCGGCGGTGCCGGTGATGTTCGTGCCGCCGGCCGTGATGGGGCCGATGTAGGGCGTTGTCACCGATTGAAACAGGGTGTGTTCCACGGTGACTGTGGACGTGGGCGGCGTGCCAAACTGCTTGAGGCCCTGGGCATGGCTGGCGATGATGTTGGCGTAGAACCAGAAGTCGCCGCTGCCCTGCATGTGGACAGCGGCGCGGCTGGCCTGGTTGTTGCCCACCAGGGTGTTGTGCGTCAGCGTTACATACGTGGAGGAGAGCAGTCGCATCGCCGCGCCGCCGTCGGTGAAGGTGACGACGTTGCGGGCGAACAGCGAATTGAACACTTCGCCGCGGGCGGTGGAGTTGACGCCCAGCCCGCCGGCCGTGTTGGCGGTGTTGGTGAAGAATTGGCCGCTGTCCACCACGAACACGCCCGCTACGAACATCCCGCCGCCGGAGCCTTGCGGCCCGGTAAGGTTGCCCCGGAACACATCGCCCTGGCTCAGAGTGTCATCGACATCCGCCCCGCCGCCCAACCGGAAAGCGAAGTTGCCGATGAAGGTGTTGCCGGTCGAGGTCAGCACCCCATCCGAGAACAGCCCGCCGCCGCTGCCGGTGGCATTGGCCTGTGTGCCGCTGAGGACGCGGTTGGCGGTGAAGAGCGAGTCGCCGAGCGCAAGCACGCTGAGGGCGTGCAGGCCGCCGCCGTTGCCGGCCGTCACCTCATTGTCATCAAACACCGCGCTCTGCACCGTGGCCGTGACGACATTCAGCCCGCCCCCCTGAACAGAGGCGGTGTTGCCGCGGAAGACAGTTTGGGAGACCGTGGCCGTGCCGGCGATCAGCGCGCCACCCCCGGCCGTGCCGGAGTTCGCCACAAAACTGCCGCCGGTGATGGCGGCGTCGGCGTTGGTCCGCAGCCCGCCGCCTGACCCGCCCGAGATGTTGGAGATGAAATCGGTGTTGTGCAGGGTCGCGCCCAGGGTGACGCGCAGGCCGCCGCCGGGGTTGAAGGCCGTGTTGGAGATGAACTGGGTGTTGCTGATGACGGCGGTGCTATTGGCCCGCACACCGGCCCCGCTGCCGCCGGTGCTGATGTTCTCCGCCACCAGCGTATCAAACATCGTCAGCGGCCCCTGGGCAAAGACCGCCCCGCCCGAGTCGTACGAGGTGCTGCCGGTGATGATGCTGCCCGCGATGAACAGCTTGCCGAGGGCATACACGGCCCCGGCGCTCTCGGTGAGGCTGTGATTGAGCCGAAAGAGGCTGCCGTTGATGGTGGCCGCGTCGCCGGTGTACAGGCCGCCGCCGTGGTGGCGCGCCTCGTTGCGCTCGAACAGGCTGTTGGTGATGACGGCTGTGGCGGTCAGGTAGGCGCCGCCCCCTTGCAGCACGCCGGTGAGGTTGAGGTGGAAGGTGGACCCGCTGATGACGGCGCTGTTGGCGAACAGCCCGCCCCCGCGCTGGTCGGCGGCATTGCCGTCGAAGGTGACGTTGTTGAGGATGAGATGCGCGCCGGGCGCGCCCGCCAGCCCGCCGCCCGAGCCGGCGAAGGCCAGGTTGTTGCGAAAGGTGACGTTGGTGAGGGTGAGCGGAGATTCGGTGAACAGCCCGCCCCCCAGCCCGGTGGCGGCGGTGACGGTGTTGTTCTGGATGATAAGGTCGTGCAGGCTGGGCTGAGCCGGCGCCAACACCAGGATGCCCGCCCCGTTGCCGCTGGCCAACCCGGCGCCCTGGATGGTCAGGTGTGCGATCTGCGCGGCGCTGGTGACTGTGCCGCTGATGGTGAGCACGCGCTGGCCGGGCGGCGCCTGGAGCACCACCGTGCCGCTTCCGCCGTTGCGCACCAGGCTGACCGACTCGGTGATGACCAGCGCCTCGTTATAGACGGCGGGCAGGACGCGCACCTCGTCGCCGGGGCCGGCGGCCGAAATGCATGCCTGGAGGGTGGTGTTGCACGGGTCCGCGCCCGGATAGACAAACACCTGCGCGGGGGCGGCGGTGGCTGGCAGGGCCAACCCGCCTGTCAGGGCCAGGCCCGCCAAAGAGAGCGCGATGACAATCGCAATGCGTTTGGGGCGGATCGTCGGCATGGGCACCTCGCGCTAGAGGGCGGCCCGCGTCTGGCTGCCGGCGACTATTCTAGCGCAAGGCGGGGCGAGGGCGAGGCGTGCATGGGGAAACCCTTCGTCACGAATTCCACGAATTGGGACGAATTAGCGGCGCGCGCCCCGGCGCCCCTTCCCCGGCGGCTCTGCTCCGCGGGGGAAGGGGGTGGGGGATGGGGCCTTTTCTCTAAAGCTCGCTCTTCGCCAGCGCCACAAACTCGTCCAGCGGCTTGCTCTTCAGGTCCTCGCCGGAGCGGCGGCGGACGGATACCGCGCCCGCCTCGGCTTCCTTGTCGCCCACGACGAGCATGAAGGGCACCTTCTGCAACTGCGCATCGCGGATCTTGGCCTGCATCCGCTCGCTGCGCTCGTCCACCTCCACGCGGAAGTCCGCGGCCCTCAGCTTCGCGGCCACCTGTTTGGCGTAGTCCACATGCCGGTCGGCGATGGGAATCACCACGGCCTGCACCGGGGCCAGCCACAGCGGGAACGCGCCCGCGTAGTGCTCGATGAGCACGCCGAAGAAGCGCTCCATGCTGCCCAGCAGGGCGCGGTGCACCATGTAGGGCCGCTTGGGTTGGCCGTCCTCGCCCGTGTATTCCAGCCCAAACCGCTCCGGCAGGTTGAAGTCGAACTGGATCGTGCTGAGCTGCCACTCGCGGCCTAGGGCGTCGTTGACCTTCAGGTCGATCTTCGGTCCGTAGAACGCGCCACCGCCCTCGTCCACTTCGTAAGGCAGCTCGGCGGCTTCTACCGCCTGGCGCAGCGCCACCGTCGCCATGTCCCAGTCGGCCACCTCGCCCACGTATTTGTCGGGCCGCGTGGAGAGGTAGGCCTTGAAGTCCGTCAGCCCCATGGCGCGCAGGATGTAGAGCGAGAAGTCCAGCGCGCGCTTGATCTCGTCTTCCACCTGGTCGGGCCGGCAGAAGATGTGGGCGTCGTCCTGCGTGAAGCCGCGCACGCGCGTGAGCCCGTGCAGCACGCCGCTCTGTTCGTAGCGGTAGACCGTGCCGTACTCGGCATAGCGCCGGGGCAGGTCGCGGTATGAGCGCAGGTGGCTCTTGAAGATCTCGATGTGGAACGGGCAGTTCATCGGCTTGGCGTAGAACTCCTCGCCGTCAATGTCCATCGGCGCGTACATGCTCTCCTTGTAGAAGTCGAGGTGCCCCGACGTCTCCCACAAGTGGCCGCGCCCGATGTGGGGCGAGAACACCCACTCATACCCATTGTCCAGGTGAGCCTTGCGGCTGAAGTCTTCGACGATGACGCGGATGCGGGCGCCCTTGGGGTGCCACAGGATCAGCCCCGGCCCCACGTCGTCGGAGACGCTGAACAGGTCCAACTCCTTGCCCAGCTTGCGGTGGTCGCGCTTCTTGGCTTCCTCGATGCGCCACAGGTATTCTTCCAGCTCTTTGGACGTCTTCCAGGCCGTGCCGTACACGCGCTGAAGCTGGGGGCGGCTGGCGTCGCCGCGCCAGTAGGCCCCGGCGATGCTCGTGAGCTTGAAGGCCGACGGGTTGATCTTGCTCGTATCGGCGACGTGCGGCCCGCGGCACAGGTCCGTGAAGGCGTCGTGCGTGTAGAACGAGATCACGGGCTTCTCGGCCAGCGGGTTGCCGTACTCGTCCATGCCGCCCTTCTCCAGCCCGTCGATCAGCTCCAGCTTGTACGGCTGGCCGGCGAACTGCGCCCGCGCCTCGTCCGCGCTCACTTCCTTCCGCACGAATGCGTGCTTGCCGCCGATGATCTGGCGCATGCGCTTCTCGATCACCTCCAGGTCGTCGGGCGTCAGCGGGCGCGGCAGGTCAAAGTCATAGTAGAAGCCATCGGCGATGGGCGGGCCGATGGCGACCTTGGCCTCGCCGGGCGCGAACAGCTCCGACACCGCCTGGGCCATCACATGCGCGGCCGAGTGGCGGATCTTGTAAAGTTCTGAGTCTTCGTAACGTTCAGCATTGTTCTCAGGCATCTTGGCCTCCTAAAACTGTGTTGTGAACAGGCAGCGCGCCGCCATCTCGGCGCCCGCCGGCCGGGCTTAGGTCGCGGCGGCCGGCGGAGCGTCTCTATGGTCTCCTCCGGCGCCGCCTGGTAGTGTTGGTCTCGCTGGTCATCGCAACCTCCTTAAACAAAAATCCCTCGCCCAATGCTGCTTGGGGCGAGAGACCCAGGGTCTTCGCGGTTCCACCCAAGTTCGCTAAGCGCACGTACTCGTGCGCCGCGATCTCTTTGCGGCTGTAACGGGCCGGCCCGTTCACCCTACTCGCGCATGTGCGCGTTGGGGGTTACGCTCGCGGGTGGTATTCGCCGCGCTCACGGCTGGCTGGGCTTGCAGTCAATGGCCCTGGCCTCCCTGGAGCGCTTGCGCGGCTACTCGTCCCGGTCGTCGCGTCTAGTGATCTAGATTGTGATCATTATAGCGAACTTCGCGTGGGGGTCAATGCTGGTGAAATCAGAACCCCTGACCTATACTAATGGCACATATCTATCAGGGGTTCCGAAATGCGGGCCAAGAGCGAACGTCGACTGCACGCTGAGGCCCTGCGCCGCGAACAGGGCCTGTCGTATAAGGAAATTGAGGCGCTGACAGGCATCAACCGCAGCACCCTGTCTGGCTGGCTAAGAGACCTGTCCTTGGCACCGGCGCAGGAAGCGCGCCTGCAAGCGCGCCTTGTTGCCAACCGGGCGGGCTTCGCTGCCAGGGCGCTGCCGATCAATCGCCAACGCCACGCGCACGCGCGGCAAGCGGCCTTTCAGGCTGGCGCGGCTGTGTCGTGCAGCCTGGGGGACGACCGGGCGTTGCATGAGTTGGCCCTGGCGATGCTGTATGCTGGGGAAGGCTCCAAACGTTCAGGCGTGGTACAACTTGCCAATATGGACCCTAACATCCTGCGCTACTTCATGTGGGCCCTCACACACCTCTATGCAGTGGATCAGCGCCGGCTTACTTTCCGGCTGTCAATTTACGGGCCAATGGTGCCAGCCGTTCTCACCCGATACGGTGCCACG
>CAZCEC010000047.1:0-49377 GCA_964497615.1 uncultured Anaerolineales bacterium | reverse complement strand
AAGCGGGAGCGGATCATCCTGAAGGGGGACGTGCCGAGTCCCTTGCGGCCGCCGAGCGGGTGCCGGTTCCACCCGCGCTGCCCGGTGGCGATGGAGCACTGCTCGAAGGAAGAGCCGGAGTTCCGCGAGGTGAGTAAGGGGCACTGGGTGGCGTGCTGGAAGGTGGAGTGAAGACCTGACCCCCCGCCCCCATCCCGGCGCTCTTTCAGCGCGAACGGGAAGGGGGGGCCTTTCGCCAGGGAGGAGTGAGGCGAAGCCGGAGCGCGGCCCAATATGGGGCCGCGTTTTCTTTGTGGCAGAAGCCTTCAACCTGGAGCTGTTGTAGGAAGTTGCCTGCCTGGGTAGTGCTAGAATAGAAGCAAGCTCAGGCAAAGGAGCCGGCCATAAGCCCTAAAATCCTGGCATCCGGCACGTTGATCTTCTGGTTCCACAGTTTTGATGCGCGACATGAGGATCGGGCCAGTGTGCACGTAGGGCGAGGATCCCGGGATGACTTAACTGACGCCAAAATCTGGCTGGAACCGGAGATTGAAGTCGCGCGGCCAGGTCGAACGCTAAAGCAACGTGAGTTGCGGCGGGCATTGACAATCATCAGGCAGAACCACGAGTTCTTGTTGGAGGCCTGGCATGACTACCAGCGCAAAGCCGACTGAAGAGCAGATTGCCGTTCAACGGTATGAGATTCCACATCCCATCACCGCTTACACATTTCCTGAGACTGCTTTGATCCATCAGGTGCGATTTGATGATGAGAACATGGTCGTAGACCTCAGCGATGGCCGCCGACTATCCGTGCCGCTGTGGTGGATTCCGACTTTGCTGCATGCGGCGCCAGAGGAACGGCTGAAGTTTGAGATCAGCCGGGACCGGACGGCGTTGATTTGGGATCCGGAAAAGTGCGCTATCAACGAAGACCTCAGGATAGCGGACTATCTGGGGCCGAGTGGCGCAGAGGACAGAGCGGGCGAGTAGTCTATCCCTCCAGCTTGCTTCTCAAATCCTTAATGTACGCTTCCCAAATTGGATAGTCACTCCCCTCCCAGATTTGGGCGCGGAAGGCTTCGGCCTGGGCTTCGGTCCAGCCGAGGTGCTTTTGGGCGAAGAGGGAATAGAAGGCGGTGACGCGGAAGTTGGCGGCGCAGTGGATGAGGGTCTTCTGCTGGGTGAGGGGCAGGAAGGCGGCCTCGAACGCGGCGAAGTCGGCGGCGGTAGGGTGTTCCCAATCCACGGGGAGGTGGTGGTAGGCCAGGCCCAGGGATTGGACGAGGCCGGCTTCGTCGTCGAGGGAATAGCGCGGGTGGTGGGTGGCGAGGTTGATGACGGCGGTGACGCCCTCGGTGGCGGCATCACGGAGCTGGTCTTCGGTGGGCTGGCCGCCGGTGAGGAGGCAGTCGTTGACCTGGATGAAGTTGTAGATGTCGGCGGTGCTCATGGTGTCTCCCACGCAAAGAGCTTGATGTCCTCGTCGTCGCCGGGCAGGCGGATCAGGCGCTCGTACTGAAAACCCAAACGCTCCAAGAGTTTGATCGAACGGTCGTTGTCCACCGAGACGATGGCGACCAGGCGGGCGAGGCCGAGGACGCGGCGGGCGTAATCCCGCACGGCGGCGGCGGCTTCGGAGGCGTAGCCTTTGCCCCAATAGGCGGGCAGGAAGGCGTAGCCGAGGTCCACGTCGTCCAGGCCGTCGCGGCGGACGAGGCCGCACAGGCCCAATGGTTCGCCGGTTGCTTTCAGCACGGTCAGGTAGAGGCCGAAGCCGTGGCGGGCGTAGCTCGCGACAGGGCCGCTGAGTATATATTCGCGAGCGGCTTCCAGGGTTCGAACGCCACGGTCGGCGATGAAGCGGATGAAGGACGGCTCATTGAGCAGGCCGAGGACGAAGGGGGCATCGTCTGGCGTGAGGCGGCGCAGGGCGAGGCGCTCGGTTTCGATGATGGGGGCGGTCACGTCAGGCGCCGGAGGCGACGATCTGCTTGGCGTGGCGATAGACGAGCGGGGCCGCGATCCAGTAGACGGCGGCGATGAAGAGCAGGATGAAGGAGAAGGCCTCGCGGCCCAGGATGACCTGCAACGCGAACGCGCCCAGGGCGATGGTTCCGGCCAGGATGGCATACAGGCGGGTGCGGTGGAGCCAGGCATAGGGCAGGAAGTGCATGCCGCCGACGCCGGCCAGCACCACCGGCACGGCACCCGGCTCGAGGCTGTAGGTGACGATGAGGGCGGGGATGATAAGGGCTTGCGAGACGGCCATCTGGCCGGAGAGAACGCGGAGAGGGTTGTCGGCGGACATGCGGGTGGAGCCCATTCGGCGCTCCAGCCAGAAGGCCAAAGGCAGGGAGACGCCGCCCTGAAACATGGCGATCAGCGCGACAATCTCGCGCGACAGGAAGAATGAGAGCACGCCGGTGATGAGGAAGGTGAGGCCGTAGGCGATGAGGAAGGGCGCGCCGCCGGCCGAGCTGGCGCTGACTTCGGTGAGGGCCTGGCGAAAGTCTTGGCTGGTATTGGACATGGGCGCCTCCAGGGTGAGGGTGTGTGGGGCGCATTATAGACAGGATGGGCCAGCGGCCAAGACGCGCGGCTGGATCAGGTGCATTCGCCTGGCGGCTTAAGCCGCGGCAACAAGGGCACGAAGCCGCCCTTCGGCGGCTAATGCGCGCTGCAAACCTCAGGCGGCGAACAAATGCGAACGCACACGCTTGGTCCAGCAGGGACGGCGGGATAAACCCGCCGGCTACGGGAGGGGGAGTGAAGCTGCTGGCTACGGGAGGCGGGCGACGGCTGGGTGAATCCGGCGGGAACCGGGGAGCGAAGGACGGCGGGGTGAACCCGCTGGGAACGGGGGGGCGGAGACGGCGGAGTACATCCGGCGGGAACGGGGGGCGTGGGCGCGATGTGCCAAAGGTCCGGGTGTGCGAGGGCGGAAGACCTGAGGTACAATCCGCACTATGCCGGCTCCCCGAATCTTGATTGTGGACGACCAGCGCGACATCACGCGGATGCTGCGGACGGCGCTGGAGACGCTGGGGCGCGGGTATGTGATCGTGGACGTGCCATCGGCGGAGGAAGCGCTGCTGGAGATGCGGCGGGGGCTGGTGGACCTGCTGATCACCGACCTGCGGCTGCCCGGCATCAGCGGGATCGAGCTTATCCAGCGGCTGCGGAAGGCCAGCACCGACGCGGCTATGATCGTCATCTCGGCCTATGCCGATGAGATTGCCCAGGCAGAGATCACAGCGCTGGGGGCAGCGTTCTATGCCAAGCCGCTGAGCATAGCGGCCTTTTTGCAGGGGGTGCAGCATGCGCTGGCGAACCGGGTGATCGCCGAGGCGCCCGACCCCACGCCCGCGATGGATGAGACGACCGGGTTGGTGGACCGGCTGATCCGCCTGCGGCGCGACCTGGGGGCCGGCTCGGTGCTGCTGATGGACCGGGCGGGCGAGGTGGCGGTGCGCGCGGGCGACAGCGTGACGCTGGACCTGACGCCGGTGCTGCCGGTGGTGGTGGCGGCCTTCACCGCGGCGGTGGAGGTGGGCCGCGCGCTGGGCGGGCTGGGCCACAACACGGTCCAGTTCTTTGACGGGCGGGATTACGACATCTATGCGGCCACGGTGGGCGCCGACCTGGCGCTGGTGATTTTGTTCTCGGGCGAGCGCGGCGCGGGGCAGATGGGGCCGGTGCTGCGTTATGGTCGGCAGGCGGCGGATGACCTGTTGGGGCTGTTTGGGCGGATGGGGCTGGAAGGCCGGACGATTACGGCGGCGACGCTGCAAGGGCTGCGGGCGGCGCCGCATGCCGACCCGGCCGCCGGGCCGCCGGTGGCGCGGCCTGGGGTGACAGCGCCCCCGGTATCGCCCACGGCCAAGACCGGCCCGCTGCCGCCAGCGCCGACGCGCATGGGCACGGGCGAACTGCGGGCGCTGGATGCCGCCGCCGAGCAGGTGGCTACCCAGGATGCGGTTTCGTTTTGGGAGACGCCGCCGGCCGATATCGGCGATGTACGCGCCGGCACGCTCTCATTTGAACAAGCGGCCAAACTCGGCCTGATTGACAAAGATTCGAAAAAGTAACGCCGCCCCTGTGCTATAATCCATCCGATCACCACCTTGGGGCGTGGTGCAATTGGCAGCACACCGGACTTTGGATCCGTGAATCCTGGTTCGAGTCCAGGCGCCCCAGCCTGTCATGCGTTCAAGCTTAGACGAACCTCCCCTAAAACCCTGCTCGACCGTTATCTGGCGCGCACCCTTCCCCACGACTCCCATCGTTCGACAAACTGCATTTGATGCGGGCCCTGGCGGGGCGCAGCCAGCGGCGCGCGCGCGCCACGACCATTTGCCAAACAACCCATGACCGAGACCCGATCCGTCGCCGCCGTCATCCTGGCCGCGGGGCAAGGCACCCGCCTCAAGTCGGCCACACCGAAGGTGCTGCTGCCGCTGGGCGGCCGGCCGCTGATGAGCTATGCCATCGAGGCGGCGGAAGCGATCACCGGACGGCCGCCGGTGCTGGTGGTGGCGCCCGGGGCGGACGCGGTGCGCGCTGCGGCCGGGGACCGGGTGCGGTATGCGGAGCAGGCCCAGGCACTGGGTACGGCGCATGCCGTGCAACAGGCGGCGGGGTTGCTGGCCGGGCAGGCGGATTTGGTGCTGGTGACGTATGCCGACATGCCCTTGCTGCGGGCGGAGACCCTGCGGGCGTTGGTGGAAACGCAGCGGGCAAACAGCGGCCCGCTGACAGCGCTGACGGCTCATTCGGCCCGGCTGCGCGACTTTGGGCGGGTGGTGCGCGCGGCCGATGGCGCGCTGCTGGGCGTGGTGGAGGCGGCGCAGGCCACCGCCGAGGAGTTGGCGCTGACGGAAGTGAACGTGGGCGCTTATTGCTTTGACGCCGCGTGGCTGTGGGCGGCGCTGCCGCGACTGCCGCTCTCGCCCAAGGGGGAGTACTACCTGACCGACGCGGTGGAGTTGGCCGTGCGCGAGGGAGGGCGCGTGGCGACGGTGACGACCGAGGACGAGGACGAGGCCAGCGGCGTGAACACACGCGCCCAACTGGCGCAGGCCGAGGCGGCGCTGCGGCGGCGCATCAACACCGGCTGGCTGGAGGCGGGCGTGACCCTGCTGGACCCGGCCGCAGCCTACATCGAGCCGGGGGTGCAGATTGGCCGGGACAGCGTGATCCTGCCGAACACGCACCTGCAAGGGCGGACCGTGGTGGGCGGGGGCTGCGTGATCGGTCCGAACACCATCCTGCGCGATACGGTCATCGGCGACGGCTGCCGGGTGGAGTGCTCGGTGCTGGAGGGCGCCATCCTGGCGGACGAGGTGGAGGTGGGACCATTTGCCCACCTGCGGCCCGGCGCGCGGCTGGAGCGCGGGGTGCATCTGGGCAACTTTGGCGAGGTGAAGAATGCGACGCTAGGTCCAGGCGTGAAGATGGGCCACTTCAGCTACGTGGGTGATGCGGAGGTGGGGGCGGGGACCAATATTGGGGCGGGGACCATTACCGCCAACTATGATGGTGTGCGGAAGAACCGGACGACGATCGGCGCGGGGGCCTTTTTGGGCAGCGACACGGTGCTGGTGCCGCCGGTGACGGTGGGCGAGGGCGCCCGGACCGGTGCGGGGGCAGTGGTGACCAAAGACGTGCCGCCGGACACGCTGGCGGTGGGGGTGCCGGCGCGGGTGATCCGCAAGTTGAAATCGGCATGAATTCTGGCGTGATTGTTCTGGTGATACTGCTGGTGGTGAACGGGCTGCTGGCGGCGGCGCGGTCGGCGCTGGTGGGGGCCTCGCGGGCCCGGCTGCGGCAGATGATCGAGAGCGGCTCGGGCGGGGCGGCGCTGGCGCTGCGCGTGGCTGAAGCGGCCACGCCGCTGATCGCCACCGTGCGGCTGGTGCAGACCGGGCTGCGGTTTATGGCCGCCGGACTGATCGCCGTAGAGTTTGAGCCGGCGCTGGAGGGCCTGCTGGCTCAACTGCCGTGGCTGGCGGAGCAGGCCGGCCCGCTGGCGCTGCTGCTGCTGATGCTGCTGGCGGCGCTGCTGGTAGTGTCCTTGGGCGAACTGCTGCCGGAGGCGTGGGTGCTGCGGGCGCCAGAGCAATGGGCGGTGGTGTTTGCGCCCCTGATCGCGGCGCTGCAGTGGCTGCTGGGACCGTTCGTGAGCCTGGTGATGTTTCTCTCGTCGCGGGTGACGCAGCCGCTGGCCGGCCGCCAGGTGCCGTTCGTCACCGAGGAAGAGATCAAGACCATGGTGGACGCGGGGGAGGAGGGCGGCGTGATCGAGGAAGAGGAGAAGGAGATGATCTACTCCATCTTCCAGATCGGCGAGACGATGGCGCGAGAGATCATGGTGCCGCGCATCGACGTGCTGGCGCTGGACGCGGACACGCCGGTGCAGCAGGCGGTGGATGCGGTGATGGCCGCCGGCCATAGCCGGGTGCCGGTGTACCAGGGCAGCATTGATAACATCGTGGGCCTGCTGTATGCCAAGGACTTGCTGCGGGCCTGGAAGGACGGCGACCAGCCGGCGGGCCTGCGCGACCTGCTGCGCCCGGCCTACTTTGTGCCCGAGACTAAGAAGGCGGACGAACTGCTGGCCGAATTGCAGCAAAGGCGCATTCACCTGGCGGTGGTGGTGGATGAGTATGGCGGCACAGCCGGGATTGTGACCCTGGAAGACATCGTGGAAGAGATCGTGGGGGAGATCCGCGACGAGTACGACATCAACGAAGAGGCCATGTTCGAGCGCGTCAACGACGACGAGTACGTCTTTGATGCGCGGATTGACCTGGACGAGGTGAACGACCGGCTGCGGCTGGAATTGCCCAGCGGGGAGAGCGACTCGCTGGGCGGCTTCATCTATGGGCAGTTGGGGCACGTGCCGGCGCCGGCCGAGAAGATCGCCACCGACCGGGCCGAATTCGAAGTGCTGAGCGTGGCTGGGCGCCGGATCCGCAAGGTGCGGGTGCGCCGCCGGCCCGAGCCCGCGCCGACGGAAACCCGGCGGGTGAATGGGGCGCTGCCGCCCATCACGGAGACAGTGGATGGCGAGTGACAGCGGGCACCCGGCGCTGACGCCAGAGCAGGAAGCCGACCTGGCGCAGCGCGCGGCCCAGGCGCGCGAGTGGGCGTATGCGCCCTACTCGCATTACGCCGTGGGGGCGGCGCTGCTGACGGCCTCCGGCAAGGTGTATGACGGGGTGAATGTGGAGAACGCCGCCTACCCGGCCACGATCTGCGCCGAGCGGACGGCGGTGGTGAAGGCGGTCTCCGAGGGGGAGCGCGACTTCGTGGCGATTGCGGTGGCGAGCAGCAACGGGGGCAGCCCGTGCGGGATCTGCCGGCAGGTGCTGGCGGAATTTGGCGTGGCAACGCAGGTGCTGATCGTGGAGCCGGATGGCCGCATCATCCACCGCGGCACGGTGGCCGAACTGCTGCCGCGGTCGTTTGGGCCGAAGGACCTAGCCTAGGACGGCATTCGCGCGGCGGCCCAAGCGATGGCCGGGGGTGATCGGTTGAACAAACGGGGATCTGGATGACGACGCCCAACGACACCCAGCCAGGCCGAAGGCAGCGCCCACCCGCGCCGCCCTCGGGCGACCCGCCCACAACGAAGCCGCACCAACGGCCTGAACTGCCGGCCGTCGAGGTGAGCGGGCGCGTGGGGGGGGACGTGGTGGCGGGCGACTACGAGAAGAACGTCCGCGCCGGGCGGGATGTGGTGGGGCGCGACGTGGTGACAACGACCAACACCACGAATGTGGGCTTCAGCGCCGCCGCCGTGCAGCGCCTGCTCGTCACGGTGGGGGCGCTGGTGTTCGTGACGGCGGCCTGCTTCTTTTCGGGCGGGGTGATCGTGGGCGGCACTGCGCTGGCGGCTCTGGACAAGGAGGTCGCTTCCGACGACCCGGCGGCGGCGGCGGAGTTCGCCGAGCTGCTCCAGACTTTGCAGGCCCTGCCGCCGGGCACGAGCGTGCGGTTCACGTTCACCGAGCAGCAGTTGAGCGCCTACTTCCGCCAGCAGGTGGCCCCCACCCTGCCGCTGGACATCACGGAGGCCAAGGCGCGGCTGCTGGACAGCGGCAATCTGGTGATCGGCGGGCGGGCTGGGGCGTTGGGCGGGGCGCGCTTTGCGACGACGTTTGCCTGGCAGGACACAGCCGGCGAGCCACTGCGGCTGCAGGCGGCGGCGGTGGAAGTGCTGCCCTTGAACAACCGCGTGTTTGGCTGGGTGGCCGTGCCCGCGGGGTTGCTGCGGCCCCTGACGACCGGCCTGAACGACCTGTTTGGCGGCATCCGGGTGACGAGTATTGCCCCCGAAGCCCACCCTGAGGACACCTGGACCGCGACGGCGATCAGCCAGTAAGCTGTCTTGATAAAGGAGTGTGACGATGTTGCTGACCCGGCACAGCACCGCGGGCGGTCCACGCTGGGCGCGGGACGGGGCATATCTGCCCGCCGCGTTTTCGCTGAACCTGTTCCTGGAACTTGACCGGGCGGCGGCGCTGAAGCTGCTGGAAACGCTGCCGGCCGAGGGGCAGGTGGATGGGGCGGGGCTGCCGCCGATGGAGGCCGGCCAGGAGGTGTGGGCCAGCGGCGTGACCTACCTGCGAAGCCGGGACGCGCGGCAGGCCGAGTCGGCGGTGGGGGACGTGTATGCCCGGGTGTACGAGGCCGAGCGGCCGGAGCTGTTCTTCAAGGCGCTGGGGTGGCGGGTGGCGGGCGACGGCGCGCCGATCCGGGTGCGGGCCGACAGCGGCTGGAACGTGCCCGAGCCGGAGCTGGTGCTGGTGATCAACCGGCACGGGGAGATCGTGGGCTACAGCGCGGGGAACGACGTGTCGTCGCGCGACATCGAGGGGGCGAACCCGCTCTATCTGCCGCAGGCCAAGGTGTACAACGGGGCATGTGCGCTGGGGCCGGGGATTGTGCTGGCTGAGGCGAGCGAACTGAGGGCGGTGCCCATCCGGCTGGAGATCCGGCGCGCGGGGCGGCTGGCGTTCAGCGGCGAGACGAGCACGGCGAACATGAAGCGCAAGCTGGAGGAGTTGGCGGCGTATCTGACGCGCGAATTGGATTTTCCGCACGGGGTGTTCTTGATGACGGGGACGGGCATCGTGCCGCCGGATACGTTCAGCCTGGCGCCCGGCGACCAGGTGCACATCAGCATCGGCGATTTGATTCTCAACAATGAGGTTCAGGAGTAACGACGGATGAGTGTCGCACCAGCGCAGTACCTGAATTGGATTGACGGCCAGTGGGTGCCGGCCAGCGAAGGCACCACCACGCCGGACGTGAACCCGGCCGACATGGATGAGGTGCTGGGACATTTTCCGGCGGCGGGGCGGGCGGACGCGGCGCGGGCGGTGGAGGCGGCGGCGCGGGCCTTCCCCGGCTGGGCCAAGACGCCCATGCCGGCGCGCGGCGAGGTGCTGCGGCGGGCGGCGGACCTGTTCGAGGCGCGGGCGGCGCAGGTGGCCGAGGCGCTGACGACCGAGGAAGGCAAGACCCTGGCCGAGGCCAAGGGCGAGACCCTGCGCGGGGTGAGCATCCTGCGCTACTACGCCGGGGAGTGCATGCAGCCGACGGGCGAGGTGTATCCTTCGGTATTGAGCGGCACGTTTCTGTACGCGGAGCGGGTGCCGCTGGGGCCGGTGGCGCTGATCACGCCGTGGAACTTCCCGGTGGCGATCCCGGTGTGGAAGATCGCGCCGGCGCTGGCGTATGGGAACACGGTGGTGTTTAAGCCAGCGGAACTGACGCCGCTGACGGCGTGGCATTTGGTGGACGTGCTGGAGAAAGCCGGGCTGCCGGCGGGGGTGCTGAACCTGGTGGTGGGGTCCGGCTCGAAGGCGGGGCAGGAGATGGTGGAGAACGCGCACATCAAGGCCATCAGCTTCACAGGGTCGAACGAGGTGGGGGCGCGGATCGCGGCGACAGCCACGGCGCGCGGGGCGAAGGTGCAGCTTGAGATGGGGGGCAAGAACCCGACGGTGGTGCTGGCCGACGCCGACCTGGACAAGGCGGCGGACATCGCGCTGGCCGGGGCGATGCTCTCGACCGGGCAGAAGTGCACCGCGACCAGCCGGGTGATTGTGCAGCGCGAGGTGGTGGACGGGCTGCGGGAGCGGTTGGTGGCGCGCGCCAAGGCCTTCCGAGTGGGGGACGGCCGCGACCCGCAGACGCAGATGGGGCCGCTGGTGAGCGCTGCGGCGGAACAGTCGGTGCTGGACTACATTGCCATCGGGCAGAACGAAGGGGCGCGGCTACTGACGGGCGGGCATAAGCTGATGGGCGACCAGTACGACCGAGGGTACTTCGTGGCGCCGACGGTGTTTGACGGGGTGACGCCGGATATGCGCATCGCCCAGGAGGAGATTTTCGGGCCGGTGGTGGGGCTGATCGAGGCACAGAACTTCGACGAGGCGGTGCGGCTGGCAAACCACACGCGCTACGGGCTGAGCGCCTCGGTGGTGACGCGCGACCTGAACCTGGCGCTGCGGTTTGTGCGCGAGATCGAGGCCGGCATCGTGCATATCAACTCGCAGACGGCGGGGGCCGAGCCACAGGTGCCGTTTGGGGGGTTCAAGAGCAGCAGCAGCGGGAGCCGCGAGCAGGGCAAGGCGGCGCGCGATTTCTTCACGCAAATCAAGACGATCTACATGGACCCGTTGTAGTTCAGGCAGTCTTCGCGCCGTAGGCGGCCAGGATGCGGTCCAGGGTGGCGTTGATGGCGGGGTCCACGCGCTGGCGGGCGGGGTCGGCGTGGAACCAGGCCAGGGCTCGGCGCAGGCCGTCGCGCAGGGGGATGACGCACTGGAAGCCGGGGACGAAGGTCTTGATCTTGCTGTTGTCGAAGATGACGCTGTGGGCCTTGTCGCCGAGCAGGCCGTCGCCTTCGGCCGGGGCGACCTGGGCGATGAAGTCGGAGGCGATGTGGATGACGTTGGCGGTCACGCCCACCGCGTCGGCCAGGGTGGCGTAAATCTGGTTCCAGGTGAGGACTTCGTCCGAGGTGATGTGGAAGGCGTGGCCGAGGGCCTGGGTGTGCCCCAGCAGGCCGAGGAAGCCGCGGGCGAAGTCTTCGCTGTGGGTGTTGACCCAGAGCGAGGTTCCGTCGCCATGGACGATGATGGGCTGGCCCCGCTGGAGGCGGTCGATGAGGGTGTAGGTGCTGCCGCCGCCCAGAGCGATGGGGAAGTTTCGGTCATAGGTGTAGGACGGGCGGACGATGGTGACGGGGAAGCCGTTGTCGTTGTAGGCCTGCAGCAGGCGGTTCTCGCAGGCGATCTTGTTGCGCGAATAGAGCCAGTAGGGGTTGTGCAGGGGGGTGGACTCGGTGATGACGGGATGGCTGAGCGGCTTCTGATAGGCCGAGGCCGATGAGATGAAGATGAACTGCTTGGTGCGGCCCGCAAAAAGGGCCAGGTCGCGCTCGATGTCGGCGGGCGTGAAGGCGATCCAATCCACGACCACATCAAATTGATGGCCCGCCAGGGCCTGCTCGGCCGCGCCGGGCTGGTGCACATCGGCGACGAGCGTATGAACGCCAGCGGGCGCGGGGCTGTGCTGACCGCGGTTGAGGTGATAGAGGTCGATGCCGCGCTCGACCGCCAGCGCGGTGACGGCGGTGCTGATGACGCCGGTGCCCCCAATAAAGAGAACTTTCATAGGGATTGCTCCTACCAGGTCTGAGTCAGGTGGTCGGCCACGCGAAAGGCGAGGGCCATGATGGTGAGGACGGGGTTGAAGCCGCCGTTGGTGACGTGCAGGGAGCCGTCGGCGACGAGCAGGTTGTCGTGACCGTGGACGCGGCCCCAGGCATCGGTGACCGAGAGGCGCGGGTCGTGGCCCATGCGGCAGGTGCCGGCCTGGTGCTGGCCGCCGCTGAGCTTGAGGCGCGGCAGACGGCCCCAGACACGCTCGGCGCCGGAGGCGGCCAGCCACTCCTGGGCGCGCTCCAGCATGAAGGCGGCGGTGCGCAGGGTTTCGGGGTGCATGAGGCCGGAGAGGCGCGCCACGGGCAGGCCCCAGTGGTCGCGCACGGCGGGGTTGAGGGTGACGCGGGCCTCTGGGTTGGGGATCTCGTGGACGGGGCTGGCGACGCGGATGACACGGGTGAAGGCTTCGCGCATGAACTGCTTGTTGGCGAGGCCCCAGCGCGGCAAGTCTGGGGGGAGGTTGAGGTCCCAGAAGCGGATGGGCATTTCGACCATGTCGTCGGTGAGGGCGCCGCCGCCGACGATGCCGGGGTTGCCGTGGTTGAAGCGGACGGTAACGGTGGACATGCCGGGGCCGCGGCCATCGAAGACGGGTTGGGGCATGAGGCCGAGGGCGAAGGGGTAGGTGTGGCCCTGGAGGTGGCGGCCCACCTGATCGTGGGCGTTGCCCAGGCCGTGGGGGTGGCGGGGCGAGGCTGAGTTGAGCAACAGGCGCGCGGTTTCGATGGCGCCGCCCGCGCAAATGACGACCTCAGCGCGGGCGGTGTGGGGCTGACCGGCAGAGTCGAAGTAGCTGACCCCGACCACGCGGCCGGCAGGGTCGGTGTCGATCCGGGCGGCGACGGCTTCGGTGAGCAGGTCGCAGCGGCCGGTGGCGAGGGCGCGGGCGATGAGGGTGTTGTGCGTGCCGTTCTTGGCCTCCACCGGGCAGGGGACGCCGATGCAATAGGAGCACTCGATGCAGGCGGGGCGCCCGCCAAAGGGTGCGGTGTTGAGAAGGGCGGGGAGCGTGAAGGCCTCCCAGCCGAGGCGGGCGGCCCCAGCGCGCAGGGCCACGCCTTGGGGGCTGACGGGCAGGGGCGGCAAGGGGAAGCCCTTGCGGCGCGGCCAGTGGCGGGCGGAGGCCTCGCCGTCGCCGGCCACGCCCACCTCCCACTCGGCGCGCTCGTAGGCGGGGGCCAGGTCATCGTAGGTGATGGGCCAATCGGCCAGGGAACTGCCCGCGGGGACGCCGTACAGGCTGGCCATGCGGAAGTCCTGCGGGAGGAAGCGCCAGGCCATGCCGCCGTAGACGCGGGTGCCGCCGCCCACGACGGCGGCGTTGTTCTGGTAGGCGCCCTCGTGGGGGAGGACGACGCGCTCACGGCCATCCAGGTCCACGGCGACGCGCGGGTGGCCATCCAGGGCGGGGCCGGCCGTGTGGCCATAGCGCGAGACACGCTGGTTGCGGAGGTGATCGGGCGGCGCGGGAGTGTAGGCCAGGTGGGGACCGCGCTCCAGCAGCAGGACCCGCTTGCCGGCCTCGGCCAGCACGCCGGCCACGATGCCGCCGCCGGCCCCGGCGCCGATGACGATGGCGTCGTAGGGCGTCATGCGGGGCCGTCCTCCAGGCGGCGCGGCACGAAGCCGATCATGCGCCAGGAGGCGCCGTCGCGGTTGCCGCCGTTGCCGGGGTCCGCGTAATAGCCCTCAATGGCGTGCTGGACGGCGAGAGCAAAGAACTGAGCGGGGTCCACCGGCCAGGCGTGGACGACGTCGCCGGCTTCGACGCGGCGCAGGAGAGCATCCTGCCCGGCGGGGGGGAGCGCGGAGAAGGCGGAGCCGAGGACGGCCAGGGCTTCGGCCTCCAGGGATTCGAGACCGGCGCGGTAATGGTCCACCTCGGCGCGCAGGTCGCCGGCGAATTGGCGCAGGAGGTAGTCGCCGACGCCGGCTTCCCAGGCGCCGGGGTCCTCGTCGGGGGGGATGAGGCGATCCAGGAGGGCGCGGAGGGTGAGCGTGTGGGCGGGAGAGAGCATGTGGGTGACCGGACGTCCGGCGCCGAGCGAGCGCAGACAGCGGGCAAGCCGGAGGCGCGGGGATTATACTCTTCATCGGAGGCATGGCCGGTGGGACAAGCGAGGATACTTGACTGAGATGAGGCGCGACACACGCCCGCGCGGCTTTGCGGGCTGGCGGTGGGAGGTGCTGGGGGAGGCGCAGGGCCGCACGCTGGAGATCGGCTGCGGCGCGGGGGCCAACTTTGCGCACTACCCGGCGGGGGCGCAGGTGACGGCTTTCGACCTGAGGCCGGAGCGGGTGCGGTTCGCGGCGCGGGCGCGCACGCCGATCCCGCTCTCGGTGGCGGATGCGGAGCGCCTGCCCTGGCCGGACGGGACGTTTGACACCGTGGCGGCGACGCTGGTGTTTTGCTCGATTCCGCGGCCGGACGCGGCCCTGGCAGAGGCGCGCCGGGTGCTGCGGCCCGGGGGGCTGCTGCTGCTGGTGGAGCATGTGACGAGCCATCAGACCTGGCTGGCGCGGACGCAGGCCGCCCTGGCGCCGGCCTGGCTGTGGGTGACGGGCAGCTGCCACCTGACACGCGACACCGAGGCGGCGGTGCGGAGGGCGGGGTTCGAGATCGGCCGGGTGCGGGTGGGCTTTGGGGGACTGCTGAAGCTGATGGTCGCCAAAACCCGAATGGTATAATCACTTTTGTGCCATTCCGCGACCGAACCTACCGCACCGAGGCGATCGTGCTGCGGCGGAAGGACATTGGCGAGGCCGACCGGGTGCTCACCCTGTTCACGCCCGGGCGCGGGAAGATCCGGGCCATCGCCAAGGGCATCCGCAAGCCGCGTTCGCGCAAGGCCGGGCACCTGGAGTTGTTCACGCGCGCCAAGCTGCTGCTGGCGACGGGGCGCGACCTGGACCACGTGACCCAGGCGGAAATGGTGGAGGCTTACCGGCCGCTGCGGGAGGACCTGCTACGCAGCGCCTACGCGGCCTACATGGTGGAACTGCTGGACCGCTTTACGCCGGATGAAGAAGAAAATGAAGCGCTATATGACCTGCTGAGTAAAGGGCTGGCGTGGTCGAGCGGGGCGGGCGAGGGGGCGGCCGGGGGAGAAGCGGGGGCGCTGTCGCTGGCGGCGCGGTATTTCGAGCTGCACCTGCTGAGCATGGCGGGCTACCAACCGCAATTGCAGCGCTGCCTGGTGTGCGGACAGACGCTGAAGCCGGAAGACCAGTTTTTTTCGCCGGGCGAGGGCGGGGTGATTGACCCGCGGTGCGCGGCGGCGGCGGCGAAGGCCCCGCCGGGCAGCACGCCGCAGCGTGTGGGGCTGACGCCGGTGTCGCTGAATGCGCTGAAGGTGCTGCGCTTCATCCAGGCGAACCCATATGGGAAGGTGGCGGCGCTGAACGTGAGCGCGCGGACGCAGGGCGAAGTGGAATACCTGCTGGCGCGGTATATCACGATCTTGTTGGAGCGACAGCTTAAGTCGGTGGAGTTCCTAAAGTTGATTCGGCGGGAAGAGGCGCAGGTAGCGACATGATACAAGACCTCAACTTGGCTACTCTGAGCGAAGTATTCATCAAGCATGGTGTTATCTTGGCGTACCTGTTTGGGTCGCAAGCCGAGGGCCGGGCGCGGTCGTCGAGTGATGTGGACATCGCGGTGCTGCTGCCGTGGGATACGCCGCGCGGACGCTATGCTGAGGCGCGGTTGAGCCTGGTTGACGATCTCATGGCTGCTCTGCAGACCGGCAAGGTGGATCTAGTCCTGCTCAACGAGGCGCCGCCGTTGTTGATGCATCAGGTGGCCAAGCACGGCCGAATTCTCTATGAGGATCCCGATACGCGGCCGGCGATTGACTTTGTTGTCCGCGCCGCCGCGCGATACTTCGATGCGGCCCCAACGCGCCATCTCGCGCGCGCCTATCTGGAGGAATGGCTGGATGAACGCGCCAAAGTGCCTGCCACGGCAAACCCCACATAGGCGAGGGTTGCCCGATGTCGCCTAAGACCGAGGTGATACTGCGCCTGCTGGTCTCCATGCGGCGGCACATTGAATTGGTGAGACCGCTCCAGCGAGAAACGCTTGCGCAAATGATGTCTGATACGCTGCGCTGGTATGGCTTGCTACGCAGCTTGCAGTTACTAGTCGAACACGTTGTGGATGTGGGCAATCACCTGCTTGCGGGCACCAACCATATTGTCACCGACGATGCGCGCACGACCTTACTGACGCTCGGCGAAGTAGGCATTGTGCCGCCAGACTATGCTCGGCGCATTGCGCCAATGGCGGGTTTTCGAAATGCCATTGTGCATGAATACATGGATGTCGACGCTGAAATCGTCTTCGGCGTGCTGATGAGCGGCCTAGCCGATTTTGAGGCATTTGTCGGCTACATCTACGCCTACATGCGCCGCCAGGGTTACCTGTCGGGCAACGAGCCAACTCAATGACTTCTCGCTACACGTTTCAATCTCTCATTCTTTCTTTAGAGCAATTCTGGGCCGACTGGGGCTGCCTGATCTGGCAGCCGTACTATTCGCAGGTGGGCGCGGGGACGATGAACCCGGCCACGTTTCTGCGAGTGCTGGGGCCGGAGCCATGGAACGTGGCGTATGTGGAGCCGTCCATCCGGCCGGACGATGGGCGCTACGGCGAGAACCCGAATCGCTTCCAGCAGCACTACCAGTACCAGGTGATCCTGAAGCCGGACCCCGGCAACCCGCAGGAGATCTACCTGGAGTCGCTGCGGGCGATTGGGCTGGACCCGCGCAAGCACGACATCCGGTTTGTGGAGGACAACTGGGAGTCGCCGGCGCTGGGGGCGTGGGGGCTGGGTTGGGAAGTGTGGGCGGATGGGCAGGAGATCACGCAGTTCACGTACTTCCAGCAGGCGGGGGGGCTGCCCACGAACCCGGTGTCGGTGGAGTTGACGTACGGGCTGGAGCGCATCCTGATCGCGCTGAACGCGGCGAGCGGCATTTGGGACGAGCCGTGGGCGGCGGGGGTGACGTACGGGGACGTGCTGCGGCAGGGGGAATGGGAGCACAGCAAGTATTACTTCGAGATCGCGGACGTGGAGCGGCTGCGGACGATGTACAACCTGTTCGAGGCCGAGGCTAAGGCGGCGCTGGAGGCGGGGCTGGTGCTGCCGGCCTACGACTATCTGCTGAAGTGCTCGCAGACGTTCAACGTGCTCGACACGCGCGGGGCGATTGGCGTGACCGAGCGCGCGGCGTCGTTTGGGCGGATGCGAGGGCTGGCGCGGCAGGTGTCGGAGGCGTACATCGCGCAGCGGCAGAGGTTGGAGTATCCGCTTCTCAAAGAGGACGACGGACGACGGACGACGGACGACCGGCGGTTGCAAACGACTGTGCCGGGGATGCAGGTGGTGGTGAGCGATGAGGCGCAGACGCTGCTGCTGGAGATTGGGACAGAGGAACTGCCGTACGGGGATGTGGAGGCGGCGCTGGGGCAACTGCGCGAGCTGGCCCCGAAGGCGCTGGCCGAGGCGCGGCTGAGCCACGGCGACATTCAGGTGTTCGCGACGCCGCGGCGGCTGGCAGTGCTGGTGGAGGGCGTGGCCGCGCGGCAGCCGGACGCCGAGACGGTGGTGAAGGGGCCGCCGGCCAACCGCGCCTACGACTCGGGCGGGGCGCCAACGCAGGCGGCGGTGGGGTTTGCGCGCGGCAAGGGCGTGCCGGTGGACGCGCTGGAAGTGCGCGAGATGGACGGGGGGCGGTACGTGACAGCCGTAGTGCGCGAGACGGGGCGCCCCGCCGCGCAGGTGCTGGCCGAGGCGCTGCCGGCGCTGATCGGGCGGCTGCAATTCGAGAAGACGATGCGGTGGAACGAGAGCGGCGCGGCGTTCTCGCGGCCGATCCGGTGGCTGGCGGCGCTGCTGGGCGAGCGCGTGATCCCGTTCAGCTATGCGGGAGTGCAGAGCGGGCGCATGACGCGCGGGCTGCGGCCGCTGGGCTCGCCGGAGATCGAGATTGCGCGGGCGCAGGACTACCCGGCGGTCATGCGGCGGGCGAAGATTGAAGTGGACCCGGACAAGCGCCGGGCCGAGGTGCTGAGGCAGGTGCGGCGGCTGGCGCGGCAGGCCGGGGGCAAGGTGGCGGACGAGGGCGTGCTGGGCGAGGTGACGCATCTGGTGGAGCGGCCGACGGCGCTGCTGGGCAGTTTTGAGGCGGAGCATCTGGCGCTGCCGCGGGATGTGCTGATTTCGGTGATGAAGAAACACCAGCGCTACTTCCCGGTGCAGGGCGCGGATGGGAAGCTGATGCCGCACTTCATCGCCGTGCGCAACGGGGACAAGCGCCACCTTGATCTGGTGCGCGAGGGCAATGAACACGTCATCCGGGCGCGATTTGCGGATGCGGCGTTCTTCGTGCGCGAGGATGTGAAGCGCCCGCTGGAAGCGTTCCGGCCGGACCTGGCGACGCTGACGTTCCAGAAGAAGCTTGGCTCGATGCTGGACAAGGCGCGGCGCATCGAGGCGCTGACGCAGGCGCTGGCCCCGCGGCTGGGGCTGGACGAGGCCGAGACGGCCACGGCGGTGCGGGCGGCGCATCTGGCTAAGGCCGACCTGGCGACGCAGATGGTGGTGGAGATGACGTCGCTCCAGGGCATCATGGGGCGCGAGTATGCGCTGCGGTCGGGCGAGAAGGCTGAGGTAGCGCAGGCCATCCGGGAGCATTACCTGCCAGCCGGCGCGAGCGATGCGCTGCCCGAGACGCGGGCGGGGGTGGTGGTGGGGCTGGCCGACCGGCTGGACTCGCTGGTGGGGTTGTTCGCGGCGGGGTTGGCGCCCAGCGGCTCGGCGGATCCGTTCGGGCTGCGGCGGGCGGCGCTGGGGGTGGTGCTGCTGCTGACGGGGCGGGCCATTGACCTGGACCTGCGGCCCAGCCTGGAAGCGGCGCTGGAACTGATGCCGGCCGAGGTGCAGCCCGCGCCGGAGGCCCGCGCCAAGCTGCTGAGCGAGGTGCTGGCATTTATCGCCGGGCGGCAGCGGGCGCAACTGCTGGAGGCGGGTATCCGTCACGACTGCGTGGAGGCGGTTCTGGCTGAGCAGGCGCACAACCCCTGGCGGGCGCAGCAGGCCGCGGCGCAATTGGCGCAGTGGACGGCCCGGCCTGACTGGCCGCCGACCCTGGCGGCCTATGCCCGCTGCGTGCGCATCACCCGTGACCAGAAGGAGGCGTTTGGGCTGGATGCGGCGCGGTTGGCGGAGCCGGCGGAGCAAGCGCTGTACGCGGCGTATCAGACGGCGGCCGCCGCGCTGCCGGAAGGGCCGTCGGTGGATGAGTTTTTTGGCGCGCTGCTGCCGATGATCCCGGCCATCTCCGGGTTCTTTGACAGCGTGTTGGTAATGGCGGAGGACGCGGCGGTGCGGGCCAACCGGCTGGGGCTGTTGCAGCGGATCGCGGGGCTGGCGCGGGGCGTGGCGGATTTTTCAAAGCTTGAGGGGTTCTAAGGCAAGATCCTGGCTGACGTGCGTCGGCTAGGCCCAGTGGGGTTCGGCGGCAATACCGGCCGCCGCCGCGGGGGACGCTGCGCAGCCACCCGCGCTACGGAGCGTACGTCACGTCGGGCGCTGCCTTGGACCGCGAGGGCAAGGCCGGCAAGGGAGTGCGCAGTGCAGGGCCAGATGGGACCGGCCCACATTGTCCGAATCGTTCCCTTCTATCATCCGGCTGGTAGAATCGTTGCTCAAGTCCAGCCGGGCTGCTTGGTAACGACGCCGGGAGACGATTCATGCCCGAGACAGAGTTGAATCTCATCACGCCAGTCACGGCGGAGGCCGCGCCCGACGCGACCCCCATGGCGCCGGACCTGGATGACCCCAAGTTCTATCTCAACCGCGAATTGAGCTTCATCGAGTTCACGCGCCGGGTGCTGGAAGAAGCCAAGAACCCGGCGAATGCGCTGCTGGAACGGGTCAAGTTCCTGGCGATTGTGGGCTCGAACATGGACGAGTTCTTCATGGTGCGGGTGGCGGCGCTGAAGCAGCAGATCGCGGCGGGGGTGGTGGAGCTGTCGCCGGACGGGCTGACGCCGGTGGAGCAACTGGCGCAGGTGCGCAAGGCCTCGGCGCGGCTGCTGCACGATGCGCGCGACTGCCTGCAGCACGAGGTGCTGCCGCAACTGAGCGCGGCCGGCATCCACGTGCTCGACTATGGTGAGTTGAACGACAAGCAACTCGACACGGTGCGCCGGTATTTTGAGGAGGTGGTCTTTCCGGTGCTCACGCCGCTGGCGTTCGACCCGGGGCGGCCGTTTCCCTACATCTCCAATTTGAGCCTGAACCTGGCGGTGCTCATCCGCGACGAGGACGGCGAGCAGCGGTTTGCGCGGGTGAAGGTGCCGGGCACCCTGCCGCACCTGGTGCCCTTGCGGCGATCGTCGGGCGCGGCGCGCAAGGACGGCACAGTGCCGCACCACCATTACTTCGTCTGGCTGGAGCAGGTGATCGCGGCCAACCTGGAGGCACTGTTCCCGGGGATGCGCATCGAGGCGGTGTATCCGTTCCGGGTGGTGCGCGACGCGGACGTGCTGATCCAGGAGTTGGAAGCCTACGACCTGCTGGAGACGATGGAGGAGAGCGTGCGCCAGCGGCGCTTCGGCTCGGTGGTGCGGGTGAGCGTGAGCGAGAACATGCCGGGCGACGTGCGCGACCTGCTGGTGGAAAACCTGGAGATGGATCGGAACGACGTCTTCAGCGTGAGCGGCCCGCTGGGGCTGAGCGCCTTGATGCATTTGTATCAGACCGTGGACCGCTACGACCTGAAGGATGCGCCCTTCCTGCCGGCGGTGCCGGCTGCTCTGAGCGACAAGTCGCTGGACGATAACATCTTCGCTGCGCTGCGGCGCGACGATATCCTGCTGCACCACCCCTACGACTCGTTCGCGCCGGTGGTGGACTTCATCCGCGCCGCCGCGCACGACCCGGACGTGCTGGCCATCAAGATGACGCTGTACCGGGTGGGCCGCAACGCGCCGATCGTGGAGGCGCTGCTGGAGGCGATTGAGAACCGCAAGCAGGTGGCGGTGCTGGTGGAACTGAAGGCGCGCTTCGACGAGGAGAGCAATATCGGCTGGGCCAAGCGGCTGGAGGCCGAGGGGGTGCACGTGGTGTATGGGCTGCTGGGGCTGAAGACGCACTCCAAGGTGGCGCTGGTGGTGCGGCGCGAGGGCGAGGGGTTGAAGCGCTACGTGCACCTGGCAACCGGCAATTACAACACGGTCACGGCCCAGGTGTACACCGATCTCGGGATGTTCACGGCCGACGACGCTATTGGCGCCGACGCGACCGATCTGTTCAACTACCTGACCGGGTATTCGGCCAAGAAGGATTACCGCAAACTGCTGGTGGCGCCGATCAACCTGCGCAGGCGGCTGGCGGACCTGATCCGGCGGGAGATGGAGCACCAGGCGGCCGGCCAGGGCGGACACCTGATCTTCAAGATGAACTCGATCGTGGACCGGCACATGATCAAGCTGCTGTACAAGGCGTCGCAGGCCGGGGTGAAGGTGGACCTGCTAGTGCGGGGCATCTGCTGTTTGCGGCCGGGCGTGCCGGGCGTGAGTGAGAACATCCGCGTCACCAGCATTGTGGGGCGGTTCCTGGAGCACAGCCGCATCTACTATTTCCGCAATGCGGGACAGGAGGAGGTCTTCCTGGGGAGCGCGGACCTGATGCCGCGCAACCTGGACCGGCGGGTGGAGGTGTTGTTCCCGGTGGACAAGCCGCGGCTGGTGCGGCAACTGCGTGACGAGGTGCTGGACCTGTATCTGGCCGACAACGTGCAGGCGCGGCACCTGCGGCCAGATGGGAGCTATGAGCACGCCCGGCCGGCTGAGGGCCAACTGGCGGTGAACAGCCAGGCCTGGCTGCTGAGCCGCCGGCCGTGGCCGCCCGCCGGCCAAGCGAGGCCGGCTGACCGTGCGGGCTGAGCCGGCAGCCGCGGGGCGCCTGGCGCAGTGCTGCCCATCACACCGCTAACTCCCGCCGACCGGGACGAGGTCCGCCGCTTCATCGAGGGGCGGTGGGGGGCGGACTATGTGGTGGCGCACGGCATCCCGCTGCGCAATGAGCTGGAACTCGAGCAGGCGCTGTAATCACCTGATTGATCGCCCCTTGCCGACTCGCGCCCGGCGAGTCTATAATTCCCACCGCCGCACGGACGCCGACCACACATTGAACTGGCTGCCAGTTTCTCACCATATGTCACACGCCACTCGGTCCAAGTCATGAGTGTTATTGACGACGTCAAGAGCCGGCTCGACCTGGTCGAGTTGATCTCGGAGACGGTGAAGCTGCGCAAGTCGGGGCGCACGTTCACCGGCCTGTGCCCGTTCCACCCGCACAAGAACAACACGCCGTCGTTCGCGGTGTGGCCGGAAAGCGGCAACTGGCGCTGCTTTGGGCAGTGCAACGAGGGGGGCGACGGGTTCAAGTTCATCATGAAGCGCGACGGGGTGGACTTCGCCGAGGCGCTGCGCATCCTGGCGCAGCGCACGGGCGTCACCCTGACGCCGCGCACGCCGGCCCAGCAGGAGCAGGACGACAACCTCGATCACCTGCGCCGGCTGCTGGAAGACTCGGTGACGTATTTTCATCACCTGCTGCGGAACGCGCCCCACGCCCAGCACGCCCGCGAGCACCTGGCCAGGCGCGGGCTGACGGACAAGGCCGTGGAGATGTTCCAACTGGGCTACGCGCTCGATACGTGGGACGCGGCGCTTAAGTACCTGACGGGCAAGGGCTATGCCCAGCAGGACTTGCTGGACGCCGGGCTGATCGTCGTGAAGGAAGAGGACGGGAAGGCCTTTGACCGCTTCCGCGACCGGCTGATGATCCCGGTGCGGGACGACCGGGGGCGCATGACGGGCTATCAGGCGCGGGCGCTCCAGAAGGACGCGATCCCCAAATTCATGAACAGCCCGCAGACGGCGCTGTTCGACAAGGGGCGGACGCTGTTTGGGCTGGACCGGGCGCGCAAGCCGATCCGCGACGCGGGCGCGGCGATTGTGGTGGAGGGCAACCTGGACGTGATCGCCGCGCACCAGGCCGGGTTTGCGAACGTAGTCTCGTCGCAGGGGACGGCGCTGACCGAGCACCAGATGCGGCTGCTGAAGAAGCACGCGCCGCGCATTATCCTGGCGCTGGACGCCGACGAGGCCGGCGACGCGGCCACCCTGCGGGGCCTGAACGTGGCGCGCGACGCGCTGGACCGGGAGACCGAGATCCGGTTTGACCCGCGCGGGCTAGTGCGGACGGAGGGCCGGCTGGGGGCCGACATCCGCGTGATGACGCTGCCGGAGGGGACCGACCCGGACGACGTGATCAACCGCGACTCGGATGAATGGCGGCGGCTGGTGGAGGCGGCGGAACCGGTGGTGGCCTACGTGATGCGGGTGCTGACGACCGGGCGCGACCTGGATGACCCCAAGGTGAAGACCGAGGTGGCGGCGACGGTGCTGCCGCTGATTGAGGACGTGGCCCAGCCCATCGAGCGCGACACCTACCGGCAGCGGCTGGCCCGGCTGCTGCGGGTGGATGAGCGGGCGCTGGCAGTGCGGCCCTCCGGCCGGGCGGGGCGGGGGCCGCGGCGGGGGCCGGCGGAGGCCACGCCGGAAGCTTCTGGGGAAGCGCCCGCCGCCGTTGAGCGACAGGCGGCGCGCGAGGCATCGAAGCTGGAAGCGTATTGCCTGGGCGCGCTGCTGCGCCAGCCGGACCTGCTCTACAAGGCCGACCGTGAATTGCAGGCCCAGAGTCTGCCCAAGCTGGCGGCGGATGACTTTCTGGCGGTGGAGCATCAACTGATCTTCAATGCCCTGGCGGCGGCGTTGGAGCAGGTGGACCTGGAACCCGTGGAATATGTGGAGAGCGAGTTGGACCCCTCGCTGGCGCCCCGGCTGAGGGCCCTGCTGGCGGAGGAGACGCCGCCGGAGGCGGCCGGCCGCCGGGACGCGGCGGGCCCTACCGCTGAACGCACGGCCGAAGCGCTGATGACGGGCGTGCTGCGGCTGCGCAAGCGGACCATCGCCAACTGGCTGCACGAGCTGCGGTTCCTGGCGGAGGATGCGCGCGAGCAGGGCGACGTGCGGGCGGAGGCGCTGCAGCAGGAAATCCAGACCCAGGCCCAGGCGCTGGCGGGCGTGGACCGCGCCCTGGCGCGCCGGGGCAAGCGGGGCGAGGCGCACGCCGTCCGCATGGGTTTGAGGTGAATCAGAGTCTGACGGTACAATGTGCTCTTGAATGAGCGTGTGCGCCCCATGAGACCCAAGAAACCGACTGGACGGCCCGCGCCGGATAACGGCGACAAAGACGACTTCTACGCCGAGGACGGCGAGTTGCCCGAGTTCGATTCGTCCGAGATCGAGAGCAGCGCCGAGGCGTTTGCCGGGCTGGAGGAGGTGGACGCGGACCTGGACCTGCCGCAGCGCGGCGCCGATGAGGCGGCCCTGATCGAGGCGGAGGAGGAGGGCGAGGCCGACGAAGGCGACGAGAACGAGCCGAGCGAGGACGACTTCGAAGAGCTCGAGGAAGCCGACCTGGAGGCGGGCGCGGCGGCGCTGGCCGAGATGCCGGACGACTCGGTCCGCATGTACCTCAAGGAAATCGGGCGGGTGCAACTGCTGGATTCCGACCGGGAGATCTGGCTGGCGACGCAGATGCTGGCGGAGGACCGGGTGGTGCAACTGCGGGCGCAGGGGGCCAAGGGCAAGGGGCCGCTGACGCACGTCGAGATGTGCATGACCCTGCTGGAGGACTTGCACGTCATTTGGGACCGGCTGCAGGAGGAGACCCGCCGCCACAAGCAGCCGGCGCTAGACCTGGGGCAACTGATCCGCGAGGTGCAGGCGCTGCGGCACGATTGGAATTCGGACGAACGGTCGCACCTGCGCCAGTGGCTGGACAACGGGCTGTGGGGCCGCGACAAGAATTGGGAGAAGGTGGCCCAACTGGCGTTTGAGGTGTTTGTGGGGCTGTACCTGCTGCCCGAGGCAACGCAGAACCGGCTGCACGACTATGCGGCCAAGCACCATTCGCGCCGAGGCGCATCGTTCCCGGAGAAGCGCACCCTGAAGACCTGGCTGCCGCCGGAGGCCGAGATCGAGGCCGAGTTCAAGGCGATGGAGCGGCGGGCGGATGAGGCGAACCGGGCACTCAGCCATGCCAACCTGCGGCTGGTGGTGAGCGTGGCCAAGCGCTATATCGGCCGCGGCATCAATTTCCTGGACCTGATTCAGGAAGGCAACATCGGTCTGCTGCGGGCGGTGGAGAAGTTCGACCCCACCAAAGGCTTCAAGTTCAGCACCTATGCCACCTGGTGGATTCGGCAGGCCATCACGCGGGCCATCGCCGACCAGGCGCGCACGATCCGCATTCCGGTGCACATGGTCGAGACGATCAACCGGTTGATGCGCATCGAACGGCGGCTGCAGCAGGAGTTAGGCCGCGAACCGACTTCGGAGGAGGTGGCGCTGGAGCTGGACTTGCTGCTGCCCGAGGAGACGGCCGCCGTCAGGCAGGCCAAGTCCAACGGCGAGCGGCTGGACCCGGCGCTCGACCGGCAATTGCGGCGCGCGGCGGCGAAGGTGCGGCGGATCAAGCGGATTGCCCAGGAGCCGATGAGCCTGGAGACGCCGGTGGGCGCGGAGGAGTCCAGCCTGCTGGGCGACTTCATCGTGGATGAGTCGGCGGCGGCCCCGTCGGAGGTGGCGTCGCGCCAACTGCTGAAGGAGCAGGTGCAGAGCGCGCTGGCGATCCTGACCGACCGCGAGCGGGAGGTGCTGGAGATGCGGTTCGGCCTGAAGGATGGGCAGGACCACACCCTGGAAGAAGTGGGCCAGCACTTCCGCGTGACGCGCGAGCGCATCCGGCAGATCGAGGCCAAGGCGCTGCGCAAACTGCGGCACCCGACGCGGAGCCGGGCGCTGCGAGATTATCTCCTCGGCTAGCCCAGCGGCGTTGGCTTTCCGCGGCAGCAACCGGCGACAACCGAGAAGGCCCGAGTTATGAGTCAATGCCGGTCATTCTCCGGGTAAGCGGCTACAAGTTCTGGTTTTATCAAGCTGACCTAAGCGAACCGCCGCACGTTCATGTCGGCCGCGAGAGCCGCGAAGCGAAGTTCTGGCTGCAGCCAGTGCAGGTCGCCCGCGCGGGGCGGTTCCGCACCAACGAACTGCGCGAGATTGAACGTATAATTAACGATAACCGCGATTACCTCCTGGCGGTATGGCAAGACGAGCAGGGTAAACGTGCTAACGGCTAAGGCGAGAATTCCCTCACATCCTAACTACAGCCCGGTCCTGCCGGTCGTCATCCCGGACCTGGATGAGGTTCGCGCGTTCGCGGCCCACCTGCATGCCAGTGGGAAACGTTGGGAAGGCGAGTACCTGGGATGGCCGGCGGCCTACACGCCCCAGCGCCGCCGAAAGCCGGTGGCCTCGAAGATGCGGTTCACGCCGGCCGAGTTCTGGATAGGCGAAAGCGGCATCTGGTTCTTTTCGCTGATGTGGGAGCGCGGCAAGGACAACGACCCGGTTGAGTTCCTCGATGAGCGTGGCCTCGTCAAGTGAGCCGCGGCGGATGGCATGACTTTTGGGTTGGCCGCGGGCTGGATTACATTGGTCTGGCGGCCAATTCGCATATAGAGCTATGACTTACACCCTGTTGGGCGTATTTGCCCACCCAGACGACGAAGGCAGTTGCGGCGGGACGCTGGCCAAGTATGCGGCCGAGGGACACCGAGCGTATGTGGCCTGCGCCACGCGCGGCGATGGGGTGGACGCCAAGATCATAGACCCGGCGCTGGCGACGCGCGAGACGCTGGGGCAGGTGCGGTCGAAGGAGTTGGCCTGCGCCTGCGCCACGCTGGGGGTGGAGCCGCCGCTGTTCCTGGGGCACCAGGACGGCGAGGTGGACCAAGTGCCGGTGGAGGCCGGCGCATTGGGGGTGGCGCGGCTGATCCGCGAGGTGCGGGCCAATGTGGTCATCACGCACGGGCCGGACGGGGGCTATGGCCACCCAGATCACATTGCCGTGAGCGCGCTGGTGACGCGCGGGGTTGCCCTGGCGGGCGACCCGGCGGCGGGGGTGGCAGGCGCGCCCTTTGCGCCGGACAAGCTGTACTACATCGCCATCCCGCGTAGTTTTATGGAGCAGGTGCCGGCATTCCGCAACCGGCGGGCGGATATCCGCGGCCAACAGTTGGGGTTTGTGGGCGTGCCGGACGAGACGATCACGACGGTCGTGCCGATCACGGAGCAGATGGACCGGAAGCTGGAGGCGCTGAGCTGCCACCGGACGCAGTTCGAGTTCGACCCGGAGACCGGCCGGCCCAAGTTCTTCGCCACCTCGGTGCCGGAGCCGCAGCGCAGCCAGCTTTTTGGGTTTGAGCGCTTTGTGCTGGCCCACAGCCGGGCCGCCCGGAATGGCCTGGAAGAGGACCTCTTTGCGGGGCTCGGGCAATTGTGATAAACTTTACACACTTTAGCTCAGGTTCTCACAAAGCCTTAATGAGCGCCTGGCCGCAGGGAGCGGAATGCCGAATCTAGTCGATTATTTGCCCATTGCGGTCCTATTAGTCATTTCTATAATTCTGGCTTTTTTGGTGGTGGGCGTGGGGCATCTCTTCGGCCCCAAGCGCCCCACCCCGCGCAAGCAGGCGCCCTACGAGTCGGGCATGCGGCCGATTGGGCCGGCGATGCGGCGGATGCCGGTGCGGTTCTACCTGGTCGCGGTCCTGTTCATCCTGTTTGACATCGAAGTGATCTTCTTTCTACCCTGGGCCGTAACCTTCCGGTCGCTGGGCTTGTTTGGTTTTATCGAGATGCTGGTGTTCGTCGCCATCCTGCTGGTGGGGTATGCGTGGGTGTGGAAGAAGGGCGCGCTGGAGTGGGAGTAGGGCTGTGATTACGCTTAAGGCAACACGCGCCGGAGGTGGATGATGGGGCTTGAACAGAAGCTGGGGAACATGGGCGTGGTGACGACCACGCTGGAGCAGGCCATCAACTGGGGCCGCACGAATGCGATGTGGCCGATGCTGTTTGGGCTGGCGTGCTGCGCGATGGAGATGATCAGCACGGTGATGCCCAATAACGACATGTCGCGCTTTGGCATGGAGTTGATGCGGGCCTCGCCGCGCCAGGCGGACCTGATGATCGTGGCCGGGCGGGTGAGCCGGAAGATGGCGCCGGTGCTGCGCCGGCTGTATGACCAGATGCCGGAGCCCAAGTGGGTGATTGCGATGGGCGACTGCGCCTCGTGCGGGGGCATCTTCAACAACTATGCGATTGTGCAGGGCGTGGACGAGGTGGTGCCGGTGGATGTGTATGTGGCCGGCTGCCCGCCGCGGCCGGAGGCGTTGATGAACGGCATCCTGACCCTGCACGAGAAGGTGAAGCAGGAAAAGATCAAGGACTGGGCATGACACACACGGCCGAGGCAGTGGCAGCCCTGCGCGAGCGGTTTGGCGCGGGGGTGGAAGAGGTGGTGGAGTTCCGCGGCCAGACGACGGTGGTGCTGGCGCGCGCGGCCATCGTGGATGCGCTGCGGCTCCTGAAGGAGACCCCGGGGCTAGACTTCGCCTTCCTGGCGGACCTGACCGCCTATGACGACTGGCCGGCGGAGCCGCGCTTCAACGTGGTGTACCAGGTGCGGAACCTGAGCAAGGTGAGCAACCTGCGGCTGAAGGTGCGGGTGCCGGGCGACGACCCGGTGATGCCCAGCGTGACGGGGGTTTTCCGCGGCGCGGACTGGCACGAGCGCGAGCTGTGGGACATGTTCGGGATCAAGATAACGGGCCATCCCGACCTGCGGCGCATTCTGATGCCGGAGGACTGGCAGGGACACCCGCTGCGCAAGGACTACCCGCTGGGCTACGAAGAAGTGCAATTCACCTTCAACTTTGACGAGATCGACCGAAAGAAGCCGTACGCCAAGGAGTAGGGGCGGCCGCGCGGCCGCCGCTGCCCAGGAATTTTCTTATGGCCATGCAAGAAGCCAAAGCCGAGCGCGAACTGCTCGAAACCACGGTTGACGAGCTGAAGCACCTCTTCTCGCCGCGGGCCGAGACGGGGGAGACGGTGCTGTTGAACATGGGGCCGCAGCACCCGAGCACCCACGGCGTGCTGCGCCTGATGGTGGAGCTGGACGGCGAGATCGTGGTGAACGCGGTGCCGGACATCGGGTACCTGCACACCGGGATCGAGAAGAACATGGAGGCCAAGACTTACCTCAAGGCCCTGACCATGACCGACCGGCTGGACTACCTGAACACCATCGGCAACAACCTGGTGTACTGCCTGGCAATCGAGAAGCTGATGGAGGTGGACGTGCCGCCGCGGGCCCAGGCGCTGCGGGTGATCCTGACGGAATTGCAGCGCATCGCCTCGCACCTGGTGTGGCTGGGCACGCACACGGCCGACATCGCCTCGCAGTCGGTGCTGTTCTACTGCTTCCGCGAACGCGAGAAGATCATGGCCATCATGGAGATGATCTCCGGGCAGCGGATGATGACGTCGTACTTCCGGCCGGGCGGAGTGTGGCGCGACGTGCCGGCCGGGTTTGAGGAGGCGGTGCGCGACTTCCTGGCGTATCTGCCGCCGCGGCTGGAGGAGTATGAGGCGCTGCTGACCAAGAACCCGATCTGGATTGACCGCACGCGGGACATCGGGGTGATCGACGGGGAAACAGCGCTGGCCTGGAGCCTGAGCGGCCCGTCGCTGCGCGGCTCGGGCGTCAACTTCGACATCCGCAAGTCCATGCCCTATTCGGGCTATGAGCAGTACGAGTTCAACGTGCCGTTGGGGCAGAACGGCGATGTGTATGACCGCTACTACGTGCGGATGCTGGAGTTCCGTGAGTCGCTCAGGATCATTGACCAGGCGCTGACCAAGCTGCCCAAGGGGCCGGTGATGACGGCCAACCGCAAGGTGGCGCCGCCGCCGCGCTCGGAGCTGGGGCGCAGCATGGAAGCCGTGATCCACCACTTCAAGCTGTGGACGGAGGGCTTTAGCGCGCCGAAGGGCGAGGTGTACGTGGCGGTGGAGTCGCCGCGCGGGGAGTTGGGCGTGTTCCTGGCCGGCAATGGCGGGCCGAAGCCGCACCGCGTCCATTGGCGCACGCCGTCGTTCGTCAACCTGCAAGCGCTGCCGATCCTGTCGCGGGACCACTATGTGGCGGACGTGGTGGGCATTATCGGCAGCATTGACATCGTGCTGGGGGATACGGACCGGTAATATGCTGGCAGACAAATATCGCGACCAAATTGACGCCATCCTGGCGCGCTACCCGGCGGAGCAGAAACGCTCAGCGGTGATGCCGTTGCTGTATCTGGCGCAGAGCGAGTACGGGCACCTATCGCCCGAGGCGATGGGCGAGGTGGGCGCCCTGATCGGCGTCTCGGCGACGGACGTGGCCGGGATTGTGGGGTTCTACACCCTGTACTACGACCACGCGGCCGGCAAGCGCCGGATGCAGATCTGCACCGACCTGCCGTGCGCGCTGCGCGGGGCGGAGGCGTTTGCCCAGGGGGTGTGCCAGAACCTGGGCGTGAAGCTGGGGGAGACGACGCAGGACGGCGAGTGGACGGTGGAGGCGGTGATGTGCCTGGCTGGGTGCGATAGGGCGCCCATGTTCCAGGTGCAGGATGCGGCCGGCATCCACTATCACGAGAGCGCGGCGCCCGACCAGCCGATGACGGTGGAGCAGGCGCTGAGGGTGCTGGCCGGTTACACCCAGTCTGGAAAGGGCGGCTAGATGTCGGACACGCCTGCCGCGGCGGCGGCCAAGTACGAACACATCCTGCTGCGCCACCGGGATATTCCCGACCTGCACAAGCTGGATGTCTACCGGAAGCACGGGGGGTACGAAGCCTTCAAGAAGGTCGTCACCAGCATGACGCCGCAGCAGGTGATTGACGAGGTGCGGAACTCCGGGCTGCGGGGGCGCGGGGGGGCGGGCTTCCCGACGGGCGTGAAGTGGGGGTTCCTGACTAAGAACGTCTATCCGCGCTACCTGGTGGTGAACTCGGACGAGAGCGAGCCGGGCACGTTCAAGGACCGCGAGATCATGGAGCGCAACCCCCACCAGTTTTTGGAGGGGGCGATGATCGCGGCCTACGCGGCCGAGGCCAACGTGGCCTACAACTACTTGCGCGGCGAGTTCTGGGACGTGTCCGCCGGGCTGGACAAGGTGCTGGCCGAAGTGCGCCAGGCGGGGCTGCTGGGCCAGAATCTGTTTGGGACCCAGTATTCGCTGGAGATTCACAACCACCTGGGCGCGGGGGCCTATATCTGCGGCGAGGAGAGCGCGCTGCTGGAGTCGCTGGAGGGCAAGCTGGGCCAGCCGCCTTTTCCGGCGATTGAGGGTCTGTTTCGCAAGCCGACGGTGGTGAACAACACCGAGACCCTGACGAACGTGCCAATGATCCTGGCGCGCGGGGCGGCCTGGTACAAGACTGTCGGCACAGAGAAGAGCCCAGGGCCGAAGGTGTTCAGTCTGTCGGGGCACGTGAACAAGCCGGGGAATTATGAACTGCCGCTGGGGTCCACTTTCCGCCACCTGATCTACGACCTGGGCGGCGGGGTGCCCAGCGGGCTGAAGGTGAAGGCCATCCTGACGGCCGGGGCCTCGTCCACGGTGCTGACGGGGGGCGACGACATCCTCGACACGCCGATGGACTATGAGTCGGTGGCGGCCAAGGGCGGGGCGTTGGGCTCGGCCTCGATCATCGTGCTGGATGAGTCGGTGGACATGGCCTGGCTGACGCTGAAGACGTCGCGCTTCTTCAAGCACGAGTCGTGCGGCAAGTGCACGCCGTGCCGCGAGGGCACTTACTGGATGCTGAATATCCTGGAGCGGGTGAACCGCGGCGACGCCAACCGGGCGGACGTGGACCTGCTGGAGAACGTGGCCGGGCAGATTTTCGGCAAGTGCCTGTGCCCGCTGGGCGACTTTGCGGCCACGCCGGTGTTGAGCAGCCTGAAGAAGTTCCGCGCGGATTTTGACGCCCACGCCAAGGACGGCAAGGCGGCGGCCAGGCCGGCGGCGCGGAAGTAGCGTTCTTCCCACTGTAGCGAGAGATTATGGCTGACACCGTAACGTTAACGATTGATGGGGTCAAGGTCAGCGTGCCTAAGGGGACGCTGGTGGTGGATGCCGCCAAGCGCGCGGGCAACGACATCCCCGTCTTCTGCTATCACCCCAAGCTGGACCCGGTGGGCATGTGCC
Source organism: uncultured Anaerolineales bacterium (assembly GCA_964497615.1). Classification (GTDB taxonomy): domain Bacteria; phylum Chloroflexota; class Anaerolineae; order Anaerolineales; family UBA6663; genus CAZCEC01. The sequence continues at coordinate 17,408 of CAZCEC010000047.1, read as the reverse complement.
GGATGTGCCTGGTGGAAGTGGGCCGCCCGCAGCGCGACCGGGCCACGGGGCAGTTGGTCACCGACGAGCAGGGCCAACCCAAGATCGGCTTCGGGCCGAAGCTGGAGACGGCCTGCACCCTGCCGGTGGAAGAGGGGATGGTGGTGGTGGGCGCCTCCGGCAAAGTGAAGGAGGCGCGCGACGACATCCTGGAATTCCTGCTGACCTCACACCCGCTGGACTGCCCAATCTGCGACAAGGGCGGGGAGTGCCCGCTGCAGAACCTGACCATGGCCCATGGGCCAGGCCAGAGCCGCTTTATCTTTGACGAGAAGTTCCGGCTGGACAAGCACATCCCGCTGGGCGACCTGATCTATCTGGACCGCGAGCGGTGCATCCAGTGCGCGCGCTGCGTGCGCTTCCAGGACGAGGTGGCCGACGACCACGTGCTGGGCTTCTTCGAGCGCGGGCGGCATTTGGAGATCGTCACGTTCTCGGAGCCGGGCTTCGACTCGAAGTTCTCCGGCAACACCACCGACATTTGCCCGGTGGGGGCGCTGACGACCAGCGACTTCCGCTTTGGGGCGCGGCCGTGGGAGCTAAACGCGGCGGCCTCGATCTGCCCGCACTGCCCGGTGGGCTGCAACCTGACGCTGAACACGCGGCGCGAGGCGGCCAGCGGCGGCGATATCGTCATCAAGCGCGTCCTGCCGCGCCAGAACGAGCAGGTGAATGAAATATGGATCTGCGATAAGGGGCGCTTCGGCCACCACTTCGCGGGCAGCGCCGACCGGCTGACCACGCCGCTGGTGCGCCAGGGCAACGAACTGAAGCCCGCCACCTGGGACGAGGCGCTGAAGGCCGCGGCTGAGAAGCTCAAAGCCGCGGGCAGCGGGCTGGCCGGGCTGATCGGCGACCGGCTCTCGAATGAGGACCTGTATGCCTTCCGGCAGGTGGCGACGGGGCTGGGCGGGCGCGCGGAGGTGTACACCCGCATGGGCGGCGGCGAGCAGGTGCAGCGCGTGGGGGTGGGCGTGGGCACCAACTTCGCCAACGTGGGCAAGGGCACGGCCATCCTGGTGGTGGCCAGCGACCTGGAAGAGGAAGCGCCGGTGTGGTGGCTGCGCGTGAAGCAGGCCGCCGAGCGGGGGGCCACGCTGATCGTCGCCAACGGGCGCGCCACGAAGACCGACCGCTATGCCACGCACGTGGTGCGCTACGAGTATGGGCACGAGGCGGCCACGGTGCTGGGGATGCTGGTGACCGGCAGCAGCGAGGCGGCCGAGGCCTTTGTGCGCGCCGAAAACGGCATCATCCTGTTTGGCCGCGAGGGAATGGACCTGGCCGGCACCACGGCGCTGGCGCAGGCGTGCGAGAACCTGCTGATCGTCACCAATCACTATGGCCGGGCCAACAACGGGCTGATCGCCGTGTGGCCGCACAGCAACACCCAGGGCGCGTGGGACATGGGGCTGCGCCCGGCGGATTTGAAGGCGGGCGCGAAGGCGCGCTGGATTGCGGGGGCCGACCCGGTGGGCGATGGGCGGCTGACGGCGGACGAGCTGCGCGCGGGCGGCTTTGTGGTGGTGCAGGAGCTATTTCTGACTGAGACGGCCAAGGCGGCGGACGTGGTGCTGCCGGCGGCAAGCTGGGCCGAGCGCGAGGGCACCTACACCAACGGCGAGCGGCGCGTGCAGCGGTTCTACCCGGCAGTGACGATGAAGGGCAAGCCTGACTTCCAGATCGCGGGCGAGATTGGGGCACGGGCGGGGGTGAGTGTGCCCAAGCATGCCGCGCAGGTGCTGCTGGAGATCGCGGCGAACGTGCCAGCCTACGCCGGCTTGACCTACCCGAAGCTGGCCGAGGTGGTGGAACAGTTCCCGGATGTGGGCGGGCGCGACCTGTATTACGGCGGCACGGCCTACACGAACAAGCAGGGGCTGGGGGTGCAGACGCCCACCGCCGCCGAGCGCGGCGAGGCTGTGGCGGCGGGCAAGGCAGCGGCGCCGGCCCCAGCCGAGGGCGAGGGGCTGCTGCTGGTGCCGACCAGCGTGCTGTACGACCGGGGCACGACCCTGAGGCCTTCGACGGTGCTGCACAGCCACCTGCCGCAGCCGTATGTCGAATTGAACAGCGCCGACGCCGCGCGCCTGGGTATCCAGGACGGCGACACGGTGCAGGTGGCGCTGAATGGAACGCAGGCCACGGTGACGGCGCGGGTGGACGGCCGCGCGCCGGAGGGCGTGGCGCTGATGCCCGAGAGCCTGGGGGCGGCGACGCCGCCCGCGGCGGCGCGGGCGACGGTACAGAAAGGCTAACGCGCGATGGATCCGGCGGAATTCTGGGCCATTGTCATCGAGGCGGGCATCAAGTCGGCCATTATCTTGTTCTTTCTGCTGACGGCCTTTGCCTATACGACCTTTGCCGAGCGCAAGGTGGCGGCGCTGCTCCAGACGCGCATTGGGCCCAACCGGGCCGGGCCGTGGGGGTGGCTGCAGCCGGCGGCGGACGGGGTGAAGCTGATCTTCAAGGAAGAGTTCATCCCCGGCGGGGCGGACAAGCTGATCTTCGTGCTGGCGCCCATCATCACCGTCATCCCGGCCTTCATCATCCTGGCGGTGGTGCCGTGGGGGCCGACGCCGGAGGGCGGCATCCCGTGCTGTTCGCTGACCATCCCCTTCACCTCGATCAAGCTGGGCGGCGACTATTTCGTCATCCAGAACGGGTTTGGGCTGGCCGACCTGAACGTGGGGATGCTGTATATCCTGTCGGTGGCGTCCATTGCCGTGTACGGGGTGGTGTTGGCGGGCTGGTCGTCGGACAACAAGTACGCCATGCTGGGCGGCATCCGCTCGACGGCGCAGATGGTGAGCTATGAGCTGGCGCTGGGGCTGTCCATCGTGGGGCCGCTGATGCTGGCGCAGTCCATGAGCATGGCCGACATCATCGACGGGCAGGAGCAGGTGTGGTACATCGTGCTCCAGCCGGTGGCGGCCATCATCTTCTATCTGGCGGCGCTGGCCGAGGTGAACCGCGCGCCGTTCGATATGCCGGAGGCGGAGCAGGAACTGACGGCGGGCTACCACACCGAGTATTCGGGCATGAAGTTCTCGCTGTTCTTCATGGCCGAGTACATCAAGATGATCGGGGTGAGTGCCATCTTCGCCACCCTGTTCCTGGGCGGCTGGCGCGGGCCGTTTGCCGAGCAGATACCGCTGCTGGGGCTGGGCTATTTCTTGTTCAAAGTGGGCGCGTCGGTGGTCTTTATGATCTGGCTGCGCTCGACGCATCCGCGGCTGCGCTACGACCGGCTGATGGCGCTGGGGTGGAAAGTGCTGCTGCCGGTGGCGCTGGCGAATGTGCTCGTGACGGCGGCGGCGCTGATTAACCTGACCCTGCTGGCGATTGTGGTCGGCGTGCTGGTGGTGATCCTGATCGCGGTGGTGATCAGCGTTGGCCGGCGGCAGATGAGGGCGCGGCGGCCGAGACCTACCCCCCTGACCCCCCTCCCGGAACGGGAAGGGGGCGCGGCGTCCGTGGCGACGAGGTAAAGCATGCTAGTTGAAATCATTCGGGGCTTCGCGACGACCTTCAAGCAGATCTTTGAAGAGCCTGTCACCGTCCCCTATCCCGACATCAAGCGGCCGGTGGCGCAGCGGTTCAAGGGGCGGCACGAGCTGAAGCGCTACGACAACGGGCTGGAGAAGTGCATCGGCTGCTCGCTGTGCGCCGCTGCCTGCCCGGCCGACGCCATTTTCGTGGAGGCGGCCGAGAACACGGACACGGCCCGCTACTCGCCGGGCGAGCGCTATGCCAGCACGTACGAGATCAACATGCTGCGCTGCATCTTCTGCGGCTACTGCGAGGATGCCTGCCCGACCGAGGCGATTGTGCTGGAGAGCAACTACGAGCTGGCCTTCACCGACCGTGACTCGTCCATCTTCACTAAGGACATGCTGATTGTGCCGGTGCCGGCCGGCGGCGCGCCTACCCCGCAGCAGGTGGAGCCGGGCAAGTTCGACCGGTCCATCCCGGACATGAAGGACCCGGACTGACATGACGCTCACATTCGACCTGGTCGTGTTCTTCCTGCTGGCGGCGGTGGCCATCGGCGCGGCGGTGGGGATGCTGTTCAGCCGGAACGCGGTGCACTCGGCGCTATTCCTGGTGTTGAACTTCGCCGTGGTGTCGGTGTTCTTCCTGCTGCTGGGGGCGCCGTTCATCGCCATGGTGCAGATCACGGTCTACGCCGGGGCGATCATGGTGCTGTTCCTGTTCGTGATCATGCTGCTGGGCGCGGAACTGCTGCGGCGCGGGGGCGGCGCGTTGACGTGGCAGCCCGTGCTGGCGCTGGTGCTGAGCGTGGTGTTCATCGCCGTGCTGGGCTATGTGGCCTTCTTTACCGGGGGCCAGGCCGACGCTCTCAAGGAAGTGAGCGCCGACTTTGGCGGGCCGCAGATGATTGGGGAGAAGCTGTTCCAGTCGTACCTGCTGCCATTCGAACTGACGTCGTTCCTGCTGCTGGTGGCGATGATTGGGGCGGTGGTGCTGACGCGCGACTCGGTGACGCGGGCGCGCCGCCGGCCGGGGGCGCGCGCGGCCCAGCCGGACACGCAGGCGTAGGAGACGGATGTGAATATCCCGACCATGTACTACGTGGCGCTGTCGGCCATCCTGTTCACCCTGGGGGTGGCGGGGGTGCTGACGCGCCGCAACGCCATCATCATTTTCATGTCGGTGGAGTTGATGCTGAATGCCGCCAACCTGGCATTCGTGGCCTTTGCGCGCGAGTTTGGCGTGGTGGACGGGCAGGTGTTTGTGTTCTTTGTGATGACGGTGGCGGCCGCCGAGGTGGCGGTGGGGCTGGCCCTGATCGTAACCATTTTCCGGACCAAGCGCAGCATCAACGTGGACGACATTAATCAGCTCAAGGGATAGGGTCTGATGCCAGAACGTTTACGCCGAATTCGCCGCTGGCTGCCCGCCGCGGGCCTGCTGGCCGCCCTGATGGGATTGGGCGTGCCCGCTGTTGCGTGGGCGGCGCCGGCCCTGCAGGAGCACGGAGGCGGCGGGGGCACCTTCTTTGGGCTGATCCCGCTGATTGTCGTCTTCCCGGTGGTGGGGTTGCTGATCAACATGGCCTGGGGCAAGTTCCTGGGCGAGACGTGGTCGGGGGCGATTGCGTCGGGCGCAGCGGGGCTGTCGTTCGTCATCGCGGTGCTGCAATTCTTCAGCTTGCGGGCGGTGGGCTACGAGGCGCAGACCATCACGCTGGCCGACTGGCTGGTGATCGGCGAACTGCACGTGCCGTGGGCGTTCCAGATCGACACGCTTTCGGTGACGATGATGCTGGTGGTGACGGGCGTGGGCACGCTCATCCACATCTACGCCATCGGCTACATGCACGAGGACGTGCGCGTCAACGGCGACCCGGCGCGGTTCCCGCGGTTCTTCGTCTACATGAACCTGTTCCTGGCCGCGATGCTGATTTTGGTGTCGGGCAACAGCTACCTGACCATGTTTGTGGGCTGGGAAGGAGTGGGGCTGTGCTCGTATCTGCTGATCGGCTTCTGGTTTGAGAAGGGGCCGGGCGGCACGTACAACGCCCGCTCCGGGCGCAAGGCCTTCGTGGTCAACCGCATCGGCGACTGGGCCATGCTGCTGGCGATGTTCCTGCTGTTCTGGCAGTTTGGCTCGCTGACCTTCAACGAAATCTTCGGCACGGTGGCCGACGGGGTGACGACCAACCAGCGCATCGCCACGGGTTTTATCACCTTGCTCTTCCTGGCGGGCGCGGCAGGCAAGAGCGCCCAGATTCCGCTGTATGTGTGGCTGCCGGACGCGATGGCCGGCCCGACGCCGGTCTCGGCCCTCATCCACGCCGCGACGATGGTGACGGCCGGCATCTACATGATCACGCGCTCCGCGCCGCTGTATGCGCTGGCGCCGGAGTCGCAGGCGGCGGTGGCGATTGTGGGCGCTGCCACGGCGATATTTGCGGCGACGATGGCGGTGGGGCAGTTCGACATCAAACGCGTGCTGGCCTACTCCACCATCTCGCAGTTGGGCTTTATGGTGGCGGCGGTGGGCCTGGGCGGCTACGTGGCCGGGATGTTCCACCTGGTGACGCACGCGTTCTTCAAGGCGCTGCTGTTCCTCTCGTCCGGCTCGGTGATCCACGCGCTGGAGCACGGCCATCACCACGAGGCGGCGCACCACGCGGTGGGCGGGGGCGGGCATGATGAGGCTGACACGCACGGCGAGGCGCACGCGCCGGCTGCTGCGCACGGCGCGCACACCGAACACGCCTTTGACCCGCAGGACATGCGCAACATGGGCGGGCTGTGGCAGCGGCTGCCGGTGACCAAGTGGGTGTACCTGGCGGGGGCGCTGGCGCTGGCCGGCATCGTGCCGCTGGCGGGCTTCTGGTCGAAGGACGAAATCCTGCTCGACGCCTACAACCTTCAGAACTGGCTGGTCTATGGACTGCTGACGGTGGCGGCGTTCTTTACCGCCTTCTACATGGGGCGGCAGTTGATGATGGTGTTTGCGGGCCAGCCGCGCACGGGCGCGGCCAAGCACGCCGCCGAAAGCCCGCCGGTGATGACGATCCCCTTGATCATCCTGGCGGTGGGCGCCGTGTTTGGCGGGCTGCTGAACCTGCCGACTATTGCCGGCTGGACGCCGCCGGGGGCGCACGCGATGAGCGAGTGGCTGGACCACACGCTTTCGGCGACGCCGGCTGATGCGCACGGGGACGAGGCTGCCACGGACGAGCACGCGGCGGAAGGGGAGCACGCCGAGGAAGGCGCGCACGGCGCTGAACTGAACCTCATGGTGGCGGGCATTTCCACCCTGGTGGCGCTGGCGGGGCTGGGGCTGGGTGCGGCGTTGTATCGCGGCAAGCCGGCCAAGGTGGAAGACGCCGACCCGCTGCAAGGGATGCTCGGCCCGGTGTTTACGGGCTTCAACCGCAAATGGTGGGTGGATGAGTTCTACGACTTCATCATCATCCGGCCGTTCAACTGGCTCGCGCGCATTACGGCCGAGGTGATTGACTGGCGCTTCTGGCACGACTGGTTCCACGACGTCGTCATCGGCGGGGTGTTCAACAACTTCGCTCGCTTCACGGCCGACTTCCTGGACCTGGGCGTGGTGGACGGGCTGATCAGCCATACGCCGGCCGCGGTGTCGCGGGCGGTGGCGGGGGCGTTCCGGCGCTTCCAGAGCGGCTACGTGCGGGCGTATGCGCTGATGGTGTTTGTGGGGGTGGTGCTGGTGCTGGGATACATGCTGCTGGCGCGATAACGTGAAGCGTGCCCTAGACGTTTCCATCATTTGATAGGACTTGCGATGCAATACCTTTTTGCCACACTCACCACTGTCACTTTCTTCCCGCTGCTGGGCGTGCTGGTGCTGCTGTTCATCCGCCCGGAGCAGAAGAACACCCTGCGCTGGGTGGCGCTGATCACGTCGCTGATCACCTTTGGGCTGTCGCTGATCATGCTGGCGCAGTTCAATGCCGGCGACCCGGGGCTGCAACTGGTGGTGCGCGCGCCGTGGATCCAGATCGGCTCCGACTGGCGCATTGAGTTCCACATGGCAGTGGACGGGCTGAGCGTGCTGCTCATCCTGCTGACCACCTTCCTGACGCCGCTGTCCATCGCCTCCACCTGGGAGGCCATCCAGGAGCGGGTCAAGGAGTTCATGATCTTCTTCCTGCTGCTGGAAGTGGGCATGACGGGCGTGTTCGTGGCGCAGGACCTGTTCCTGTTCTACATCTTCTGGGAGTTCACCCTGGTGCCGATGTACTTCCTGATCGGCATTTGGGGCGGGCCGCGCAAGATCTACGCCGCCATCAAGTTCTTCCTGTACACCATGGCCGGCTCGATCCTGATGCTGCTGGCAATCCTGTACCTGGGCATCACGCAGGGCACGTTCTCGGTGCCGGTGCTGCTGGAACGGGGGGGCGACATCGCCCTGGCGACCCAATCGCTACTGTTCTGGGGCTTCGCGGCGGCCTTTGCCATCAAGGTGCCGGTGTGGCCGCTGCACTCCTGGCTGCCGGACGCCCACGTGGAGGCGCCCACGGCCGGCTCCGTGATCCTGGCGGGCGTGCTGCTGAAGCTGGGCACGTATGGCTTCCTGCGGTTCAACCTGGGCATGTTCCCGGACGCGGCGGTGCGCTATGCGCCGGTGATGGCGGTGCTGGCGGTGATCGGCATCCTGTACGGCGCGGTGGTGTCGTATGCGCAGAGCGACGCCAAGAAGCTGGTGGCCTATTCGTCGGTGAGCCACCTGGGCTTTGTGATGCTGGGGCTGTTCGCCCTCAACCCGCAGGGCATCCAGGGCGCGATCCTGCAGATGATCAACCACGGCATCTCGACAGGCGCGCTGTTCCTCCTGGTGGGCGTGATCTACGAGCGCCGCCACACGCGCGAACTGGCGCAGTTCGGCGGGCTGTGGAAGGTGATGCCGCTGTACGCCGCGTTCATGCTGGTGGTAGCCTTGTCGTCCATGGGCCTGCCGGGGCTGAACGGGTTCGTGGGCGAGTTTGCCATCCTGCTGGGCGCGTGGGGCGCGGGCGAGGCGGGCGGGTCATTTGGCAGTTACTGGTACGCCGGACTGGCGGCGGCGGGCGTGATCCTGGCCGCGGTCTATATGCTGTGGATGTTCCAGCGCATGTTCCTGGGCGAGGTGACGAACGAGAAGAACCGCGGCCTGAAGGACCTCAACCGCCGCGAGATTGCGATCCTGGTACCGCTGGTGATCCTGATCTTCTGGATCGGACTGTACCCGGCGCCGTTCCTGAACCTGCTCTCGCCAGCGGTGGAGCAATTAGCGAGCACGCTGCAGGCCGCCGCCGTGGCGATGCGGTAAGCTGACGATGACGCCGACCGATTTCAACGTCATTCTCCCCACCCTGCTGCTGGCGGGCTACGCCTGTCTGCTGCTGCTGGCGGACGCGTTCATCCCGGAGAACCGCAAGCGCTGGACAGCATGGCTGGGGATGCTGGGGCTGGCAGCGGGCGCGGTCGGGCACGTCGCGTGGCGCAACGACGCGGCGCTGAGCGCCTTCAACGGCATGCTCACGGCCGATGGCTACGCGCTGTTCCTGGACTTCATCTTCCTGGGCGCCGGGGCGCTGACGATCCTGCTGGCGATCAATTACCTGCCGCGCACCGGGCTGGACCGGGGGGAGTTCTACCCACTGCTGCTGTTTACCATCGCAGGCATGATGCTGATGGGCCAGGCCTCGAACCTGATCGTGGTATTCCTGGCGCTGGAACTGCTCTCCATCCCGCTGTACATCCTGTCGGGGCTGGCACGGCCCAAGCCAGCCTCGGAAGAGTCGGCGCTGAAGTACTTCCTGCTGGGCGCGTTTGCCTCGGCCTTCCTGGTGTACGGCATCGCGCTGGTGTATGGCGCCACAGGCTCCACCGACTTGCAAGCGGTGGTGGCGGCGGCCCGGCCGGACAATGCGCGCTTCACCTTGTTACTGCTGGGCGTGGGCCTGGTGCTGGTGGGGCTGGGCTTCAAGGTGGCGGTGGTGCCCTTCCACATGTGGACGCCGGACGTGTACGACGGCGCGCCCTCGGTGGTGACAGCGTTCATGTCGGTGGGGGCCAAGGCGGGCGGGTTCGCGGCCCTGCTGCGGGTGTTCGTGACGGCGTTCCCGGCGCTGGCGGAGCAGTGGGCGCTGGTGGCGGCGGTGATGGCGGCGCTGACGATGATCCTGGGCAATTTCGCTGCGATTGCCCAATCCAATATCAAGCGCATGCTGGCATACTCCAGCATTGCCCACGCGGGCTATATCCTGATGGGGTTGGTGGCGGCTGGCTCGGCCCGGTCCGCGCTGAGCGACTTCGCGGTGGGCGCGTCGCTGTTCTATCTGCTGGCCTACGCGGTGACGAACCTGGGCACCTGGGCGGTGGTGATGGCGGTGGAGCGGGCCGAGAGCGAGGGCGTGCCCGGCAACGGGCTGAACTTGAACGACTATGCCGGGCTGGCGGCGCGCCGGCCGGGGCTGGCGCTGGCGATGGCGGTGTTCATGCTCTCGCTGACGGGCGTGCCGCTGACGATAGGGTTTATCGGTAAGTTCTACGTGTTCCGGGCGGCGCTGGACGCGGGCTACCTGTGGCTGGCGCTGGTGGGCGTGCTGACGTCGCTGGTGTCGGCCTACTACTACCTGCGGATCGTGATCGTGATGTACATGCAGGAAGGCACGCCGGTGACGGTGTCGCGCCCGGCGCTGAACCTGACGGTGGCGCTGACGGCGGCGGCGACCTTCATCTTTGGCATTCTGCCGGGCCCGCTGATGCAGGCGGCGACGAACGCGGTGGCGATGCTGGGGCGGTAAACCCAGTTTCTTCTGATCAGACAACAAAGCGCCGCGGGCAGCCCTGCCCGCGGCGCTTTGTTGTCTGATCAGAGAATTGAACGTTAGTTGTGCGAGTGACCGCAGGCGCAGTGGCCGCCGCAGCCGCACCCACCGCCGCCCAGGCTGACGGCTTCGCCGTCGGAGCCGCTGCTGCTGGCGGCGAAGAAGACGGACAGGACGCGCGCGGTGCGCCGGCTCTCGCAGTGCTCGCAGGCGATGGCGGCATCCGCTTCCTTCATGGAGCGCAGGGCTTCGAACTTGGTGTTGCAGCTTGAGCAGTAATATTCATATACGGGCATGGGTCACCTCAACTGAGATGGGGAGATTGTAGGTCAACTTGGGCCGGAGTCAAGGGGTGGCCGTGGGCAAAGCCGAGGCATCCGGCACGCGGCTGCGGGCCTGGAAGACGCCATCGGCGAAGCTGGAGGTGGAATCAGGGTCGAGGACCATAAACCAGGTGAGGCCGGGGCGCAGGGCGAGGGGTTGGCCGGCCGGGTCCAGCAGGCGCGGCAGGCCGCTGGTGACCTCGGCGCGCTCCCAGGTGAGGGGCCACATCTGCCCGTCGCGGAACAGGCGGCCCTCGCCCGCGCCGGTGAACAGCACGTCGTAGCTGTAGTGGCGGGCGCCGCCGTCTTCTTCCCAGATGTTGGAGGGGACGTAGGAGGCGAAGATGATCACCACGTTTTCAGCGGCCAGGGACTGGCCGGTGAGGGTGTCCACGTGCGGGGCGAGGGTGGGCATGGCGTCGGTGTCAATCCAGCGGTCGTAGCGGCGCGCGGCGGGGTCGTAGCGCCACTCGGCGACGGTGTTGTTGAGGTGCCAGTCGATGTGGATGGTGGGGGCCGGCTCGCCGCCGGGGGGCGCGGCTTCGGCGAAGGTGAAGCCGGCCAGGGACTGGGGGCCGTTCAGGCCGAGGTCATCGGCCAGGGCCCACAGAGCAGCGGCGGAGGTGAAGAGCTTATCGGCTGTGATGGAAGCGTCTTCCTCGCGGCATAGCACCGGGCAGCCCTTGTAGCCGGTGGCTTCCGCGATGAGGCGGTCGTACAGGCCGGCCTCGCGGAACCGGGCAAAGGTGCCGCTGCTGGAGCCAGAGGCCACCACCAAGGCCTGATAGGCGTAGCCTAGGTGGATGTCAATCAGACGGGCTGAGCGGACGTTGCCGATGCGCTCGGGCGTCTGCGAGAGGAAGATGCCGGTGAAGCGAGTGGTGCCGCCCTCGGCGTAATGCTCCCAGACGTTATCCGCCAGGGAGAGGCCGACCTGCGCCTCGCGCACGCGGCGGGGGAAGTGGGCGATCTTGATGGCCAGGGGAATGCGGTCGAGCACGGCCGGGTCGGCCACGGGCAGGCCGGTGAGGGGGTTGAGGACCGGCGGGGTGGGCGGCGCCAGGGTTAGCGTGGGGGCGGCGGTTGGAGGGAGGGCGGTGCTGGTGGGCGTGGCCGCGGGCGGCACGGGCGTGCCGGAGGCGGTGGCGGCGGGCGCGGGCGAGGCGGTGGGCGTGGCGGTGGCGGGCGGCGCGGTGAGCGTGGGCGGCGCCTGAGTGGGCGTGGGGGCGGCGGGTGGCGCGCAGGCGGACAGGGTCAACCCCAACACCAGGCCAATGACAATCCCGAAACGACGCATGCTAATCACCTCAAGACTCGGTGAAATCGTACTACGGTTTGGGCGGCGCGACACATGCCCGCCCGGGCGCAGCATCCGCCGCTGGGTTGGACGGGCCGCACACTGGGAAGGCGCATTGGAGCCAAGCGTACATTTTACCGCCAGGCGGCGCAATGTCAGCCCATTATCAGCCAGATTCACCGCTTACTAACAAACAACTAACGGACGGTCGGCTATACTTAGTCCAGCTTTGAAAGGAGCTGGGAATGTATTTTGATCCGTGGTATTTCGTGTTTGCGCTGCCGGCCCTGGTGCTGGCGCTGATCGCCCAGGCGCGGGTGCGCTCGACGGTGAACAAGTATTCGCGCGTCTTTACGGGACGCGGCGCGACCGGCGCGCGGGTGGCCCGCGCCCTGCTGGACTTTCACGGACTGCACGACGTGGCGGTGGAGAAGAGCCACGGGCTGTTGAGCGACCACTATGACCCGCTCAGCCGGACGCTGCGGCTGTCGGCGGCGGTGTTCGACACGCCGTCGGTGGCGGCGGTGGGCATCGCCGCGCACGAGACGGGGCACGCGATCCAGCATGCGGAGAAGTATTGGCCGCTGCAGGCGCGCACGGCCATCGTGCCGGTGGTGCAGTTTGGCTCGTGGCTGGGGCCGATTGTGTTCTTCGCGGGGCTGCTGTTTGACCTGACGGGTCTGGCCTGGGCGGGTGTGATCTTGTTCGGGGCCGTGGCGCTGTTTGCGCTGGTGACCCTGCCGGTGGAATTTGACGCCAGCCGGCGGGCCAAGAAACTGCTGGCCGACTTCGGCTATGCGGTGGGCGCGGAGCTGCAAGGCGTCAACAAAGTACTGGACGCGGCGGCCCTGACCTATGTGGCCGGGCTGGCGCAGGCGCTCTCGACCCTGCTGTACTATGTGTTCCTGCTGACGGGCTTCCGGCGGCGGGACTGACGCCAGAACGAGCAAGTGGTACCACAGCGGCCGGTCTCGGGTAAAACCGATGACCGGCCGCTTTTGTTTCCTGACTACTTCCGGGCTTTGACCTTCTCTCGTTCTTTGTCTTTCATGATCTTGAAGTGGTCAAAATCCCGCGCGACCACGGCGGCGGGGAAGATGCGCTGGGCCTCTTCCAGCACGTCGCGCTCGCGGTAGCGGCGCGAGAGGTGCGTGAGATACAACTGCTTGACGCCAGCATCGCGGGCCAGACGGGCGGCCTGGGCGGCGGTGAGATGCCCAAACTCGCGGGCCATGTCGGCTTCGACCTCGAGGTAGGTGGCCTCGATCACCAGGGCGTCGGCGCCGCGGGTGACTTCGAGAAGGCTGCTGGTTTCGCCGCAGTCGCCCACGTGGATGAGGCGCGCGCCGGCCTGGGCGGGGCCGAGCACATCTTCCGGGCCGACCTGGCGGCCATCGGCCAGGGTGATGGTGGCGCCGGCCACCAGATCGCGGCGCACGGGGCCGGCGGGCACGCCCAGAGCCTCGGCCCGCTCCGCCAGGAAGGGCCGGTGCGATTTCTCCTCGAAGGCGAAGCCGAAGCTGCCGGCGCCGCGGTGCTGGACGGGGAAGGCGCTGAGGGTAAAGGTATCGTCTTCCAGCAGCAGGCCGGTTTTGACTTCCTTAAGCTGTAAATCGAACGGCGAACGCTGGCCGCGCAGGACGACGCTGTAGATCAGGTCGTGGATGCGGTCGAGCGCCCAGCGGCCGGCCCAAATCTCCAGGCGGTCGATGGCCTCCCAGCGCAGGAAGGTAGAGACCAGACCGGCCAGGCCTAGGATGTGGTCGAGGTGGCCGTGGGTGATGAGGATGCGCTCCATGCGCTTGAAACCCAGGCCGGACTGGAGAATCTGGCGCTGGGTGCCTTCGCCGCAGTCAATCAGGAAGCGGTGCTCGTTGTGGGCGACGACCTGCGCCGACAGGCCGCGATGCACGGAAGGGGCCGAAGCCGAGGTGCCGAGAAAGGTGAGTTCGAACAAGACGGGTCCTTGAGGTGAACGTGGGAGGGATTGTACCATCCCTGGTGCGTGACGCGTGACGCGTGACGCGTGATGCGTGATGGGTGATGGGTGGCGCATGGTCAGTTGGGCGGCGGTGGTGGCAGGGGAATAGGCACCACGGCGTTTGCCCAAACGGGCGGCCTGATTCACAATATTGCCATCTGGGAGGCGGCGATGGACTATCAAAGACTGCTGGCGGTGGCGGTGGAGGAGGCGCTGAGGGGGAAGGCCGAGGGTGGCATCCCCATTGGGGCGTGCCTGGCCGACGCGCACGGCAACGTCCTGGGGCGCGGGCACAACCGCCGCGTGCAGCAGGACGACCCGTCGGTGCACGGTGAGACGGACGCGTTCCGCAATGCGGGCCGGGTGAAGACCTATCGCGACAAGATCATGGTGACCACCCTGGCGCCGTGCTGGTACTGCTCCGGGCTGATCCGGCAGTTCAACATCGGCACGGTGGTGGTGGGCGAGTCGGTCAACTTCCAGGGCGGGGTGGACTGGCTGCGGGAGAACGGGGTGACGGTGATTGATCTGCACTCGGAGGCGTGCATCCGGCTGCTGGGGGATTTCATTCGGGAGCACCCAGAGTTGTGGGCAGAGGACATCGGCACGCTCCAAAGCTAGTTCCTAGTGCCGTGTCAGATGACCTATTCGGAGTACCCGTAGTCGCGGCCTTTATGGCCGCGGGCCGGCCCATGAAGGGCCGGACTACGCCAGTCCCGAATAGGTCCCCTGATCCTGCACTAGGCAGGCTTTGGTGGCGAGGTCCAGCCGGGTTCGGCGGCAACGGCGGCCGCCCCCGCGGGGCCGCTACGCAGAAGCACCCGCGCTACGACAGCGAAGGTCAAGACGGGCGCCGTTCAAGGTCGGTTACTCGGTGACAAAGACGCCGTTACGCAGAGTCAGGCGCTCGATGATGCGGGCATCGTTGGGCGAGTCCGACGGGCGGGTGAGGGCGGTGACCGTGACCCACTTGGACAGCGGGCCTTGCACTACCTTGCGGGTCAGGGTCTCCGCGATTTGGAAGATGCCGGCCGAGTTGTTCATCACCACCGTGATCTCCACCGGATAGTCCTTGCCCGGCCCCAGGATCACCTCGTCAATCGCCAGCGCCGAGACGGAGTGGATGTCGATCTTGCCCAGGTCGAAGGCCGAGCGGCCGCGGCCCTTGGTCACGTCGGTGCCGTCGGCCACGCCCACCACGCCGGCCTCGAAGGTGAGGGGCGGCGGGTCGAAGTCGTGGGTGAGGATGGCGCTGAGCATGAAGGCGCGCAGTTCGACGCGCTGTTCCACGTCTGGATAGAGGGCCGGCATCAGGCGGTTGAGCAGGTCGCGGGCCATCCCCACCCCCAGCATTTCATGGTTTTTCCGATGGACCTGATTGCCAATATCGTGCAATAGGGTGGCGACGGCGGTGACCAGGCAGGCGTCGTCCAGGTCGCCCGCGCCAGAGATGACCACGTCCGGCTTGACGCCAGCCTCCACCAGCAGGTCGAAGATGCGGATGGCATTGGTGGAGGTGATGATGCCGTGGGTGAGGCCGTGGTCGTTGTACCCGAGCTTGTTCACGGTCATGTAGTTGGCCATGTCCCAGTTGGTGCGGGCCTCGGGGTCATTGAGCACCATCTCCCACAACTGGCGGGTCTTGGGATACTTGGCCCACAGGGGCTCGACGGCGGCGAGGCTGGCGGCCTCGAGTTCCTCGTAGGAGGCGGCCAGGGTGATGACGACGCCACGATTCTTATACACGCGGGTCTGGGGCTGGGAGAGGGAACGCTGCGGTTCAAAGTGGTCGGTCATGCCAGGCTCCATATTCACAGGGCTTGTTCCAGGATGAGGGTGATTTCGCCATCGGTCAGGGCGATGGGGTTGCCGCGCATGCTGCTGGCCTGCTGGGCGGCGGGCACCAGCGCGGGGATATCGGCGGGGGCCAGGCCGTAGGCGGCGAGGCCCGGCGGCGCCAGTTCAACGACGAGGTCATTCAGCCAGGTAGCGCCATCCGTAGCGCGGGCATTGGCGCGGCCGGTGAGGATCCGGGCAGCTTCGGCGTAGCGCGCCAGGGCGGGCGAATCCGGGGCGCGCGATTGGAGCGCGGCCAGGTTGGCAGCGGTGACGATGGGAAGGAGCCGTCCGCACAGCGCGCCGTGCGGAGCGGCGGGCAACCAGCCGCCCAGGGGGCCGGCCAGCCCGTGCACTGCGCCCAGCTTCGCATTCGCCAGGGCCAGGCCGCCCAACAAGCTGGCCAGGGACATATCGCTGCGGGCGGCGGGGTCGCTGCCGTTGGCGACGGCGTGACGCAGGGCGGCGGCCACGCGGCGCAGTCCCTCGCGGCAGAGCGTGTCGGTGAGGGGGTTGGCGGCGCTGGAGACGAAGGGCTCCAAGAGTTGGGTCAGGGCGTCGAGCCCGGTAGTGGCGGTGAGGGCGGGCGGCAGGTCGTAGGTCAGTTCGGGGTCCACAATGGCCAGGCGCGGGAGCATGTGCGGGCTGCGCAGGCTGGCTTTGAGGCGGTGGGCGGAGACGCTGACGACGGCGTTGCGGGTGACCTCGGCGCCGGTGCCGGCGGTGGTGGGCAGGGCGATGAAGGGCGCTGACGGCTGACGGAGAGATTGGCCGCGGCCCACGACTTCCACGTAGTCGAGCACGTCGCCGCCGTTGGCGAGCAGCGCCGCCACGGCCTTGCCAGTGTCGAGCACGCTGCCGCCGCCGATGGCTACCACGACCTCCACCTCGGCGGCGCGGGCCTGGGCCACGGCGGCGCTCACGTCAGCGGCGGACGGTTCCCCGGCCACGGGCCAGCGCTCCACGGTCAGGCCAGCCGCGCGCAGATCGGCAGCCAGGCCCTCGCCGGGGGCAGGCCGCTGGCCGGTGACCAACAGGGCGCGCTGGCCCAAGGCGGCGGCGGCCGGCGCGGCCTCGCGGCGCGCGCCCGGGCCGAAGACGATGCGGGCCGCAGTGGCGAACTCAAACACCCGGCATTTCCCAGCGGGCGTCCTCGGGGAAGACGGCGACGAAGCTTTGGCGCGTGCGCGGCTCGGCCATCATGTCGGTGGCGGCGGCCAGCCAGGCGTTGTAGTGGGCGGTCTCCTTGTGCCGGGCGGGGGCGTCGGCGTCTCGGTAGATTTCGAGCAGGACGAAGCGGGTAGGGTCGTCGGCCTGCTGGATGACGTCGAAGCGGATGACGCCGGGCTCCTGGACGCTGCCGCGGGCGTTGGCAAGGGTGATTTCCTTGAAGGCCTCCACGGCCTCGGGCTTGACGTGAATGTAGACGTGAACGATGAGCATGGGGTCTCTCCTGTGGGGGCGTGCGGGTATTCTAGCATGCGCGACGATGGACGACGAAGGACGAAGGACGAAGGACGAAGGATGAAGGACGAAGGACGAAGGACGAAGGACGAAGGATGAAGGATGAAGGATGAAGGATGAAGGATGAAGGATGAAGGATGAAGG
>CAZCEC010000046.1:35637-51365 GCA_964497615.1 uncultured Anaerolineales bacterium | reverse complement strand
CCCTGATCCTCAACGTCGCCAACCGCGGTGCCATCGCCGGGATGCGCGACGGCGACGTGGTGGAGACGGTGTGCTGGGTGGGGGCTGGCACCGTGCGTCCCCTGGCAGTGGGCGAGGTGCCCGACCATGCTCTGGGACTGATGAAGCAGGTGAAGGGTTACGAGCGCCTGACGGTGGAGGCCGCGCTGACCGGGCGCTACGAGGCCGCGCTGGCGGCGCTGGCGCTGCACCCGCTGGTGCCCACGCACGCCACGGCCAAGGCCATCCTGGACGAGTACATTCAACGACACGGCGCGCTGTTCCCGCGCCTGGCCTGATGGGCGAAGCGCCGCAGGCTGAAGGCGGCGGCAGGCGGAGGCGGCTGGAGTGGGGATCATATGAACTGCGATGTCCTGCTGGTCGGCGATTACTGGTACGACCTGATCTACACGGGCCTGCCGCGCATGCCGGAGTTGGGGCGCGAGTTGTTTGCCAGCGGCTTCGACAACGTCCCTGGCGGTCCGTTCAACTACGCCGTCGCGCTGCACCGGCTCGGCGTGCGGGTTGGCTGGGCGGGGGACTTTGGCAGCGATATCTTCAGCCAGTTGGTGTTGGAGGCCGCCAAGCGGGAAGGGCTGGACTCGGCCTTATTCCAACATCACGACCGGCCGTATCGGCGCGTCACTTCGGCAGCATCTTTTCCAGCCGACCGGGCCTTCCTCAGCTACTCCGACCCGGAGCCCAAGCTCTCGGCCCCCATCAAGGCGTTGGCGCACACTCAGGCGCGGCTGGTGCTGATCCCGGGCCTGTTCTTTGGCCCGGTGTTCGACAGCGCCCAATTGGTGGTGCGGGCGCGGCGCATGAAGATCGCCATGGATTGTCACCTGACCGATGTTACGCTGGATGACCCGGCCCTGCGCCGAGCGCTCAGTCATGTGGATGTCTTCATGCCCAATGCCAGTGAAGCCCGCATTCTCACTGGCAAGGATGACACCCAGGCGGCCTTGCACGCCTTGGGGGAGTATTGCCGCCTGGTGGTGGTGAAGGACGGGGCCAACGGCGCATATGCCTGGCAGGCAGGGGAGATCATTCACGTGCCGGCGATCCCGGTGACGGTGGTGGACACGACCGGGGCCGGCGACTGCTTTGGCTCGGGCTTTGTAAAGGCCTGGCTGGATGGCCGCCCCCTGCCCGAGTGTCTGCGCTGGGGGACAATTTGCGGAGGGCTGTCCACGACTGCCCGCGGTGGAGCGACGGCCGCGCCAACTCTGGCGCAGGTCGAAGCCAAGTTGAAGACGATCTGATATGAATTTTGAACTGCATCGCGATGACGCGGTTTTTGCCCGGCTGCACGATGAGTGGAATGATTTGCTCGACCGTGCGGTGACGCGGGTACCGTTCCTGCGGGCCGAGTATCAGGCGGCCTGGTGGGCGGGGCGCGGCGGCGGCGAGTGGCCGGACGGCGAGTTGTTGGTTGTGACGGCCCGCGATGAAGCCGGCGCGCTGGCGGGTGTGGCGCCGCTGTTTCGCGCGCCCAACGGCGGGCGCGACCGGGTTGGTCAGCGAGTCCTGTATCTCATCGGCAGCGTGGAGATATCGGACTATCTGGATTTTGTGCTGGCCCGGCCTGACGCGGAAGCGTTCTGTGCCGGCCTGCTGGAGCGCTTGGCCCAACGCGACATGCCCGGCTGGGAGGTGCTGGACCTGTTCAACCTGCCTGCGCCTTCGCCCACCCGGGCCGCCGTGGCCCGCGCCGCCCAAGCGCGCGGCTGGACGGCCGGCGAGCAGTTGCTAGAGCCCGTGCCTAGCATCGCCCTGCCCGACGATTGGGAGAACTACCTGGCGAATATGGTCGAGAAAAAGGAGCGCCAGGAGATCCGGCGGAAGCTGCGCCGAGCCGAGGGCGGCGACGACCAAGTGACGTGGCGGATGATTGCCGGCGCGGCGGGTGAGGATGTGGCGGCGGCCACCGAGACATTCGTCGCGATGATGGCTCACAACGCTGACAAGGCACGCTTCCTGACGGACGCGATGCGGGCGCAGTTCCAGACCCTCGCGCTGGCTGCGGCGGCCGGCGGCTGGCTGCGGCTGGCGTTCCTGGACGTGAATGGGGAACCGGCGGCGGCCTATCTCAACTTCGACTATGGCAACCGGCTGTACATCTACAACTCGGCGATTGACCCGCGCTTCAATGCGCTCTCGCCGGGCTGGGTGCTGATGGGCTACTTGCTGCGGTGGGCCATTGAGAACCGGCGCGCCGCTTTTGACTTTCTGCGCGGGGACGAGGACTACAAGTTCCGGTTTGGGGGCGTGGCCGGGAAGATCTACCGGGTGCAGGTGAGCCGCGCCCTGCCGCTGGAGCAATTGGGGGGCGAACCGGCGTGCCTGATGAACGAGTTCGAGGCCGATTTCTTCCCGGAGTAGTTCTTCACCACGAAGACAAAAAGGCGCGAAGGATCACGCAGTTTCTCAAGCGAGAAATTCCTGCCAGTGCTTCACCCACGCACTATCCATCCGCGCTAGCCGCGCTTTCCTGAGGTTTTCCCGCATGACCCAGCGCACGTCAGGGTCGGCGTTCAGCAGCCATTTCTCCATCACGGGTTGGCCGGCTTCGGGCAGCGCGGCGACAGCCACGCTCCAGCAATAGCCCAACCCCTGCCGCAGGCTCTTGAGGGGCTCGGTCTTGCGCTCGGCGGGTCCAGCGCGGGTCACGGCGGCAGTGATGCCGTCGAGCAGTTTGAGTACCCGGCGCGTATGCGCGGGCTTCACCAGCAGGCGCGGCTCGCACAGGGCCGCCGCAACTGCGCGCTGTTCCAGCCAGCCGCCCGTGGCCCACTTCGCCATCTCGGCCAACAACGCGGGCATGTCTACGTCGCCCCAGCGCTGCAGCGCCATCGCCACGGCCTCGCGCACCCGCCAGCGCGGGTCGGCGGCCAGGCGGCGCAGCGTGGGCAGTACGGCCCGTTCCCCTTCGGCCAGCAGGCGCCCCAAACCCACTATCCCACACACGGCCAGGAAGACCTGAGGTGTATTCACGGGCGCGGCCTCAGGGCCAAGCGCCGCCCACTGCGTGAACTGCTCGGGGCGGCCCAGATCGGCCACGGCCTGCACGAGTTCCAGGTTGGCCCGCGGACCGGGGAGGCCCGACTCTTTCAGCAGGTATGGCTCCCATTCCGACAAGCGGGAAAGGCGCTGGCGGTAGGTGTCGGCTTTGCCCATCTTGATGCCTGAAGATTGGGTATCAGGGGAGGCGGCCGGTCGTGAGGCAGGCCAGCATGCGCGGATCGTAGCGTCTCATGGTGTCGTGGGCTTCGGGTTCGAGCATACCGCCCAGGTACGTCTTGATATGCCGACGCCCGTCCGCGCGAGACAATCTCCCCATCCATGACGACGACAGCGCCGATGGGCAACTCCTGGCCTGGCCAGCGGCTTCCGCCTCGGCCAATGCGGCGCGCATGAAGGTCTTAAGTTCTGAGGACGAAGGGCCGCCGCTCAAGCTTCCTGCGGTGAGAGGCGGCGGGCTGGCTTGCCCAGCACGCGCGCCAGGGCGGCGGCGAAGTCCTGGTGCGAGATGGGCTTGGCGAGGAAGCCGTCGGCGCGCAGGGCGTTGGCCTTGAGGCGGTTCTCGCCGGTGCGCCAGGCGGTGATGAAGATGATGGGGGCTTTGGTGGCCGGCTGAAGTTGGTCGAACAGCCGCCAGCCGTCGGTCTCTTCCAGCATTACATCCAGGATGATGGCGTCCGGCTGGCGGGCGGCGATAGCGGCCAGGGCTTCGACGCCGGTGCGCACGAAGCGGTGCTCGTAGCCCAGGATGTCGGCCATGTGGCCGAGCAACTCGGCCATGTCCGGATCGTCGTCGACGATGAGGATGGAGGTCATTGGCGCGAGGATAGCACAAAACTATCCGTACGCGAACCGCTGCTCCTTCCACACGTCCGCCTCGTTGTGGTAACCGGCCTGCTCCCAGAAGCCTAGCCGGTCCTGCGCGAGAAATTCCAGGCCGCGCAGCCACTTGCCGCCCTTCCATAGATATGGAGTCTTGAGGCCGGAGCCGACAATGTTGCCGACGACGCCGCGCAGGGGGTAGCCGTGGTCGGCGTCCAGCGGTTGGCCGTCGAAGTGGGTGGCGAGCAGGAAGTTGTCGGAGAGCGCCACGTCCAGCGGGATATTGACGGTGAAGCCGTACTCGCAGTGCTGCAACAGGTGGCGGGCCGCCGGCTTAAGCTTGATCAGGCCGGCATCCACCAGGCTCTTGAGGGAGACCCCCTCCCAGTCGGTGTCGAACTTGCTCCACCGCGTAACGCAGTGGATGTCCATCTTGATCTGGGTGCGGGGCAGTTTCTGAAATTCATCCCAGTTCCAGCGCTTCTCCTCTTCCACCTCGCCAAACACGCGCAGGTCCCAGGTGGCCGGGTCGAAGCGGGGCACGGGGCCGTAGTGCAGCACGGGGAAGCGGTTGGTGAGCGACTGGCCGGGGGGCAGCCGCCCCTCCTTGCGCACGCGCTCTTCGTCGTCTTTGCGTCCAAACATGCTCTTGAGCATGGGCACCTCCTGAGGGTCGTACGTCCTATTGTACTGCCAGATATTACGCGGCTCTTACCGCGGCCAATCGTTGGCGCACCGCCCCGGCGATGGCGGCCGCGTCCGCCTCGGGCACGCCCTGACCGGTTTCGGCGGCGCGGCGCAAAAGCTCGAAGACCCTCGGGCCGCGCAACGCCTCCGGGTGGCCGGGCGCGCGGGGGATGAGGTGGATGTGCAAGTGCGCGACGGCTTCCCCCAGGAAGAGGCTGTACACCTTGGCCGCGCCGGTTACGGCCCGGAGCGCGAGGCAGGCGGCGCGCAGCAGGGAGCCGAGGCCGGCTGCTTCTTGCTCGGTCAATTCCTCTAGCCCCTCGCAATGGCGCAGCGGCTTGAGCACCAACCACCCCGCCAATGGGGCCGGGCTGAGGATGTGCTCCAAACGCCAAAAGCTGTCCTGGTAAATCACGCCGCCGGGCGCGGTGCGCTCGCCGGCATTGGCCTCGCAGGCCATGCAGTTGGGGACATAGCTGGCCGGCCGCATTAGCCGGTGAAGACGGGCAAGTGCCCCAGCGCCACGATGTTTTCCCACTGGGCGCGCTCGCCCTCGGTGAAGATGGCCGACTCGGCTACTACCCGCGCGCCGGCCTTTTGGAGCACCAGCCGCATGCCTTGCAGGGTGGAGCCGGTGGAAATGACGTCGTCCACCAACACCACCCGCTTGTTCTTCACCAGGTCGTGGTCCTTCTCGTCCAGGTGCAGGGTCTGCGGCGCGCCAGTCGTGATGGAGAGCGTCTCGGCCTGCACCGTCTGGCCCATGTAGGGTTTGTAATTCTTGCGCAGCACGACGTAAGGCTTATGGGTATGCACCGAGAGGGCATGGATCAGCGGGATGCTCTTGGCCTCGGCTGTCACCAGTAGATCGTATTCGACGGCCGCCAGCTTCGCCGCCAAGCCCACGGCGGCAGCTTCCACCAGTTCGGTATCGCCCAGGATGTTGAGCACCGCAATCTTCAGGCCCGGCTTGACTTCGAACAGGCGCAGGTCACGCTTGACGCCGGCGATTTCCACGGGGTAGGTTTCGCGTTGGGTGGGCATGAGGGTCAAACTCCTTGTCGAGTGGTGCGGCCGAAGGGATTCTACCTGAGAAGGACGAACCCTACAAAAAGATGCGGGCAGGTGACGAAACCCCATGCTGGGGCAGGCGACGATGGGCGAAAACTCGCGCCAACCAAATGGGCCGGTCAGGGATAATAGAAAGAGTGAGGGTTCACTCGGCAGAGCAACGGACTGGGCAAACGAAAGGATGACCGTGGACGATAGGCAGGCAATCGCGGCGCTGAAACGCGGCGAGGTCGGCGGGCTGGAAGCGCTGGTGCGCCGGTACCAACTGCGCGCCATCCGCGCCGCCTACCTTATCGTGCGCGACCAGGCGCTGGCCGAGGACCTGGTGCAGACGGCCTTCCTGCGGGCGTACGACCGCATCGGCCAGTTTGACCCCAGCCGTCCGTTCGTGCCCTGGTTCCTGCGCAGCGTGGTGAACGACGCCGTCAAGGCCGCCACGCGCCGGGCCCGCACCGTCTCGCTGGATGCGCCGCTCAGCGGCAGCGCGGCTGACGACGAGTCCGTGACGCTGGCTGAACTCCTGACTGACCCTGCCCCCGGCCCTGAAAGCCTGGCCGAGGCGGTGGAGGTGCGGCAGGCGGTGTGGCGCGCGCTGGGCCAACTGCCGCCCGCCGAGCGGGCTGCCGTGGTGCGGCGCTACTACCTGGGCCGCAGCGAGCGCGAGATGGCGGCTGAACTGGATACCCCGCCGGGCACCATCAAGTGGCGGCTGCACTCGGCCCGCGAACGCCTGCGGGAGTGGTTGGGGCCAGTGTTGGGCGGCGCCGCCCAGCCGGCCGCGGAGCCGCGCTCGCCCACCGCACCGCCCGAGCGGGGAGGAGAATGCTGATGAACGACAAGCTGTTGACCAAGACTCTTAATCAACTGGCCGAAGACGCCGTGCCGGCGAACACCGACCTGTGGCCTGCTCTGCGTGCCCAACTCGGCGCGCGCCCCGGCGCTCCGGCCCACCTGAAAGGACGACTGACGATGAATACCCCCTATCCCCATGCCGCGCGGCTGCGCTGGATGGGGTTCTCAACCCTGGCGGTGGTGGCTGTGGCCGCCGCTCTCCTGGTGACGCCCCAAGGCCGGGCCCTGGCCCAGAGCGTGTGGCTGTTCTTCAACCCGGCGGCCAGTGAAGCCTTTGGGGTGCCCGAGGCGATCGGCGCGGCTGAGCCAAGCGTTGGCCCAACCGCCGTGGCCCCCTCGTTCGCCGCCGACGTGTGCGGCGCGGACCTGGCTTGCCAATTGACGGCGGCTGAAGCGGCCATTGGGTTCGACGCCCGTGTGCTGCCAAGCCACAGCGAGCTCACCTGGAACTACGTGGAAGCCTACCCCGAGGCTGGCACCCTGCGGTTGGGCTATGCTGCCGCGGAGGGCGGCGGGTTGGTGCTGAGCCAAAGCCTGGCGGCTCTGCCGACGTCACAGTGGGAAGAGGTGCCGGCGGGCGCGGCGGTGGCCGTCACCGTCAACGGCCAACCGGCCGAGTATGTCGAAGGCACGTTCGTGGTCTACCCTGGCTCGACCGAGGCGGTGTGGAACGCCGAGGCGCCGGTCCAGCGGCTGCGCTGGCGCGCGGACGGGGTGCTGTTCGAGCTGACCAAGATGGGCGACCCGCAATCCCTGGAATACCTGGACATGGCGGCGATGGTGGCCCTGGCGGAAAGCCTGGAATAGAACCCCACACGCTTGAACGCACCGGCCAGGCACTGCCTGGCCGGTGGCGTTTAACCACCGGGCGCGCAGGGTGTATCTGGCGCGCCACGCGCCATGGCCGCTTGACAACCGCCGGGCGTGTGGCTACAATAACATTCGATAATCATCTAATCTTTAATCGAGTCGGACGTGACAGAAACTGAGCTATTACAGTTCTTCAAGGCCCTGGCGGACGAGAATCGGCTGAAAATCGCGGGGCTGTTGGCGCAGGGCAGCTATTCGGGCGAGGTGCTGGCCGAAATGCTGGACATCAAGCCGGCCACGGTGTCGCATCACTTGTCGTACCTGGCGCGGGCGGGCCTGGTGGAGGCCCAACAGGAGGGCCATGCCAAGCTCTACCGGCTGCGCCTGGAGGTGGTGCACGCACTGGCCAACCGCCTGCTGGCGCACGACACCCTGCCCCAGTCGGCGGCGGATGTGGACGTGGCGGCCTATGACCGCAAGGTGCTCAAGGATTTTCTGCTGCCGGACGGCGCTCTTAAGGAGATTCCCGCCCAGCAGAAGAAGCTCCAGGCCGTGCTGCGGCATGTCGTACAGGTCTTCGAGCCGGGGCGCGCCTACGTGGAGAAGACCGTTAACGAGCGGCTACGGCGGTTCCATGCCGACACGGCCAGCCTGCGGCGGGCGCTGATAGGCTACAAGTTGATGGCGAGGGAGAATGGGAAGTACTGGCGGGTGTAAGGCGAAGGAGATAAGGGGAAATAGGGGAAATGAAGGAACTGGGGGAAGTGGCTGACTAGGCGAAAGTTGGAAAGCATGAACGCTGAAACGTTGATGGACCCAGAACGGATACCGGCAGAGAGCGTGCCCGCTGTGCTGGACTTTCTGCGCGGGCTGTCCGACGCGCGCCGCCTGCAGATCGCAGGGCGGCTGGCAGGCGGGCGCTATTCGGTAGAGCAATTAGCGGAGATGTTGGCTGAGAAGCCGGCCACGATCCAGCGCCAACTGGATCAACTGGTCCACCTGGGATTGGTGGAGGCGCCTGAGGCGGAGGGCCAAACTTACCGCTTGCGCCTGGACCGCATCCACGCGCTGGCAGGGCAGGTGCTGGCTCGGCCGCGCGCCGAGGCGCCGGTGGAAAGCGCCGACGAGTACGAGCGCAAGGTGCTGCGCGAGTTTCTGCGGCCCGACGGCGCTATCCGGGAATTTCCGGCGCAGGAGAAGAAGTTCCAGGTGGTGGTGCGCTATGCGCTGCGGGCCTTCGAGGCCGGGCAGCGCTACACCGAGAAGGAAGTGAACGAGCGCCTTAAGCGCCTGAACCGCGACAGTGCCACCCTGAGGCGTGCCATGGTGGAGTATGGCTGGATGCAGCGCGAGGGGGGCGGCGGGGCGTATTGGCGGGCCTAGCTGGAACGGAAGGAAATAAGGGAAAGGCGGGATATTGGCACGCCAATATCCCGCCTTTCCCGTTTTAGACGGGCTGACGAAAGTCGTAGATCCCGCCGCGCACTTCCCACTTCCTACCGCACACGCCGCATAGCAGATGATCTCCCTGGTCGGCCAGGTTGACGCTGGCGCAGGCCGGGCAGCGGAAGAACTGCCCGGAAGTGGCCGTTGGGCCGGGGCCGGCGGCTTCGGCGCGCACGAACAGGCTGGGCGAGTATTGCAGCCATTGGCCGGTGGGTTGGAGCAGGGCGTCGAGGCTCACCAGCACGTTCGTGGGCACCCGGCGCTTGAGAAAACCCAGACGGAAGTAGGACAGCGCCCGCACGCGCTGGGGGGTCAATTGACTCTCGCGCAGCCAGCGCAGCATGGTGCGCGGGTGGAAGTCGAAGTTGAGGGCCACGAACTCGACCGGCTCCGGCGCGAAGGGGCTCCAGGTCTGGCGGCGGAGCAGCCAGCGCAGGATGGACTTGAGGTGGCGCTTGTTGGCGAACTCTAGAATAAAGGTAGCGCCGGGAGTGAGGACGGCCCGAATCTGGCGCAGGGCGGCGGGGGCGTCGGCCATGTGATGGATGACGCGGATCATGGTGGCCGCATCGAACAGGCCGGGCGCGAACGGCAGCGCATACACGTCCGCGGCGACGTAGATGTAGCGCGGTCCGGTCCCTAGCCGCGCCTGGGCTTGCTCCAACTGGGTGCGCGAGTAATCGAGCAGCACCACCTGCTCGTAGCCAGCATAACGGGGCGTGTTGCGCCCGGCGCCCGCGCCGATCTCCAGCAGCAGCCGCCCTTGGGGCGGGAGAAGCGCGGCCAGCGCGCGCGCCTCGCTCTGGTCCTCGTAGGCGCGTTCTCCGGTGTCCCAAAACGTCTGCTGATAGTCGGAGCCTTCGTAGTCGCAGACGGGCGGTCGGTCGGCGGCCAAGTTACTTCAGGCCGAAGAACTCGGCCCACGAGGAGGGGGTGTTGTCGAGTAGCTTATCGTATGGAGCCACCAGCGCGGCCAGGTTGGTGAAGGGCGTGTGCAGCTCGGTCTCGCGCAAGGGGATGTTGACCGGCACTTCCAGGCTCACAGGCACGTCCAGATTGACGGGCACCTCCAGGTTGACCGGCACCTCCAGGTTGACCGGCACATTGAGCACCACCGGCACCGTCTGGCTCACGGGCACGACCAGATTCAGTTCAACGTCCAGCGGCGTGCCCGCGGGCAGGATAATGTCGGTGGGCACGGGCAACCCGTTGAGATAGACGGTCGTGTTGGGCACCGACACATCGCGCGTGAGGGTGACCACGGTGTCTGTTCTGAGCGGGAGATCAAAGACGACGGGCAGGGTGTCGTCGACCTGGATCGTGTCGACGACCTGAATGGTATCCACCACCTGGATGGTATCCACCACCTGGATGGTGTCCTCGACCAGCACCGTGGTCACGATGCTCGCTTCGTCCATCTGCACGAAGTTGGCGTGCAGCCCGCCCACCAGGGGCGCGGCGATGGTGCGTTTGATCTGAAAGACCAGCAGTCCCAGCACCAGCACCACCAGGAGCAGCACCAGGTTCACCACCAACGAGAACAGGGTGGCGCCCTTCCAGAAGGCGTCCGACACGCGGCCCAGGCGGCTCGGCCCGCGCAGATGGCTGGGTTGGGCCGGCGGGATGATGATGGCCTGGGGCGGCGGCGGCGGGTTAAAGACGCTTCGCGGTGCGGGGGCGGCTTCGGTTTGGGGGGTGTTGTCGTCCATCAGGGCCTCCAGCCGGCGGCTCAAACAGCCCCGGCGGGAGGATGATAGCATCCAGATTCCGGGAAAGCAAACCAATCGTTAACTATTTGACCTGATCTCAGTGGAGGCGCTAGTGCGGCACCAGATGACCTGGTTGGTATATCCGTGCGCGCGGCATTCATGGCCGGGGGCCGGCCCGTAAAGGGCCGGACTACGCCATGTAGAGCAGGTCACCTGTTCCTACACTAGGCCCGGGCGGCGGCGGGGGCACGCTGGTTGACTGGCTGCGGGCGGGTGGTCAGATAGAATCCTGCAAACATGAGGGCCGCGCCAATCAACTCGCTCACGTAGAGCCAATCGCCCAGGCCCAGCCGGATGAGGGTGCCTGCCGCGGCGGGGAACATGGCCCCGAGGGCGATGATGATGTTGCCCGTCATGCGGTGCAGCAGCGCACGCTTGCGCCAGAACAGCCAGGCGCTCCACAGGGCGCCGCCCACCAGCGCCAGGGTGCCGTAGATATTGAGCAGGATGGTGGTCAGGACCATGAGGCCGCTGCGGGTGAGCAGGGCCTTGTACTGCGTTGAGATGGGAACGCCAGGCACGAAATTCGCGCCGGTGAGGGGGGCGGTGAACACGGCGACGGCGGCGTCGACCGAGAACAGCATCAACCCGGCGGCAAAGGCGTGCGCCACACCCGGCTTGCGGATGAGCAGGTACACGGTGCCCTGCCCTAGCCAAGCGGCGGTGAGCATGGCGCCGGAGAGATACCACAGGCGCAGCACCAGCGGGCTCCACCACAGCGCCAGATACGCCTCGGCCAGGGTGCCCAGGCCGTACCACACCAACCCCAGCCCCCACAGGAGTGAATGCAGGGTGCGGCCAACGCGGAAACGGTTGAGCACCGCCGCCGCGAAGACAAAGGTGATGGCGGTCGAGATGAAGGGCAGGAGATGAATCGCGTCCACAGTTACTCCTAGGGTGAGGCGCTGCCCTCATGGGCCTGGATGAGGGCCAGCAGGATCGAATTGGTGAACGTAGCAATGCGCCGGTGCATGGCCGCCCACTCGCGGGCGGCGCGCTGGCCGGAGGCCTGGTAGACCTCCACCACGCTGTCGTAGAGAAAGTCGCGGAAATAGAGGAAGACGCTTACGGTCTCGGCCAGCGACAGGCCGGCCTCACGCCCCAGGCGCTCATAGGCGGCGCCCAGGGCCTGAACGGCCTCCGGCTCGGGCGGCGCCGCCTCGGAGAGGTAGGCCAGCAGCAGGCGGAGTTGGCCGCGCCCGGCCTCGCGCAGCTCGCGCCGCCGGGCTTCATCGAAGCGCTGGTACCAGGGCTCGGCGTTCAGACGGCCTTCGGCCATCTGCATGCGGGTGCGGCTCAGGACGTTCTCAACGATGAGTTGGCCGGGTGAGGCCTGGGCGGCGCGGCGCGAATCGGCCCACTGCTCAATGTCGGCGCGTCGGAAGCGGCGGTGCTTGCCGGGCGTGCGGTGCGCGGGCACATCGCCGCGGTCGGCCCAGGCGCGGAGGGTGGAGGGGTGAATGCCCAGCAGACCTGCGGCCTCGCTCAAATTCAGCCACTCGTGGTTGTTGTCTCGACCCAAGGATAGGCTCCCAAAATCTGCATAAACCTATCGTCCGGGGGAGGTTTTGTCAATTGAGCTTTGTTTACTTTTCTGGTGATCTTTGCCACAAATCATTCTGTGCAGGTTGTAATACCGCACCCGAAATCATTGCCATCGTTGCCAGCGTTGCCAGCGGGCCTTGTTTTCAAGGCAAAAGGGCGCTGGCAAGGATCGTAGGCGTTGTCAGGCTTGCAGGCGCTGCCACCTATCCGGTCGGGCTGGGAGGGGGATGACCTGGGGCATGGAGACAATATAGAACAATTGGTCTAGACTGTCAAGCGTGATCTGGTTATAGGCTGGTGAGGCGAAGACGAAGAGTCAGACGTATTTTCATAACAGACTCATCGGGTCCACGTCCACATGCCAGCCTTTGAAGCTTATGCCCTGGGCCAGGGCGGCGGGGTCGGCGGCGCGGACGATGACGTGCCAGCGGTGCTCGCCGCCGATCTTGCCGAAGAAGCACGGGGCCGGGCCAATCAGGTCGCCGGGGGGCGCGCCGGAGTCCGCGCTGCGCCCGCCCCGCAGGCGGGCTTGCAGTTGATGGGCCATCACCCCGGCCTCGGCCTCGGCGCGGTCGGCCTGGGGATGACGGTAGACCAAGCGCAGCATCCGGCGGAAGGGCGGGTAGCCCAGTTCCTTGCGGTAGCGCAACTCACGGGCGTAGAACACGGCATAGTCGTGCTCGGCGGCGGCGCGGATGATGTAGTGGTCGGGGTTGTAAGTCTGCAGCACCACGCGCCCGCCCAGCAGGCCGCGGCCGGCGCGGCCGGCCACCTGGGTGAGCACCTGGAAGGTGCGCTCGGAGGCGCGATAGTCGGGCAGGCCCAGCCCCACATCGGCGGAGATGACACCCACCAGGGTGACGAGCGGCAGGTCCAGCCCCTTGGCGATCATCTGCGTGCCGATGAGCACATCGGCCTGCTGGGTGGTGAACTGCTGGAGGATCAACTCGTGCGCGCCCCGGTGGCGGGTCACATCGTAATCCCAGCGCAGGGTGCGGGCCGTGGGGAGCAGGTCGCGCACGGCGGCCTCCACGCGCTCGGTGCCGGTGCCAAAATACTTGATGCGGCGGCTGCCGCAATTGGGGCAGCGCTGGGGCTGCTCGCGGCGAAAGTTGCAGTGGTGGCAGACGAGCAGGGGCAGCGCGCCGTTATTGGGGGCCGAGGCGTGATAAGTCAGCGGCATGTCGCAGTTGTCGCACTTGAGCGCCTCGCCGCAGTCGCGGCAGAAGACGAAGGTGGCGGTGCCGCGCCGGTTGAGGAAAAGAATCGCCTGCTCGCCGCGGGCCAGGGTCTCGGACAGGGCGGCTTGCAGGCGGCGGCTGAAGATGGAGGTGTTGCCGGCGCGCAGTTCCTGGCGCAGGTCCACCACTTCCACCGGCGGCAGGTCAATGGTCTGGGCTTCACGCCCGCCTTCCGGCACAGGGTGGTAGCGGGAGGCGACGTGCAGGCGGTCCGCCTGGGCTTGCAGCCGCTTGGCGTGGCCCATGATGCGGCGCGGCAATTCCAGCAGGCGATACTCGCCCTGGCGGGCGCGATAGTAGCTGGTGACGTCGGGCGTGGCCGAGCCTAAGATGCACACCGCGCCCAGCCGGCGGGCGTATTCCACCGCGGCCTCGCGGGCGTGGTAGGGCGCGCCGATGGGCGTGTCCTGCTTGTAGGCTTCGTCGTGCTCTTCGTCCAGGATGATGAGCCCGAGGTTGGGCAGGGGCGCGAACAGCGCGCTGCGGGCGCCGATGACGACCTCCACCAACCCCAGCCGCGCCCGGCGCCAGGTGTCGTAGCGCTCGCCATCGCCCAACTGGCTGTGCCACACAGCCACGCGGCCGGGGAAGCGCGCGGCAAACCGGCGCACGGTCTGCGGGGTGAGGGCGATCTCGGGCACGAGCACGATGGCGCGCTTGCCCTGGGCCAGTGTGGCGGCCAGCGCGCGCAGGTAGATTTCGGTCTTGCCGGAGCCGGTGACACCGTGGAGAAGTATGGGGGTATGGGAGGCTGTAGACGTGATATCCACTTCCACAGCCTCCCATACCCGCTGTTGGTCGGGCGTCAGTTCTGGCGGGTTGGCGGGGACGTACTCGTGGCTGGCCAGTGAGTCGCGCCAGACTTCGGCTTCGCCCAGATCTACCAACCCCATTTCGGCGAGGTCTTTCAAGTCCTGCAGTTTGGCGCCGGTCTCGGCGTAGACCCAACTCACGTCCACGGGATCGAAGTCGTTGGCCAGGAAGTCGAGGACGGCACCGAGGCGGGCAGCCTTGGCGGGGGCGCGAGAGAGATGTGGACGAGCGGCGTCCACGGCGGCGAGGGGAGCGGCCAGCCGGGCCGTGCGCACATGCTTGGCGCTGACCGTGGGCGGTTCAAGCACGCCCTGGCGGTCCAGCAAGCCGCGTTTGGCGAGCGCCAGGGCGGCGTCGCGCCAGTTGAGGCGCGGCAAGGCGCGGTTGAGCTGGCGTCCGCGCAGGGGGCCGCGCTCGGCCAGCACCGCCACCAGGGCCTGTTGATTGGGGGTGAGCACGCGGGCGGCGTGCGCCTCGGCTTCATGCAGGGCGTAGAGCGTGTCCGCCCGCTTGGACAGGCCGGGCGGTAGCATCATCGTGAAGCACTCGATGGCCGGTGCCAGGTAGTGGCCGGAGATCCATTGGGCCAGTTCGATTTGGGCGAGGGTCAGGACCGGCTCGGGGTCAATCAACCCTTCGATAGGGCTGACGCGGCTGACGGCGGGTGTGCGGGTGAGCTGGACAACGATGCCCTGGGTGCGCCGCTCGCCAAACGGCACGGTGACCAGGTGGCCGGGCGCGATCTGCCCCGCCAGGGCAGCCGGGATTCCGTAGCTAAAGGTCGAGGTGAGGCCGGGAACGTTGACGACGACGTCGGCGTACATGGAAAAAAGAAAAAGAAAGAGAAAGAGATAAAGAAAGAGAAAAGGGATGGCTATTGGTCGGAGGCGGCCGAGGGCTTAGGCTGGGGCTTGGTGTGGAAGAGCGACAGCCGGGCAATGCGCAGTCCGTCCAGGGCTTCTACCTTGAGGCGCATGCCCTCCGCTTCCACGGTGTCGCCCACGCGCGCCATGCGGCCCAATTGGCCGAGCACAAAGCCGGCGATGGTGTGGTAGTTTTTGTCCTGCAGGTTCAAACCCAGCATGGTGTTGACCTCGTCGATGTGGGTCAGCCCGTCAATCTGCACGGAGCCATCGGGCAGGCACCGAATGAGGGCGGCTGATGGGCCGAACTCGTCGCCCACTTCGCCCATGACGTGGTCCACCAGGTCTTCCAGGGTCACCAAGCCGACCGTGCCGCCAAATTCGTCTATCACGACGGCGAAGTGGCTGCGCTTGTGGCGGAAGGCGGTGAGCACCTTGATAACGGGATAGTGTTCGGGCACCACCAGCACCGGCCGCAGCAGCAGGCGCATATCGAACTGGCCCTTGGTGCGCACCTGCTGGCGGACGATGTCCCGGAAGTAGAGCACGCCCAGGATATTGTCCAGGTCGTTTTCGTAGACTGGGAAGCGGCCATGCGGGCTGTTCACGGCCAGGCCCAAGACCTCAGGCAGGGGCGTGTCCAGGGCCATGGCCTGGATTTGCGGCCGGGGGATCATCACATTGCCCACGGTGAGATCACCGAAGTCAAAGATGCTGTGGACCATGTCGCGTTCGCCGGGGTCCAGTATCCCCTGGGCCGCGCTTTC
>CAZCEC010000046.1:0-35627 GCA_964497615.1 uncultured Anaerolineales bacterium | reverse complement strand
CGTCCACCAGAATCTCCAACTCCTCCGCCGAGTGCAGATGGGCGTGCGGGCCGGCCGGGGGCACCCGAAACAGATGAAGCAGGGCGTTGCCGATGGCGTTGAGCCACCGCACCGGCAGCGCCAAGAGGCCGCCCGACAGCCGCATCGGACCAAAGACGCCAAACGCCGTTCGCACCGGCGCGCTCAGGGCCAGCGACTTGGGGATCATTTCGCCCAGGACGATGTGCAAGTACGTGAGAGTGCTCAGACCCATCACATAGCTCAGTGTGTGCACAACGGAAGCGGTTTCTTCCTGGCCCAGCACGCGCGCCACATATGGCTCGAGGAAGTGGGCCAGCGACGGTTCGCCATACATGCCCAACCCCAGCGAGGCCAGGGTGATGCCGAGTTGGGCGGTGGCGATGTAGCGGTCCTGGCGGCGGGGTTCGGCCAGGATGTGCAAGATGCGGCGCGCGGTGGCGTGGCCGGCCTCGGCCAATGGCTCGAGTTGGGTGCGGCGCACGCCGATGATGGCGAACTCGCCCGCCACATACAACCCGTTCAGCAGGACCAATACTAGAATCACCAGCCCCGGCACGATCAGGCTCGCCGGGCTGGGCAATGCCTGGGCCGCCCAGGCGCCAGTCACGAAGCCCGCGGCTGGCAGGACCAGCCCTAAATGCCAGCGGCGGTTCACAGCAGACCCCCGCGTGTGTTCAACAGCGGCGCGCCATCGGCCAGGCGCAGCGCCACTTCCGCCACGGCCAGGCCCTGCATGGCTTCCACGCGCAAGGCGGCCGGGGGCGAGCCAGCCGTCACTTCGTCGCCAACCACGGGGATGCGGCCCAACTCGGCCATGATCAGGCCGCCCAGCGTGTCGGCGGCCTGCTCCGGCAGTTTGAGGTCGAAGAACTCGTTCACATCGGCGATGAGGACGTTGCCGCGCAGGCGCAGCACGCCTTCGCGGTCGGCCCGCATGGTGGCCACCTGCTCATCGAACACATCCGGCACTTCGCCGAAGACGACCTCGGCCAGGTCTTCTAGGGTGACTACGCCGGCTGTGCCGCCATACTCATCCAGCACAACGGCCAGCCGCGCGCGCCGGCCCGCCAGCTCGCGCCACAGAGCCGGGACAGGCAGGCTCTCAGGCACATAAATGAGACTGCGGATGATCTCGCGCAGTTGGCCGGTGGGCTTTAGGTGCAGTCGAAAAAGGTCCTTGAGATGCACAAAGCCGATGATGTTGTCGATGGAGGCGCGGTACAGGAGCAGGCGGTCGGCTCCGGTCGTCAACGCCTGGTCTATCAGGCTGAGGACGCTGCTGTTGGCGGGCGCGGCGGGCATGCTGGTGCGGGGCACCATAACCTGCCGGACCGACAGATCCTGAAACCGAAAAGCGTTGTGCAGCAGGCGCTGCTCTTCCGGCTCCACCAGGCCGCCGCGCTGGCTCTCGGCGACCAGTAGTTCGATTTCCTCCGGCGAGTGGACATGGGTGTGGCCGCCGGCCGCGTGGAGCCCCAACAGCCGCAGGACGAAGTTGGCGCTGCCGTTGAAGAGCCAGATGAAAGGGCGGAAAAGCGCCACCGACCAGAGCATGGGCACGACCACTGCCGTGGCGACCCGTTCGCGGAACTGAATGGCGATGGACTTGGGGAACAACTCGCCGAAGACGACCTGCAAGACCGTGAGCACGAGGAGCACGCCGGTAGCCGAGAGCGTGTGGGCCGCGGGCAGGGCCAGCCGGCCCAGGGCGGCCAGATGCGGCGTGAGGGCTGTCGCTACCTGGCCCTGACCGTAGGCGCCCAGCACCAGCGATGAGGCCGTGATGCCCAATTGGCACGCGGCAATGTAGTCGTCGAGCTTGCGGCTGTCGTCGAGGGTGGGCAGCAGGCGCTGGGCCCCCCGGTGGCCGCTGTGGGCCATCTGCCGCAGGCGCGCCTTGCGGGCGGCGACGGTGGCGAACTCGGCCGCGACGTACAGGGCGTTGATGGCCACCAGGATGATGACCACCAGCGCAATGACCAGCGCCGTCAACGGCGTGACCCGGGGCGCGCGACGGCTAACGCCAACGGCGCGCGGGCGGCGAAGCGGGGGCGGGGCAGGATGAAGCCGGGGGGCATAGCAAGGATTCTAACATCTATTTCAGCATCACTGCCGCGCCATAGCCCACTACCCGGTCATAGTCTCCGCTGACATCGGCGGAGGTGGCCTGCCGGACGACGCACGCCCGCGAGGCGCCCAACGAGCGGGCCGCCTTCAGCGTCGCCGCGATGACGCCATAGCCGCAGGCTTGCCCTTCCCCCGACGCATTGGCCGCCAGCACGCCCTCCGGATCGAAGGCGGCGACCTGCCGCAGCATGGCGGAGTCGAGCTGCCGCGCCAGCGCGTCGGGATAGTGATGGGAGAGGTCGGAGGAGGCAATCACCAGGGCGCGCTGCCCGCGCAGGGTCTCGGCCAGGGCGGCGCCGAGGGCGTGGGCCACGGGTTCGGCCTGGTCGCGCAGCATGATGGGCAGCAAGCGAAAGCCGGGGGCCAGGGTGCGTTGGAGGAAGGGCAGTTCGATCTCAATGGCGTGCTCGCGATCCTCGCGGATTTCCACCAGGGCGGATTCCGGCGGCAGGTGCAGGGCCTGGGCCAGGCTGGCGCGCAGGCGCTCCACCGCGGGCCGGTCCACGGGCACTTGGCCGAGCGGGGTCACATAAGTCTCGTGGGCGCTGGTGAGCACCGGCCCATCGGCGTGATAGTGGCTGGGACAGGTGATGGCGACGAGGTCCACGGCCAGTCCGCGCACCGCGCGGAAGGCGTGGGCGGCCACCGCCCCAGAGTACCGCAGGCCCGCATGCGGGACGAGCAGGCCAATCACGTCGGCGGGTGGCGGGGTATCTTCCAGTATCGTCGCGGCATCTAGAAAGGCATCCACCGCGCTGGTGAGGATTTGGGGGTTTCCGGGATACCACGTGCCCGCGATGGGGGATGGCCGGATGTCCATGGGGCTTGCCTCCGGCCGGCCGGGCTGCGTCCCGCCGGCTGATTAGATTGTAGGGCAGGCGGGCACGCGCGGCAAGAGCGAGCGACCGGTGGGCGCATCTCCAAATCGTGGCCGGTTGCCCTGGCCGGGCGTCCGGCGGTTAGAAACCGCGGCAACAAAAGCACGAAGCCGGCCTTCGCCGGCTAAGGCCAGGTCCAAGATCGCGGGCGGCCACGAGAGAGAAAGGCACCCCGATGTGTGAGCCGCTGAATACAGCGGGGCGTGTGAGCGGGTGCGGATCAGTGCCCCCGGCGATCCTGTGTGTCGTTGCGCGGCAGTCGCGTTATAGCCAGGGCATAGATGACCTACGCTGGCCGGGCTAAGTCAAAGAGGCTTCGCCCTTAGAGGCTCACCTGCCGCGGCTTCACCCGGCTGTGCTCGGCTTCGATGATGGCGATGATCTTGTCCACGGTGTCATCGAGGGTCATGTCGTGGTTGACGACGCAGTAGTCGAACTCGCCCATGCGCTCCAGTTCCTTGCGGGCGGTGGCGACGCGGAGGTTGAGGCCCTCGGGGGTCTCGGTTTTGCGGGCGCGCAGGCGCTGCTCCAACTCGGCCTCGGAGGCGGTGGTGAGGAAGATCGTGGCCGCGCCGCCGTTGGTGAGCTTGCGGATCTTGGCCGCGCCCTGGACGTCCAGCCGCATGATGACGTCCTGCCCGGTGGACAGCGCTTCACGCACCTGCTGCTTGGGGATGCCCTTGTAGTCGTTGTAGACGTGGGCATACTCCAAGAGTTCGTCCTTCTCGATCATCTCCGCGAACTCGTCGGTGGAGACAAAAAAGTAGTCGCGGCCGTGCTCCTCGCCCGCCCGGGCGGGGCGGGTGGTGGCGGTGACGACGAAGTGGAAGGGCAGTTGGCGCTCCTTCATGCGCTGGAGCACCGAGTCCTTGCCCACGCCGGACGGGCCGGAGATGACGACCAGCAGGGGCTGGCGATCGGGATGATAGAGAGAGTCGTGCATCTTGAAAATGGCCGGACGACTATTATAATAGGTCGCGAGCTGATTTCGTCAAAGGTCGTCTATCAGAGTCATTTCGTCAACGGACCCCACAACCCCCGAAAGGATGGAGGCAGGTGGGGCGTTCCTGTGAAACTGATGAAACGGATGGATTAATTGTCTCAAAATCCATTCAATCCGCTATATCCGTTGATGAGAAGTCTTTAGCCTGGAAGGTGACTATCACTATGCCACTGTACGATTATCGTTGCCGAAACTGTAAGAATCGGGTGAGCATCCGGCAAAGCTACGCCGAATATGGGGTTAAGCCAGTGGCCTGCCCGGTGTGCGGCAGCGACCAACTCAGCCGGCTGATCAACAAGGTCCGCATCGCCAAGAGCGAAGACCGCCGGCTGGACGATATGTCGGACCCGTCATTCTTTGGCGACGTGGATGAGAACGACCCGAAGTCGCTGGCGCGCGCCATGCGCAAGATGGGCTCGGAGATGGGCGAGGACCTGCCGCCCGAGTTCGACGAGATCACCAGCCGGCTGGAATCGGGTGAGGACCCCGAGAGCATCGAGCAGTCCATGCCGGAGTTGAGCGAGGGCATGGGCGGCGACATGGGTGGTGGCATGGGCGGGGGGATGGATGATGATTATTAGGGATTGAGTTCACTCAATCCCTAAATGCTCCAGCACTACCCGGCACACCTCGGCTTGCAGGGCGTCGCGGTCCTGGGTGGCGTCCAGGCACACCCAGCGCTCCGGCTCGGTTTTGACCAGTTCAAGGTAGCCGGCGCGCACCCGGCGGTGGAAGTCCAGGTCGTAGGCGTCCAGCCGGTTCCACTCCACGCCGCCGTGCTGGCGGCGGCGCAGCCCCTCTTCCGCATCAATGTCAAATAGCAGGGTCAGGTTGGGCCGCAGCCCAGCGGTGGCAAAGGTCGTGATCAGGCGCAGGGTGTCCAGGTCCAGGCCGTGGCCGTAACCTTGATAGGCCAATGTGCTATCGGCATAGCGGTCGCTGAGCGCCAACCCGCCCGTCTCCAGGTGCGGGCGGATGATCTGAGCGACGAGTTGGGCGCGCGCGGCGGAGTACAGCAGGATCTCGGCGCGCGGCGCCATGTCGGCGTGCCGAAGGTCATGCAGCAGCGTGCGAATTTCCTCGCTGATAGCCGTGCCGCCAGGTTCGCGCGTCAGCAGCACGTCGAGCCCGCGCCCGCGCAGGTGCTCCGCCAGCCCCTGGATCTGGGTGGATTTGCCGGAGCCGTCGGGGCCCTCGAAGGTGATGAAGTAGCCCACTAATCCCTAAAGATGCGGACGCGCCGGCGCGGCTCCTTGCCGTAGGAGTGCGAGATCAGGTTGGCCTTGCGCGCCATCTCGTGCTGCAAGCGGCGCACATAGGCCGAGGCCGGCGGCAGGTCCACCGAGGCGGTGCCGCCCAGCACAGCGGTGATGGCCTGCTGGGTCTCGGCCAGGGCCTGATCGGCGCTCTCTTCGGGGGTGGGCTCGCTCAGGTTGAACAGGTCGGAGAGGAAGTTCTCCATCTGGCTGACGGTATTGGCCCGCAGGACGTAGATGGGCAGGCCGCGCTCCTCCGCGTCGCCCACGATCTTCTGGTGGCGACGGTAATAGGCCTTCAGGGTCACCAGGGCCTGGGCTTCATCCAGGTCCTCGGTGACGATGGCGGGCAGGCGCATGCGCTTGGCGGCCTGCTCCAGCCGGTTGCGGGCCACCCCGTAGGCGTAGATGCGAAGGGTTTGGAGCCCGGCGGTGGAGGGCGGCGCGCCGTATCCGCGCTCGGCCTCGCCAGCGTAACCGCCTTGGCCTTCGCGGGCGCCCGGCGCCCGGCCGCGCGCTTCCCAAGCCGGGGCCACGGGTGGCGGCGTCTCGCGGGGGCGGTCGGACCGGCCCAGCGCGCCGCGGCCGTTGCCCCCCCAGCGGCCCAAGGCCTCGGGCGGCGGGGTCTCGATGTGCAGTTCGTCGGTCTCATCGCGGTAGCGGCGCTCCGGCGGCACCGGCCGCCCGCGCAGGAACGAATCGACCGCGGCGGCCACGTCGTTGTGGACGCTCAGGTTTTCGCGCTGCTGGATTTCGATCAGGACATCGAAGGTGGGCGGCGAGCGGCGCTCCAGCACCGTCTTCTGCGTGCCGCGGCGGCGGGCCTCCTCGTCGGAGAGGGTGACGCTTTCGATGCCGCCCACCAGGTCGGCCAGGGTGGGATTGAGCAGGATATTTTCGAGGGTGTTGCCGTGGGCGGTGCCGATGAGCTGCACGCCGCGCTCGGCGATGGTGCGGGCCGCCTCGGCCTCCAACTGGCGCCCGATCTCGTCGATGACGATGACTTCGGGGTTGTGGTTCTCCACCGCTTCGATCATCACTTCGTGCTGGAGCGAGGGCTGGGCCACCTGCATGCGGCGGGCGCGGCCCACGGCGGGGTGCGGCACGTCGCCGTCGCCGCCGATCTCGTTGGAGGTGTCCACGATGACCACGCGCTTCTTGTCGGCCAGGATGCGGGCGGCCTCCCTGAGCATCGTCGTGTTATGGCTCACGAAGCCATTGGCAAAGAATGAGTGCGTGCCCGGCACGGTCAGATCGTAGACGTAGGCCTCGCCCTCGGCGATTTCACGCACCGGATCGAAGAAGTAGTTCGCGTCCCGCAGACGGACCAAACTCTGGTAGGCGGGATCGTCTGCCACGGAGCGGGCTTCGGCCAGAATGGTTTCGAGCGAGCGATAGCTTGGGGCGCGATTATCAGACTTGGTGAATCGGTAAAACGTGTCTGAAGTTGTGCTCAGCCGCGCCCGCAACGCCCGCAACCTATCATTTTGGTGGGGCAGCACATCCAGGTTCGGGTTGCGTTCGCTGGCTTGAATGGCAGCGGCATAGTGCGCCAACTTGCCCCGCTTGGTGGTGGACAAGAACCCGATTTCATCTGCGAAGCGGATGACGTCTTCACCTAACAGGGTAACCGTGTAGTAATGCCGGTCATAGTCGGCGTTGTACTTGGCGCGGAGGTTCCCCACAATCCCGTAATTCAGCAGCAGCACATGCAATTGCGCTGCGAGTTGTTGAGAAGCAGATGCCAGTTCAATCCGGCCCGGCGCATAGATACTACCGTCGCCTTCGAATAAGGCGCACAAGAAGGCGGTCACGATGGACTTGGGGGCCGTCAGGATGCAAGGCGGGAGCTGCTTGCTGGCGGCGGTGCCTTGCAGCAGACCCAGGTGAGCCAGGAAGCGGCGAAACTTCACGCCGAAGATGCGGAAGTCTTTGCCGTTCCAGCGGCCGTGGTACAGGTGCCGGCGCAAGGTCAACCCAAACAGGCCTTCAGTCAGACCGGCCATGTCGGCCTGGATCTCGGGATCGGTGTGGCTGAAGTACACCTGGTTGTCCATGCTCAACGTTCCCTCAGCCACCAGATAGCCTAAGAAACGCGCCAGGTCTTCATTCAACTCTTCGGGCAGGCGGGTGTCGTGCGCATTTGTGCGCCGGGTGAAGTCAAAGTGCGGCAGGCGGACGCGCGTGCCAAAGCACTGCTGCCCGCGTTGAATGGCGAGATAATCGCCGGGCTTGAGTTCATCCAGGCGGCGGAAAGCCAATTCGCCGGCTTCGGTGAGCGCCACAAGGGGATGTTCGGGCGTTCCCTCGATGGTGAAGCCCTGGCGTGTAGCGAGGCGCAGGGTGCGGGATAGGCCACCGCTGTACGCGTGCGAGACGGACTCCAGCCCATGCGCGCCATAGGCCCGCCCCTCGATGGGCGCAAACGCATCGTCTACCAACCCGTCCGGTATGAGCTCGGCCAATGAAAGCAGGCCGTCGTCGGTAAGTACCAGGCTGTCCCCGGTAATGCATTTGCCGACGCCCGGACGACCCAACAGCAGGATGTTCTTGCCGCTCTGGACGATGTCTTCGATGATCTCGATGGTGCCGTAGACGGCGCGGCCCACGCGGCAGGTGAGGCCCACCACCTGCCCGCGGCGGTTGCGGATGCCGCTGATGCGGTGCAGGGTGCGCTCCATGCCGGCGCGATTGTCGGCGTCGAAGTCGCCGATCCGGGTGATAACATAGTCCAGGTCGGCGTGGCTTACTTCGGTCTCGGCCAGCACGACCTCGCCGTCGATGTAGCGGGCGGTTGGCAGCCGGCCCAGGTCGAGGATGACTTCTAGCAGTTCGTCAGAACGGTTGAGGGTCCGCAGGCGCTCACATATTGGGGTGGGGATGACCCTCATTAAGGCTTCGAGGTCGTCGGTAATTCGTCTTTGCATGGGTCCGTTGCCAGTCCGGTAAGTGTCTGGGGCGGGCGTTTGCGGAGCCCCGCCGGTCGTCGGCCAAATTCTGGTATTGGGCGCTGGTGATGGGCGTGGGCACCTGCCCTTCCACCACCGGCAGCGGCTTGAGCACAGGCTCGGCCAGGCGCACCGCCAGCCGCTTGACCATCACCGCCTGCGCGCTCACCGCTTCAAAGCCCGCCTCCGCCGCCACATCCTGCAGCCAGTTCTGGTAGCGGCGGACACAGATGTACAACGGCTTTTCGGAGTGGGCCATCATCTCCAAGCCGGTGTGCAGCACGCCCGCCGAAACCTCGTCGGCCTCGGGGTGCAGGAACGGCTCCACCCATACGCCCAGCGGCCCGCGGCGCACGTCCAGGTAAGCCACCAACTCGCCGGCTTCATAGAGAACATAGCCGCGCTCGATATGCTGTGGCCCGGGTTCCACCTGCTGCACGAGCCGCGGCACCACGTTGCTGTACAGGGTGCTCACCGCAATCGAGTCGGCGCGGGTGGCCGGGCGCAGGGGCACCCGCGGCGCGGCGGGGCGCGGCGGGGCGCCGGGCGCGAGCTTCCACAGGGTCTGGCGGGCGTAGATGGCGAAGCCGGTTTGGCGCAGGGTCTCGAATTCCGGGCTCTTCTCGTTGACCTCAGCGATGAGATTCTGGGCCCGGCGCTCCCCGGCCTCTACCGCCAGCCGCTCAATGACGTGCTGCCAGCCAGCATCCTGGTCGCCGGCCGCGGGCGCGATATAGAGCACCCGCGCGTGGCCTTCGCCCGGCCGGTGGCGAAGCTGCCCAAAGGCGGCCTGGTGGTTGCCGTCCGCGCGCCAGATGAGCGTGGGCGCGCCGGCCATGGGCATCAGATACGCCAGCAGGGCGTGCTGGAGGGGATGATTGCCTTGGGTGAGGCCGGTTTCTGAATCGAGACAGATGCCGCGGTCGGCCAGGGTCTTGACCAGGCCAACATCGCGCCAGTCAAACGACCGAATCATCTTCAGATGACCTGTCGGTCAATCACCGGGATTCCGACGGCAGCCGCACCTTGCCCGCGCGCTCGATCAGCCCGCGCAGGGCATCGCGAAAGCGTTCCACCTCGCGGATGGTGCCGCGGCGC
This sequence comes from uncultured Anaerolineales bacterium, assembly GCA_964497615.1. GTDB lineage: Bacteria > Chloroflexota > Anaerolineae > Anaerolineales > UBA6663 > CAZCEC01. Next base: position 26,296 of record CAZCEC010000046.1, on the reverse strand, counting down.
AGCGCCAACTGGCCGGGCGTGTCCAGGGTCAGCATACCCTTCTTGCGAAAATACTCACGGTACAGATCATACAAGACCTCGCGCTCGGCGCGGCCGTCGTTGCGGGACGTCAGCTTGGCCTGGCCGGGCATGGCGTTGGCGGCTTCTTCTGGGATGCACTCGGGCCAATGGGGGCTGTTCTCATCTACCTCCACCAGGCCATAAAGTTCGACAAGGTCGCCCCGATGCACGGCCACGGCCATGCCATACAGGGACTCTTCACCGGTGGAGGCGCGCCGCCACCAGCGCACCGCTTCCGGGTTGGCGACGTACTCCCACTCGTAGTCGCCCGGCTCGGCCCCAAACCGGCCGGCCAGGTTGATGGCCTCGTAGGTGGCGATGTACTCCGGCAGCCGCTGCCAGGTCCGCCGGGGCACCAGCATCACGAGCTGGCTCTCCGGCATCTTGTGCAGGTCGGCAAAGTTATAGTTGCCGTGGTCGTTGACCAGGAAGGGTTTGGTCCCCTTGTCTTTGCTGCCGAACAAGTTAAACACGACACACCCCCGCAGTGGCGGATCGGCGGCCTGAAAATGAGCCGTGATGAATTCTACCATGTGCAGAACAGGGGGGCAATGAGCGGTTTGATTTGGGTATGCACCGGCCGCCGATGTCAGGTTGCCGTCGGGAAGAATCCATTGACTCGCGGTTCAACTATCATATAATGCTAGTGTACTATATAACTAGCATAATATTGAAGGCAGGTTCATGGAGATACGGATTGACCGGGCTGACCCGGTGCCCATTCACAACCAGATCGAGCAGCAAATCATCGGGCTTATCCAATCGGGCCGGCTGAAGGCTGGCGAGCAACTGCCCACCATGCGGGCGCTGTCGATCGAGTTGGCGGTGAACTTCAACACGGTGGCGCATGCCTATCGCGAACTCGATGCCCAGGGCATCATCTCCACCCGGCGGGGCGAAGGCACGTTCGTGGCCAGCACCCCCGGCGAAGACGAAATGCTGGCTATCCGGCGGAACAAGCTCGAACGGCTGGTGCGTGACCTGGTAAGTGAAGCTAACCGGCTGGGATATTCGCCGCAGGAATTGCAGCAAGCGCTGGCGCCTTATCTGGCGCGAGCCACAGAGGAGAACTAGCATGAACAAGTCCACCCGCTATCTACAAACCCAGCTCGCCGCGAAGCAGGTAAATGGGTTGTCGCTGGCCGTGTTCTTCGTTTTCGTGATGGCCGCCATCGCCGTGGCGCTGGTGCTGGATGGCCAGCGCCAACCCGACTGGGTTATTGGAGCGGCGCTGACCGCCATCCTGGCGCCGGGGCTGTATGTGCTCTTCGCCCTCAAGATCGCCAATGAGTGGGAGAAGGCGGTGGTGCTGCGCGCTGGCAAGTTCCGCGGCCTGCGCGGGCCAGGGCTGTTCTGGATCGTGCCCATCCTGGACACCATTCCGACCTGGATTGACCACCGGGTGATGGTGACGCCCTTCAACGCCGAGAAGACCCTGACCCAGGACACCGTGCCGGTGGACGTGGATGCGGTGCTGTTCTGGGTGGTGTGGGATGCCAAGAAGGCGGCCCTGGAAGTGGAGGACTACCGGGTGGCCATCGCCTGGGCGGCGCAGACTGCGCTGCGCGACATCATCGGCAAGAAGATGCTGGCCGACATCCTGGTGGGCCGCGACGTGCTCGACCACGAACTGCAGCACATCATTGACGAGCGCACCACACCGTGGGGTGTTAGCGTAAACAGTGTGGAGATCCGCGACATCATCATCCCGCAGGAGCTCGAAGACGCCATGTCGCGCCAGGCGCAGGCCGAGCGCGAACGGCAGGCGCGGGTCATCCTGGGCGAGTCCGAGAAGCAGATTGCGGCCAGCTTTGCCGAGGCCGCGGTGGCCTACCACGGCGACCCCACGGCGCTCCACCTGCGGGCCATGAACATGCTGTTTGAGGGGCTTAAGGAGAAGGGCGCCCTGGTGATCGTGCCCTCCTCGGCGGTGGACACCATGAACTTGGGCGGGCTGAGCGGCATGGTGGCGCTGGCGAAGACGGCGGGCGTGCCCGGCAGCGGTGACAAGGGGAACTGACATGAGCGCTGAGACACGCTGGGAATACAAGGTGATCACGGTGGGGGGGGTGTTTGGGACTGCGGACTCAGTCGTGGAGGCCAAGCTCAATGGGCTGGGGTTGGACGGCTGGGAGGCCGTCAACGTCCTCCTGGCGGCCGGCGGCGGGCGGGTGACCGTCGTTGTCAAGCGCCCGCTGACGGACACTAACCGGCGCCGCCGCGCACGAGAGCATGAGATGGAAAGGCGGTAAGCGATGGAGCAGATCCGGGAAATCCTTCCCTTCCTGATCCCGATTGCCATCCTGCAATTGGTGCTGGTGGTGGCGGCGCTGGTGGACCTGCTGCGGCGCGAGCGCACGCGCGGCCCGAAGTGGGTGTGGCTGCTGGTCATCCTGTTCGTAAACTTCATTGGGCCGATTGTCTACTTTATGTTGGGACGCGAAGAATGACAGCCATTCGCATCGAGGGGCTGAGGAAGGTGTATGGCGCGGTGACGGCGCTGGATGGGCTGGACCTGGCCGTCCAACCGGGGACTGTCTTTGGCTTCCTGGGCCCCAACGGCGCGGGCAAGACCACCACCCTGCGGCTGCTGACGGGCCTGACGGCGCCCACGGCCGGGCGCGCCTGGGTGGATGGGGTGCCCGTGGCGGGCGCGGAGGCGAAGGTGGGGGCTGCCGCTACGCGCTACGGTTATCTGCCAGAGGAGCCGGCGTTTTACAACTGGATGACAGCGCGCGAGTTCCTGGACCATGTTGGCCAGGTGTTTGGCTTGAGCGCGGCCGAACGCGCCGCCCGGATCGGTGAGTTGCTTCAAACCGTCGGCCTGGCCGAGGCCGCGCGCCGCCGGATCGGGGGCTTCTCGCGGGGGATGCGCCAGCGGCTAGGGCTGGCCCAGGCGCTGATCGCCCGGCCGCCGGTGCTCTTTTTGGATGAGCCGGTCAGCGCGCTGGACCCGGCTGGCCGCAAGGAGGTGCTCGACCTCATCGAGCGGCTACGCGGCCAAACAACCGTGTTTATGTCTACCCACATCCTGGCGGATGTCGAGCGGGTGTGCGACACCGTGGGCATCCTGGCGCGTGGGCGGCTGGTGGCCCATGACTCACGCGAGGCACTGCTCGCGCAGTATGCGCTGCCGCTCTTTGAGTTCGAGATTCAGCCGGGTGCGGAGGCCGCGCTAGCCGAATGGGCAGAGGCGCAGCGGCCACTGCCGTTTGTGGACGGCCTCACCCTCAGCGGACCGGTGGCGCGCTTTATGGTGAGCGATGTGGCCGCCGCGGGCGCGGCGCTGCTGCCCTCGGCCGTACAAGCCGGGTTGGTGCTGGCACGCTACGAAATGCTGCGGCCGTCGCTGGAAGATGTGTTTCTGCGGCTTGTGAACGGCAGCCCGTGATTGAGCGCCAGGCTGATGTGCCGGCGCCCGTCAGGGACCGGTCAAGGAATTCGACTATGATGACCTTCATGGTTGCGTTGCGTAAAGAGCTACTGGAGCAGTGGCGCACCCGCCGGATGCTGGTGCTGGCGGCGGTGCTGATCCTGTTTGGGCTGCTCTCACCGCTGTTGGCGCGCTACACACCCGAGCTGCTGGGCATGTTCCCGGAGGCCGAGGCCTTTGCGGGGCTGATCCCGCCGCCCACGGTCAATGATGCCGTGGCGCAATATCTTGAAAACATGAGCCAGTTTGGCGTCATCCTGGCCCTGCTGCTGGCGATGGGGAGCGTGGCGCAGGAGAAGGAGCGCGGCACGGCCGCCATGATGCTGGTCAAGCCCTTGCCGCGCGGGGTTTTTCTGGGCGCCAAGTTCGGCGCGCTGCTGGTTACCTTCGCCGTGGGGTTGGCCCTGGCAGGGGCTGGCGCCTACTACTACACCTACCTGCTCTTCGAGCCGTTGGATCTGGGCCGCTGGCTGGTTCTGAACGGGCTGGTGCTGTTGTACCTAATGGTCTATATTGCTTTGACGATGTTGTGCAGCGTGCTGATGCGCACACCAGCCGCGGCGGGCGGGCTGGCCTTCGCCCTGCTCATCCTCCTGGCAGTGCCGGGGGTGGTGCCGCAAGTGGGCCGCTACCTGCCGGGGCATCTGATTGCCCTGGCGGGCAGTGTGATGACGGTTGGCGGGCAGCATTGGGCGGCGGTGTGGGTGAGCGCGGGCCTCATTGTCGGCAGTCTGGCCGGGGCGTGGCTGGTCTTCCGGCGGCAGGAATTGTAGATGCTGATTGCGAGCTACATCCTGAATCCGCTGTTGATGCTTGTCCTGCCCATCCTGCTGGGTGTGTTCCTGGCGCGGCGGATGGGCTTGCCCTGGCGACTGTACTTCATCGGCGCGGCGACGTTCATTGGCTCGCAGGTGGTTCACCTGCCGATGAATGCCGGGTTGGACCGGCTCTTTGATGCCGGGGTGCTGCCGGTGCCGCCAGAGAACTATCGCCTGCTCTTCAGCGCCGTCCTGCTCGGGTTCACGGCTGGGCTGTGCGAGGAAACTGCCCGCTACGTCGTCTATCGCTGGTGGATCAGGTCGGCGCGCTCGTGGCGCGAGGCGCTCATGTTCGGGGCCGGTCACGGCGGGGTGGAGGCCATCATCATTGGGGTGCTGGTGGCGCTGGGCGCCATCAACATCGTGGTCCTATCCAACACCGACCTGACGACCCTGCCACTCACGCCCGAGCAGTTGGCTGAACTGCAGCAACAGATGGCGGCGGCGCTAGGCGTGCCCTGGTATACCCCCTTGCTGGGCGCGCTGGAACGAGTCTTCGCGATGACATTTCATCTCTCAGCGGCAGTGATGGTGTTGCAGGTATTCCGCCGCCGGAATATCCTGTGGCTGTTGGCGGCCATGCTGTGGCACACCTTCCTCAATGCCATGGCCGTATATGTTAACGGCACGGCCGGCCCCTATTGGGCCGAAGCCGCGCTGTTGGTAACGGCCCTCTTCAGTCTCGCCATCATCTGGGCCCTGCGCGGCGGCGAGCCATTGGCGCCCCTGGCGGTGGACGGCGCACCGCCGGAGCCGTTGCCGGAGCCGCAGGCCCCGAGCATTGCGCCGCCCAAGGTCACGGCCGAGGCGCTTGACAAGACGAGGTACCAATGATCCACGCGGAGCAACTGACGAAGACCTTTGGCCAGGGCGACAAGGCGCTCACCGCTGTTGACCGGCTGACCCTGGACGTGGCCGAGGGCGAGGTCTTCGGTTTCCTGGGGCCTAACGGCGCCGGCAAGACCACCACGGTCCGGATGCTGACCACGCTTATCGGCCCCACCGCTGGCAGCGCCACCCTGGGCCAACTGCAAGTGGGCCGCGACGATGCTGCCATCCGGCAGATGGTGGGGCTGCTGACTGAAACGCCGGGGATGTATGACCGCCTCAGCGCGGAGCGCAACCTGACACTCTATGCCAAGCTGTATGGCGTTAGCGATGTCGAAGGCCAGGTCCGCAAGTATTTGCAGATGCTGGGGCTGTGGGAACGGCGGCTGGATGAGGTGGGCAGTTTCTCCAAAGGCATGCGCCAGAAGCTGGCGCTGGCGCGAGCGCTGCTGCACGAGCCGCGGATCCTGTTCCTGGATGAGCCGACCAGCGGGTTGGACCCGGAAGCCGCCAAGCTGGTGCGTGACTTTATCGAGGAACTGAAGGGCCAGGGACGGACGATCTTCATCTGCACGCACAACCTCGACGAGGCCGACCGGCTGTGTGACCGCATCGCCATCTTTAAGACTCGCCTCATCACGGTGGACTCGCCCGCCAGCATCCGGCGGCAGTTGTTTGGGCGGCGGGTGGTGGTGCACCTGGCCGGCCCGGCCGACGGCCTATCGGGCACGGCCCGGGCGCTGCCGTTCGTGACCGAAGCACAGGCCGTGGACAACAAGCTCGTCATCACGCTAGACGACCCCGAACAGCACAACCCGGCGCTCATCCGTGCCCTGGTGGGGGCAGGCGCGGAGATTCAGTTTGTGGGCGAGTTGCGGCATTCCTTGGAAGACGTATACCTGAGGATGATCGAATCGGCTGGCTAATGTTTCACGTGTAACATTGACATAATGTGAGATTATGAACACCCTTCGCATACGCACCGTCATTGGCAAAGAGTGGGCCGAAGTCTTCAAGAACCGCCTGGTCTTGTTCACGGTGGCGCTGCTGCCGCTGCTCTTCACGGCCCTGCCCCTCATCGTCCTCTTTTCCACGCGCAACATGGACGCGGACGCGGGCGACATCTCTGATCTGCCGCCTTCGTTCTTCGAGGTCTGCGGGGACATTCCGGCGGCTGAGTGCTTGCAGTTCTTCATTCTCAACCAATTCCTGCTCCTGTTCATGATGATGCCGCTCATCATCCCCGTTTCCATTGCGGCCTATAGCATTGTCGGCGAAAAGACCACCCGCAGCCTGGAGCCCCTGTTGGCCACGCCCATCAGCACCGTGGAGCTGCTGACGGCTAAGAGCCTGGCCGCCGCCATTCCGGCCGTGGCCGCCACGTGGGGGGCCTTTCTGCTCTTCCTGCTCCTGGCTCCGCTGGTGGGGGCCAGCGCGGGCGCCTGGGGCCGCCTGGTCAGCCCCACCTGGCTGACGGCGGTGTTCGTCCTGGGGCCGCTGATGGCGGTCATGTCCGTGAACTTTGCCGTCATGGTCTCGTCGCGCGTGAGCGACCCGCGCGTGGCTGAGCAGTTGGCGGCCGTCGTCATCGTGCCGCTAATGGTGATTCTTTTCGCGCAGATCGCGGGCGTTATCGTCCTCAACCTGACCTTTATGCTCATCGCCGCCGTCGTCCTGGTGGTCGCCGACATCGGGTTGGTGTACGTGGGGGCGCGTCTCTTCCAGCGCGAGACGATTTTAACGAAGTGGAAGTAGATTCAGTACACGGAGCAGACGGACAGGCCGGAGGGCATGGCACTGACTCTTCAGAGTTAATTCCTAGATGGTGTATGCCCGCCATGTCCAGCCGGGTTCGGCGGCAACAGCAGCCGCCGTCGCGGGGCGTGAAGCGCCCGCGCTACGATACGTACGCCAATCGCCAGTCGCTATGGTGAACCCGAGTTATCCATGACATGGATTGATACGAAAGCATGGGATATGCGATCAGTACGAAGTTGGTTTCTTATCACGATTGTGTGCTTGCTGCCAGTGGGCGCTGCCCTGGCGCAGGACGGGCAGGAACTGGAACTCTTTATCCGCCGCAACATCGGCTATTCCGGCGGCAGCCAGATTCAGGGTTCCTTCCGCGCGGAAGCTACCGGTCCCGCCGATCTGGTCCAGGTGACTTTTAAGATTGACGGCGAGGCTTTGGGCGTGGACGCCGAGGCGCCCTTCCGCGTGGACTTCGACACCGACGACTATGCCCCCGGCTGGCACACCTTCACGGCCGAAGGTGAAACTGCCGCCGGCAGCGTGTTGCTTTCCAACGAGCGCCGCTTTGAGTTCGTCACCGCGGCGGAGAGTTGGCAGGCGGCGCGGGACATCATGGTGCCCATGTTCGGCCTCTTGGGGGTGGTGCTGATCCTGGGCCTGGGCCTGTCAGTGCTCCAAATCCGGCAGGGCAAGAAGAACCCTGTGCCCCTGGGCGCACAGCGCCGCTACGGGGTGATGGGCGGGACCATCTGCCCCAAGTGCGGGCGGCCGTTCTCGCGCCACTGGTGGGGCCTTAATGTCGGTCTGGGGAAGTTCGACCGCTGCGATCACTGCGGCAAGTGGAGCCTGGTCCGCGCCCTGCCGTTGGATCAATTGCGCGCCGCCGAGGCCGCCGAGTTGCAGCAGGCGAAGTCCGGCCCAGCCCCGGCCGAGATGAGCGAGGAGGAACGGCTGCGGAAACAGATCGAGGAGTCGCGCTACCTTGATCGTTGATCAACTGCCGCCGTCCCTGGCCCGGTTCGTGAAATTCGTGACAAAAGCTTTAACATTTCATTAGCGGCCCTCCCCCGCTGGTATAATCTTCCTCTATGGAGCTCAAATTCGCGCGGCGGCTGTTACGGTCGCCGTGGCCTTACCTGGCGTTGAGCGTGGGCGCGTTGGCGCTGGTCGGGTTGGTCGCCGCGACCTACCTCTATGAGCACAACTCCAGCGTCCGCTTCCGTGTGCAGGAAAGCTGGTCCTCCCTGGTCAATCTGGTGGATCCGCAGGAGAGTGTGCTGCCCACGCCCGTCATCCTGGCCGCCGCGCCCACCTTCCCCCCCACGGCCACGGCCAGCGCCACGCCCACCGCGACCGCCACCGAGCCGGGCCCCACCTCCACTCCGGCCCCCACCGCCACCCCAACTGCCTCGCCCACGGCCCTGCCGGGCGCGGTGACCCTGACGGGCTTCAAGCACGAGTATCAGCTATTTAACAACTGCGGCCCCGCTTCCTTGTCTATCAACCTCAGCTACTGGGGCTGGGCGGGCGAGCAGCGCCAGGCCGCCGCCAAGCTCAAGCCGGTGCAGGACGACAAGAACGTGTCGCCCCGCGAACTATACGAATACGCGCTGACCCAAGGCTATGATGCCTACATTCGCTCCAACGGCGATGTGGATACCCTGCGGCGCTTCATCGCGGCGGGTTACCCAGTGCTGGTGGAGAAAGGCTTCACCTGCCAGCAGGGAGAGCGGTGCAGCGATTGGTTCGGCCACTACTCGGTCTTTGTGGGCTACGACGACGAGCGTGAAGTCTTCATCCTGCAGGACTCCTTTCGCGGCCCCAACATCACCATGAGCTACGCCGATGTGGTGCGCGACTGGCGGGCCTTCAACTACATCTATGTCGTCTTCTTCCCGCTTGGGCCCGAGCATGATGCCAAGGTCCGCGCGCTGTTGGGTGAGGCCGCCGACCTGGACGCCAACTATCGCGCCGCCCTGGCCCGCGCCCAGCAGGAGGCGGCTGGCAGCACCGGCGAGGCGGCCGCCTTCGCCTGGTTCAACGTCGGGACGAACTTGTTCTACTTGCAGGATTACGCCGGGGCCGCGGCGGCTTTCGACCAGTCGCGCCAGATTGGGCTGCCCTACCGCATGCTGTGGTACCAGTTCGGCCCATACACGTCTTATTACTATCTGTCGCGCTATCAGGACGTGATCGAGTTGGCGACCTTTGCGATAGACAGCGTCAACACCGTGCCCGGCCTGGAAGAAGCCTACTATTGGCGCGGCCTCGCCTATCGCGCCATCGGCGACTTTACGCCCGCGGCTGAAGACTTCCGGACGGCCCTGGCTCGCAATCCCAACTTCCAACTGGCGGCGGTGGCCCTGCAAGAGATGGGATTGGCGCCGTGAACGGTGGTGCGTGTTGTCCCGGATCCCGCGTCCCGCGGTTTCGGGATCGCGGGACGTGGTCCGTTGCTGATTGAGTGACTAAGACGATTCCCAAGCGCATTGATCGAGGCTGGAGCCCGCGCAGGCGGGCTTTGCTTTGTGTTGTCGCGGGCCTGAGCGCCGGGGCGCTGGCCTGCACGACCATCGCGCCGGCCGACCGCTCCGCTGAGGCCACGGCTGCCTTCGCAACCCTCAACTGGGCCGCCACTGTCATCGCCGCCTATACGCCCACGCCCCTGCCCGGCACGCCCACGGCCGCGCCCCTGGAGGTCCTGCCCACCGACATCGGTCCGATCACGCCCATCGCCGAGACGCCCCCGCCGGTGGATACGCCCCCCGGCGCAACGCCCGCCCCCACCTTTGCCCCGCCGCCCACCGATCCGCCGGGGTTGTATGCCGTTCAGCCGGGAGACACCCTGCCTGCGCTGGCGCTGCGCTTCCGGGTGGAGCCAGCGGCGCTGCTGCGCGACAACCCTGGCTTGCCCCTCACCCAAACGATTGGCGCAGGCCCGTGGCTTACCTTGCCGGCAAATGCCCACACCGGGGGCTACGGCGTCAAGCTGCTGCCGGATGGCGAGGCAATTTATTCACCCAGCGCGGCGGCCTTTGATGTGCGCGGCTTTGTGCTGTCGCAGCCGGGTTTCCTGGCCGGCTATACCGAGGTGGTCACCGATACCTTGCCGCCACAGCCCGGCTGGCAGATTGTCCTCGACGCCGCGCGGCGCTACTCACTGCACCCGCAATTGCTGTTGGCACTGCTCGAATACCAGTCGGGCGCGCTCTCCAACCCCAATGCCGAGGCGTATGTGCGCGAACACGCGCTGGGCGTAGACGCGCCCTCGCTGGAGCCAGGGCTCTCGCACCAACTGGGCTGGGCCGGCAATCAACTCAACTACGGCTACTATGGCTGGCGCGGCGGCATCGCCCTGAGCTTTTCGCTGGCGGATGGCGCCTTTCGCGCGGCCGACGGCCGGCTGAACGCCGGCAGTTTTGCGGTGGGCCGCTTGCTGGGCTTGATGTACCGTACCGAGGGCTTTAGCCGCGCTGTCAGCGCGGACGGCCTGATGGCGACCTACACTCGATTGTTTGGTGATCCGTGGGCGTGGGCCGACTCGGCCCTGATTCCCGGCGGCTTGACCCAGCCCGAAATGCAACTGCCCTTCGAGCCGGGCCGGCGATGGGCCTTTACCGGCGGGCCGCATGCTCCCTGGGGCCGCACCCTGCCGTGGGCGGCGCTGGACTTTGGCCCGCCCGCGGAGCGGCCGGGCTGTGCGGCCTCGCCTGAGTGGGTGACGGCGGTGCGCGATGGGGTCGTGACCGTGAGCGAGGCCGGTATTGTGGAACTGGACGTAGGCGAGGGCTGGACGGTGCTCTATCTGCACGTCGCGACGGCGGATCGTATCGCGGCGGGCGCTGCCGTGCGCGCTGGTGACCGGCTGGGCCACCCAAGCTGCGAGGGCGGGCGCGCCACGGCCGCGCACCTGCACCTGGCCCGCAAGTACAATGGCGAGTGGGTGCCCGCCGACGGCTATGCCCCGTTCATACTCAGCGGCTGGACGGCGCACTTTGGCGGCGGCGTGTACTACGGCAGTCTCACCCGCGGTGACCAGATGGTTGAGGCGTGCGCCTGCGCGAATGCGGCCACCCGGCTGTGGTTGGAACCATTGCCATGATCCTCGCTCGCCTGCCGGCCGAAGCGCGCCGGGTGCTCAACGCCTCGCTCCTCGTCGGCGCCTTCTTCGGCGTGGACAAGCTCGTGGCCCTGGCGCGCCAGATCCTCGTCGCGCGCTACTTTGGCCTCGACCCCGTCCTCGACGCTTACAACACCGCCAACAACCTGCCTGACCTGCTCTTTGCCCTCATCTCCGGCGGGGCGCTGGCGATGGCCTTTATCCCGGTGCTCACCGAGACGCTCGGCCGCGAGGGGCGGCCGGCGGCGTGGCGGCTTTTCTCGCTCGTCGCCAACCTGGCATTTGTCGTCACCGCGGCCGGCGCGGCGCTCCTGGCGGTCAACCCGCTGTTCTTCGTGCAGTCCATCGTCGCGCCGGGCTTCGAACTGCCCCAGCAGGAACTGGTCGCCGAGTTGATGCGCATCAACCTGATCGCCACCCTGCTCTTCTCCATCAGCGGCCTGACGATGGGGGCGCTGCAATCGAACCAGCACTTCCTGCTGCCCGCCATCGCGCCGGTGCTCTACAACGTGGGCCAGATCGTCGGGGTGACGGTCCTCAGCCCGGCGCTGGGCATTCACGGCCTGGCCTACGGCGTCATTTTGGGCGCGGCGCTGCACCTCGCCATTCAGGTGCCGGGCCTGATCCGGTATCAATTCCGCTGGACGCCCCAACTGACGGTGCAGGACCCAGCGGTGCGGCGCGTGCTGCGCCTGATGGGGCCGCGCATCCTCACCCTGGGCCTGCTCAACCTCATCTTCATCGCCAACGACAACCTGGCCTCGCACCTGGGCGCGGGCGCAGTGTCGGCGCTGGCGTATGGCTGGCTCATCATGCAGTTGCCGGAAACCGTCATCGGCACGGCGGCGGGCACGGCGCTTTTGCCCACGCTCTCCGAGCAGGTGGCGCGCGGCGACCGGGACGGCCTGCGCCGGCTGCTGCGGCGGGCGGTGGGGGTGCTGGTAGTTGTACTCGTTCCGCTCACCTTGCTCAGTCTGGTGCTGGTGCGGCCAGCCATCCGGCTCGTCTTTGAGGGCCGGGCTTTCACGGCGGATGACTCGGAACTGGTGATCCTGGCTTCACGCATGTTCCTGGTGGGATTGTTGGGCCACTCGCTGGTGGACGTGGCCGCTCGCACCTTCTATGCTCACCAGGACGCGCGCACCCCGCTCTGGCTGGCGGCGGTCACTCTCGGGCTTTACGTCGGGCTGGGCGTGGTGCTCAGCGAGGTGATGGGCTTTGCGGGGCTGGCGCTGGCGAACAGCCTGGCCTTCTCCACCGAAGCCGCGCTGATGCTGGTGATTCTGTATCGGAGAAAAATCCTATGAACAAGACTGTCCGCCTGCTGGTCCTTTTGAGCACTGTGCTTGCGGCCTGCACCACTGCCACGGCGACGCCCACCGCGCCGCCGGCCGCCACCCAGCGGCCCACCGCCGCGCCGACGCAGTTGCCCCCCACCGAGCCGGCCCCAAGCCCTGTTCCGCCCACACACACGCCCCCAACCGACGTGCCTGCGACTGCGCCGATTGAACCCACGCTAACGCCGCCACCCAGCGACCTGCCCGCACTCCCGCCCGACCCAGCCGCCTACTCGTTTACGCTTGTCGCGGACGGATTCTCTCAGCCCTTGCTGGTGACGCACGCCGGGGACGGCAGCGGCCGGCTGTTCGTGGTGGAGCAGACCGGCGGCATCCACGTGGTCCAGGATGGTCAGACCCTGCCAACACCCTTCCTGAACATCGCCGGAAAGATCAGCCTCGCCTATGAACGCGGGCTATTGGGCCTGGCCTTTCACCCGGACTACGCTGAGAATGGCGAGTTCTTTATCTCCTTTACCGACGCGGCTGGCGATTCGCAGATTGAGCGCTGCCAGGTGTCGGAAGCAGACCCGAACGTGGCCGAGGCCCAAAGCTGTGTCACGGTGCTGGCGGTCGATCAGCCGTACCCCAACCACAACGGCGGCGGCATTGGCTTCGGGCCGGACGGCCACTTGTACATCGGCCTGGGCGATGGCGGTTCGGGTGGCGACCCGGAGGGCCGCGCTCAGAACCTGAACACGCTGCTGGGCAAGATGCTGCGGCTGGACATCAGCGGCGACGAGGCGCCGTACAGCGTGCCGCCGGACAATCCATTCGTGGGGCGCGACGACGCCCGGTGGGAGATTTGGGCCTGGGGCCTGCGCAACCCGTGGCGCTGGAGCTTTGACCGGCTCACCGGCGACCTGTACATTGCCGATGTGGGGCAGAACGCCTACGAGGAAGTGAATTTCCAGCCCGCAGGCACCGGGGGCCTCAACTATGGCTGGGACTACTTTGAAGGGCTGCACGCCTTCGAGGGCCAACCGCCGGTAGGGGAGGCGTTGGTGGAGCCGATTGCCGAGTACGCGCAGTCCGCCACGGGCGGCTGCTCGGTGACAGGCGGCTACGTCTATCGCGGCCCGAGCTTACCGGAGTTGAATGGGGTGTACTTCTACGGTGATGTGTGCGCGGGCACGATCTGGGCGCTCCTGCCGGGCGAGGGCGGGCGGCAGGTGATTACCTGGGCGCAGACCGGCTTTACGCTCAGCTCGTTCGGCGAGGACGAGGCTGGCGAGCTTTACCTCACGGACCTGAGCGGTGGCGGCATCTACCGCCTCGTCCGCAACTGACGCTATAATGCCGGCCTCTCATCTTTCGCACAGGACAAGGGCGCATGACCGACAAACTTGTGTTGATGGATCACGACGGCGGGGTGGACGACTACCTGTCCACCGTGTTGTTGCTCACGATGGAGCACGTCCGCCTGCTGGGCATTGTCGTCACCCCGGCCGACTGCTATATCCAGCCGGCCGTCAGTGCCACCCGCAAAATCCTGGACCTGATGGGCCGCACTGACGTGCCGGTGGCCGAGAGCACCGTGCGCGGCCTCAACCCCTTCCCCCGCATCTTCCGCCGCGACGCCTTCACGATTGACAACTTCCCGATCCTGAACGAGCACGGCGAGCCGCGCACGCCGCTGGCCGCCGAAACCGGGCAGGTCTTTATGGCCCGCGTGCTGCGCGAGGCGCCCGAGCCGGTCACGCTGTTGGTCACTGGCCCTCTGACTACCGTGGCCGCCGCGCTCGATCTTGACCCTGGCATTCAGCCGAAGATCAAGGAAATTCTGTGGATGGGCGGCGCGCTGAACGTCCCTGGCAATGTGGACCCCATCCTCGAAGGCGGCCAGGACCTCACCGCGGAGTGGAACGTCTATTGGGACCCGCCGGCCGCCCACCAAATCTGGCAGACCGATATTCCCCTGATCATCTGCCCGCTGGACATCACCAACAACGTACCAGTGACGGCGGAGTTTGTGCGCACCATCGCCCGCAACCGGCGCTATCCGCTCTCCGATTTCGCGGGCCAGTGCTACGCCCTCGTCACCCATCAGGACTATTTCTTCTGGGACGTGCTCACCACCGCCTACCTGGGCCGCCCCGACCTCTTCACCCTGCGCGAGTATGAGACCGTCATCGTCCCCACCGGCCTTAGCCAGGGGCGCACCCTGGTGCAGCCGGGCGGCAAGAAAATCCAGGCGCTGGAGACGGTGGACAAGGCGGCGTTCTATGAGTACATGCTGGAGGCGTGGGCGCGCTAACTGAAAGGGCATAAAGGGTCTGAAGGGTATAAGGGGCACAGCGACCTGGGTTGCCCTGCGACGCCTCGTACCCATTGGAGAAAAGCGTTGGCTCGTCCTAAGATCACAGTTGTCGGTTCCTTCGCCGTGGGCCTGACGCTCCGCGCGCCGCGATTCCCGGTGGCGGGTGAGACCCTGATCGGGTCGGATTTCGACATGGGGCCGGGGGGCAAAGGCTCCAACCAGGCCGTGGGCGCGGCGCGGCTGGGCGCCGAGAGCCATCTGGTGGCCGTCATCGGCCAGGACCTGTTCGGCGATGTGGCGGTGGACCTCTACCAGCGTGAGGGCGTGGGCACGACGCACCTGCGACGCACCGCCGAGCGCAACACGGGCGTTGGCTTTATTACCCTCAACGCGGCGGGCGAGAATCACATTGTGCTCGACATGGGCGCTAACCACCTGCTCTCCCCAGCCGATGTGGACGCCGCGGAAGACCTGATTGCCGGCAGCCAGGCTGTGCTCACGGTGCTGGAGATCAACCCCGCCACCGCCGCGCGCGCGATGGTGCTGGCCAGAGAGCATGGGGTGACGTCCATTCTCAATCCTGCCCCGGCACAGCCTCTGAGCGATGATCTGCTGGGCGCGGTGGATGTGCTCACGCCCAACGAGAGCGAACTGCGCATTCTCTCTGGATTGGCGCCGGACGACCCCGCTGAGACCGTGGAATTGGCCCATGCCCTCCAGCGGCGGGGCGTGCGGCAAGTGGTGGTGACGCGGGGCAGCCGCGGCGCACTCGTGGTGACGGCGGACGGCGCCACGCAGCATGTCCCCGGCGTTTCGGTGCCTGTGGTGGATACCACAGGCGCGGGCGACGCCTTCACTTGCGCGTTGGGGGTAGCGCTGGCGGAAGGGCAACCCCTGCTTGACGCCGTACGGTTCGCGACACACGCGGGGGCGCTGGCCGTTACCCGGCTGGGAGTGATTCCGGCGCTGCCCACGCGCGCCGAGGTGGCGGCGCTTGGCGCGACATAATATTCCAGGGTGATCACACTACTTTCTGCCGGTCTTGTGTAGCCGGTGCTTTGCGTTATAATCGAGGCATCCACCATCCGACGGCATTCGCAGGTGAATTGGCTTGACCCCAGAATTTGGACCGCTGACACTGATTTGATGCATAAGGAGGTGACCGGTCACCCTCACTCAACAGTGCTGCCGAAACCACATAGACCTGCAAACCCCATTCTCTTGGAGGAGAAGATGAAGAAGACTTTGTTTAAGCTTGTCACCGGCCTGGTGTTTGTGTCGCTTGTCCTGGCCGCGTGCACCCCGGCCACCGTGGCCCCGCCCACCGCCACCCCAGCCCCCACCGCGGTGCCGGCCACGGCTGTGCCCGCCAAGAAGGTGTGCCAGGTGACCGACGTGGGCGGCGTGGACGACAAGTCGTTCAATCAGTTGGCCTACAGCGGCGTGCAGCAAGCCCAGAGCGAGTATGGCTGGGAAGGCACCGTGCTCGAGTCGCAGCAGCAGACCGACTACGAGAAGAACATCAACGAATTCCTGCAGTCCAACTGCGACCTGATCGTCACGGTCGGCTTCCTATTCGGCGATGCCACCTCGGCCGCCGCGACCGCCAACCCCGATCAGAAGTTCATCATCCTCGACTTTGCCTATGACCCACCCTTCGACAATGTCATTGGCCAGGTTTATGCCGTGAGCGAAGCCGCCTTCATGGCGGGCTACGCCGCCGCTTCCGCCACCCAGACCGGCATCGTGGGCACCTACGGCGGCATCAACATCCCGCCGGTGGTGGACTTCATGGACGGCTTTGCCCTGGGCGTGGCGCACTACAATGAAGTGCACGGCGATGACGTGCAGGTGCTGGGCTGGGACCCGGCCGACCGCGAGGGCGGCTTGTTCACCGGCAACTTTGAGAGCACCGACGACGGCCGCCGCATGGCCGAGACGCTGATGGACGAAGGCGCCGACATCATCCTGCCCGTGGCCGGTCCGGTGGGCCTGGGCACCCTGGCGGCCGTGCAGGAGCGCGGCAACGCCTACGTCATCTGGGTAGACGTGGACGGCACCATCACCAACCCGGACTACACCGATATCATCCTGACCAGCGTGCTCAAGAAGCTGGACGTGACCGTGCTCGACGCGGTACGCGCGATTGACGACGGCTCCTTCACGGGCGGCACACACGTGGCCAACCTGGAGAGCGGCGGCGTTGACATCGCCCCGTTCTACGGCCTGAGCTCGATGGTGCCCGCTGAAGTACAGACTGAGTTGGAAGCGATTCGCGCCGACATCATCGCCGGCAACATCGCCACCCTGCCGTAAAGCCTGCGCTTTAGCCCCAACGATAACGACGGCGGCGTGCCTGTCTGGGCACGCCGCCGTTGTGCTTAAATTGCCTTCCCTTGTGCCCGGTGGTATATTGTCCCCAACTTTCCAACCCTAAACGAACCGCATGACACCCATCCTGGAACTTCGCGGTATCACCAAGCGTTTCCCCGGCGTGCTGGCTAATGACCGTGTGTCGTTGAGCCTGGAACCAAGCGAGATCCATGCGCTGCTGGGCGAGAACGGGGCCGGCAAGAGCACTTTGATGAACATCCTCTACGGGCTGTATCAGCCGGACGAGGGCGAGGTGCTGGTGCGCGGCCAACCCATCCGGGTCACCAGCCCCAACGACGCCATCGCCGCCGGCATTGGCATGGTCCATCAGCACTTCATGCTGGTGCCCGTGCTCACCGTTACCGAAAACGTCATGCTGGGGGAGGAAATGCTCCAAGCCGGTGCTTTCCTCGACCGGAAAGGCGCCGCCGCCCGCATCCGCGAGATCTCGGAGCAGTACGGCCTGGCCGTTGACCCCGAGGCCCACGTCAAGGATCTGGCCGTCGGCATTCAGCAGCGGGTGGAGATCATCAAGCTGCTGTTCCGCAACGCCGATATCCTTATCCTGGACGAGCCCACGGCTGTGCTGACGCCCCAGGAAGTGACCGAGCTGTTCAAGATCATTCGCTCCCTGGTGGACAAGGGCAAGTCCATCATCTTCATCACCCACAAATTGAAAGAAGTCATGGCGATTGCCGACCGCATCACCGTGTTGCGTCTGGGCGCGGTGGTGGGCGGCACCCGCCCGGCGGAGACCACTGAGCACAAGTTGGCCGCGATGATGGTGGGGCGCGAGGTGGCGCTGGAAGTGCAGAAGGCCGCCGCCCAGCCGGGCGAGGTGGTGCTGCGGATCGAAAACCTGGAAGTGCTCGACGAGCGCAACAGCCTGGCGGTGGACAATGTCTCGCTGGAAGTGCATGCGGGCGAGGTGCTGGGGGTGGCCGGGGTGCAGGGCAACGGCCAGACCGAGTTGGTGGAGGCCGTGACCGGGATGCGGCCGGTGCTGACCGGGCGCATCCACGTGGGTCAGTTTGAGACCACACGCGCTTCTCCACGCGAGGTGACGGAGTTGGGCGTGGCGCACGTGCCCGAGGACCGCCAGCGTGATGGCCTGGTGCTGCCCTACCCCATCCGCGACAACATGGTGCTGTCCACCTACTACCTGGCGCCGTTTGCGCGCGGGGTGGTGCTGCAGGATGAGGCCATCGACGCTGCCGCCGCCCAGCGCGTGCAGCAGTTCGATGTGCGCACGCCCGGCATCGACACGCCGGCCGGGTCGCTCTCGGGCGGCAACCAGCAGAAGGTCATCATCGCCCGCGAATTCTCGCGTCCCGCCAAGCTGTTGGTGGCGTCGCAGCCCACCCGCGGGCTGGACGTTGGCTCGATTGAATACATCCACGCCCGCATTGTCGAGAAGCGCAACAACGGGCTGGCGGTGCTGCTGATCTCGTCCGAGTTGGATGAGATCCTAGCGCTGTCGGACCGCATTGCTGTGATGTACCGCGGCCGCATCGTCGCCATCGTCGATGCCGAGATCGCCACTAAGGAATACCTGGGCCTGCTCATGGCCGGCGTAGACCCAGCCACCGTGCCCCTGCCAGACAAGCAGGCGCGCAAGGCGGAGGCCGTCTTTTAATGAGTGAATCCGCGGCAAACGCGGCGCCGGCCCCGGTGCGGGCCAAGCGCCAGTTCAGTTGGCGGCAGGCGTTCGAGGCGCTTCAGGTGCCGGCGCTGGCCTTTGTCACGGCGCTGGCGGTGGGCGGGCTGATCATTGCCCTGACGGACCTGGCTGTTCTCCGAGAGTTCCAGGCCACGCTGGGGCGCATGGCGCCCGGCGGCTGGGCGCGGCTCATCATCGCGCTGGTGATTGCACTGGCGGCCGGCGGGCTGTATGCCTTTGCGCCGCGGTTGTGGGCGCGCTTCCGGCCGGGGGGCGCGCCTTCGCCGCGCGTGCTCAGCCTGACGCGGCTGGGCATTGCCGTGGCGGGCCTCGTGATTGTGTATTTTCTGGTGCGCGCGGCCGGGTTCGCGGTCGTGATCGATGGGGCCTGGGGCGCGGTGCGGACGGCCTATGGCGCGATGATTGATGGCTCGCTGGGCAGCCTGAGCGCCATCACCAGCGCGCTCCAGAGCGGCGACCGGGCGGCGATCCGGCAGGCGTTTTACCCGGTGCTGGAGAGCCTGGTATCGGCCACGCCCTATATCTTCGCCGGGCTGGCGGTGGCGGTGGGCTTCAAGTGCGGCCTGTTCAACATCGGGGTCGAGGGGCAACTCTTCGTCGGCGCGATCTTCTCGGTGTGGGTGGGCTATTCGCTCAAGGGACTGCCGGCCATTATCCATGTGCCGCTGGCGCTGGCCGCGGGTGCGGCGGGCGGGGCGCTGTGGGCGCTGCCGGCCGCTATCCTCAAGGCCAAGGTGGGGGCGCACGAAGTGATCAACACCATCATGTTGAACTACATCGCGTTCCGGTTGAGCGACTGGCTGCTCAACGGGCCGATGATGCGCCCCGGCACGGCCAACCCGGTCAGCCCGAATATTGAGGCCTCGGCTCACCTGTACCGCTTCTTCAGCGACCCGATCCGGTTCCACCTGGGCTTCTTTATCGCGCTGGGCGTGGCGGTGTTTGTGTGGTGGTTCCTGTTTCGCACCACGCTGGGGTTTGAGCTGCGCACGGTGGGCACCAACCCCAACGCCGCCCGCTACGCCGGGATGAGCATTACCCGCAACTACTTGATCGCCTTTGGCCTGTCGGGCGCGCTGGCCGGGCTGGCAGGCGCCAATGAGGTGCTGGGCGTCAACCACAACCTGGCCTCGGCCTTTTCGTCTGGCTACGGCTTCGACAGCATCGCGCTGGCGCTGCTGGGCAAGAGCCACCCGGGGGGCGTGGTGCTGGCGGCGCTGCTGTTTGGCACCCTGCGCAGCGGCGGCACGCGCATGCAGAATGTGGCCCAGATTCCGGTGGACATCATCGGCATCGTGCAGGCGCTGGTGATCGCCTTCATCGCCGCGCCGGCCATCATCCGCGGCATCTACCGCATCCGGGCGCGCGGCGCCGCCGAAGGCGTGTTCACCCGCGGCTGGGGTAAATCCTGATGACGGCGCAGACTGCGGCGGCCCCGCACAAAGGCCTGACGCCCGCTGAGGCTGCCGAACTGGCGGCGCGCACCCGCTACCGCGTGCTGGGCGGGGTGATGGTGTTCCTGGGCGTCGCCAGCCTGTGGCTGTTCGCGCCCGACTTGAGCCCTGATCTTAAGAGCACTTTTGGCCTCAACCAGGGTGGCACCACAGTGGCGGTGCAACTGCCGGACCTGGTGCTGCCGAGCCTGGCGACCGTGATTGGGCTGGCGGTGGGGTCGCTGGCCCTGGGCGGCTACCAGTTGTGGCGCGGCTTTGGGCGGCGGTCCACCATGGTGCTGGGGCTGGCGATCCTGTTCTTCATCGCGGCGTTCCTCACCTGGGCCACGGCTGATAAGTCGATCAGCCTGGCGGGGATGCTGAAGAACTCGCTGCTGCGAGCGGTGCCGCTGACCCTGGGGGCGCTGTCGGGCATCCTGTCGGAGCGGGCCGGCGTGATCAACATCGCTATCGAGGGCATGATGCTCTCGGCGGCGCTGGTGGGGGTGGTGGTGGGCAGCGCCACGGACAGCCTGGTGCTGGGCACGATCGGGGCGGTGCTGGCGGGGGCGCTGCTGGCTGGCGCCCACGGCGTGCTGTCCATCCGTTACAAGGTGGACCAGGTCATCAGCGGCGTGGTCATCAACATCTTCTCGGTGGGCATCACCAGTTTCCTGTCGGCCAAGTTTCTGCAGGGCGAGTTTGCCAACCTGAACAACTCGGGCGTCTCGCCGACGATGCCGATCCCGCTGCTCAGCCGGCTGCCGTTTATCGGCGGCATCTTCTTCGAGAGCAACTTCTTCACCTATGCCATGTTCGTGTTTCTGGTGGTGGTGCACGTGGCGCTGTTCTTTACGCGCTGGGGGCTGCGCACGCGGGCGGTGGGCGAGCACCCCAAGGCGGCCGACACGCTGGGCATCAACGTCTTCCGCACGCGCTACGTGGCGGTGCTCTTGAGCGGCATGATGGCGGGGCTGGCGGGGGCGTACTTCACGCTTGGCTCGGTGGGGCGGTTTGACGAGGTGATGACGGCCGGGCGCGGCTTCATTTCCCTGGCGGCCGTGATCTTTGGCAACTGGTCGCCGTTTGGGGCGTTTGGGGCCAGCCTGATCTTTGGCTTCGCGGACGCATTGCAGGGCCGGCTGGCGATTCTGCGGGTGCCGATTCCGTCGCAGTTCCTGCTGATGGCGCCGTATATCGCGACGATGATTGCGCTGGCGGGGCTGGTGGGGAAGGCGACGCCGCCGGCGGCGGACGGGCAGCCGTACGAGAAGAGCTAAAGAAAGAGAAATAGAAAAAGAAAAAGAAAGACGTAGGCGGGAGGCCGCTGGCGAGGAAGAGCAAGCTTGGGGAGTGGTGGAGTGAGCAGTGGGACCGAATTGCCAGATCCGCTCTTGCGATATCCCTACTACGTCAAGGCGCTGGCATTTTACGATGCGGTGATCGAGGACACGGAGCGGCGCATTCCGGATGAGCGGTGGACAGTGGTGGTGCGGCAATTGGTCAGGGCGGCCGGCTCCATCAGCGCAAATATCGAAGAAGGCTACGGGCGCGGCACGCCGCAAGAGTTTGTGCATCGGCTCAAGATCGCGCGCGGCGAAGCCATCGAGGGCAGCGGATGGTATCGGCGCGCCGTTTTCTCCCCAGCGAATTGGTAAGCCAGCGTCGCCGTGAGGCCGGCGAGATCATCGCCCTGCTGACCGCCAACATTCTCACCCTCGAACGCAAGGCGCAGCAAGAGCCCAGGCGCTGACGCTTTCTTTTTCTCTCTCTCTTTCTCTTCCTCCCCTACTCTCTAGATCTCCAAGTAGCGGTCGATGCGCTGGCCGATGAGGGCGAGGCTGGCCTGCCAGAACTCGGGCTGGCGAATGTCGATGCCGAAGCGGGCGGCCAGGTCCACGGGCGCGGCTTCGCCGGTGCTGGCGAGCAGGGCTTCGTAATCGGCGACGAAGGCCGGGCCGCGCTGCTGGTAGACGGCGTACAGGCCGATGCCGAAGAGCAGGCCGAAGGCGTAGGGGTAGTTGTAGAAGGAGAGTTCGCTGCGGTAGTAGTGGGGCTTCCAGGTCCACATGTAGGGGTGGAGGTAGCGTGGGTCGAGGCCGTCGCCGTAGGTGGCCTGCTGGCAGCGGAGCATGATCTCGCAGAAGTCGTCGGCGGAAAGCTCGGCCTGGGCGCGGCGCTGGAAGACTTCCTGCTCGAAGAGGAAGCGCGAGGTGATGTCGACCACGACCTGGGTGGTGCCGATGAGGAAGGTCTCCAGGATGCTGAGCTCTTCCTGCGGGGTGGCGGCGGCGGCCAGGGCGGCGTCGGTGACGAGGGTTTCGCAGAAGGTGGAGGCGGTCTCGGCCAGGGTCATGGGGGTGACGCGCTGGAGGGGGTGCTTGTCGCGCAGGCAGTGGTTGTGGTAGGCGTGGCCGAGCTCGTGGGCGATGGTGAAGAGCTGGTCGAGCGAGCCGTCGAAGTTGCATAGGACGCGGCTTTCCTTGACGGCCGGGAGGCCCATGCAGAAGGCGCCGCCGCGCTTGCCGGCGCGGGGCTCGGCGTCGATCCAGCGCTCGGTGAAGGCGCGCTGGGCGAGGCCGGACAGGCTGGGGGCGAAGCGGCCGAACTGCTCCAGGATGAAGGCTTGAGCTTCGCTGAAGGTGAAGTGGCGCTCGCCCTGGTCATGGGCGACGACGGGGGCGTGGACGTCCCACCAGGGGAGGGCGGGCTGGCCGAGGCGGCGGGCCTTGGCTTGCAGGTAGCGGCGGAACATGGGGAAGGACTCGCGCATGGCGCCCAGCATCGTGTCGAGGGTGTCGCGGTCGAGGCGGGAGTCGGTGAGGGCTTCGTGGAGGGGGTCGGTGTAGCCACGGCGCTGGCTGAGGGTGACGACCGCACCCTTGACGCCGTTGAGGGCGGCGGCCAGTGGCTCGCGGGCGGACTGCCAGGCGGCTAGCTCGGCTTCGTAGGCGCGGCGGCGGACGGCGGGGTCCGGGTCGTGCCACATGATGTTTTGCAGGGCGGTGACGGGCAGGGTTTGGGTGTGGCCGTTGTGCTCGAAGGGGACGGTGAGCTGGGAGGTGACGGTGCCCTGCAACTTGCTCCAGGCGGAGGCGCCGCTGAGGGAAAGCTCGGCGGCGAGGCTCTCTTCGGGTTCGCTCATCAGGTGGCGGCTCTGCTCGGCGAGTTCGTGGAGAAAGAAAGCGTGCTCGGCGGCGGGGCCGGGCTGGGCGAGGGCCTCGGGGAGCAGGGCGGCGTATTGGCCGAGCCAGCCCTGGAAGCGCACTTGCCCGCGCCGGATGCGGACCATGATCTGCTCGAGCTGGGAGAGCCAGCGGCGGGCGCCGGTGTTGAAGGAGTCGGTGGAGACGAAGGAGCGGACGTAGGCGTTGAGGGTGCCGCCGAGGATGAGCAGGGCATTGGTGCGCTCGATGACGCCGTTGACGAGGGTGGTGAAGGCTTCGGCGCCCAGCGGGGCGAGATGCGCGGCGGCGCCGTTCGTGGCGCGGGTGATGCGGTGCTGGTCGAGGTAGGCTTCGAGGGCGTCGGCCTGGCGGTTGAGGTCGTCCACGGCCTGCTGGAACTGGGGCGAGTCGAGGCCGGGGTAGACGTTGGACAGGTCCCAGTGGGGCAGTTTTTCGGCGGCAGGGGCGGTCATGGGGTCTCCTGAGGGCGGGTGTGTGGGGGCATTGTACCGCAGGAGAGTGTGGGCCGCTGAGTACAGCGGGGCGTGTGAGCCGCTGGGCACAGCGGCAAGTGGAAGGTGTGTAGGTGGAAAGTGGGGCGAGATTGGCTACAGCGGCAGCAGGAGTGTCAGGTAGGGATGGGCACGGATGAATTCGCTCCGGATTTAGTTACAGCAGCTACAGCGGCGTCAGGGGATTGCTGTTATGTAATGTACTTGGTGGGGGCCCCCCCTTATTGATCCGGTATAAGCGGTACAAGCGGTAACGGTAGGTGGGCGGCCGATGAAATGTCAGAAATATCTGTCGCATCTGTCACGCGGAGCTGGATTGCCTGGAAAACAAGGGGGTTTGGGCGCGACAGATCGAAAAACGCATCTGTTGCGATCTGTCGCGATGTGTCGCGGGGCGGTGGGGATGAAGTTGGTAAGGGCCGCCGAGGTAGAGGCGCTGGGGACAGCGCAGACGGCGAGTGAGGGGATCATATAGAAAATGCGTTCTAGAGTCAAGGGGGAGTTTTGTGAGGGAATTGAGGCGAGACGGCGCAGTTGCGGTCGGTCTTGACGCCGAACTCGTCCATGACGAAGCGCCGGAAGAGGTTGCTGGTCTTGAGGTTGGGGGCAAAGGCGAAGACGACCTGCTTGGACTGGTCCTCGCGCAATTCGTCGTGGATGCGCCTGGCGAGGCTGGTCTTGCCGGTGCCAACGTCTGCGAACAGATACACCGGCCGCTTGCGAGTCTGGAGGTGGTGCAGGATTTTGGCTTTGACTTCGCGGAGTGTGTGCGAGTACCACAGAAAGCGCGGATCGGGCGTGATGCGAAAGGGGAGCTCGGCTAGGCCAAAGAAATCGGTGTACACCCGTCCATGGTGAACTTCCAAGGAGAGTTTGTCAAGAGTTGATGGAAGTCGGAGGGCGTAGTTGAGCCAAGGGAACTACTTCTTCAATACAATGTAAGCCTCATTCCTCAATGCTGCCTTGCCAAAGTCAAATTCGCCTGACGGCGGACGCACCTCAGTAATTACGTCCCTCTCAATCCATACCTCGTATGGTCCCGGTAGTCCGCCATTGGGACATTCTTCGCTCTCCCCATCAACCACTACGAGCCGCGCGCCGGGTACACCTCGATCATTAGCACCCCACTGAATTTTGTCACCGATCGCATATTCATGTTGCCATACACTCCCGTACTTGAATTGAACTCGCAGGCTTACTTTTTTCCTACAGATTGGGCAGAGCTGCCGACTAGTTACGACATTGAAGGCACTCATCTGAAGAGCTCCACTAATGCGTTCATTGCATTCAGAAAACCATGGAGCCGTGTGTCACCCGTCAACAAGGGAAGTCCTTCCCGAATCGCTGAACCCGCTATAGCTGCGTCGCCTGTGTGAACAGCACGTCCCAGAGTGGTCGCCTGGGATTGAAGGTTCTGAATGTCTGACTGAGTAGCTGCTGTACCAATACGGCCTCCACGAGAGGTCATGAAATTCCGCAGATCCGACGCGTTACCGCCATGCAAGTGCTCTTTTGCAGCCGTGATTGACACAACGGGCGCTCGTCCATTCAGAGCTGCATCAACATCTGCTGCTCGCCCCTTATCAATACTAGCAATTATAACATTCGTATCTACTGCTACTTGCGGCTGCCTTGGTGCAGGCTCTGCATCGGCGGCTTGCGCGCTAACAGCTGATCTGAGGGAGTTTACTTGCAGGGCATCGCCACCATCTTCTGCGGCTGCGCTCGCCGCATTTTGCCAATAGGTCGCGCGTTGTTGGAAAGCCGAGCCGCCGGTCATAGCCGCGCAACCATCTGGCGTCCCATCCATGTTGTTCACGTCACAACCATCGTGTCCGCTTGGGTCTGAGTACCTTATCGGATTGTTATTCGTATAGGTAAACCGGTTCAAGCTTTGTGGGTTTCCGGCACTCGGCACAATCGTATCCGCGCTCACGAACCTGCCCAGCGCGGCGTCGTAATAACGCGCGTTGTAGTACATCAACCCCGTGTCACGCCGCTGGCCGGCGAAGCCAAAGTCGGTCGGCATCGTCCCGGACGAATCGCGCACGCGGCCGTAGGGGGAATAGCGCTGGCGCGAGACCACGGCGCCCAGGGTGCCGCACTGGCCGGCTGTGCCGCAGGTAACGAGCGACGACGGACGACGGGGAGGGCGGAGGCCCGGTCCAGGGGCAGAGGCGGTTGCGGCGCGTTCGGATTCAGTTGTTAAGGTCCATGCCAATAGCATAGACGAGGCTGTCAAGCGAGACGGCGAGAGGCGAGGGCGGCGCGAGGATGCTCCGAAGATAGCCTTCGCGCGCGGACCCCGACAAGAGCGTTCGGGGCAGGGGGGCGGGAGGCTGGGCTGGTTGTCATTCGCGCTCAGGCTGACAGGGATGGGCGAGGGGAGCGCGAGGTGGCGCGAAGGAGCTCCGATGATAGCCTTCGCGCGCGAAACGGGTGGGCGGCCCGGCTTGTTGTCGTTCGCGCTGTCATTTTACGGGGTAACATAGCCACCGGTTCTCAGCAGTACCGTGCCACCC
>CAZCEC010000045.1:35095-51414 GCA_964497615.1 uncultured Anaerolineales bacterium | reverse complement strand
TTCAGCGACTGCACCACCGGCCCGCGCAACGGCCTGGTCTCAGGCTGCTTTCCGCTGGACCCGGCGTACAAATCGCACCCCGACCACGCTCGGCTGCTGGCCGCCAAAAAGGCACTGGCCCAGAGGAGCCCCGAGCAATGACGATTGATGATCTGAAAGTTGCTTACGTGGGCGGCGGCAGCCGCGAGTGGGCGCGCAAGCTGATGCTCGACCTGGCGCTGTGCCCCGACCTGAGCGGCCACGTGGCGCTGTACGACATTGACCTAGAGTCCGCCCGGCTGAATGCGCGGCTGGGCAACTGGCTGCAAGACCGGCCCGGCGTCGTGTCGCGCTGGACCTACGAGGCGGTGACCACCCTGGAGACGGCGCTGCGCGGCGCGGACTTCGTGGTCCTGTCCATTCAGCCCGGCCGTCTGGAGACCATGGCGGAGGAAATCGCTCTGGCCGAGGCGCAGGGCCTGTACTTCCCGGTGGGCGACACCACTGGCGCGCCCGGCCTGGTGCGCGGCCTGCGGTCGGCCGCCATTTACGCGGGGTTTGCCAAGACGATTGCGGCGGCGTGCCCCCAGGCGTGGGTCATCAACTACACTAACCCGATGACGATCTGCACGCGCACCCTCACGCGTGTGGCGCCGGGGCTGCGCGTGTTTGGGTGCTGCCATGAGGTGTTCAGCTCGCAGCGCATGCTGGCGCGGCTGGCGCACCAGTATCTGAATCTGGACGCCGTGCCGCCGCGTGAGGATGTGCGCGTCAACGTGCTGGGCATCAATCACTTCACCTGGATTGACCGGGCCGACTATGCCGGCCACGACCTGTTAGCGCTGCTGCGCGAGCACATTGACCAGCCGGGCGTGCTGCGCACCTACACCCGTGAGGAAGTGGAAGACTTCAACAATTGGTTTCACAGCACCGACCAGGTGAAGTTCACCCTGTTCAAGCGCTACGGCATCCTGGCGGCGGCCGGCGACCGGCACCTGGTGGAGTTTGTGCCGGGCTTCGTCCGTTCGCCCGACACCCTATTCCGGTGGGGTGTCATCCGCACGCCGGTGGCGTGGCGCATCGAGCGCTGGACGAAGGCGGCGCAACAGACCGCCGCGATCCTGGCGGGCGAGGCGCCACTTCCAGTGGCGCCCACCGGCGAGGAGGGCGTGAACCAGATGCGGGCGCTGCTGGGCCTGGACGAGTTGGTGACGAACGTCAACGTGGAAAACACGGGGCAGATCGCCAACCTGCCCCTGGGCGCGGTGGTGGAGACCAACGCCCGCTTCTCGCGCGGCGAACTGCGGCCGGTGCAGGCGGGCAGCCTGCCGCCCGGCGTCCAGCCCCTGGTCGCGCGCCATGTCGCCAATCAGGAGTTGATCGTGGAGGCGGCGCTCACGCGCGACCGCGACCTGGCGTTCCAGGCCTTCTACGCCGACCCGACCAACAGCCTGCCCCTCGACGACGCCTGGAAGCTGTTCAACCAGATGTTGTGCGCCAGCCGGGAATGGCTGCCGGGCTGGCAGTTTGAGGCAGCCTAGCGCCTACCAGCGCCGCTCGAAGCGGTGCATCCCCGAACCGACATTCTCGACAATGACATAGCGGCCGTCCGCGGCGCCGGTGACGCTCGCGCCGTCCACGGTCAGTTGAGGACCGGCATCCGCGCCGCCTGGCACGCACACCCGCGTCCGCACATTCACCGGCAGGCTCACGGTCAGCGCAAAGCGGTCCTCTGCCTGCTCCCAGTGGATTGAGATTTCACCCCGCTCAGTGGGCACCGTGCCGCCCGCGCGGGCGAGCTTGCCTCCGAACAACAACGGCTTGATCTGCACGCGCTCGCACTGGGGTGCAAGTGGCTTGACGCCCAGCACATACTCCTGAAGACCGCACAGCCCAATGGTCCCCCACGGGTGCGATTGGCTGAGATCCGCGCCCCGGTCGGCATCCCAGCTCTCCCACGTGCTGGTCGCGCCCTTCGCCAGGCTGTTGGCCCAGCCATCCCAATCGGGCCGGGTGTACACCTTCAGCAGGTGCTCACCCTCACCGGCCTCGCCCAGCGCCCGGATCAGCCACGGAATCGTCACCATCCCCACGCTCACCCTCAGCCGCTTGACGTGTTCGAGCACAGCCGTGCGGTTCTCCGCCGGCACCATGCCCAGGGCCAGGGGCAGCATGTTGGCGTGCTGCGAGGCGTGCGGGCTGGGCGCGCCGCCGGTGCGCAGGCCATCCACGTACACCCCGGCGGCGTTGAGCAGGCGGGCGTTCATGGCCTCCTTCAGCGCGCCGGCCAGCGCCTCATAGCGGGCGGCGTCCTCGGCCTGGCCCAGCAAGGCGGCGATGCGCGCGACGATGACGAAATCGGCATACGCCAGGGCATTAACGACCGTGCGCGCATCCGTCTCCATGTCGTAGCCGTAGCGCATGGAGGGCGGCCAATCCACGATGCCGTGCTGATATGGCCCGCCGTCTCCGCCGGTGAGGCGGTGGACGAGGCCGGTGTGAGAGTCCAGATGGCGGGCCACGTAGCCGGCGATGCGCTTGAGCTTGGCGTACTTGTCGCTCAGGAACTGCGCGTTGCCGGTGTGCAGATAGTATTCCCACACCCACACCAGGTAGGCCTGGGTGAAGTCCGGGATGTCGCGCGCGCCGTCGCCGTTGGGATAGACCGCGTTCATCCGCCCGTGGTCGGCCGGCGCAGACCAGTATTGGTCCATTGAGTGCAGGAACTCATTCAGCGTCTTGAGCGTGAGCACCCGCTCGCCAAAGGCCGCCATCGCCGCCAGGCTTTCGTGGGCGCTGTCCACCAGAAACCCGCCCTTCTCGCGGGTGGGCGTGTCGAGGAACTGCTCCTGCGCGCCCAAGCAGACCGAGCGCTTCATCAACGCCCACTCCTCGTTGAGCGTGGAGTCGGACGAGTCGAACGTCGAACGGCCGTCGTCGAGCACGGCGTGCCGCACCACGAACTTGAAGTTCTGCGCCGTCACCGGCATGGGCGAACTGTCTACCTGAAAGTAGCGCAGGCCCAGGTATTCCAGCGGCTCGAAGACAAACGCGCCGCCGTCTGTTGTGGCGGCATAGGACATATCGGTGCTTTGCGTGGTGGCCGGGTCAATCGTGCCATCCGGCCCCAGGGTGTAGCCGCCGCGCATGGCGATGCGCGCGCCCGGCGCGCCGCCAGTGAAAGTGATTCGGGGGCGCCCGGCAAACACCCGGCCGAGATCAAGGACATACGTGCCTGATCCGTGATCCGTCACCGATGCGGGACCGATCTCATGCTCGACGATGCGCGTGAGGTCTGGATACAAGCCGCCGGTCCACGGATCCACCGGCGGCGCGCCGATGTCGGCGGCCCGCTCCCAGCCGGCATCGTCGAACCCTGGCGCCTGCCAGCCCGGCAGGAGGCGCGCGGCGTCAATGCTTTCGACGTAGCCGACGCCCTCATCGCCGCGGCTGGGCTGGCCCAGTTGCCAGCCCGCCGCGCGGGTCTGCTGCCAGCTTGCATCCGTTCCAATCACCGTCGGGCCGCGGCCGGGATGCTCAATGATGGCCTTCAGCAGCAGGCCGCGCGCGCTGGCGGGGCGCCCTTGCCCGCCGCCGAACCAGTGTGTCAGGACGGCGAAGACATTGGGGGCGCCGGGAAGGACGAGGTCGGTAATGTCGTAGGCGTTGTAATACTGGTGATGCGGGTAGTGATAGGACGGGCCGCCGCCGATCCACCGGCCGTTAAGGTAGAGCACATACTTGTGTACCGCGGTCACGAACACGGTGGCGCGGGTGACGGCGGCCTGCGGCAGCGGCACGGTCTTGCGGTAATACGTGTAGTCGTCGGGGTCGTGGCTGTCGCGCCTGATCCAGCGCGCGCCGGCCCAGTCGTCGTTTGTGAGCAGGCCGGTGGTCAAAGTCCCGGGGCTGGAATACGGCCCGGCGCGCCCGGCGCCATCCCACACGCGCACGCACCAGGCATAACGGGTATTGCAGGCAAGCAGCGGGCCTTCGTAGGGGACGTGGCTTTGGCGGCTGCTGGCCACCACACCGCTGTCCCAGACGTCGCCATGCCCGGCGGCGAGATTCTTCGCCGAGGCAGCCACCAGGAGATGATAGGCCGTTTGGACCTGGTTGGCTTCCGCGCCCTCCAGATGCCAGCCAAAGTACGGCCGGCCGGGCGTGCCCACCGGCTGGGGCAAATCGTTCACCCGGAGGTTGATGGGGACCAGAGTCATCGGCGCGCCCTATGGCGGATCACGAGCGGACCTACTTCACACCCTGCGAAAGCGAGGCATAGATTTCCTCGACAATCTCGTCCGGCGGCCGCGCGATGTCAACCGTCAGCGCCTCGTCCGGCTCCTCCAGCGCCGCAAACTGGCTGGCCAGGAGTCCCGGCGGCATGAAGTGACCGGTGCGGCGCGCCAGCCGCGCCGCGATCAGTTCGTAACTGCCGCGCAGATAGACAAACCGCACTTCGCCTCCGGCGGCGCGCAGTTGGTCGCGATAGGCCCGCTTGAGGGCCGAGCAGCCCAGCACCGCGGACTGCCCGCTGGCCGCGCACGCCGCCAGCCGCTCACCCATCGCCTTCAACCAGCCGGCGCGGTCGGCATCGTCCAGCGGCTGGCCGGCGCGCATCTTGGTGATGTTGGCCGGTGGATGAAAGTCATCCGCGTCGAGGTAGGTCCAGCCCAGCCGCTCGGCCAGCGGCCGGCCGAGGGTGGATTTGCCAGAACCGGAGACGCCCATGACGATCACAATCATGGGGGAGGCGCCTCAAACGCCGCCGAAGGCTGAGAAGCCGCCATCCACCGGCACGACGATGCCGGTGACGAAGGCGGAGGCGGGCGAGAGCAGCCACAACACGGCCCCCAACAGGTCCTCCGGCTGGCCAAAGCGGCGCATGGGCGTATGGTCCAGGATGGACTGGCCGCGCGCCGTCAGCGCGCCGGTTTGCTGATCGGTGAGCAGATAGCGGTTCTGCTCGGTGCGGAAGAAGCCCGGGGCCACCGCGTTGACGCGAATGGCCGGCGCATACTCCTGCGCCATGTGCACGGCCAGCCACTGCGTGAAGTTGACCACCGCCGCCTTTGCCGCCGAGTAGCCCACGACGCGGGTGAGCGGCCGCACCGCCGCCATCGAGGTGACATTGAGGATCACCCCCTCGCCGCGCTCGGCCATTGGGCGTCCAAAGGCCTGGCACGACTGAATGGTGCCTAGCAAATTCAGGTCGGTGACGGCGCGCAGCGCCTCGGGCGGCAAATCAAAGAATCCCTGTGCGGCGCTGGTCGTGGCGTCGGGCCGGTTGCCCCCGGCGGCATTGATGAGCGCCGCCACTGGGCCAAGCTCGCCGTCCACCACTTGAACCGCGGCTTGCAGGGTATCCGGCCGCAGCACATCGCCAAACACCACGCTGGCCCGGCCCGCGCCCGGCCCGGCCGGCAGCCGCGCCAGAACCCTGTCCGCCAGCGCGGGGTCGCGGTCCAGGATGACGACGTGGGCGCCGCAGCCCACCAGGGCGCAGGCCATCTCGCCTCCCAGGATGCCGGCGCCGCCGGTCACCACCACCACGCGGCCGGTGAAATCGTAGAGTTGCTTCAGGTCATCCAGGTTCATGGGTTAAGTTCGGCCCGCACCCACGGATGGTCCAGGCCCGCGAAGGGCGCCAGGTGCCGCACGAAGTGCGATTCTAGCACTTCGGCATACAAGTGCCGGTGGCGGGCCAGCGCCGCCTTGATCTCGCCGCCGAACTGGGCCAGCGCCGAGCCAAAGGTGACGTGCAAGATTTCGCGCGGCATGTCGTGCTCCAACAGCGTGGGCAGCTCGGCGTCGTCCATCTGCGCCAAGGCCGGCCAATCGCTCAATTCGGCCGAAACGTGGTAGGTGGCGCGGTCGGTGGGGTAGCGCTCGCCCGCCATTGACGCGATGGTGCGAAACAGCGCCGGCTCGGCGCGCGCCAGGACGCGCAGGCCCTCCAGGTAACTGGTCCCCGCCGTCTTGAGGTGGGCGCAGCCGCCCGTCGCCGCCACGATCAATGGGTACACGCTGAACTTGTCCGACCCGGAATGCAGGCTCAGCTTGTACGGCCCCAGGGCGCGCGCGATGGCGGCGTGGCCCGCCAGATCCGCACGTAGGACATCCAGGTCGCCCAGGTAATCGATGCCCTTCTCAAAGCGCCCCACGTAGCGCGGGGCCAGGCTCACCCACTGCACGCCCAGCCGCCGCAGTTCGCTGGCAAAGTAGATGTGCTCGGCATGGGTCGTCGGGGTTTCCGTCTCGTCCACCGACACTTCCACCTCGAACGGCACACCCTGGCCGGCGAGGTGGCGGTACAAGGCGCTCACGTGGGCAATGGCGCGGCCATACTTGGCCGCCGCCCGCAGTACGGCCCGGGCTTCGAGGGTCAGGCGGCGGTCGTCGAGGTCAACCGATTGACCGGCATACCGCGCGCGCAGATCGGCAGGCGAGCTTTCGAGGTCCGCCCACGGCAAGGCCGCCACCTTGCGCTCGATCTCAGCGGGCGCGTCGCTGTCGGCGGCGCTGTCCACGTACGCGCCGGGGTCGAACGTGAAGAAGCTGTAGCCCGCCGCCACGCAACTATCCGCGTCGGCGGTGGTCTTGAGGTGGTCGGCATCGGCCCCCACCGCGCCGCGCCAGCCGGCCTCAAAGGCCCCCCAGGTGGCATCGTCCAGCACTTCGGCCGGGGTGCGGCCGGTGCGGGCGTTCTCGCGGATGCTCTGCTGGGCAAAGATGGCGGCCAGGGGTTGGGCGCCGGGCCGTGCCGCGATGGTGCGAAAGGCGCGCACATGCCCCGGCGTGGCCAGACCCAGCCGGTCGCCGCAGCCAGCGGAAGCCGTCAACCCGAGGGGCACGGGCCGGAGGTTGGGCAGCGCGGCGCGCAAGGCGGCGGCGTTAGCGGCGTCGCGCGGGCAAATCAGCACCACCGCGCCGCCCGCCCCCGCCTGGGCCTCGCCGTGGAAGCCGGCGGGCAGGGCAGCGGCATTGGGCGCGGCTACGACCAAGCGGTCACCGCCCTCCACACGGGCCAGAGCCGCCATCGCGGCACCCAACGGCGTCACGGAGGCCGGCACGACCGCGTCGGCCAAGTCTGCTGGCAGTGATTGAGACAGGTTCATGTCACTCTCCTCGCCCATATTCGCGCGCTCCATCGCGAAACGCCAGCAGGTTTTCCCACGGCGTGAGGGGCGAAGTATTGCAGGATGAGGCGAAGATGAAGTGGCGCTTGTCTTCCAGAGACTGCATCAGGTCGCGTACGTAGCCGCGCAGGCTGGTGGCCTGCCCGACAAGCTCCTGGTGGGGCGGGTCCATACCGCCGTTGAGGGTGAACCCGTCGTACCCCACCATCCGGCGCACATCCCTGAGCGGCACGTCGCCCATCGGCGGCGGGGTGACGCCCTCCAGAGCATCCACCCGTGCCTCGCCCACCATCGGCAGCAGCACCCGGCTGCGCCCGCAGGCGTG
This sequence comes from uncultured Anaerolineales bacterium, assembly GCA_964497615.1. Lineage (GTDB taxonomy): Bacteria > Chloroflexota > Anaerolineae > Anaerolineales > UBA6663 > CAZCEC01. Next base: position 43,971 of record CAZCEC010000045.1, on the reverse strand, counting down.
CACCATCAGGTGCTTGCCGTGCTGGTGCAGGAGGTCGCTGGCGCGGGCAAAGAACTCGTGGCAGTAGTCCCGGTAGAGGCTGGGGGCGTAGAACATTGCGTCCAGATTATCGTGCGAGATGAAGATATCGGCTTCCGGCGTGGCTGCGACGCGTTCGATGAGGGCCAGCGCCTTCTCCTGGTGAAGACGCGCCAGGGCTAGCATTTCGTCGGGGTGGTCGAGGATAAACAGGGTGGCGTTCTGCGGGCCGGCCAGCCAGTGCAGCGCCTTGAGCGGCGATTCGGTGATGTTGAGCATCACCACGCCGTCATCGCCCACATGCCGCACCCAGGCGCGGTACTCGTCCAGGTCCACGCTGTACTCGCGCGCCTCCAGCATGAAGCGCACCGCCTCGTACTCCTCCCACTCCGTCCACCAATACTTGTGCTCGAAGTCCGCGCCGGCCTCGGGCATATAGCCCCACACCTGCGTCAGCGTGCCGTGCGGCGTCTCGAAGCGGCGGTGGCGCTCGGTGCGGAGCGGCGGATAGACATTGAAGGCAGTCACCAGGGGCTGGTCCCAGTCGCTCTCGCCCAGGTACTCCTCGGAATACGTGCCGGCCGTGTAATTCAGCTTGGTGGCCCATTGCGTGTCCCAGCGGCTGAGAATCTCCGCGCCCAGGAAGCGCAGCACCTCGAACGGGTGGGTGGCCCCTGCCACGTCGGCGGGCAGGGTGCGGTTGCTGCGATGATAGCTGAACCACTGCCAGATGTTGGGGGCAAACGGCACGTAGTCCACCGCCTCGCCTCGGAAGGCGGCCAGGATGCGTTCGCGGCCGTTCATCTCAGGCCCCCATCCGGCGGTATTTCTCGACCACTTCGTACATCGCCCACAAGTTCTCGTCGGGCGTGCCGTGGTCCATATTGATGCAGCACAGACCCACGCGCCCCAGCGCGCCGGCCGCGGCGGCAGCGCCCAGCAGCTTCTCCGTGTCGGCGGCGATATCGGCCGGCGTCTCCTGGAGCATCCGCACCGGGTTCAGGCGCAGGTTCATAAAAGCATTCGGTAGGGCCGCCAGGCTCTGGGCCACGTCGCTCCCCCAACCCGCCTCGAAATAGGTGGCCGGCAACCGCGCGTATTCCGGCGCGATGCGGTGCAGGTTGTTGCCGCAGTGATGCACCCCGAAGGGCTGCAACCGCTCGGCGAGCTTGAGTTCGCTGGGGAACTGGATCTGGGTGTAGCTCGCGGGCGAGATCATCTGCACCGAGCAGTTGGCATGCAGAAACGGACCGGGCGCGAAGTGCTCAGCCATGCGGTTGACGGAGATCGAATAGCTGCCGGTGCGGCTGTGGATATAGCTGGCCACATCGCCGATCAATTCGGATATCTGGTCCAGTAGGCGCTTGACGCGCTGCGGGTTCTCATAGAAGTCAATGTACACCGACTGGCCGTACAGATGATATGCGGCGTTGAGCACGCCGTCGGTGTTCAGGTCCCCCACCACGAAGCCCCACTCGGCCTCCAGCTTGTCCATCTGCGCGATGAGGTCATTCATCGGCCACAGGCCGCGGAAGTCGGGCTTTTCGAATTGCTCTACCTGCTCCGGGGTCCAGCCCATCGCCATTGGCTGCGGCGCGGCGTCTGGCTCGAACCAGATCTCCGCCCCCAGCAGCGCCGGGATGACGAAGCCGCCGGCCACGTGCACCGAGCCGATGATGGGACGCGGCTTCGGGTCGGCCTCCCCCAGCCCCATCTGCCCAAAGCGCTCGTGCAGCACGCGCCGCATGCGCACATCGTTGTCGATGCGCGCCTCGGCATCCATATAGAATGACTTGTCGAACGAGATGCCGGCGGTTTGGTGCCACCAATTAGGGTTGAAGACCAGTTCCAGGGGGATGAACTCTCTAGCCGCCAGGGGAGGCATGATTGGCTCCATAGGTCTGGGCGGGCGGGCGGGCAGAGCGCTGCGCCATCGCCGCCATCAGTCGTTCGCCACGCTGCGCATCAACCGATACAGGTCGGCCTTGAGTTCGAACCCAATGCCAGGCGCATCCGGCAGCCGCACCCGGCCCCCTTCCACCGGCACCCCATCGGCAAAACCGCCAAACGGCTGAAAAACCCCAGGGTAGGACTCATTCCCGCCCAGCCCCAGCCCGGCGGCCAGGTGCAGCGAGAGTTGATGGCCGCCGTGCGGGATGCATTGGCGCGGCGACCAGCCGTGCGCCCGCAGCATCTCCAGGATGCGCAGGTATTCCACCACGCCATAGCTCAGGGCGCAATCGAATTGAAGCAGGTCGCGGTCGGGCCGCAGGCCGCCATAGCGAATGAGGTTCCGGGCGTCGGCCAGCGAGAACAGGTTTTCGCCCGTCGCCAGCGGCGCGGCGTAGCGCTCGGCCAGCACCGCTTGCAGTTGATAGTCCAGCGGATCGCCCGCTTCTTCGTACCACCGCAGGTGATAAGGGGCCAGGGCCTCCGCGTAGGCCAGCGCCGTCGCCAGGTCGAAGCGGCCGTTCGCATCCACCGCCAGCGCCTGGCCCTCGCCCACTACGCTCAGCACCGCCTCGATGCGCCGCAGGTCGTCGGCCAGCGGCGCGCCGCCGATCTTCAGCTTGACCGTGGTGTAGCCCAAGTCAAGATAATGCCGCATCTCATCTTGCAGGGCAGTGAGGTCCTTGCCCGGATGGTAGTAGCCGCCGGCCGCGTACACCCACACCGACGGCTCGCAAACGCCGCCGTTGTAGCGGTCGGCCAGCAGCCAGCACAGGGGCAGCCCGGCGACCTTGGCGGTGAGGTCCCACAGGGCCATGTCCACCGCGCCCACGGCCACCGAACGCTCGCCGTGCCCGCCCGGTTTTTCATTCGCCATCATCACCTGCCAGGCGCGGTGCGGGTCAAAGTTGTCGCCCGCATCGTTGAGCAGGGCCGCCGGGTCGGCGCGCGCCAGCCGCGGCAAGATACGGTCTTCCAGCAGCCCGCGCTGGGCGTAGCGGCCGTTGGAATTGAAGCCGTAGCCCACCAGCCGCTCGCCCTCGCGCACCACGTCGCTGACGAGCGCCACGACGGAAGCCGTCATCTGCGAAAAGTCAATGACGGCATTGCGGATGGCGGAGGCCAGCGGCGCCGCCCGATGGCGAATGGCCAGAATGCGCATCTCGATACCCCGGGCAGCGATTCTCCAGTCAGCCGGCCGATGAGATTAGGGGGGCCGCTGCCGATGGGCGATGGGTGGGGCCGCTAGGCCGGCGCGGCCTGGCCGTGCGTGTCCGGGTGCTCGGGCTGCTGTTCGGCCAGACCCGCGTCCCGGTCCTGAACGTTGACAAAAAAGTTCTGAAGGTGGCGGCTGAGGATCTCGCGCACTTCCGCCACATCGCCGGCTTCGGCCGCGTCCACCAGTTGGCCATGCTGGCGAATGGTGAGCACCGTACGCGAGGGCAGGGCGCCGGCCCGCTCCATCGGCAGCCGCACCACCGCCATCACCTGCCGGTAGAGCATGCTGATGACGGGATTGTCGAGGATGTCGACGATCTGGTTGTGGAAGGCGAAGTGCCACTCCTGATAGGCCGAAAAGTCGCTGGCGTTGAGGGCCTCGGCCTGGCGCGCAATCGCCTCGCGCAGGCGCTGGAAGCGGGCCAGGTCCGGCTGGCGCGTCAACTGCTCCAGGGCGGCCCCTTCCAAAAGAAGCCGGAGTTCCATGATGTGCTTGGCTTCCGCCCGATTAATAAACAGGTAGGAGCGGACGTTGTGCGAGAGGGACTCCAGGAAGCTGTCCAGGTCGTTACGGCGCACCACCGTCCCCACGCCCATCTGGACTTCAACCAGCCCCTTGGTTTCCAGCACCTTGAGGGCCTCGCGCACGGCCCGCCGGCCCACCCCAAGCTGGGCAGCAAGTTGCTCCTCCGAAGGCAACATGGCGCCGGTTTTGTACGTGCCATTAAGAATCGGCTCCTCCAGCGTCGCCACGACCGTTTCGAGGACCCGCTTGGTGCGAATGGCAGGAAAGCCCGGCGGCGATTCAGCGGACATGATGATCCTCTTTTACCTATGACATATGGTCACAGGTGAGAGTATAAGTTGATGGGTATCGTCTGTCAAGCGGGCTTGTGCTCATAGGCCACAGTCCTCATTGACATTGACGCCGAGAATCATTATAGTACCTATGCCATAGGTCATATGCCATAAGTCATATCGCCACCTTCTAATTCCCCAGGAGGCCAAAGTAATTCAACCATGGAAACCAAACAAGCCCTTTCGGTTATCAGTCGTCATTTCCAGGAGGGTGAGCAGGTTGATGTGGCCGGCCTCAACCGCATCACAATCCTGGTGGACCGATCGCAAACCGCGCTGACGGAAATTGGCTGGAACTACTGGAAGGCTGGTCTCGACGGCCCGCCCCACTTCCACGATGCCAAGGAGCAGATGTTTTTTGCCACTGAGGGCGAGGCCGTGGTCACGATCGCCGGCCGCGAGCACCGTCTGCTCCCCAACCGCCTGCTGCACGTGCCCACGGGCGCCATGCACCGGACGGTGGTGGTGGGCGGCCAGCCGCACGCCTATCTGCTCTTCAACGCCTTCCGCGACAGCGACAAGGAAGGCAAAGCCAGCTTCTCCGATCACCTGGCGGAGGCCAAGCACATCCGCCGCCGCCAGGCCGACGAGGCCGACCAGGGCGGGGCCATCGATTGGAGCCGGATCCCCGCCACCGGCACCCTGGCGGAGGTGGACCCCGGCCTGCCCCCTACTGGCACTGCGGAATTGGTCCCCCTCATCGCGCGCGAAGACACGCTGCGATCGTCGGCCGCCCTGCTGCGGCTGAGCGCTGGGGCGCAGTTGGCGCTCGATACCGACAGCGTGGAGTGGACCCTGTTTGCGCTGGCCGGCGCTGGCCGCGTGACCGCCGCCGAAACTGCCCATCCGGTGAGCCAGGGCACGGTTGTCTTTGTCCCAGCCGCGACGCCCGCCGCCGCCAGTGCCGAACAGGGCCTCGTGTGCCTATGCCTCAAAACCCACCTCGCCTAACCGCCCGCCGAACCGCCACAAGGAGGACTATCCAGCGAGAAGAGGAAACGCCCGCCCAGCTCGGAGAAGACGAAGAGTCCTGAAGCCAGCCGTGGCGCGTGGAGACGCGCGGCGGCCCACGCGGAGCCCGCATAACGCAGGAGGACAAGATGCGACGTAAGCTATGGGCGCTTTGCACCGCCACCCTGATCGGCGCGCTGTTGCTGACAGCCTGCCAACCCCAAACCGTCGAGGTCGTCGTCACCCAGCCGGTTGAAGTCACCCGGCAGGTAGATGTGGAAGTCACCCGCGAGGTCGAAGTCGAGGTGGAGGTGACCCGCGAGGTTGAAGTGCAGGCCACCGTCGAAGTCATGCTGGGGCAAATGCGCCAGCTCAGCGGCGAGCTCACCATCGCCGTCGAAGGCGCTGTCCCCGTGCCGGGCGCCCCGCTCACCAAGCGGCAGGCCGCCTGGCAGAAACTGCTCAATATCTACAGCCAGCTTCAGCCCAACGTCACCGTCAATATCATCGACCTGCCGCCCGGCGGCACGGGCGAAGAGTTCTGCGAAACCCGCATCGCCACCAACTCGATGCCCGACATTTCCATGATCGGCAACTGCGACTACTTCCGCCCCACCCCGGCCGAACTCGCAGCCGGCACCGTCATTGCCACCGACTTCAAGCCGTTCGAGGACGAGATCAATCCCTACACCGGCTTCGCCTGGAAGGACGACTGGCTGAACGATGACTTGCGCCAAGCGCGCTGCCAGGAAGGCGGCCTGACCGATATGTGGACCTGCCAGACCTGGTGGCTCGAGCTCAAGATGCTGTTTGTCAACTGGGACATCCTGCACGAGTTTGGCGTCACCGAGTTCCCCAAGACCATGACAGAACTGTTCGATCTGTCGCGGGCCATCAATGAAGATGGCCGCTACACGGCCTGGGATGCCAGCCTGTTCCGGTGGCAAAACTTCAACAACAACCTGGCCTCGATGCTGGCGATGGACGTCTGGCAGCAGATGGGCGCCGACCCCAACAACTTGCGAGATCGCCCGCTGTCGGTACAGCCCGTACCAGTACCCGAACGGGTAGAGATGTACTGTAATCAGACGACCTGGATCTCGACCCAGCCCAGCCTCCAGGAAGTCATCCATCAGAGCCAGCGCTTCATCGATGCGGCGGGCGGCGGGGCGGCGTTCTTCGACCCGGCCAAGCCCGACGCCGGCACGCTGTGGCTGACGGGCCGCGCCGCCTTCTGGTGGGACAGCACCGAAAGCCAGCCCAAGATCAACCAGGCCATCGAGGACGGCACTTTCCTGGTTCAGGATTGGGGCCTGGCATACTTTCCCGACTTCACCGCCGACGAGTTGATCAACAAGGACGTGGACATCAGCTTCGACGGCAAGTGGATCGTGGAATATGGCGCCCAGGGCGACGTGTTCGCCCCAATCGGCAATGTGCGCGCCAGCGGTAGTGACCCGAATGTGGACCTGCTGGTGCGCGACTTCTTCCAGTTCCTGTCGTCGCCCCTGGGCGCGCAGCGCGTGGTGGATGAAGGGCTAGTGCCGCTCAACCCCATCGCCTATCAGAATGCGCCTCAGGCCTGGGTGGACGCCATCCAGAACTACGTGCCCATTACGGAAGAGTACTACGACGGCTCGACGCAGCCCCCGGGTGCCCCGATCCTGCAAGGACACAATCGCAGCCTCGACCCAGAGCAGACTGTGATTGGCATTATGAGCGGAGCGATACCCTTTGACGAGGGCATCGTCACCACCGACAACAACGTTACGCGCGAGGCCGTGCGCCGCCTGAACGACAACCTCGCTCAGTTTGGCCTGACGGAGCTGCCGGCCGTGTGCGCCAGCTTCGCGCCCTAGCGCGCCGCGCTTTGGGCGGTCGCAGCGGCAGTTGTAACTAGCTGTTTCATCGGGCGCACGCCCCCACCCAGGCGTGCGCCCGATAGCCGGCAGCCCGCCGCCGGCGCCTGGCTGGAGGTAGGAGGGACAACGATGGAGTCGACGGGCCTCGGCAAGCAGTTGGCGGCCGCCCAGGCAATTCCGGCGGCGCGGCCGGTCAAGCGCACCTGGCAGCGCGTGCGCGAAAACTGGATCCTGTACTTGTTCCTGCTGCCAGGTTTCGGGCTGCTGGTGCTTTTTACGTACTACCCCACCGGCCTGGCCTTCGTCGAATCCTTCTTCGACTGGAAGCCCGGCCTGCGCAACATCTTTGTGGGTCTGCGCAACTACGAAACCATCCTCAAAGACCGGGTCTTCTGGATCTCCTGGCGCAACGTTCTAATCTGGGGCTTCTGGCAGTTCACGGTGCCCTTCCTCATGCCCATCCTGGTGGCGGAGGCAATCTTCAATCTCCGCAGCCATTTCTCGAAGAACCTGTTCCGTGTGCTGATCCTGGTCCCCATCCTGGTGCCCGGCATCGTCAACACCTTGCTGTGGAAGTGGATGTACACCTCCCCCGACGGCGGCATCAACCTGATCCTGCGGGCGGTGGGCCTGGCCGAGCTCGCCCGCCCCTGGCTAGGCGACCGGACCACCGCGCTGCCGGCCCTGATGCTGATGGGATTTCCATGGGTGGTCGGGACCGCGCCCCTCATCTACCTGGCTGGGCTGCTCAACATTCCGCAGGACGTGATCGACTCGACGTTGGTGGACGGCTGTCCAACCTGGCGCCGCATCTTCGCCATTGACCTGGCCTACATCCTGCCCCAGTTCCGCCTGTTCATGATCTTTGGGCTGATTGGCACCCTCCAGAACCTGGGCGGGCCCCTGGCGCTGACAGGCGGCGGCCCCGGCAACGCCACCATGGTGCCGGGGCTGTACCTCTACGCGCGCGCCTTTGGTATCGTGCGCGAGGAGAAGGCCTACACGCGCCTTGGCGAGGCGCTGGCCGTTGGCGTAGTGATGTTCGTGGTGATCTTTATCCTGACCTTCATCGCCAACCGCGTCACGCGCACCTCCGGCACCGAGTACAACCCAGGCGAATAGGAGACCAGCGCCATGACTGCCTCGACTGTGCCGACCACCGAACGCCCCAGCCGCCCGAGGCCGGGCTGGCTGCGCACCGTCCAGCACGACTGGTTCATCGTGCTCCTGATGGGCGCTGGGCTGGTCATCGCCCTGATCCCGATCTTCTTCATGCTCAACATCTCGCTCAAGAACCCCGGCCAGTTCCTGACCAAGCCCCTGGAGATCACCTTCCCCTTTGCCTGGGACAATTACCTCATCGCCTTCAACGTGCTCAAGCGCTCCATCCTCAACACCGCCGGCATGACCGTCGTCGTGGTCGTTTTGTCGCTGACCGTCTCAGCCATGGCGGGCTACGCCTTCGCCCGCTTCACCTTCCCGGGCAAGGAGTTCCTCTTCTGGTTCTACCTGTCGGTGCTGTTCATCCCCGACATCCTCACCTTCGCTCCCAAATACACCGTCGTCGCCGGCATGGGCATCCTCGACACCTACCTGGTGCAGATATTGCCTTACGTCGCCAACGCGCAAATCTTTCAGACGGTAGTGCTGAGGAGCTTCTTCTCCGGCATCTCGAATGAGATCATCGAGGCCGCCCGGGTGGACGGCGCCAGCGTGTGGCAGGTGTTCTGGAGCATCGTGCTGCCCATGTCGCGGCCCATCCTGGCCACCCTGGCGGTGCTGCGCGCCGTGGGCTTTTGGGATGAGTGGGTGTGGCCGCTGGTGACGGTGACCTCATATGACGTGCGGCCGCTGGGCCTGCAAGTGTTCTACCTGCAAAGCGACATCGGCGGCCACGTGGGCCGGCAGATGGCCGGCTTCGTCATCGCCAGCGTGCCCCTGATCGCCCTGTTCATCGCCGCCAGCAAGCAGTTCGTCGAAGGGTTGACCAGTGGCGCGGTTAAGTTCTGAGGCGCGGGC
>CAZCEC010000045.1:0-35022 GCA_964497615.1 uncultured Anaerolineales bacterium | reverse complement strand
ACCACGACCGGCCCAACGGCCCGGTGCAGGCCCGCAGCCTGGACGGCGGTGAGACCTGGACACTCGAAGAGACGGCTCCGCCCAAGGACCCAAACACGCCGCCCACCCCGGCGCCGGGCAGCGTGGACTTCACCGGAGCGGGGTTCGCGTGCCTATGCCATGACGACCACTTCTGGCTCTCCACCGACCGCGGGCGCCGCTGGCAGGGGCCGTATGCCCTGCCGGACGCGGGCGAACGGCTAACGTCCCGCACCGACGTGGTGGTACTGGGACCACGCAGCCTGCTGCTGGGTCTGTCGGCCAAGGCGCCAGGCGTGCAGGCCAAGCTCAAGGACCGCGCCTTCTTCGCCCGCACCGACGACGGCGGGCAGACCTTCCAGTTTCTCGGCTGGATGACGGGCGAGCCGCTAGACACGCGCTCGGTGATGCCCGCCACCGTGCGGGCCGCAAACGGGCGTCTCGTGTCGGCGCTGCGCCGCCGCCGCGATGACAGCCTGGAGGCCGGGGCCAGGCAGGACAACTTTATTGACGTCCACGAGTCCACCGACGAGGGCCGCACCTGGCAGTTCCTCAGCCGCGTAGCGGATACCGCCAGCGGCATCCACAACGGCAACCCGCCAGCCCAGGTGCGCCTGCCCGACGGGCGGCTGTGCGTAGCCTACGGCTGCCGCGCCGAGCCCTATGGCATCCGCGCACGGCTGAGCGCCGACCACGGCCGCACCTGGGGGCCGGAGATTAGGCTGCGCGACGATGCCCGCACGTGGGACATTGGCTACCCGCGCATGGCCGTCCGCCCCGACGGGAAACCCTTGACCATCTACTACTACACCACGGCCCAGCGCCCAGAGCAGCACATCGCCGCGACCATCTGGGAGCCAGGCTGAGGCCTCGCACAACCAGAGTCTATGACGCATCCACGCTACTCCCTGCAAGACCTGAAGCCCCTCCTGGTGGGCGTGATCAACATGCACTTTACGCCCTTTGATGAGCAGGGCGAGCTCGACCTGGCCGCTCTGCGCGGCCATACGCACTTCATGATTGAAAACGGCATCGTCAACGGGCGCGGGGTACAGGTTGTCGGCGCGCAGGCCGGCCAGGGATACTTCCTGTCCGACCGCGAGTACCGGCAGTTGATCGAGGTGGTGGTCCGGGAGAGCGCAGGCCGCGTACCGGTGGGCGTGGGCTGCATCCGCCCCAGCACCAAGGCTGTCCTGGAGTTGGCCCGCGACGCGCAGGCCCTGGGCGCGGATTTCGTCCTGGTCATGCCGCCCTACTACCTGCCGCTGCGGGCGTGTTCCCGCGACAAAGTCCTGGAGCACTATCACGCGCTGGCCGCGGCCGTGGACATTGGCATCATGCTGCATAACGCGCCCAATTCCACCGGCCAGAACCTTTCCAGCGGCCTCCTGAACGAACTGGCCGCCATCCCGCAGATCATTGCCTATAAGGAAGACCGCCAGGACTTCGGCGGGCTGCGCGAGGTGATCTACCGCTTCAAGGACCGCTTCATGATCAACGCCAACTCGTACAAGGCGTTGATCCCGCTGGACTACCAAAGCGGCCTCACCGGCTACAACTCGTTTCTGGCGAACGTGGATCCGGCCTACGCCCTGCGCCAGCACGACCTGGCCCTCAGCGGCGATTTTGCCGCCTGCCACGCTTTTTGGGCGCGCGCGCTGGACCTGTACGACTACATGCTCACCCAGCCGGGCTACACCTTCGACGAGCTGGGCAAGGAGATGGCGCGCCTGGCCGGCCGGCCGATGGGCGCCTGCGAACGCCTACCCCTGCGCCGTCCCGGCGAGCCGGAGCGGGCGCGGCTGCGCGGCCTGATGGAGGCCGTGGGGCTAGGCGTGGTCTGAGCCAGCACAGGGCTGTTCAGGAGTTCGCATGGGTCTCAAGATTGGCATCTGCGGTCTCAGATTTGGCGGGCGCTTCGTGCGCTACTTTCAAGAGCACCCATTGATGGAAGCCGTGTATGTTGCGGACTTGATGCCCGAACGGGTGAAGGCGGTGGTGGACAAACACGGCGTGACGACCACCTTTCGCACCCTCGACGAACTGCTCGCCAGCGATATTGACGCGCTGGGCCTCTTCACGCAGGAATGGACACACGCGCCGTTGGCGATCAAGGCCCTGCGGCTGGGCAAACACGTCTACTCGGCGGTGCCGGCCGCTGTCACCGTGGAAGAGATGGCGCAGCTCATCGAGGCGGTCGAGGAAACCGGCCTGACCTACATGGTGGGCGAAACCAGCTACTACTACGCCACCGCCCTCTATTGCCGCGAGCGGTTTGCGCGCGGCGACTTTGGCCGCTTCGTCTACGGCGAGGCCGAGTATATGCACGATATAGAAGAGGGCCTGATCGCACGCGGCCAGGCCAGTTTGGGAAACGAGTGGAAACGGTTCGCCAGCAACCCGCCCATGCTCTATACGACGCATGCCACCAACCTGCTGCTGTCGGTCACCGGCGCGCGCTTCACCCACGCCAGTTGCCTGGGGTGGGTGGACCATGAGGCGGACGGCCTGTTCGACCCCGCCCTCAGCGCCTGGGGCAACCCCTTCAGCAACCAGACGGCTCTCATGCGCACCTCCGACGGCGGCGCGGCCCGCATCAACAGCTTCCGCCGCATCGGCTGGGCCGAGAACAAAGATGCCGCCAATGTGCGCCTTAGCTTGTTCGGCACGCGCGGCAGTTACGAGGAGCAGACTGGGGCCAAAGTGTGGATGGCCCACAGCACGGCCCCCAAACGCGCCGACCGCCCTGTCGAAAACTTGCGCCCCCTCCTCGACCCGGTGCCGCGCGACGCCGCGCCTGATGCCGCCGCCGGCATTTGGCCCGGCATGGCACCCATTCACCCGCGCGAGCGCCTGCCCGCCAGTTACATCAACATACCCAACGGGCACGAAGGCTCGCACCCGTTCCTGGTAGATGACTTTGTGCGCGCCTGCGCTACGGGCAAGCTGCCGCCCAATCACGTCTGGTCGGCCGCCCGCGACTGCGTGCCCGGCATGATCGCCCACCTTTCCTCTCAGCGCGGCGGCGATATGCTGGAGATCCCCGATTTCGGCGATCCACCCCTCAACGCCGAAAGGCTGGTGCCCGCAACGTATGCCGACTGAACGCGTTGCCTGCACCATGTGTCATGGGGTCTATCGCGACGACCATGGGCTGCCGGCGAAGAAACTGCCGCACGTCCGGCTCACCGCGACGCGGTTCGAGCACTTACTCCAGCGGATGTCGGCCGGCGGAATGCGCTCCTTGAGCTATGACGACCTGGCCGCGTGGCGCGCGAGAGGCAATCTGGATCGGCCGGCCGTGCTGATTGACTTTGACCATCCCGTGCGGCTGATCTGGGAGAACGCGCTGCCCCTGCTGGAGGCGTACGGCTTCAGAGCTAACCTCTTCGTCAACACCCACGGCATCGAGGCTGAGGCGCAAAGCCCCCCGCCCGACGCCGAGCGCGAGTTCATGACCTGGGACCAGGTGGGCGAGTTGGCCGCGCGCGGCTGGACCATCGGCTGCCACACCGTCCACCACTACCCGTTCTGGAAGATGGCCGCAGACGATCCCACCGGCGGCCTCATCCGCGACGAGCTGTCGCGGGCGGACGAGACCATTCAGCGCCGCATCGGCGTCACGCCGCGCGACCTGGCCTTCACCGGCCGCAGTTGGTCCCCCCTCGGCGATCGAATCGCCCGCGAGCGCTACCGCTTCGCGCGGCTATGGCTCACGGGTCGCGTATACACGGTCAGCGATGGTGTATCCCCCACGCGCGAGGTCAGCGAGGCCGAGGTGCTGGGCGTGGATGGCCCACCGGAAGGTGACGGCGGCCCGCCCCACGCCGCCCGCTACATCACCCGCGCCACCGACCCCTACCGGCTGCCCAGCCTGGAACTCGAATACCTCCTGACGACCGAGGCGGCGGTGGACCGCTATCTGGAGGGACTGGCATGAACGCTAAGGCCGCGCCCTACCAGTGGCAAGCGCAATGGCTTCAAGACCCGCGCTTCGACGGCCTGTCGCCGATTGATACCTTCTATCGGTGGCAGGACCGCGAGGCGGCGGTGCCGCGCATTATTGCCGCGCACCGGCCGGGCCTCAGCAACGTGCACATGCTGCTGCGCAAGCGCTTCACCCTGCCCGCGCCGCCGCGCGCGGCGCAACTGCGCCTCACCGCCGACGACTACTACAAGCTGTGGGTCAATGGTCACTTCGTCGGCCAGGGGCCCGCGCCGGGCTACCCCTGGCACCACTACTACGACGTTTGGGACATCGCGCCGTGGCTGCTGGCCGGCGGCAACGTCATCGCCGCCCACGTCTATTACCAAGGGCTCCTCACGCGCGTGTGGGTTAGCCTGGACCAGCGCATGGGGCTTGTCGCCGAGGCCGACATTGAGCTGGAGGATGGCCGCCGCATGCAAATCACCTCGGACGACAGTTGGAGATTCCGGCGGCTAGGCAAGCCCACGACTGTCACCCTGGAGGATCACGAACGGCGGCGCTCCCCGGCCGAATACTACCAGCCGGACCACTCGGGCGGCATGATCGGCAGCCTGACGCAGTGGCAGGAGAACATTGACGAGCGCGAGCGGGAACCGGATTGGCGGGAGCCGGGGTTCGACGATAGCCACTGGCAGTCCCCTTCGGCGGTGGACGTAGCTACAAAGGACTATGCCTTCTATCCCGCGCCCACGCCGCCGCTGGAGCATCACACCCTGCGCCCAGAGCGAATTGAGTCACGCGGCGAGGGTCGTTACTTGCTCGATTTCGGCCGGGAATGCGTGGGGACCTTTGGCCTGTGCCAGCCCGGGCGCGAGGGGCACGTGATCGAAATCCGCCACGCAGAGGAACTGACACCCGAGGGTGACGCCCGCTATAGCCTGCGCGCCAACTGCAACTATCAGGAGTATTGGACCCTGGCGGCGCGCGAGCAATGCACCCTGGAGTATTTCGACTACAAGGCCTTTCGCTACGTTGAGGTAGTCAACCCGGTGGAGCCCCCTACCCCAGGCACCGCTTGGGTAGATGAGCGCCACTACCCCGCTTCGGACATCACGCGCTTTGACTGCTCCCTGCCCGAACTCACGGCCATCTGGGATATGTGCGCCCTGGCCGTGCGCCTGTGCGCCCAAGATAACTTCGTGGACTGCCCCCACCGCGAGAAGGGCCAGTACATGGGGGACACGGTCATCACCGGGCACTCCCACATGCTGCTCAGCGGCGACACGCGTTTGATGAGCAAGGCGCTGGCGCAGTTCGCCCAGACCGGCCGGTTCGCGGCCTGCCTCAAGTCAATTGCGCCGGGCAATTTCATGAACGAGATCGCCGACTACAGCCTGCTGTTCCCAGCGGCCCTGGCGCTCTACCATCGCTACTCGGGCGATGCGGCGCTGGTGGAGGCGCTCCTGCCCGCCGCCGAGGCGGTGTTGGACTACTTCGCCGCTTGCGCCGTCGACGGCGGCCTGCTGGGCGATGTACCCGGTCTGATCCACCTGATTGACCATCCCCCGCAGTACTGCGCCGATTACGATGTGACGTGGGTCGCCAGCCGCAAGGAGCCTGTCCCCGGCACCGGGCCGCACGCTGTGCTGAACGCGCTGTACTGCCTGGCCCTCAACACGGTCAACCAGCTCCGGCTGGCAGTGGGCCGCCCGGCCGGGAACCGCGCCGATCAGCCTCAGCAGTTTCGCACCGTCTTTTACCGGCCCGAGCAGCATCTGTTTGCGGACACCCACCGCTCAGACCATTGCTCGCTGCACACCAACCTTTTCGCGCTGTACGCCGGCCTGGCCCCCGCCGAGGCCATCGGCCCCATCGTGGAACTCGTGCGCCAGCGGCGGCTGGGCTGCGGCATGTTCCCTACCTACTTCCTGCTGCACGCCCTGTGCGCCAACGGCGCCGGCCGCCTGGCCTTCGACCTTATCACCAGCCACGACACAAATTCTTGGAACAGCATGCTCGAACGAGGGGCAACTTCGGCCTGGGAGGCGTGGATCCCGGAACACAAGCGAAACCTCAGCTTGTGCCACGCCTGGGCGGCCTCGCCCATCCCGATCCTCATCGAGCACATCTTGGGGCTAAGGCCGCAATCGACTGGCTGGGCGGCAGTGAGCTTCGCGCCGGCAATTCCCCCCAGCCTGACCTGGGCCAATCTGTCGCTGCCGCTGCCACTGGGCGAGGCAAGTGTTTCGTTCGAGCGGCGGGGTGAGCGCGACTGGTTCGAGTTGACGCTGCCGGCCGGCCTCGAGGTGACACCCGGACCCGGCTGCCTGCACGCAGAACACGATCGGGCCACGGGCCGGCATGTGTTCGCCTGGGACTCGGCCGCCGCGCGGGAGCCGGCCCAATCATGAGCCGCCCCCAGCCGAACCTCGTCTTCATCTTCACCGACCAGCAGCGCGCCGACACGCTGGGTGGCGGCTTCGTCCACACGCCCAACCTCGACCAGTTGGCCGCGACCGGCACGTCCTTCCAGAACGCCTACGTCGCCCAGCCGGTGTGCACCCCGTCGCGCGCCACGATCCTGACCGGCCTGTGGCCGCACGCCCACGGCTGCATCGACAACAACGTGCCCCTGCCGCCGGACGCCCCCACCCTGGCCCAGCGCGTCTCGCCTGATTACGTGCGCGCCTACATGGGCAAGTGGCATTTGGGCGATGAGATCATCCCCCAGCGCGGATTTGAGACCTGGGTCAGTATCGAGGACTACTACCGCGCCCACTACAGCCAGCCGGAGTATCTCTCGCGGCACAGCAGCTACCATCACTATTTGCTGACCCAGGGCTTTCAGCCCAACAAGGAGAAGAACGGCGACCGGCTGTTTGGCCGCGAGTGGGCGGCCCGCCTGCCGGAAGAGCACACCAAGGCGCGCTTCCTGGGCCGCAAGGCGGCGGACTTTCTGCGCGCGCAGGCCGGCCAGGAACAGCCCTTCATCCTGTACGTGAACTTCCTCGAGCCGCACCGGCCCTACAGCGGCCCGCTAGACGACCACTACCCGCCCGGCGATCTGCCCGTCGGCCCGCGCTTCTTCCGCCCGCCGCCCGAGAACGCCGCCCGCGTCAATCAACTCATGGCTGAACACTACCTGCGCGGCGGCGAGATCGACGGCGAAGACCTGAGCACCGAAGCCGGGGCGCGCAAGACCCGTGCCAAGTACCTGGGCAACGTCACCCTGGTGGACCGGGCGGTGGGCGACATCCTGGCGGCGCTCGACGAGAGCGGCCGGGCCGCAGACACAATCGTGGTCTACACCAGCGACCACGGCGACCAGATGGGCGATCACGGCTTCTTCGAGAAGTGCGTCATGTACGAAGAGTCGGTGCGTGTGCCCCTGATCGTGCGCGTGCCATGGCTGGCGGATGCGCCGCGCCAGGTTTCCGGCCCCATCAGCCACATAGATCTCGTGCCCACCCTGCTCGACCTGCTGGGCCAGCCCCCCGCCGCGCTGCCCGGCCGCAGCCGCGCCGCCGTCCTGGCCGGGACCGAAACCCTGGACGACAACGACATCATCATCGAGTGGAACGGCACCGAATGGCGCCCGCCCCGGCCATTCGCCCGCGGCCTCCCGCCCGAAGCCTTCGACTCCGTGCGCGGGCCGTGGCGCACCCTGCGCGCCGCTGACGGCTTCAAGCTCAACCTCAGCCCCGTGGACCAGTGCGAGCTGTACGACCTCAACACTGACCCGCACGAGGCCCGCAACCTGTACGCCGACCCCGCCCACGCCGCCCGCGTGCGCGGCATGACGGAGAAGATTCGGCAGTGGCAAGCGGAGACGCACGATGCCGCGTAACCTGCTCTTCATCTTCACCGACCAGCAGCGCCCCGACACCCTGGCCGCCTATGCGGGCGTGCCGCCGGACGTGGGGCAGGCCAACCTCGTGGAAGCGCCCAACCTCAACGCCCTCGCCGAATCGGCCACCGTGTTCGAGCGCGCCTGCTGCGCCCAGCCGGTGTGCACCCCGTCGCGCGCCACCCTGCTCACCGGGCTGTACCCGCACACCCACGGCTGCATCGAGAACAACACCGCCCTGTCCCCGGCCATGCCCACCCTGGCGGAGATGATTTCGCCCGAGTACGCCCGCGCCTACATGGGCAAGTGGCACCTGGGCGACGAGATCTTCGCCCAGCGCGGCTTCGACACCTGGCTGGGCACCGAGGACAACTACCGCAAACACTACTCGCGGCCAGAGTACGCCGAGCGCTTCAGCGACTACCACCACTATCTCATCGCCCAGGGCTTTGAGCCAGACAAGGTCAGCGTCGGCCAGCGCATCTTCAGCCGTGAGCGCGCCTGCCGGATGCCCGAGCCGCACACCAAGGCCCGCTTCACCGGGCGCGCCGCCGCCGAGTTCATCCGCGCCAACGCCGGTCGCCCCTGGGTGCTGTATGCCGGTTTCCTGGAGCCGCACCCGCCTTACCTCGGCCCGCTCGACGATCATTACCCGCCCGAGGCCGTGCCGGACGGCCCCACCTTCCTCCGGCCGCCGCCCGGCGACGCGCCGCTCGTCAATCAACTGCTGTCGGCGGGGCACCGCAGCCTGACCGACGAAGACGGCCAGGACCTGCGCACCGAGGCCGGCTGGCGCAAGACCCGCACCAAGTACCTCGGCAACGTCACCCTGGTGGACCGGGCGGTGGGCGACATGCTCCAGGCCCTGGAGGACAGCGGCCAGGCGCAGGACACCATCGTCGTCTTCACCAGCGACCACGGCGATCAGATGGGCGACCACGGCCTGTTGGGCAAGACCGTGATGTATGAAGAGTCGCAGCGCGTGCCGCTGCTCCTGCGCGCGCCGTGGCTGGAGCGCGCCCCCCGCCGCGTGTCCCAGCCCATCAACCAGGTGGACCTCGTGCCCACCCTGCTGGAACTGCTTGATCAGCCGGTGCCGGCGCACATCCAGGGCCGCAGCCGCGCCGCCGCCCTGGCCGCGGGCCAGCCCTGGGCCGACGACGTTATCGTCGAGTGGAACGGCGTCACCGGGCGCGGGCCGGGCAAGGTCAAGCGCCCGCTCAGCCCCAAGGACGAGGTCCGCGTCAACAGCCCCCGCCGCAGCCTTATCTCACCCGACGGCTGGAAGGCGACCTTCAGCGCCGCTGGCGAGGGCGAGCTCTACCACCTGGCCGAAGACCCGCACGAGCAGCGCAACCTGTTCGCCGAGCCCGCGCACCGCGCCCGCATCGAGAACTTGGCGGCGCGCCTCCGCGCCTGGCAGGCCCAGACGGATGACAAGGAGAGCATGGATGCCTAAGAACCTCCTCTTCATCTTTACTGACCAGCAGCGCCGCGAGACGCTGGGCGCTTACCCCGGCACACCGCCGCAGGTGCGCACGCCCAACCTCGACCGGCTGGCCGCCGAGAGCGCCGTGTTCAACCGCGCCTACTGCGCCCAGCCGGTGTGCACCCCCTCGCGCTCCAGCCTGCTCACCGGCCTCTACCCCCACGCCACCGGCTGCATTGACAACAACATGGCCCTGCCGCCGGACATGCCCACCCTGGCCGAGATGGTCTCCCCGGATTATGCCCGCGCCTACATGGGCAAGTGGCACTTGGGCTATGAGACCGAGGCCCAGCACGGGTTCGACACTTGGCTGAGCACCGAGGACAACTACGTCGCCAACAAGGCCAACGCCACGGCCGACGTCAAATCCAGCGACTACACCCGCCATCTGCTGGAGAAGGGCTACACCCCCGACGAAGAGCGTGGCGGCGTGGCCCTGTTCTCGCGCCGCCAGACCGCTCACCTGCCCGAGGCCGACTTCCGCACCACCTACCTCGGGCAACAGGCGGCGCGCTACCTGCGCGAAGTGGGCGACCAGCCCTTCATCCTCTATGTTGGCTTTCAAGAGCCGCACCCGCCCTACCAGGGCCCCCTGGACGACCTCTACCCGCCCGGCGAGCTCCCCACCGGTCCCACCTTCCGGCAGCCGCCCGCGGATGCGCCCCTCCTGATCCAGCAACTGGTGCAGGCCTTTAGCCAGCCCGCGCTCCTCTATGGCGAAGACATGACCACCGAGGCCGGCTGGCGCAAGACCCGCGCCAAGTATTACGGCCTGTGCACCCTCGTGGACCGCGCGGTGGGCGACATCTTGGCCGCGCTGGAGGCCAGCGGCCATGCCGATGACACCGCCGTCGTCTTCACTTCCGACCACGGCGATATGCTGGGCGACCACCACCTGTGGGGTAAGAGCGTGCTGTACGAGCCTTCGGCCGGCGTGCCGCTGCTCATCCGCGTCCCCTGGCTCAACCGCGCCCACCGCCGCCTGGCCGAGCCCTTCAGCCAGATTGACCTCGTGCCCACCCTGCTGGACTTGCTCGACCAGCCCATCCCCGCCGGCCTGCACGGCCGCAGCCGCGCCGCCCGCGTGGCCGGCCAGGAGGGGCCTGCCCGCGAGGACGTGGTGGTGGAATGGAACGGCGGCAGCGGTCATCACCGGCACAAGTCGTGGAAGTACACCGGCCCGCCGCCCGCCATTGACTGGGAGAGCGTCCACCAGCCGCGCCGCTCGCTCATCGCGCCCGAATGCTGGAAGCTGAACCTGGCTGCGCGCGACGCAGGCGAGCTATACGACCTGAACGCCGATCCGCTCGAGACCCGCAACCTGTTCGCCGCGCCTGGGCAGCAGGCCCGCATCGCGGAAATGACCCGCCGCCTGCGCGCGTGGCAGGCGCAAGTTACCGATACCGTTGAGCTAGCGTATGCCTGAGACCCGTCCCAATCTCCTCCTCATCCTGACCGACCAGCAGCGCTGGGACACCCTCGGCGCCCTTGGCAACAGCGCCATCCACACGCCCAACCTCGACCGGCTGGCGGCGCGCGGGGTGAGCTTTGGGCAGGCCTTCTCGCCCGCACCGGTCTGCGCGCCGGCCCGCGCCGCCCTGCTCACCGGTCTCACCCCCAGCCGCCTGCATTTCACCGCTAACGAGGGCAGTCTGGAGCAGGACACCGAAACCATCGCCCACCGGCTGGGTGCGGCCGGCTATTCCACCACTGCGCTGGGCAAGATGCACTTCACCGCTCCCAAGGGCAGCGCCGTCCGGCCCTGGGAGCTCACCGGAGGATTTCAGCACCGCATCATTTCGGAGGAGACCCGCTGGGCGCGGCAGGCGCGCAGCCTGGCCGAGGTGGGCTTCGACGACTACGACCGCTACTTGATCGAGCGCGGGCTGTGGGGGTGGGGCACGCCGCCGGAGATCGGCTACAACGAGATCAAGCCCGTCATCTCGGCCCTGCCCGAGGAGCACGGCGTGACGGCCTGGTTGGGCCGCCTGGCCGCTGACTGGCTGCGCCAGCCGCCAGTCATGACGCCGCAGAGCGGTGACGCGCCGTTCTTCCTGTTCGCCAGCTTCGTCAAGCCCCACGCCCCCTACGACCCACCCCTCGAGTGGGCCGGCCTGTACGATCCGGCCGTGGTGCCCACGCCCGTGCGTTCGTCCGCCGAGTTGGGCCGCGCCAACCCGCACTATGCTGAAGAACGCCGCTGGCGCGAGTGGCGCCTGTATTCGGACTTTGCCGGCCAGCAGGCCCGCGCCCATTACTACGCCAACATCAGCCTGATTGATAAGTACCTCGGCCAGATGCTCGACGCGCTGGAGGCGAGCGGCCAGGCGGACAACACCTTCATCATTTTCACCTCCGACCACGGCGACATGCTGGGCGACCACTGGGCCTGGTTCAAGAACCTCGCCTACGACGGCGCGGCGCGCGTGCCCATCCTCCTGGCCGGACCGGGCCTGCCGGCCGGCGTCCGCGTGGACGACTCGGTCGTTACCCTACATGATGTCACCGCCACCTTGCTGTCGCGCGCCGGCCTGCCCATCCCCGCTGGCTGCCCCGGCCGCGACTTGGGCGACTTCGTCCAGCCCGGCGCCCCCGCCCGCCGCGAGTTGACCGTCATCGAAGTCAACAAGCCCGGCCAGCGCACCCGCGCTGCCCGTACCCCAGATTGGCTTTACGTGCATTGGGAGAATGGCGGCTTTGAGGAACTCTACGACCTGCGCGCCGACCCCGCCCAACTGCGCGACCTGGCGGCCGAGCCGGCTTTCGCCGGCACCCGCCGCGACCTGCGCACCACCGTGGTGGATTGGCTGCGCGAGTGGGGTGATCCCGATTGGGAGTTGGATGCGGACGGCGGCCTGAGCGAGCACGAATACCGCCCGCGCCGCGAGGCCCGCTGGCTGCCCCGCCCGCACGGCCGCGAGCCGTTCCATTCCGCCATAGCCCCCGCTGCCTGGACCGGCGACGACGACAAGCTCTGGTTCTGGCGCGAACTCGGCGGCGACTACAGCAAGTTGCTGGAACTGGTGCGCGCTCAAGGCGCGCAGGCGCCATGAATCTCTTGTTCATGTTCACCGACCAGCAGCGCCCCGACACCCTGGGCTGTTACGGCAACCCCCTGGTCGAAACCCCGCACCTTGACGGCCTCGCGGCCTCGGGCGCGCTGTTCGAGAACGCCTACTGCACTCAGCCGGTGTGCACGCCCTCGCGCGCCGCGCTCCTCACCGGCCATTATCCGCACACCACCGGCTGCATTGAGAACCACACGCCCCTGCCCGCCGCCTTCCCCACCCTGGCCGAGCGCCTGCCCGGCACCTATCGGCGGGCCTACCTGGGCAAGTGGCACCTGGGCGACGAGGTGATCGCCCAGCGCGGCTTTGAGCATTGGGTCGCCATTGATGACAACTACCGCGACCACTACTCGCGGCCCGAGTACCTGAAGCGTTTCAGCGCCTACCACCACTATCTGCTGGCGCATGGCTTCCAGCCGGATGGCGAGAGCGAGGGCGCGCCAATCTTCCGGCGGCCCACCACCACCAGCCTGCCCGAGCCGCACACCAAGCCGCGCTTCCTCGGGCGCGAGGCCGCGCGCTTCCTGCGCGAAGTGGGGGACCAGCCCTTCGCCCTGTACGTCAGCTTCTTCGAGCCGCACCCGCCGTGGCCCGCCTCCCTCAACGGCGTATACCCGCCCGAGTCCGTGCCTGTGGGCCCAGCGTTCCGCAAGCTGCCGCCCGACAATGCCGCCTTGCTCAACCGCCTCATCGCCGAATCGTACGCGCAGAGCGAGACGCTCTACGGCGAAGACCTGCGGACTGAACTGGGCTGGCGTCGGCTAGTGGCCCGCTACCTCGCCCTCGCAGCCCTGGTGGACCGGGGCGTGGGCGACATCCTGGCGGCGCTGCACGAGAGCGGCCACGCAGGCGACACGGTGGTGGTCTTCACCAGCGACCACGGCGAGATGGGCGGCGACCATCACATGTTCCAGAAGGGCCTGCTGTACGAAGAGTCGGTCCGGGTGCCCCTGCTCATCCGCGTGCCCGGCGCCGCCCCGCGGTGTGTGCCCGAGCCGGTGAGCCACATTGACCTCGTGCCCACCCTGCTGGAACTGCTGGGCCAGCCGGTGCCCGCCGAACTGCCCGGCCGCAGCCGCGCCCGCGAATTAACCCAGGGCCGGCCCTGGCCGCGCGAGGACGTGGTGGTGGAGTGGAACGGCGACGGCGGGCGGCGGCCCAGCAAATGGGTGCGTGGTGGGGAACTGCACAGCCGCGAACCGTGGGAGCGCGTGCGCGGCCCGTGGCGCACCCTGCGCGCCCCGGACGGCTTCAAGCTCAACCTGTGCGCCCATGAGCAAAGCGAACTCTACGACTTGAGCACCGACCCGCACGAGTTGGTCAATCTATTCGATGCGCCCGAGCACCAGGCCCGCATCGCGGACATGACCGCCCGCCTGCGCGAATGGCAATCACGCACCAAGGATTCTGCCTTCATCCTGCCATGAACATCGTCACCCTCCAACAACCGCCCCGCATCGTCTTCGGCCCCGGCTGCGCCGCGCGGTGCGTGGACGAACTAAGGGGCCGCGGACTGCGCCGGGTCTTCTTCGTCACCAGCCCGCCCACCGCCCCGCTGGCCGCGCCGCTCGCGGACGCCCTGCGCCAGGCCGGCCTGGAGGCGGTGGTCTACGACGCGATTGACCGCGAGCCCGACATCGCCATGTTCACCGCTGCGCTCAAAGCCGCCCGTGACGCCGCGCCCGATGCCGTGGTGGGCCTGGGCGGCGGCAGCGCCCTGGACGTGGCCAAGCTCGTAGCCGCGCTCTACGACGGTAAACAGGACGTGCGCGCCGTGTTTGGGATTGGGCTGCTGGCTGGGCGCTCGCTCTATCTGGCCTGCCTGCCCACCACCGCCGGCACCGGCAGCGAGGTCTCGCCCAACGCCATCCTGCTCGACGAGTCCGCGCGGCTCAAGAAGGGCGTCATCAGCCCCCACCTGCTGCCAGACGCCGCCTTCGTGGACCCTCTGCTCACCGTCACGGCGCCGCCCGGCGTCACCGCCGCCACCGGGCTGGATGCCCTCACCCACTGCATCGAAGCCTACGCCAACCGTTTCGCGCACCCGATCGTGGATGTCTACGCGCTTGAGGGCATCCGCCTGATCACCGGCCACCTGCTCCGCGCCGTGCGGGACGGGCGCGACCTGGCCGCCCGCGAGGCCGTGGCGCTGGGCAGCCTGTATGGCGGGCTGTGCCTGGCTCCGGTCAACACCGCCGCCGTCCATGCCCTGGCCTACCCCTTGGGCGGCGAATTCCACGTGGCCCACGGCGTCGCCAACGCGGTGCTGCTGCCGCACGTGCTCAGCTTCAACCTGCCGGCCTGCGTATCCCGCTACGCCGAGGTCGCCCGCGCCATGGGCATTGCCACAGCGGAAACGCCGGAGGCGGCCGCCGCTGCCGGCGTCGCGCGCCTGGCCGAACTATCGCGGGAGGTCGGGCTGCCGCCCGGTCTGCGCGCCCTGGGCATCCCGCGCGAGGCCTTGCCCGGCCTGGCCGCGGCAGCCATGACGGTGACGCGGCTGCTCAAGAACAACCCGCGCGAGATGACGGCAGCCGACGCGGAGGCGATTTACGCCTCCGCCTACGACTAACGTCAGGAAGGATCAATGAAACACGTCCTCGTGTACCACGAACCAGGGGCAGCCTGCTATGGCCCGGTCAATAGCGGCATCTGGCAGTGGGGCGATGAGATCGTCGTCGGCTTCAGCCGGGGCGTCTTCATGCCCGACCGCGGCAAGCCGCCGCTGGCCGACCCCAACCAGCCGCACGCCAATGTCCAGGCCCGCTCGCGCGATGGCGGCGAGACCTGGACCTATGAGACACCCGCCAACCTGGGTCATGGCTTCACCTCCAAGGGCCTCGTGGATCAGGCCAGCCCGCCGCCGGCCCTGCCGCCCGAGGGCCTCGACTTCGCGCATCCCGACTTCGGCCTGCGGCTGAACGGCAAGTTCTTCCGCGCCACCTACGACCGGGGCCGCACCTGGCAAGGGCCGTATGAGTTCCCCTCCTTCGGCTTCGAGTCGCTCACCTCGCGCACCGCCTATTTGCCCAACGGCTCGCGCGACTGCCACCTGTTCCTCTCCGCCCGCGATGCCGCGTTCACGGTCCAGGCCAAGCTCGACGACCGCGCCTTCTGCGCGCGCACCCGCGACGGCGGCCGTACTTTCGACTTCTTGGGCTGGATGGTGCCGGAGGACCCCGCGCCGCGCTCGGTGTGCCCGTCGGTGGTGCGCTTCTCCTCCCACCGCCTAGTGGCTGGGCTGCGCCGCCGCCGCGACGAGCCGCGCGCCGCGCCCAACGCGCGCGGCGAAGACATCAACCGCGTCTGCTGGATTGACGCGTACGAGTCCAATGACAACGGCGTCACCTGGCAGTTCCTCAGCAAGGTGGCCGACACCGACACCCTGCACCTGCACAACGGCAACCCGCCCAGCCTTCAGCTTCTGCCCGATGGCCGCTTGGTCTGCGTCTACGGGTTCCGGTCGCCGCCCTGGAGCCTGCGCGCCCGCGTGAGCGCCGACGGCGGCCACACGTGGGGGAAAGAACTAACCCTGCGCGACGACGGCCGCAATTTCGATATCGGCTATCCCCGGTCCGTCCTGCGCTCAGATGGGCAGATCGTGACCGTGTATTGGTTCAACACCGAGGCGCGCCCGGAAAGCCACATCTGCGCCGTCATCTGGCACCCGGACGAGTTCGAGGGCTAAGCCTAGCATTTTTGGGGCCTGGGGCGCCGCTCCAGGAGCGACCTGGCAGGTCTCAAGCGGCAGGGTGGCCCGACCCGCCACCCTGCCGCCGACCTGCCAGGTCAGGAAACATATACGATCCATCAAGAGGAGTTCCATGACCGCCACCACTACCCTCACCCCCGTTATCCTCTCCGACCTCTCGGTCTGCCAGCCGGCCGAGGCCCTGGCCTGGGAAAACCGCCAGGGCGCGTGGCGGCTGGTGGACTATGCATGCGACGGCGGACTCCATGGCGTCATGGTCTATGCCCGGCCCGATCAAGACGCGCCGGAGATCTCGCTGCCCCTGCCGGACGGTCATTACCGCATTTACCTGGGCGTCAACTACCCCAAATCGGAATATGGCGACCAATTGCACCACGTCTTGTGGTCGATTTACGGCAACCTCGAAGTCAAGCTCACCGACGACCCCGGATTTCATCGCGTGGCCGCCGAGCAGATGCTGGCCATTGATGTGGAGACCGTCGAGCACGAGGTCAAGTTCCCGGTAGGCAAGCGGCGCTTCCGTTCCATCCACGAGACCTACTGGCGCACCGCCGAACTGAAGGACCAGCGCCTGATCTTTCGCCCCGCCGGCAACCCCTACAACGAGCCCCTGCTGGCGGGCGTCGCCAACCTGGCCTATGTGCGGCTGGAGCCCCTCACCCTCGCCGAAATCGCGGCGTTGCCGCGCCGGCAGCCCCGCCCCGAGACCCGCAACCTGGCGCTGGTGTGGTGCGCCGGCATGCTGTCCGGTCACCTCGATGGCAGCCCCACCTATCACCCCACCTCGGTGGACTGGTTCCGCAACGAGGTCGCGCCGCTCGCGAATTCCGATGTGGGCGTCGTCATCTTCGAGGCCATCCGCGGCAACTACTGCTGCTACCGGACCAAGATCGGCGATGTGGGCACGCCCGACAACACCTGGCGCGACGAGTGGGTGGACCCGGTGGCCGCCTTCACCCAGGCCGCCCACGAGCAAAACCTGAAACTGTTCGTCTCCATGCGCATGATCGGCGCCGTCTACCCCACCATCACCGCCCCCATCGGCTGGGCGCGGCACTTCTGGGCCCACCAGGAATGGGCCAAGCGCGACCGCGAGGGCAAGCCCACCACCAGCCTCAGCCTGGCCTTCCCCGAGGTGCGCGACTACTGGCTCTCCCTGCTGCGCGAGACCTTGGAATACGGCATCGACGGGATCGTGCTGTACTTCCACCGCTTTCACCCCTTTGTGGCCTTCGAGCAGCCCGTGGTTGACGCGTTCCAAGCGAAACATGGCGAAGACCCGCGCCGGCTGCCCGCCGACGACCCGCGCTGGATCGCCCACTCCGCCGGCTACGTCACCGAATTTGTGCGCCAGGCGCGCGCCCTCGCCGACGAGTATGGCCGCAGCCTGGGCATCACCTTCTGGGCCGCCCCCACCGGCTACGACCCCACCCGCGAGTACGACCCCATCCGCTATAGCTGCGATGTCAAAACTTGGATCAAGGAAGGGCTGGCCGACTACTACTTCCCCATGTCGGCCATCAACCTGGAGCTGGTGCGCGAACTGCGCGCCCTGGGCGGCCCTGGCCTGCACATCTGGCCAGACCTCATGCCCCGCACCCAGCCCGGCGAGTTGTTCGCCAGGCTGGCCCGCGAATACTACGCCGCCGGGGCCGACGGTTTCTGCATGAACGACGGCGAGCGCCGCACTTCGCGCCTGAGCGAATGGGCGGTGGAAAAGCTGCTCGGCCACCGTGAACTGCTCGACCAGCTCGAAGCAGAAGCCAAGGACTACTACCGTTTGGAGGGCATCAAGTATCTGATGGGCTACAACACTCGCTTCTCCTTCAACAATTTTGGAGGCGACCCATGAGAGCGCCGTGCACTTTCGGAGCATGCGTAATCCGTAGTAGCGACCTCGGTCGCCGCAACTGGCTATCCAGGCGGGAGCGAATGAATTCGCTACTACGGGTGGCGCGGGGTAGGCGGATATGGACGAGGTGAAAAATGAAGGTAAAGATAGGGCAGATCAAGACGTACCCGGTGAAGGGTGATTTACCGGCCAACGCCCAGCGCCTGATGCAGTTGCTGGAGGAATTGGCCCCCGCGCAGCCCGATGTCGTCATCACGCCGGAGTGTTTCCTGGATGGCTACGTCACCACCGAAGATTACGTGACGAGTGAGAACATGCGCGACTACAGCGTGGACCCAGCCGCCTCGCCCTACACCCAGGCGGTGGGCACGTGGGCCAGGGACCACAATGCCTGGGTGGTGCTGGGCGCCGCCCGCGCCGCGCCGGAGGGCGTCTACAACTCCGCCCTGCTCTACAACCGGGCGGGCGAGATCGCGGGGTTCTACAACAAGGTCCACTGCCGCGGCCACGACCAGAAGTACGTGGCCGGCAGCGCCCTGCCCGTCTTCGACTCCGATTTCGGCAAGTTCGGCGTGATGATCTGCGCCGACCGCCGCTGGCCCGAGACGGTGCGGGCGCTGGCCTTGCAGGGCGCGCGCGTGATCTTCAACCCCACCTACGGCAACTATGGCGAGATGAACAACTGCCTGATGCGCACCCGTTCCTTCGAGAACGAGGTCTTCATTGCCTTCACCCACCCGGCCCAGGCCCTCATCACCGGGCCGCGCGGCCGCATCGTCGAGGACCACATGAGCCCCAACCGCACCTGGGCCGTCACCGAGATTGATTTGTCCGAGATCGACGAGAAGCGCGCCAGCGAGAAATCCTTCCTAGCCACGCGCCGCCCCGACGTTTACGGGAACCCCTTCGTATGACCAGGCGCGACGTTCACCCTGCCCCCTTCCGCAAGTTGGTGGCCCTCGGCGAGAGCACCACGGCCGGCGGCTGGTCGTCGTCGCGCGAGCGCTGCTGGGTTTCGCTGCTGGCCGGTCTCATCTCAGACTTTCAGGACGAGCCGGTGGCGTGCATCAATGCCGGCATCGGCGCCAACCTGATCTCCCGCCGCAGCCCGGCCTACGACGACAGCGGCAAGCCCGCCGCCGATGAGCGCCTCGACAAGCACGTGATCGCGCACGCGCCCGATCTGATCGTGATTGCCTACGGCCTCAACGATGCGCGCGGCGGCACGCCCCTGCCCCTGTTTGTCGAGACCCTCACCCAGATCGTGCGCCGGCTCCAGCGCGAATGCCAGGCCGTGCTGGCGCTGCTCGGCCCGTTCTACATGCTGGACTTCGCGGGCGAGTGGAGCGCGAGCCGCCAGCGCTGGAGCCACGCCAGCCTGGACCTGTTCCATTCCTTCAACGGCGCCACCCGCGCCGTGGCTGCCGAAACCGACTGCCTGTTCGTGGACATCCTGGCCGCCAATGGGCACACCGACTGGATGGTGCATTACGACGGGGTGCACGCCAACGACCTCGGCCATCGCATCATCGCCAATCGCGTGTTCGAGGTGCTGGCGCAGAACTGCTCCGGCCTGGCGGTGCGCACCAAGGTGCTGGAACAGACCAGCCCGCGCTGGCGCGACGAGTCCATGCTCAAGGCCGACTACGGCTACGTGCGCCGCGACGGCCGGGATGTCTTGATCTCCGAGGCGCCGGCTTCCCCGCCCGCAGGTGAACATGCTGCCTAAGATAGCGATTACGCTGGGCGACCCCGCCGGCATCGGCAGCGAGATCACCGCCCGGATGCTGGCCGAGGCTGCCGTGGCCGGGAAGTGCCTGCCCATCGTCGTGGGCGATGCCCGCGTGCTGGAGCAGGGCTTCGCCATCATCGGCACGGCCCCGGCCGTCACCGTACTGCGCGGCGCGGAGATCGAGCGCCCCCTGGAGCCGGGCCGCGCCTACGTCTACGACCTGGCCCACATCGCCCCCGGCGACTACCAGTTGGGCCAGGTGTCGGCCGCCGCCGGCCGCGCGGCGGGCGAAGCCATCGAGGCCGCCGTCCGGCTAGCCCTGGATGGGCATGTGAACGCCATCGTCACCAACCCCATCCACAAGGAATCATTCAACCTGGCGGGCTATGGGCAGAGGTACCCCGGCCACACCGAGATGCTGGCGGCGCTGACCAACACCACGCGCTACTGCATGATGCTCTCCACCCGCAACCTGCGCGTCTGCCACGTCACCACCCATGTCTCGCTGCTGGAGGCCCTCACCCGCCACATCACACCCGACAGGGTGCTGGAGACCATCCGCCTGGCGCATCAATGCGGCCGGCAGTTGGGCGTGGCCGAGCCCCTCATCGGCGTCGCCGGCATCAACCCCCACGCGGGCGAGCACGGCCTGTTCGGCGACGACGAAGCGCGGCTGGTGCAGCCCGCCATCGACCGGGCGGTGGCCGAAGGCATCCGCGCCGACGGGCCGGTGCCGCCGGACACCCTGTTCTCCAAGGCGCTGGGCGGCTGGTACACCATCGCCGTCGCCATGTATCACGACCAGGGCCACATCGCCTGCAAGGTGGCGGGCTTCGTCTACGACCAGCGCACAGGCCGCTGGTCGATGACGGGCGTGAACGTCACTCTCGGCCTGCCCATCATCCGCACCTCGGTGGACCACGGCACCGCCTTCGACCGCGCCGGCCAGGGCACCTCCGATCACAACAGCCTGATCGAGGCTACCCTCATGGCCGTCGAGCTGGCCCAGGGACGTAAACGCGCGCCATGATCACCGTTCTGGCCGACGACCTGAGCGGCGCCGCCGAAGTGGCCGGCGCCTGCCACACCCACGGTCTCGCCGCCGAGGTGCAGATCACCCCCCGGCCCACTCCGGCCGCCGCGCTGTGCCTGGACGCCGATACCCGCGCGCTGCCGCCGCACCTCGCCCAGCAGCGCAGCGCCGAACTCGCCCGCGCCCTGCGCATCCGTCCTGGCTCGCTGTTCAAGAAGGCTGACTCCGTGCTGCGCGGGCCCATTGCCGCCGAGGTGGCCGGCCTGCTGGCGGCGCTCGACCTGCCGCGCGCCCTGCTGGTGCCGGCCAACCCGGCCCGCGGCCGCATCATCCGCGGCGGGCAGTACCTCATTCACGATCAGCCCCTGGCGCAGACCGAGTTTGCCGACGACCCGGAGCACCCCGCGCGCACTTCCGACGTGGTGGAACGCCTGACCAGCAATCCCGGCCTGCCCATCACCGTCGTCCGGCCCGGCGACACCCTGCCGCCCGCCGGCCTGATCGTGGGCGAAACCACCACCCCGGCCGACCTCCTCCACTGGGCCGCGCGGCTGGACAATTGCACCCTGCCGGCCGGCAGCGCCGCCTTCTTCGACGCCTGGCTGGCACGCATAGGCGGGGCCGCTACTCCGCCTGCCCCTGCCCTGGCGGATGTGCCCAAACGGACCCTGGTCGTTTCCGGCACCACCTCCCTCGCCAGCCGCGCCTTCTGCCGGGAGTGCGAAACGCGCGGCGTGCCGGTGCTGCGCATGCCGCCCGAGTTGTTCGCCGGGCAGGTCACACCAGTTCTGGAAGCCCAGTGGGAGGCCGCCACCCGCCGCGCCCTAAACGAGCACCCGCTGGCCGTGGTCGCCATTGACCAGCCCCTCCACCCCTCGCCCGATTGGCCCGCCCGCCTGCGCGCCAGCCTGGCCGGCCTCGTCGCCAGCGTGCTCGCGCACGGCGGCGTTGGCCGGCTCTTCATTGAGGGCGGCGCCACTGCCCGCGCCATCGTCGAACGCCTCGGCTGGGTGCGCCTGGCCGTCCGGGCCGAGCTGGCGCCCGGCATTGTCGCGCTTCAGCCCCTGGGCGCCGCCGCGCCACTCGTCATCCTCAAGCCAGGCAGTTATCCCTGGCCCGACCTCGTCAAGGAATCCCTTTATGGCCAAGTTGCCCCCGCCAATTGAGCAGTCTGCCCTCGAACCCGTCCGCTACATTGGCGACACCCAGCCCGACCCGCGCTACTATCACGGCGGCCTGCGCCACGCCATCGGCGTGCACCGCTACCAGGCCCTGCGCGCCAACCGCAGCCTCTCGCCCGAGGGCGACTACCAGGGCTGGACCTACAACCACGCGCCCATGCTCGCCTACTGGCGCGACACCTTCTGGCTGCAATACGTGACGAACCAGGTCACCGAGCATGTGCCGCCGGGCCGCACCATGCTGCTCACCTCGCGCGATGGCTTCGCCTGGAGCCTGCCGCAGGTGCTGTTCCCCACCTACAGCCTGCCCGCCATCGAGCATCCAGAGGGCAGCGTGGCCGAGGGCACGCCCGGCGTCATGCACCAGCGCATGGGCTTCTACACAGCCCCCGATGGGCGGCTGCTCACCCTGGCCTTCCACAGCTATTGCCCTAATCCCCGCGTTGGCCCGAATAATGGGCAGGGCCTGGGCCGCGTGGTGCGCGAGATCTACCCGGATGGCTCGTTCGGGCCGATCTACTTCATCCGCTACAACCGCCACGCCGGCTGGAACGAGAGCAACACCCGCTACCCGTTCTACACCCTCAGCCCCGACGCCGGGTTCGTCCTCGCCTGCGACGCCCTGCTGGCCGATAAGCTGATGACCTTGCAGTGGTGGGAGGACGACCGCGCCAAGGACGGGTTCTATGCCATCGACCCGGAGGAGGCCGTCAAGGCTCTCAGCTACTTCCACCGGCCCGACGGCGTGGTGGTGGCGCTGTGGAAGCTCCAGATGGCGGCCCTCAGCGCCGACGAGGGCCGTACCTGGACCCCGATTGTCAAAACACCCACCATCCTGGAGACCTTCGCCAAGACCTGGGGCCAGCGCACCAAGGACGGCCGCTACGCCCTGGTCTACCCGCACGCCCTCAACCGCCGCAACCGCTTCCCGATGGTAGTGATGACGGGCGACGACGGCCACACCTTCGACGACATGCTCCTGCTGCACGGCGAGGTCTCGCCCCTGCGCTTCCGCGGCATCCACAAAAACCTGGGCCAGCAGTACATCCGCGGCCTCGTGGAGGGCAACGGCGACCCGCCCGGCGACTACATGTGGAACACCTACAGCATGAACAAGGAAGACCTGTGGGTCACACGCACGCGCCTCCCCATCGCCGGGCGGGTCGCCGAGCACATTCAGGAGGATTTCCAGGCCGCCCGCTCGCCCGCCGACCTGGAACTGTGGAACCTGCACGTCCCCCAGTGGGCGCCCGTGGCCCTTGTGCCCGACCCGGCCGACCCCGCCAACCAGGTGCTCGAACTGCGCGACGAGGACCCCTATGAGTACCTGGTGGTGGACCGCGCCTTCCCGGAGAGCCGCCAGGTGCAGGTTGAGTTCCGCCTGCGCCCCGTCATCATCGGTCACGCCCAGCTCGAATTCGAGGTGTACGACCGGCACAACACGCGCCCGCTCTCCCTGCGCTTCCAGCCCGAGTGGCTCGTGATGGACCTGCTCAAGCTCGACCCGCGCCCCCTGCCCATCCGGCCCAACCGCTGGTACACCCTCACTCTGCGCATTGACTGCGCCCGCCAGGCCTACGATTTGGCCCTGGACGGCGAATGGGTGCGGCCGGATATCCCCTTCGCCCAGCCGGTGGAAAGCGTGGAGCGGCTCGCGTGGCGCACCGGCGCGTGGCGGGCCGACGTGCGCCAGGCCATCCTCGAGCGCGAGCCGCGCCAATCCGGCGACTACGTGGAAGACCTGCCCGGCGCCGATCAGCGCGTGCCCCTGAGCATCTACCTGCTCGACGACGTGCGTTCCCAGCCGCTGGAATAGATATGTACGGCATCGAATTCCCGCTGGCCCTGCCCATGCTTATGGGCCGGCGCGCCGGACGGCGCGCGGAGACGCGATGACGGCTTCCGCCAGCCTGTGCGGTAATTGGTGCGTCCGGCTCAGCTTGGCCGATCCGGAGGACCCCGTCGAGGTGGTCACCTTGACCATCGCGGGCAGCCCTGGCGCGTACACCGTTCACCTCGACGAAGCGCCCGCCGAGCATGTCCGCGTGGAGCACGCGAGCGACCCGGCTGTGATGGAGTTTGGCTGCCTCCGCGACGGCCAATGGGAGTGGTATCGCCTGCGCTTGGTCGAGCAGGTGTTGACCGGGCGCTTCTCCCGGCAGCCGTCGGCCGAGAAAAGGGATGCGGACTCCGGCGCGTACGAGCACTTCGTCACCGGCTGGAACGTAACCGAGTTTGAACGGGAGCTGACCCCGCGCGTGTACGACGTGGCTGAGGAAGCGCCGGACGGGCCTGCGGCGGCCCGCCCCAGGGCGACTCTGCGCCTGGACCGTGACGACGCCTCCGGCCGCGTGCTTGGCCGCTTCAAACGTTATGCCGCTCACCTCCCAGGCCAGATCGGCGTTCAGTGCGCCGAGGGCCTGGAGTATGAGGTTGAGATCATCGAGTGGGATGGCGTCCGGTTGTGCTTCAAGCACCCCGGCGGCGATGGCGCCGGCCCGCGCCTCTATCGCGGCGAACTGCACCTCGGCGTGCTCCGCGGCAAGGTGGAAGCGGCCGGCCCGGCGCCCTGGGCCCATTGGCGCGCTGTCCGTGGCGCGGTGCTGACCTTTGGCTTTACACCCAAGCCGGCCTCGGTGCTGGCCGCCTGGCAGACGCGCACCCGGCGCATGCTCAAGCTGCTGATGATGTCCGGCGACCCGGCCTGTACAGCCCTGGAGGCGGTAACGCTCCAGGCCGGCGTCGCGCCCAAGCCCCTGCCCGTGCCGCGCGACGACGATCCGGAGCGCCATGCCCAGGCCTACCAGCTTTCCGAGCTAGAGCTGCGCTTCACATTCTTGGATGAGTTGGGGCGCGAAGTCGAGCGGCGCTGCCGGGCCTGGCTGGCCGTGCCCACTGCGCCCCCCGCCGCGGGCAAATACCCGGCGGCCATCTGCCTCAACGGCCACCTCGGCAGCGCGCACAGCCTCTTCTTCCCCGGACAGGATGGCGGCAAGCAATGGTACTGGTACGGCGACGCCTTTGCCCGGCGCGGCTACGTGGTGCTGGCCGTCAACATCTCGCATCGCCCGCCGCCGGACCGGCGCGGCCGGTATACAGGCTACGAGAACGGCGATGATCCGGCGCATGGCAACCCAGCCCAGCCCGCCATCCGGCACGCCTCGGAACCGCGCTCGGCCTGGGAGGAGCCGGGCGAGCGGGCCTGGGATGTCATGCGCGCCCACGACTACCTATGCTCCCTGCCGTTTGTGGCGTCCGATCAGGTCGTCGTCGTGGGCCTGTCCATGGGCGGCGAGGTCGCCGGGCTGGTCGGCGCCCTCGACCCTCGGGTGCGCGTCACCCTGCCCGCCGGCTGCTCGGCAGACCTGGCTGTCATGCAGTGGCACGGCAATCACGCCTGCTGGCAATGGCTGACGGGCGATATGCGCGAGTACGTGGACGTCTCCGACCTGCACGCCCTCATCGCGCCGCGGGCGCTGGTCCTGCAAACCTCCATGGCCGATGACACCTTCTCCTCCCTGCCCACACCCTTCGCCGCCGACAAGCAGGCAGCGCGCCGCGTGCGGGCCGCCTATACAGACGCGCCGGGCGCATTCATCCATTACCTGCACCACCAGCGCCTCTACCGCCACGAGTTCTGCGTGGGCGACATCAACCCCGACCGCCCGGAGCAGGCGCCGGGCGTCACCGTGCCCCTCGTGGTGGAGCCGGGGCCCGGACAGACGGGCGATACCGTCTGGCAGACCGACAGCACCGTCGCGGCGCCGCCTCTAGGCGAAAACCCATGCCCGACCCTCTTCGACTACCTGAACGAATTCCTCAAGCCGCCCGAGGCCGCGCACCCATGAACCTCCCCACGGTCTATCTCCTCGGCGACTCGATCTCGGCTGGCTACGCCCCCGGCGTGGCGGCTGCCCTCGCGGGGCTGGCCGACGTCCGCCTGCGCCCCGAAAACGGCAAGGACAGCCGCAACCTCCTGGCCCGCGTGCCCGAGTGGCTGGGCGCGGAACGCTTTGCCGCCATCCATGTGAACTGCGGCCTGCACGACATCAAACGGCCGAAGGCCGCCCCGGACTTGACCGTGCCGGTGGAGGAGTATGAAGCCAACCTGCATCGCCTGATCCCCCTGCTGCGCCACGCGGCCCCGGTCGTCATCTGGGCCCGCACCACCCCCGTCGTGGATGGCGTCGTCACCCCCAAGAGCTTCCTGCGCTTCAACCGCGATGTGGACGACTTCAACCGCGCCGCCGACCGCGTGATGGCCGGCCTCGGCGTGCCCATGAACGACCTGCACAGCGCCATCCTCAACGCCGGCCCGGACCTGTGCCTCAGCCCGGACGGCGTTCACATGACCGAATTCGGCTATTCCATCCTGGCCGGCCGCGTCGCCGACGCCCTGCGTCCTTACCTTAGGGGGTCAAATTGAAGCCCGCCACTTACCCCCACCCGCTGCCTTTGGATGTGCGTCGCCCAATGCCCGCTGCCTTCGGTCGTCGGTCGTCCCCAATAGGAGTCCTCTATGCCTGACATCTACCTCTCCGATCTCTCGCTCGCCCAGCCCGCCTCCGCCCTCGCCCGCGCGAACACCCCCGGTCACTGGCGGCTGGTGGATTATGAAACCGAGGACGGATTGAAGGGAGTGATGGCGCTGGCCAGCCCCGACCTGGGCGCGGGCGAGATCACCCTGCCCCTCAACCTATCCGGCCCGCACGACATCTACCTGGGCATCAACTACAGCAAGCCCTTCTATGGCGACACGATGAACCATACCGAGTGGTCGGCCTACGGCGACCTGGAAGTCAAGCTCAGCCGCGACTTCGGCTACACACGCGTGGCCGCCGAGCAGCTTATCGGCTTCGACAAAGGCGCCGGCCGGCTGGGCAAGGGCAAGTACATCCCGCGTTCCATCCAGGAGACCTACTGGAAGACTGCCGACCTCACCGGCCAGACCCTGCACCTGCGCCCGCCCATCGCCCCGTATTGGAGCGCGCCCCTGGGCGGCATCTCCAACCTGTCCTATGTGCGCCTCGTGCCGCTCGATGCCGCGGGCGTCACGCGCTGGCAGCGCCGTCGGCCCCGACCTGACACGCGCAACATCGGCTACATCTACTGCCCCGGCCAGATTTCGGGCCACATCAACGGCCGCAACTTCTTTCACCCCACCGACCGCGACTGGTTCCGCCACGAAATCCTGCCCGCCCTCGATAACGACTGCGCCGTCTTCAACGTAGAGGCCATCCGCGGCCAATTCACCATCCACCCCTCCAAGATCGCCGACATCGGCGCGCCCGGCAACCGCTGGCCGGCGGAGTGGGTGGACCCGGTGGCGGCGTTTGCCGAACTGGCCCACGACCACGGGCTGAAAATGTTTGTGGCCTTGCGCATGATCGGCGCCGGCTACCCGATGGCCCTGGGCCCGGTGGACCAGGTGCGTTTTTTCTGGGAGCACCAGGAGTGGGCCAAACGCGACAAGGAAGGCAACCCCACCACCAGCTTCAGCCTCGCCTATCCGGAGGTGCGCGCCTACTGGCTCTCGCTGCTGCGCGAGGCGCAGGAGAACTACGACCTCGACGGGCTGACGCTTTTCCTACACCGCTTCAAGCCCTTCGTGCTGTACGAGCCCCCGGTGGTGGAGGCATTTCAGGCCAAGTATGGCGAGGACCCGCGCACCCTGCCCGAGGACGATGCGCGCTGGATCGAGCACACTGCTGGCTACACCACTGATTTCGTCCGCGAGGTGCGCGCCCTCGTGAACGAAAAGCCGGGCCGCGAGCTGGCCATCACCTTCTACGGCTACCCCAGCAAGTACGACACTGGCAAGACCTTCGACCCCATCAACTACACCTGCGACGTGGACACCTGGCTGCGCGAAGGACTGGTGGACTACCTCTGGCCGGTACAGGGCTTTATCCCCGAGCTGATTCAGCGCTGGCGGTCGCTGAGCCCCACGGTCCGCATCTGGCCCGACCTGATGCCCCGCTCTCAGCCGGGCGAGGACTTCGCGCGGCAAGCCCAGCAGGCCTACGCCGCCGGGGCCGACGGCTTCATCCTCAATGACAGCGAGCGCCGCGCCCCGCACATCAGCGAGTGGGCAGTGGAGAGCCGCCTGGGCCACCGCGAGCTGCTGGACGAGTTCATCGCCGAGGCGCCCGGCTACTACCGCCGCCGCCTGATCAAGACTCTGAACGGCTTCGCCACCCGGTATTCGTATAACAACTTTGGCTAGACGCACGGGGAAGAAGGTTGGCATGACAGACCTGAAGCGATTTCACGGCGTAGTCGTCCCGATGGTGACGCCCTTCACCCCGCAGGGCGGCCTGGACGAGCACGGCGTCCGCCGGCTGCTGGATCACCTGATCGCTGGCGGCGTGGCGGGCGTGCTCCTCCTGGGCACCACTGGCGAAGACGCCTCCATCTGCCCCGCCGACCGGCTGCGCCTGGTGCAAGCCGCCGCCGAGCACGCCCGCGGCCGGCTAACTCTATATGCCGGCATCAGCGCCAACTGCCTGAGCCAATCCATCGAGGCCGCCGAAGCCTACCTGGCCGCCGGGGTGGATGCCCTCGTCGCCCGCCTGCCCACCTACTTCGCCCTCAGCCCCGACGAGCAGCACGCCTACTATCGCCTCCTGCTGACCCGCCTCGCCGGCCCGCTGGTGCTCTACAACATCCCCATCACCACCCACATGTCCATGCCCCTGGACGTGATCGAGGCCCTCAGCGCCGACCCAAAGGTGGCTGGCATCAAAGACTCGGAGAACAACCTGCCGCGCTTCGAGGAGTTGCTGGCGCGCCTGGGCGGGCGGCCCGACTTCTCGATCTTCTGCGGCACGGGCGCGTATTTCGCCCAGGCCCTGGCGGCCGGCGCCGATGGCTTTGTGCCCACCGGCGGCAACCTGGTCCCCGCCCTGTGCCAGCAGATGTACGCCGCCGCGCTGGCCGGCGACCACGCGACGGCCGAAGCGTGCCAGCGCCGGCTCCAGGCCGTGGGTGCGCTCTATGGCCGCGATCGCTTGTTGGGGCAAACGTATGGGAGGATCAAAGCCATGCTCGGCGTGTGGGGCATCTGCGCTGCCGACGTGCTGCCGCCCCTGGCCACCCCCGCGCCAGCCGACCAGCAAGCCATGCAGGCCGAGTTCAGACGGTGGTTCGCGGAATCGGGCGCCTAGAGACTCTGTCTCGTCGCGCTGCGCGGGTCTTTCACCGTCTCCCCGCTGTGCAGCACCCCCGCCATTGCGTTCGCGCGGAACCCGCACTTGTCCTTGATGGGCGCCTCGGTGTCCACCTCGATCACCATCACGCCCGCCTGGTTGCGGCGCAGCGTCCCCAGCACCCGGCCCTCCGGCGAGATAAAGAAACTCGGCCACGCCTGGTAGGGCGCGCACGCGTTCGGCACGCTCATCCACATGTAGTTGTTGGCCGCGTGGGCCTGCATCGTCGGTTGGGCGATGACCGTGTGGATGGTCGGCCCGTCGAAGCTGGCATTGTAGAACGACTGGAACAGGCACCGCACCCCGCGCCGGTAGTATTCGCGGTACAGCTCCGGGTAGCGCAAGTCGTGGCAGATCAACAGCCCGCAGCGTACCCCGCGAATCTCGAAGACGGCGAAGTAATCGCCGGGCGTGTAATGCTTCAAGTCCTGGCCGGTGCAGAAGAGCTTGTCGTAGCGGTCCACCAGCGCGCCGTCCGGCCCGATGACGTACAGGCAGTTGTGCGGCAGATGGCCGCCTGACAGCGGGTGCGCGCTGCCGACGATGACCCACATTCCCAGCCGGCGCGCCAGGTCCTGTACCTGTTCGGTGGCAGCCCGCAGCGCCGGCCAATCGTAGCCGTCCCAGGTCATCACGTTCACCCCGGCGTACCCCGATAGCGCCGCCTCCGGGAAGTGCGCCACCTCCGCCCCCAGCCGCGCGGCACGCTCGGTCTGCCGCCGCACAAAGCCCAGGTTGCGGCGGAGGTCGCCGCTCACCGGGAACTGGCACGTCGCAACCCTAATGATCGTCATTCATCCTCGACTGAGTCCCTGCGCGTCCGAACGATGTTGTCATGCCTGCCCCTCGGCCAGCTTTACGAATTGGCGTTCGTATAGATTGGCGTAGACGCCTCCGGCGCGCACCAGGTCATCGTGCCCGCCCCGTTCCACGATGCGCCCTCCGCTCACCACGCAGATCAGGTCCGCATGGCGGATGGTGCTCAGTCGGTGGGCGATCACCACCGTCGTCCGGCCCGCCAGCAGCCGTTCCAGCGCCTCCTGGATCAACGCCTCGGTGACGGTGTCTACGTGCGCCGTCGCCTCGTCCAGGATCAGGATGCGGGGATCGGCCAGCACCGCCCGCGCGATGCACAGGAGCTGCCGCTGGCCCAGCGAGAAGTTCGCCCCGCCTTCCAGAATGCGCGTCGCGTAGCCGTCCGGCAGATTGATAAGAAAGCCATGGGCATTCGCCAACTCCGCCGCCGCCTGCACCTCCGCGTCGGTGGCCTCCGGCCGTCCAAAGCGGATGTTGTCAGCCACCGTTCCGGCGAACAGGAATGAGTCCTGTGACACAACGCCCGTCTGCCGCCGCAGCGAGTCCTGCGTCACGGTCCGCACATCCACCCCGTCCACCTTCACGGCCCCTTCCGTGACGTCATACAGCCGCAGGATTAGGTTGGCCAGCGAGGTCTTGCCCGCGCCCGTCGGCCCCACCAGCGCCACCGTCTGCCCCGGCGCGATCTCCAGGTTGATGTCGTGCAGCACGACTGGTGTTTCCGGCCGGTAAGCAAAGGTGACGTGCTCAAACGCGATGCGTCCGGCGATGGGCGGCAGTTCGCCCGCGCCAGGGGCATCCTGGACAACCGGCGCGGTATCCAGCAGCCGCACCACCTGCTCGCCGCCCGCCATAGCCGATTGCAGGGTGGAGGTGATCTGGCTCAACTCCTGGATGGGCTGGAGAAACCGGCTGACATAGGCCAGGAATGCCACCAACACGCCCAGGGTCACCCCGCCCGCGACCATGAACTGCCCCCCAAACCACAGTACGATGCCGGTCGCCATCACGCCCAGGAAATCCACTGCCGGCAGGAATACAAATGATAGCGACATGGCCTGGATGTGAGCGTTGCGGTTGGCGCTGTTCACTTTTTCGAACCGCGCCCGCGACACCGCCTCTTGCGCGAACGCCTGGATCACCCGCATCCCGGCGATGTCTTCGGCCATCTCGCCCACCACGGCCGCCACGGTCGAGCGCGTCTGGCGGTAGGCGGTGCGCGCCCGCACTGTGAACAGCCGCGTCATGATCACCACCAGCGGCGCGACCACGAACGACAGCAGCGCCAACTGCCAGTTGAGACTCAGCATCACCGCCACTATGCCCACCAGCACCAGCAGGTCGCCCGCCACCGAGATCAGCCCCTGCGCCAGCAGATCGCTGATGGTGGCCACGTCGTTGATGACCCGCGAGACGACGACGCCTACGATCTGCCCGTCGAAGTAGCGCATCGAGAGCCGCTGCAGGTGCCGGAACAGGTCGGCGCGAATGTCGGCCAGCGCCCGCTGCGCCACCCATCCCAGCAAGAACCGCTGTCCGGCCGTGGCCGCGAACAGTGCCAGGTAGGCGCCCGCCAGCGCCACCGACAGCCTCAGCAGCAGCGGCGAGTTGCCCTGGCCAATGGCCTGGTCAATGGCCTGTTTCACCAGGTACGGCGCCAACAGGGTCAGCCCGGTGGACACCGTCACCAGCCCAACCGCGGCGGCCACCCGCCGCCGGTACGGCCAGACGTACACCAGCATCCGCCGCACCACCCGCCAGTTGAAGAGTTGCCCCGCGCCGCTCTCCGCCGCCGCGCCCCGCAGCGCCGACCCGGGCCCGCCCTGGGAGACTGCTACTGTCATAGACTGCCTCGCTCCATGTTACGCCGCCCGCTGCTGCCGCTCCACCATCGCCGCATACAACTCCGACTGCGCCAGCAAGGTCTCGTGCGTCCCGCGCGCCACGATGCGCCCATGCTCCAGCACAAGAATCAGGTCCGCCCGCCGCAGCGAACTCAGGCGGTGAGCGATAATGAACGTCGTCCGGCCATGCATTAGCTCGTCCAGCGCCGCCTGGATCAACTGCTCCGTCTCGGTGTCCACGCTGGCGAGCGCGTCGTCCAGGATCAGCACGCGCGGGTCGGTCAGCAGCGCGCGGGCAATCGCCAGCCGCTGCTTCTGCCCGCCGGAGAGGGTCACGCCCTTCTCGCCCACCCGCGTGTCGTAGCCTTCGGGAAAGCTCAGAATGAAATCGTGCGCCTGCGCCGCCTGCGCCGCGGCCACGATCTCGGCCTCCGTGGCGGTGGGCCGCCCAAAGGCGATGTTCTCGCGGATGCTGGCCGCGAACAGCACCGTCTCCTGCAGCACCACGCCAATCTGCTTGCGCAGCGAGGTGCGCGTGACGGTGCGCAGATCGTGGCCGTCGATGGTCACGCGCCCGCTGGTGGGGTCGTAGAACCGGCTGATGAGGTACGTCACCGTGGATTTACCCGCCCCGGTGGCCCCCAGCAGGGCGACAATCTGCCCCGGCCGCGCCTCGAAGGTGATGCCGCTTACCGCGGGCCGCAGGCGCTCTTGTGGGACGCCCCGATCGTAGGCCAGCGACACGTCCTCAAAACGCACGTGCCCGCGCGCCGGGGGCAGCACATGCGCATCCGGAGCATCACCCACCTCGGGCATCTGGTCCAGCACCGCGAAAATGCGCTCGCCCGCCGCGCTTGCCATCGCAATCGCTGGAATCACCCGCCCCATGGTGCGCACCGGGCCGGACAGCTGCGCCAGATAGGTTGTGAACGCCACCAATTCGCCCAGCGTGATGGTCTGGTTGATCACCTGCCAACCGCCAAAGAGCAGGATGAATACCGACCCGGCGTTGACGATCAGGTCCATCAGCGGGCCGTTGACGGCGTCCAGCCGCGACGACTGCGCCGACAGCCGGAACCAGTTTTCGTTGGCCTGGTCGAACCGGCGCGTTTCGGCCGGCGCCTGGGAAAAGGCCTTCACCACCCGCATGCCGCGCAAGTTCTGCTCCAGCCTGGTCGTCACCTGCCCCAGCGAGTCCTGGATCATGACCGACAGCGGACGCGCGCGCCCGGCATAGGCCAGGCCCCGGTGCAGCAGGAAGGGCACGATCAGCAGCACCAGCAGGGCCAGGGGCGGGCTCATCAGCACCATCAGCACTGCCGTGCCGATCAGCAGCACCGTCCCGTCAACCAGCCGCCACGTGGCGCGGCCCGTGAGAAAGCGGATGCGTTCCGCGTCCTGAATGGCGCGCGACAGCAGTTGCCCGGCCTCCGTGCGGTCGTGATACGAGAACGACAGGTCGGTCAGCTTGGTCTGGAGTTCGTTCCGCAGGTCGTAGGCCACGTTCTGCGAGGCCACCTCCAGCCAGCGCTGCTGCATAAAAGTGAGGACCCCGCGCGCCAGCCCCAGCCCCAGCAAGCCCAGCACCGCCGCGCCCACATAGCCCATGTCCCCCAGCCGCAGCCCGTCATCCACAATGCCGCGAATCACCTGCGGAATGGCGATGTTTAGCCCGGTGATCAGGAACATGGCGAGATAAGCCCCGCCCACCACCGGCCAATAGGTCTTCAGGTAGCCGTAAGCGCGCCACAACATGCGCAGGGCAGTGGCGCTGCGCAGCGATGGGACCTCCGCCCGGTTCAACGATACGGTCGTCATAGCCGATATGCTTCCTTGGCCAGCCCCACGGCCAGCGCCGCCGCCAGGCGGTGCGCGTCGTCCAGGTCCACCATCCCCCGCGCCGCCAGCCCGGCCAGCCAGTCCGCCGCGGCCCGCCGCCACAGGTCGTGCCGCGCCGGGATGGACGGAAAGGCGCGCGTGTCGTCATTGAACCCGGCCAAGCCGAAGGCACCCGCCGTCTCCACCACCTGCTCGAAGTAGCGCCGCATCCCGTTCCAACTATCGAAGAACCACCACGGCGGCCCCAGGCGCAGCGCCGGATAGAACCCGGCCAGCGGCGCCAGCTCGCGCGAGTAGCTCGTCTCATCCAGCGTGAACAGGATCAGGGTCAGCCGCGGGTCGCCTCCAAAGCGCTCCAACAGGGGCCGCAGATTGCGCGTGTACTCTGTCGCCAACGGAATATCCACCCCGGTGTTCGGCCCGAACGCCGCCGCGTGCCCGGTGTGGTGGTTGCGCAGCGAGCCGGGATGAAGCTGCATCACCAGCCCATCCTCCACGCTCATCCGAGCCATCTCCACCAGCATGTGGCCCATAAATCGCGATGCGTCGTCCGCCGTCGCGGTGCCCTTCAGCGCCCGCTGAAAGGTTGTTTCCGCCTCGGCCATGGACAACTGCGTCGTGTAGGGGGCCAGCGCCGCGTGGTCGGTGGCCCTCGCCCCCATGGCCTTGAAGAATGCGCGCCGCTGCTCCAGGGCTTGGATAAACGCGCCGTATCCCCGCACCTCCACGCCGCTCACCTCCCCCAGCCGCGCCACTTCCCCCGCCCAGCCCGGCGCGGCGATGTCCAGCGCGGCATCCGGCCGGAAGGTGGGCAGGATGCGCCCGCCCCACCCCGAGCCGCGGATCGCCTGGTGATGGGCCAGGGTGTCGGTGGCGGCGTCGGTGGTGCACAGCACCTCGATGTTGAAGCGCTCGTACAGGCGGCGCGGCGTGAACTCCGGCTCGCTCAGCCGCGCTGCGATCTGGTCGTA
This sequence comes from uncultured Anaerolineales bacterium, assembly GCA_964497615.1. GTDB lineage: Bacteria > Chloroflexota > Anaerolineae > Anaerolineales > UBA6663 > CAZCEC01. The sequence continues at coordinate 484 of CAZCEC010000045.1, read as the reverse complement.
CACCGCGTCGGCCGTCTCGGCTGTGAGCTTGACCGTTACCCCAAACACTTCCGCCAATTCCTGCCGCAGCCACAGCCCCGTGGGCGTCCCCGCGAACAGATAGAAGTGCTCCGCGAACCGCCGCCAGATGCGGCGCGCGTCGGCTTCCACCGGCGCGCCGTCGCGCCGGGCGAGGCCCAGGTCCTCCAGCCGCACGCCGCGCGCAAACAGCATCCGATAGATGTAGTGATCGGGGGTGATCAGCAGTTCAGCCGGGTTGCCGAAGCGGTAGTCGGGATCCGCGAAGAGCTTTGCGTCTACGTGCCCGTGCGGGCACACCAGCGGCAGCTTGGCAATCGCGCCGTACAATTCAAGCGCCAGCCCGCGCACCGCCGGATTGGGGTCGAAATATCGATCTTCAGCCAGCCCTGCGCCGTAACTCAATCCGCGCCTCCAACCATCACGCAACCAACAGCAGAATCCCGCTCAGGCTCACCACCGCCAG
>CAZCEC010000044.1:25222-51522 GCA_964497615.1 uncultured Anaerolineales bacterium | reverse complement strand
GGTGACGAGTTGGTGGGGTTGGCCATCGGCGAGGCGCACGCCTGGAACCGCAGCCTGTGGGTGTGGGAGTTTCACGTCGTCGAAGCACATCGGCGGCGGGGCCTGGGCCGGCGGCTGATGGCGCGCGTGGCGGAGCAAGCCGCCCAGGCGGGCCTGCGCACCATCGTGTGCGAAACGCAGACCACCAACGTGCCCGCCATCCAGGTCTACACCCGGCTGGGCTTCCGGCTGGAGGGGGTGGACCTGTCCTACTACTCCAACGACGACTACCCGGCGGGCGAGATCGCCGTGTTCATGAAGCGGCCGCTGCCCTGACAGGAGACGAGCATGACTGATGCCTTTCGCTCCACGCACGATGTCGTCCTCCGCACCGAGCGCTGGGCCGAGGCCGTGGCCTTTTATCGCACCGCCCTCCGCCTGCCGGTCATCCTGGAGGAAGACGGCTTCATCGGCTTCGACACCGGCGCGTTCAAGCTCTACGTCGAGCGCGGCCCCGCCCACGGCCCGATCTTCGAATTCCTGGTGCCGGATCTGGCCGCCGCCCAGGCGCGCCTGCTCGCCGCCGGCTGCACCGTCTTCGAGGACGACCCCTCCGTCCCCCACCTGTACATGCGCGACCCATTTGGGTTTACGTTCAACATCGCCCAGACGCCCAACCCCGGAGATTGACTCTCCCCGCCGCTCCACTACAATCCATCCCTGCCGGACAGCGAAAGGACTTCCGGCCCGGCTCGCCGTTCACATTGCGCGTGCTGGCGCCCTGGCTGGCGCGCCGGTTCCCTCTCTACGCCCTGCGAGCAAAGGTCTATGCGCACACAATCAACAGCAGTCCAGGCACTGGTCCCAGACGAGAAGTGGCTGTACCGCGCCGGGGGGCTTTCCGGCATCCTCCTTGGCGTCGCCTACCTCGCCATCATCGTGTTGTACATCCCCCTGGGCGCCCCGCCAACCGGCGCCGAGGCGCGGCTGGCCTACACCGCCGGCAGTCCAGCGGCGTGGTGGGCCATCCTGGGCCTGTCGGTGCTGACGGACTTCCTCTTCGTGCCCCTGGCCTTCGGCCTCTATCTCGCCCTGCGCGGGGTCAACCGCAGCGCCATGCTGCTCGCCACCGCCTTCGTCGGCCTATTCGTCGTGCTGGACCTGGCCGTCACCTGGACCAACTATGCCGCCCTCATCGCGCTGGGCGGGCAGTACGCCGCCGCGACCGGGGCGCAGCGCGCGGCCCTGATCACCGCCGCCGCGTATCCCACCGCGGTGCTGGAATCGGGCTTGCTCTTTGTGTACAACACGCTCACGCTCGCCATCGGGATACTGATAAGCGGCTGGGTGATGCTCAAGGGCGCTTTCAGCCGGGCCGCGGCGTATGTGGGCCTCGCCACCGGCGTCGTGGGCCTCATCGCCGTCGCCGGTCCCTATTTGGTCAGCGCGCTCAGCGTGACCATCATCTTCGCCTCCCTGCTGACGATGATCTGGACGGTCCTGGCCGGCATCGACCTGTACCGGCTGGGGCGGTGAGCGCCGCCCTGCATTTTTCGGCCGCACCGGCCAAAGGAAGGGGCCTATGCTGAGAAAACTGCTGATCTTTGCCGCCGTCGTCGCGGCCGAACTGTGCTTCGGGCTGATCTTCGTGCTGATCTTCGTCAATTCCACCGAGATAGCCTGCGCGCTCGAACGTGACGAGACCTACACCTGCCGCCTCCAGACCATGCTGCTGGGCCGGGTGCGGACCTTCGACCGGCTGGTGGAGCGCGTGGTGGATGTCGTCGTCGAGGAAGACTGCTCCGACGGCTGCTCCTACCGCCCCGAATTCGTCACCGCCGACGGCCGGCAGGTGCCCATCTCGGAGGTCTGGACCGATCGCGGGCCGGTGCAGCGGCAGGTGGCCGAACTGAGCCAGCAGATGCAGCGCCGGGCCAACCCGGTCCTCTACACCGCCGAGCCGCCCTGGTGGGTGCTGTGGCTGGTGGGCGGGCTGACGCTCATGGGCCTGCTGCTCTCGCCCCTCGTCTTCCTCTCCGGCCGCCGCTAATCCGCGGCGCCTGCCGCGCAGGACAAAAATCACTTGCCCGGGCCAGGGCCAGGCGCGTACGCTTGGGGGTGGCGGCCGCGGCTATGCGGCCGCAGCAGTGGAGGAAGCCCCCATGTTCGAGCTGCCCGAGATCGCCACCCTGGCAAAGCAGATGAATGAGACCCTTCCCGGTAAGGTCATCCGGCGCGGGTGCCTGGGCAACGCGCCCCATAAGTTCGTGTGGTACAACCAGACTCACGAGGCATTTGCAGCCCAAACGCGCGGCCTGCGGGTGGGCCGCGCCCGCGCGCAGGGCAAGTGGCTGTTCGTGCCCCTGGAGCCAGGCCGCGTGCTGGTGCTGGGCGAGTGCGGCGGCAGGGTGCTGTTCCATCCCCCCGGCGCGCGCGGCCCCCAGCGCTACCACCTGTACCTGGACTTTGACGACGGTTCGGCCCTGAGCGCCACCACGCAGATGTGGGGGGCGATGGAGTTGTATGCCCAGGGCGAGGAGCAGCACCGCCAATACATTCGCGATATGCGCCCCACCCCGGCGGACCCCGCCTTCACCTGGACGTACTTCTCCGCGCTAATCGCTGAACTGGCCCAAGGTCCCAAACACTCGGTCAAGTCGCTGCTCACCCAGGACCAGCTAATCCCCGGCCTGGGCAACGCCATCGCCCAGGACATTCTCTTCCGGGCCAGGCTGCACCCCCGCCACCCGCTCACGGAACTCACCGCGGCCCAGCGGCGCCAGTTCTACCGCGCCATCCAAAAGACCGTCGCCGAGGTCACCGCCCAGGGCGGGCGGCATGATGAGTACGACCTCCATAACCACCCGGGCGGCTACCGGCGCCTGATGGACAAAGACGCCGCGGGCGGCCCCTGCCCGGAGTGCGGCACGCGCATCGAGAAGATAGCCTATCTGGGCGGCGCCTGCTATTTCTGCCCAAGCTGCCAGCAGTAGAACGGCCCGGGGCGGGCAGGTGCGCCGAAAGGAGCTGCCATGAATCCCTCGACCATCTATGTCATCGTCGCGATCCTGGCGCTGGCCGCGACGGCGGTGCTTGTGTTTGTGGCGGGCCGGCAAGCCAGCCCGCGCCGGCTGACGCCCCTGGCCGGGCTGGCGTTTGGGCTCATCCTGGCCGGCCTCCTGTTCGGGGAGAACCGCTGGCTGGGATACGGTCTGCTGGGCCTCGGCGTGGCGCTGGCTGTTGGGGACATGATCTACCGGCTGCGGACCAGGCCCTGAGCGCCACGCCAGCGAGCAACCCGGCAGAGGGCCGTGCACTCGCCCTGTGGCGGACGAAGCCGCGCGCCTGCCCCGCGCTCCACCTGCGTTGACACTGCCCGCCGCGCGGCTACAATGCCGCCACGGGATGACCATGACCAAACTTACCCTGGCACACTCCAACACCATCATCGCGGCGGCCCTGGCCGAGGCGCGCCGCCTGAACCTGGCCCCGCTGGCCGTCGCCGTGCTCGACGCGGGCGGCCACCTCATCGCCTATCAGCGCGAGGACGGCGCCGGCCTGGTCCGCTATGACATCGCCTACGGCAAGGCCTGGGGGGCGCTGGGCATGGGCTTCGGCACGCGCGAGCTGGCCGAGCGCGCCGCCCGGAGCGCCACCTTCATGACGATGCTCGGCGCGGTCAGCCAGGGGCGCATGGTGCCCTCGCCCGGCGGCGTGCTCATCCTGGGCGCGGACCGGGAGGTGCTGGGGGCCGTCGGCATCTCGGGCGACAACGGCGACAACGACGAAGCCTGCGCGCTGGCCGGCATCGCGGCGGTGGGCCTCGCGGCGGCGCCCGGCCGCATCGAGCCTGCGCCGCCCGCCTGAGCCGGCCGCCTCCGCCCTCCGCCCACCCACATCCAGCCTCATCCCGGAGCTTGCCGGCCGGATTGCTCACAGTTGAACGGCGCCCCAGGATGGCCTATCATGAGTGGGGGCCATTCTTGGGTGAAGCATGGCGCATGCCTATCACCTGCGGCCAACGGCGGAGATCGAGCGCTGCCTGCGGCACCTGCCGCCGGACCGGCGCGATATCGTCCTGGAACTCCGCAGCCTGATCCTGTCGGTGGCGCCCGGCGTCACCGAAGCGATCCAGCGCCGCGGGTTCACCTACTACTTCGCGGAACGCGGCGGCCCGGTCAGCGCCGGCCTGTGCCAGATCGGCCTCTTCCCCGATCACATCCGGCTGGCCTTTGTGCACGGCGCGTTCCTGCCCGACCCGCGCGGCCTGCTCGAAGGCGACCGCCTCGCCAAGCGTTTCGTCAGGCTGGCTGGTTTCGACCAGGCGCCGTGGGACGACCTCCGCGCCCTGCTCATCGCGTCGGCGTGCTTCGACCCGCGTTCACTCAGCCCGCCGCGCTAGCCCGGCCTATTGCCAAGTTGACGCCGGGCTGACATTTCGCCCCCCAGGGGGCTCCCAGAAGCCGCGGATGGCCCTCCAACATGCTACACAACCTTGATTTTAGCCCGGCGGCTGGCGAGAATATGTGCCGATGCTAAAGGCGCTGATGCCGCCCGCCCGTCAAGATGGCGGGCCAGGAAGATGAGCAAGGAATCAATACCATGATGACGTGGCATGCGGCCAGCACACCGGCCGTGCTGGACGAATTAATAACCGGTCTGGACACCGGGCTGAGCGCGGCGGAGGCGGCGCGGCGGCTGGCCGCCCACGGCCCCAACGAACTGCGCGAGCAGCGCCAGCGCGGGCCGGGGCGCATTCTGTGGGAGCAGGCCACCGCCACCATGGTGCTGATCCTGCTCGCCGCCGCCGCGGTCTCGGCCCTGCTCGGCAAGTGGATTGAGACCACTTCCATCCTGGCCATTGTGGCGCTGTTTGTGCTGCTGGGCTTTGTCCAGGAGTTCCGGGCCGAACGGGCCATGGCGGCCCTGCGCAAGCTGACCGTGCCAGCCGCGCGCGTGCGGCGCGATGGCGCCGCCACCAGCGTCAGCGCCCGCGAGCTGGCGCCGGGCGATGTGGTGCTGCTGGAGGCCGGCAACCTGGTGCCGGCGGATGTGCGCCTGGTGCAGACGGCCAGTCTGCGGGTGCAGGAGTCGGCCCTGACGGGCGAATCCGAGCCCGTGGAAAAAGACAGCGCCGCCGTCTTGCGCGCCGATCTCCCCCTGGGCGACCGCACCAACATGGCCTATATGGGCACGGTGGTCACTTACGGCCGGGCGACGGCGGTGGTCACGGCCACGGGCATGCAGACCGAACTGGGGCGCGTGGCCACCTTGATGCAGTCGGTGGAGACGGAACTGACCCCGCTGCAGCGCCGGCTGGACCGGGTGGGCAAGCAACTGGCAGTGGCGGGAGTGGCGGCGGCGCTGCTGGTGCTAGTGATTGGCGTGCTGCGCCGCGAGCCGCCCGCGGATATGTTTCTGACCGCCATCAGCGTGGCGGTGGCCGTGGTGCCGGAGGGCCTGCCAGCGGTGGTCACCTTCACCCTGGCACTAGGGGCGCAGCGCATGCTGCGGCGCAACGCCCTCATTCGCCGGCTGCCAGCCGTGGAGACGCTCGGCTCGGTGACCACCATCTGCTCCGACAAAACCGGTACCCTCACCGAAAACCGCATGACGGTGACGGTGATCGACGTGGCCGGCCACCGGGTGGACCTGGATCAGCCACTGCATGGCGCGCGCCCAACCCTGGAGCCTGACCAGTTGGAGCGGCTGCCAGCCAGCCGGCCCATGAGCCTGCTGCTGGCGGCCGGCGCGCTGTGCAACGATGCCGTGCTGCGGCTGGCGCCCGAGAGCGGGCGGCTGGACACCCTCGGCGACCCGACCGAGGGCGCGCTGCTCGTGGCCGCGGCGCGCTTTGGCCTGCTGCCGGAAACCTTGCAGGCCCGGCTGCCGCGCGTGGATGAACTGCCCTTCGACTCGGACCGCAAGCGGATGACGACCGTGCACGCGGTGACCGCCGGGGACGACCTGGCGCCGGGGCTGCAAGCGGCCGTGCGCGCGGCTGGCACGCCCTACCTGGCCTTTGTCAAAGGCTCGCTGGACGGCCTGCTGCGGGTCACCCGCCAGGTGTGGGTGGATGACCGGCTGGACAACCTCACGCCCGAGTGGACGCGCCGCATCCAGGCCGCGCACGACGACCTGGCCCAGAACGGCATGCGCGTGCTGGCGGTGGCCTTTCGCCCGCTGGCCGAACGGCCCCAGAACGGCGCGCGCGCCGGCCTGGAGAGCGAACTGGTGCTGGTGGGGTTGGTGGGGATGATGGACCCGCCCCGGCCGGAGGTGCGCGCCGCCGTGGCCCGCGCGCAGACCGCGGGCATCCGGCCGGTGATGATCACCGGCGACCATCCGCTGACGGCGCGGGCCATTGCCCAAGACCTGGGACTGCTGGCCGGCGCGGACGAGGGCGCAGTGCTCACCGGGCAGGCGCTCGACAAGCTGAGCGACGCCGAGTTGGCCGTGCAGGCCGAGCGCGTGCCGGTCTTTGCCCGCGTCTCCCCGGAGCACAAGCTGCGGATTGTGCGCGCCCTGCAAGCGCGCGGCCACGTGGTCGCCATGACCGGCGACGGTGTCAACGACGCGCCCGCCCTCAAGCAGGCCGATATCGGCGTGGCCATGGGCATCACCGGCACCGATGTGACCAAAGAAGCGGCCGACATGGTGCTGCGCGACGACAACTTCGCCACCATCGTGGCGGCGGTGGAAGAAGGGCGGGTAATCTACGACAACGTGCGCCGGTTCGTGAAATTCTCCATCGCCGGCAACGTGGCCAAGGTCGGCGTCATGCTGGCGGCGCCCCTGGCCGGCATCAACGTGGCGCTGCTGCCCCTCCAGCTCCTGTGGCTGAACTTGATGACCGACGGGCTGTTGGGGTTGGGGCTGGGGGTGGAGCCGGCCGAAAAGAACAGCATGCGCCGGCCGCCAAACTCGCCGCAGGCCGGCCTGTTCAGCGGCGGGCTGGGGCGGCACATGCTGTGGGTGGGGGCGCTGATGGGAGCGGTGGCGCTGGCGGTCGGCGTCTGGTTCCACCAGCGCGGGCTGGCCCAGTGGCAGAGCATGTTGTTCACGACCCTGGCGTTCCTGCAAATCGGGCAGGCGCTGGCGACGCGTTCACAGACCGAGTCGTTCTTCGCGCTGCGCTGGGACGGCAACCGGCTGCTGCTGGCGCTGGCGGCGGTGGTGGCCGGCCTGCAGGCGCTGGTGGTGACGACGCCGCTGCTGGAGCGCTTCTTTGGCGTGGAGCCGCTCAGCCTGGGCGAGTTTGGGCTGGCCGCCGCCTTGGGCAGCACCGCCTTTGTGGCGGTGGAAGTGGAGAAGTGGCTGCTGCGGCGGCGCGCGGCCTCCGCCTGACCGCCAGCGGGAGCCGCGCCCGGGCAGGGGGTGCATTCGGAATTAGTGGCCGCCCGACGAAATCGCCATCCAGCCAACCCGCGCAGGCGGGTTTCGGGCCGGTGTTGCCGCGGTTTCAACCGCCAGGCACAACCCTGCCACAAGTGGCGAATGCACCCCGGGCCGGGGCCAGCTTGCGTCTCCCCGCCGCCGGCCTACAATCGGCGGCCAGGAGACACCGTGCGATGACCAATTGGACACGCGTATGGCGTTCAGCCGCCGGTCTGGCGCTGCTGATCGCCCTGGTTGCGCCTGGGCCGATCAGCCTGGCGCGAGAAACGGTTGAGCCAGCCGCCCCTGGCGGCGGCCCGCCCCCCAACATCGTCCTGGTGATGGCCGACGACCTCGACATCCGCCTGGGCACGCTGGACTACACCCCCTATATCCAGACCCTGCTCCAGCAGCAGGGCGTGACGTTTGACAACGCCCTGGTGCCGGTCTCGCTGTGCTGCCCCAGCCGTGTGTCGTTTCTGCGCGGCCAATACGTCCACAACCACCAGGTCTATACCAACGGCCCGCCCGACGGCGGCTTCCAGAAGGCGCAAGCCCAGGGCCTGGAAGACGACACCATCGCCACCGTCCTGCAGGACGCGGGCTACACCACCGCCCTGATGGGCAAGTACCTCAACGGCTACCCCATCTCCACTTCGCTCACCTACATCCCGCCCGGCTGGGACGAGTGGTACAGCCCGTCCAGCGACCAGGCCTACTTCGGCTTCAACTACAGCCTGAACATGAACGGGGTGCTTGTGCCGTTCGGCAATGACCCCGAAGACTACATGACCGACGTGCTCTCGCGCACGGCGGTGAACTTCATCACCCGCACGGTCACGCTCGGCGAGCCATTCTTCCTGTTCATCAACACCTACGCCCCGCACGGCCCGGCCACCCCCGCCCCCCGCCACGCGAACCTGTTCAACGGGGTGGAGGCGCCGCGCGGCGGCTCCTTCAACGAGTCGGACATGAGCGACAAGCCGCCGCTCATCAGCCAACTGCCCCTGATCCTGCCGGCCGAAATCGCCGAGATGGACGAGAAGTACCGCAACCGGCTGCGCTCGATGCAGGCCGTGGACGAGATGGTGGCCGCCCTCGTCGCCACCCTGGCCGACACCGGCGTCCTCAGCAACACCTACATCATCTTCACCTCCGACAACGGCTACCACCTGGGCCAGCACCGCCTCCCGGCCGGCAAATATACCAACTACGAGGAGGACTTGCGCGTGCCCCTCATCATCCGCGGGCCGGGCGTGCCCATCAGCCAAACCGTCCAGGCCCTGGTGAGCACGATGGACCTGGCCCCCACCTTCGCCGAGATCGCCCAGGCCCCCATCCCCAGCTACGTGGACGGGCGCTCGCTGCTGGGCCTGCTGGGCGGCGCGGTGCCCTGGCGGCAGGTGTTCTTCCTGGAGCAGTACCCCTTCTCCAGCAATCTCGGCGACGACCCCGGCCTGCGCAACGGCCTGCTGGAGCCGGACGAGCCCGACCACACCTGGGAGCTGATGCAGCAGCCCGAGTCGTTGTGCAGCTCATCCGCGGATCCCAAGCCCATCTACACCGGCATCCGCGGCGTGCAGTACAAATACGTCGAGCACCACGCCTGCGACCGGGAGCTGTATGACCTGCAAGCCGATCCGTATGAGCTGAACAACATCTACGGACAGGCCAGCGCCGAAGTGAAGGAGATGCTGGACGCCTGGCTGCGGGTGATGGAATCCTGCGCCGCCGGGTCGTGCCGGTCCTTCGAGCTGGCCTCGCCGGAGGAGGTCCTGCTGCCCCTCATCGCAAGGTGAGCGGCCCCGCGTTCATGCCGTCCGAAGACCCCGTCATCGAGCGTATGCTGGCGCTGCTCCAGCAGTGGCAGGCCGCCGGGGATGCGAACGCTATCTTCCTCGGCTGTTACCAGTTGATGACCAGCAACACGCTCGCTGCCCTCGGCCAGGGCGAGTTCCGCGACGCGGCCTGGGTGGACCGCCTGCTGCATCGCTTCGCCGACTACTACTTCGTGGCGCTGGACGCCCACACGCGCGACCCGCTCACGGCCCCGTCCGTGTGGCAGGCGGCCTTCGCTGCCGCCGCCGACCCGCGCGTGCAGCCGCTCCAGCACCTGCTGCTGGGCGTCAACGCCCACATCAATTACGATCTGGTGCTCACCCTGGTGGAGGTGCTGCGCCCGGAGTGGGCCAGCCTGTCCGAAGCGCAGCGCGCCGCCCGCTACGCCGATCACTGCGGCATCAACGCCGTCATCGCCCGCACGATTGACTCGGTGCAGGACCAGGTGCTGACCCCAGCCATGCCCGGCCTGCCCCTGGCGGATGCGCTGCTGGGCCGTCTGGATGAACGGCTGGCCTCCGGGCTGATCACGCGCTGGCGCGAAACGGTCTGGAACCACACGCAGCGCCTGCTGGAGGCCCGCGACAGCGATCAGGTTCAGCGTGTGTTGCTAGATGTGGAGGGGGAAGCCCTGCGGTTGGGCCGCGTCATTGCCCTGCGCGCCTAGTCGGCGTCCGCGTCCGCCAGGGTCACGTGCCAGGTTTCCACGCGGCGCAGCGCCTCCGGCGGCAGCCGCCCGCCGGCATACGGCCGCACCAACAAGTCCAAGTGGCTCGGGCGCTGCTTGAACCCGGCCCGCTGCGCGGCGGGCCAATCCGGCGTGTGCGGCATCAGCCAGCCATGCACCACGTCCACCGCGCGCCGCCGCAGATCGGCCAGCGCCGCGCGCAGCAAACGCTCCGCCGTCGCCTGGTCCCGTGCCGCCAGGTCCAGCAGCCGCGCGCCGCGCCAACCCGCCTGATGCCAGTATCCCAGCACCACCCAGCCATCCGCGCCGTCCTCATCGGCCGCCGCCAGCCGCGTCACATCCGGCCCCGCAAAGCGCCAGTTCAGATAGCGCGCGTCGCGCAGCAGGGTGAGCGGATACCGGGGCGCGATCTCGTCCCACAGTTGGTCAAAGCGCGCGTCAAACGCGTCCAGCTTCACCAGCGGCCGGCCGCCCGCGTTGGCGCGCTCGGCCAGCGCCGGGGCCGCCGCCCGCAGCCAGGCCCGGCCCAGCCAGCGCGCGGCCGGCGCCAGCGCGGCCCAGCCGGGGCGGCCCCGCAGCCAGTGCGCGGGGTTCAGCCGCTTGTGCACCGGCGCCGCCGGCCCCACCCGCGTCCGGCCGCCATGCTTCAACAGCAGACGCCTGGGCGCCAACCGCGGCAGCGAATACAGAAAATCCGCCTGCGCGCTGGTCCGCGCATACCCTTCTTCATTCAGGCGCAGCGCCAGCCGGGGGCCGCCCAGCCCGCGCCGCGCCTCCGGCGCCAGCATCAGGTCCACCCCGCGCACGGCCGCGAACACCTGCCCGCCGTACGACATGCGCGCCGGCATAAAGGCATAGTGGCCCACCACCCGGCCGGCCTGCTCCAGCACCAGGATCGCCGCCGGCCCGGCCGGGTTCTCCAGGAATTTCCTGCGCCAGTTGGCCTCGGTGGGCGTGTGGGTAAATACGCGCCGGTGCAGCGCGAGGAGTTGCGCTTCGTCGCCCGGCGCATACGGCCGCAGGCGCGGTTCAGTCACGCACGGCCGCCACCAGGCGCGCTTCCACTGCCGCTTCAAACGCGCGCCGCGCCCTCAGGTCCGGCAGCGTGGCCGCCATTTGCTCGGCCAGCGCGCTGGCCTGCCGCAGCGCCGCCTGCGCCCACGCGGGCTGCTGCCCCCGCTGCGCCGCGCGGGCCAGCGCCAGTTGCAGCCGCATCTGTTCGGGCGGCGCGCCTTGCCGCACCGCCTCCGCGTGGGCCGTTTCCAGCAGGGCCGCCGCCGTGGCCGGCTGCCCCAGCAGGGTCAGCGCCTCGCCCTTCAGCCGCGCCAGCCGCGGGATGGCCGCCGCCCCCCGGCCGCCCAGGTAGGGCGTGCTGGCCAGCAAGTCCTCCACCAGTTTCAGCGTCTGCGCCCCGTCCCCCTCGGCCAGCGCCGCCTCGGCCCGCGCCGCCCACGCCATCCGCCCCCCCAGGCCGCGCGGGTGGTCGCCGCCCTCGGCCGGCAGCGCGGCCAGGGCCGCTCGCGCCCCGGCCCCGTCCGGCGGCATGGCCCGCGCGCACATCACCGCCAGCGCCGTCGCCGCGCTGTTGATCCACAAAGGCGACTCGATCTCGCGTGCCAGGGTCAGCGCCTGCTCCTGGCACTGCCGCGCTCGGTCAAAATCCAGCCTCTCGCCGTGGGCAATCCCCAGCGCATAGTGCGCGGCGGTCTGCCATTGGGTGTGCCCAATCGCCTCCGCCGCCGCCAGCCCCGCGCGGGCCGCCTCCAGCGCCGGGCCCAGTTCCCCCAGCGCCGCGTGCTGGATGCCCAGGAAGATCAGCGCATACGCCTCCCCCGACCGCAAGTGGATGCTGCGCGCCAGCTTCAGCGCCGCCTGCCCCTCGCGGATGGCCACCGGCAGCGGCGCGGCTGGCACCACCGTGTCGGAGAACGCGGATGGCGCCCGCAGCATCAAGGACACCAGCGTGGACACTTGTCCCCGCCGGTCGTCCACCGCCTGGAACAGCGCCGCGGCGCGCTGGTAGAAGCGGGTCCCCGCCACCACATCGCCGCTCAGGTTGTTGGTCATCCCCAGCAAGTCATACGTGGCCGCCTGCCCGGCCACGTCGTTCAGCTCATTGAAGATCGCCAGCGCCTCCTGGTGGCGGCGCATGGCCTCCTCCGGCGCGCCCTGGTTCAACCGCCAGTTGCCCACCCGGTTGAGGCTGTGCGCCAGCGCCGCCCGGTCGCCCGTCTGCCGCGCCAGTTCCAGCGCCTGCTCAAACAACTCGCCCGCCTCGGTGTAGTCGCGCGCCGCCCACAGCAGGCCCAGGTCCAGCAGGGCACGCCACTCGGCGGCCGTTGCCCCCGCCGCCCGCGCCGCCGCCACGGCCGCGGCATAGTCGGCCCGCGCGGCGTCAAAGTCGCCAATCGTCTCGTAACCCGCCGCCCGCAACCGGAGCAGTTCAGCCTCGGGCCGCTGGCCCAGCCGCTCGGCGGCCGCCAGCGCGCGGGTAAACTGCGCGATGGCCTCGTTGGGCGCATACCACGCCAGCGCCGCCTCACCCGCGGCGCGCGCATAGGTCAGCGTCTGCTGCCAGTCCTCGGCTTGTTCGTAGTGATAGGCCAGGTCGCCCGCCTGGCGCGCCAGTTGGGGCGTGCCCTGATACAGGCCGCGCAGGGTGTCGGCCACAGCGTGGTGGGCCTGGCGCCGCTCGCGGTGGAGCAGGGTGCTGTACACCGCGTCGTGCATCAGCGCATGCCAGAACGCATACTCCCCCGCCGCCGTCTCGCGCAGCACGCGCGCGGCCACCAGGGCTTCCAGTTGATGTTGAGCGTCGGGTAGATGTGCAGCCATCATGCGGGCCTTCACTCGCTGGCCCGCATTATAGTGTCAACCGAGCTAATTGCTCGGATAACGGCTCTCCGCCAGCAGCGCGCTGGGCTCGCCGCGCAGGCTGCTATCCATGAACGCCGCCGTATAGCCGCGCACCTCCGCCAGCACGCGCTCCGCCGCGCCCGGCCCCGGCCACAGCGTGGGCGTCAGCGCCGGCCCGTCCGTAAAGTCGTCGTGCGCCGCGCCCGCCACCACGTGCAGGTAGGCCGGGCCCGCCAATTGCCCCCACAGCGCCTCGCCGCGCGGGTTCAACCCGGCCTCTTTGGTGATGAACATGAACGGTTGAGCGGGCAGCGCCGGCTCGGCCTCGGCCCCAAATGGCCCGCCGGCTTGCACGCCGTCCAGGTTGAGGCAGGCCCTCAGCCGCGCGTCGGCGGCGCACGCTTGCGCCGCGGTGATGCCGCCCAGCGAGTGCCCCAGGATGCCCACCCGTTCCAGGTCCAGCCGCCCGGCCAGCGGATGCTCCCCCGCCGCGGCCAATGCCTCCAGTTGATCCAGCACAAACCGCACATCCGTCACGCGTTCAGCGATCCGCGCTGCCGTCACGGCCTGCCGCGCCGCGAAGTCCATCGGCCAGTAGTCGCTCGCGAACTGCGCCACCCGCCCGTCCTCCAGCGCCACGGCCGCCACATCATACGGATGGTTCAGACCCACCACCACATAGCCTCAGCTGGCCAGCTCTCCAGCCAGCCCGGCATAGAACTCCACATTCGTCCCATTGCCTGGCGAGAGCAGCACCACCGGAAAGCGCCCCGCCGCGGGCGCCGCCTCCCGCCGCTCTTCCGAGCGAATGTAGCGCAGGCCCCACACTTCCATCGCGCCCACCTCGCCGCTGGCTGCCAATTCATCCGCCACGGCCGCCAGGTCAGGATAGTACCCGGCCGGCTCGCCGGTGTCCGCCGCCGCCGGATACCACACCACCACCGGCGCCGCGCGCCGGTCGCTCGTATCCGCCGTCATCACCTCGGCGCGCGTCTCATCCACCCACCTCAGCACCGTTCGCCCCACCGCCTGCGCCCCCGTGGGCGCGGGCACCTCAAGCTGCGGATAAAGCCACGCCGCCGCCAACGCCAACCCGCCCGCCAGTCCCAAAACTATCGCTGCCGGCCATTTGATCCGCATTCCGAGCACCGCCTTTCGTCATGATGGCTTCGCTGTAACCTTTGACCAGGCGGCCGGTCAAAAGTTTCACGCTCATCATTAAGAGCACCTTAGCGCCCAGCGCGGCCCCCTCTTCCTCCGCCGGCTCTCCAACGCCTCACGCCTCTAGGAAGCGCCGCACATCCTCGGCCTCCGCCTCCACTCCCTTCGCCTCGGCCGGCTTCAGCGGCGCAAACGGCGTCACCGCCGCCGACGCGCCGCGTTTGGCCCGCTTTAGCTCCCACAATCCCCGCACCACCCCGTCCACCGCCAGCGCCGAGCGGATCAGCCCGCCCGCCATCACCTTCCGCGCGTGCGCCGGGTCCAGATACGGTTCGCGGTTGGCATACGCGATCAGGTAGTTATCAAACCGCGGCAGCAGCCGCACGACCGGCGTTCGCCCGCGCCTGGCCTTCAGCCAGCCCGCCCGTTCGCGCGGCAGCCACACCGGCCCAAAATCCCAGCGCGCCTCGTGCAGTTCCCCGGCGATGGCGGCGAACCCCTGCCGCGCCTCGCCCAGCCCAATCCCCGCCCACAGCGCCAGGTCGTCCGGCCCCGCCGGCCCAAAGGCCCCCAGGAAGCGCCGCGCCAGTTCGGCCAGCGCCTTGCCCTCCGGCAGGGGCGCGGGCCGCGCGGCGGGCGCCCAGTCCTCCACCAGCGCGAACAGCATATCCTTGCCGGCCCCCGGCCCATATACCACCAGCCCCGCCGCCGCCGCGCACCCGATCAGGTGGATGGTCGCCTGCCCCTCGCTGGCAACGCCGCGCCGCGCCAGGGCCGCCCGCAGCGCCTCGCGCCCCAATGGCCCTTGCCCCGCCAGCGCCTCGCGGATCACCCCCACCCCCTGCTCGGTCGCCGCGTCATCCAGCCCCAACTGCGCCCGCCGCCCCCGCTGGCCGCGCACAAACCGCGGCCCCAGCAGCGGTAATAACCAGGCGGCCTCCTCCGCCGCCAGCAGGTGCAGGGTGCCGCGCATGGCCCACGTCCGCACTATGGTGCGCGATTCCACGCGCGCCGCCTCCACCGCCGCCCTCGTCAGCCCCGCGCTCCGCGCCCGCACGCCCAGCACCGCCGCCCCCGCGCTGTACCCAGCGCCTGCGTCCTGCGCCTGCAAGCCGCCCACCGCCCGCAGCAGCCCAGCCAAATCTGCGCTGTTCAGCCGATTTTCCGGGTGCAGCGCCTGCGCCCGCCAGCGGGCTTCCAGGATTGATAGTAGAGTCATGGTTCTCACTAAGCGCTTTCTAAGCGCTGGTCTCCTACACTGTCCGCACGATCATATACTCGCCCGCAATCTACAGAGGTTTCGTTCATGCGCCGTTACGCTGCTCCCCGCCTGCTTGCCGTTCTGCTCGTCCTGTCCACCGCCCTTGGCGCCGCTTCCGCCGCTGCCGGCCGTGGTGGGCGGCCCGCCGGCCAACCCGCTTCCACGCGTCTATCCGTACACACTTCCACACCGTCCTTCGGCGCCCCCTTCCTGGTCAAAGACCTCACCACCACCGGCACCCCCCAGGGCTCCGGCCCCTACGCCCTCACCGCCCTGGCTGGCGCGCTGTACTTCGTGGGCGAGCCGCGCGCCACCGGCCAGGAACTCTATCGCACCGATGGCACCCTGGCCGGCACCAGCCTGGTCGCCGACATTTACCCGGGCGCGAACGGCGGGGTGACCATTCCGCCCGGCCCGGGCAACAAAACGCTGGTTGTCCACAACGACCGGCTCTACTTCATGGGCAGGACCGCCCATCACGGCCAGGAGTTGTGGGCCAGCGATGGCACCCTCACCGGCACCGTCCTCATCCGCGATATCGCCACGGGCACCGTGTCGTCTGAGCCGCGCTCGCTGATTGACTACAACGGCGCGTTATATTTCGCCGCCAACGACGGCGTGCACGGCCACGAGCTGTGGAAGACCGACGGCACCCCCGGCGGCACCGTCCTGGTCAAGGACGCCCATCCTGGCTTTTCGGGCGCCGGCATTAGCGAGATCGCCGCCTATGACGGCCGCCTGTGGTTCGATGGCTATTCCCCGAGCGCGGGCGAGGAAGTGTGGGTCAGCGACGGCACGGTCACCGGCACGGCCCAGTTCATTAACATTGCCACCGGCTCCACCAGCTCGCAGCCAGAGCAGTTCACCCCGGCCGGCGGCCTGCTCTTCTTTCTGGCCCAAACCGCCGCCGCCGGCCAGGAACTGTGGCGCACCAATGGCACCGTCACCGGCACCCTGCTGGTCAAGGACATCTATACGGGCACCACCGGGAGCTTTGCCGATGACCTGACCGCCGTCGGCAGCCACCTCTACTTCAGCGCCTTCGACCCGGACTACGGCGGAGAACTCTGGCGCTCCGACGGCACCCTCACCGGCACCGTCCGCGTGACCGACCTCAATCCTGGCCCAGACGGCTCATATCCCTACTTCCTCACCGCCCACGACGGCGCCGTCTTCTACCTGGCCGACGATGGGGTGAACGGCCACCAGTGGTGGCGCTCCACCCTCACCGTCACTGAATTGATCGCCGACTTCGACTCAGGCACCCCGCCCTTCTCGTTCGGCAGCGATCTCTACTTCGAAGGCGATGACGGAGTTTACGGCCGCGAGCTATGGCGCTACGACGGCGCGGCCGTCACCCGCCTCACCGACCTCAACCCCGGCGCCGGGCACGCCTCGCCGGGCGGGCTCGCCGCGCTGGATGCCAACACCCTGCTCTTCTCCGCCGACAACGGCGTCAACGGCAACGAACTCTATCGCCTGGACCTGCTCACCGATCAGGTCACGCAGGTGAAGAACATCGCCCCCGACGCCCTTGGCTCCGATATTGATGACCTGACCGGCACTGGCGCCGGCCAGGCCTTCTTCAAGTTGTACGACAGCACCTACGGTGATGAACCCCACGCCACCAATGGCACCTCGGCCGGCACGCAGCGCCTGGCCGACATCTACCCCGGCAGCAGCAGTTCCAGCGCCCCCCCCTTCACCTCCCTGGGCAACGGCCTGGTCCTGTTCTCGGCCTACTCACCCACCCTGGGCATCGAGCCGTGGGTATCCGACGGCGCCCCCGGCGGCACCCTGCTCCTGCGCGACATCTACACCGGCAGCAACCCCTCCAACGCCATCGGCTACACCGCCCTGGGCGGCTTCGCCCTGTTCTTCGCCAACGATGGCGTGCGCGGCCAGGAGCTCTGGCGCACCGACGGCACCCCCGGCGGCACCCTCTTCGTGCGCGACATCTACACCGGCGCGGACGGCAGTTTTGGCGGCGATTTTGGCCGCCTGGGCAACCGCCTGCTCTTCAGCGCCGATGACGGTGTGCACGGCGAAGAGTTGTGGGCCAGCGACGGCACCCACGCCGGCACCACCCGCCTCACCGACCACAGCTCCAACGGCTACGAGCATCTTTATCCTTTCAACCTGGTCACTGCCGGCAACCGCGTCTTCTTCATCGGCTATGACGAGGACGGCAACGACGCGCTCTACTTCACCGACGGCGTCTCCGCCACCCTGACTCTGGACCCCGACGACACCGGCCTGGCCGACTTCGTCGCTTTGCTGCCGGGCGCCAGCGGAGTCTATTTCGAAGACGACCTGTCTGGCCAGGTCAACGTCTGGTGGACCGACGGCTACACCTACACCCAGCGCACCACCTTCACCGCGGCTGATAGCCCCGTTGATCTCCAAGACGCCGCCACCGTCGGCGACCGCCTCTTCTTCCGCTACTGCGACCTGGTCAACGGCTGCGAGTTGTGGACCGTCACCCCCGCCAGCCCGGCCGCCCTCGTCCGCGACATTTACCCCGGCCTCCAGTCCAGCGACCCGGCCGACCTGGCCGCCGTGGGTGACCGCCTCGTCTTCGCCGCCACCGACCCCGCCGGCGGCCGCGAGGTGTGGATCAGCGACGGCACCTTCGCCGGCACCCAGCCATTGACCGACCTCCAGCCCGGCCTGGCCCACAGCAACCCGGAGCAGTTCACCGTCGCCGGCCACCTGCTCTACTTCCTGGCCTACACCGACGCCGCCGGGCGAGAACTGTGGGCCATGTCCCTGGGCCCGCGGCTCTATTTGCCCCTTATCGCCCGGTAAACCCCCAACAGGATGCTGACTATGCGCCGTTACGCTGTCCCCCGCCTGCTTGCTGTTCTGCTCGTCGTGTCCGCCGCCCTGGGCGCCGCCCCCGCCACGGCCGAGCGCGATGCTCGGCCTGACGATCACTCCACTTCCATACCTCCATACCGAGACACCTCCGCCTCGTCCTTCGGCAACCCCTACCTCGTCGAAGACACGACCACCGCCGGCTACCCTGAAGGCGGCAACCCGTTTGGCTACGCCGTACTCCCCGGCGCTGTTCTCTTCGTCGCCGACACGCCCGGCACCGGAGACGAATTGTGGCGCAGCGGCGGCTTCATCACCAACACCGAGATGGTAGTCGAGCTTTATCCGGGCAGCGAGCGGGGCGTATACAGCCCGGCCTTCATGCCCGAGCGGGCCCTGGTGAACTACGCCGGCCGCCTCTATTTTGGCGGCATCAACGCCCACCACGGCGTCGAACTATGGGCCACCGACGGCACCCTCACCGGCACCGTCCTGGTGCGCGACATCGCCACCGGCACCGCGCGCTCCGAGCCTGAATACCTCATCCCCTACAACGGCGAATTGTACTTCGCCGCTGACGACGACGTGCACGGCCAAGAACTGTGGAAGACCGACGGCACCTACACCGGCACCGTGCTGGTCAAGGACATCAATACTGGTCTCAGCAACGCTGACATTGAGGACCTCGTCGCCTATGACGGCCGGCTGTGGTTCAACGCCCGCACCTCCTCCCACGGCGAGGAGCTATGGGCCAGCGACGGCACCGTCACCGGCACGGCCCTGTTCCTTAACATCGCCACCACCACCAGCAGTTCGTCGCCCGAGAATTTTGCCACGGCCGGCGGCCTGCTCTACTTTACCGCCGACACGGCTTCGCATGGCCGCGAACTCTGGCGCACCGATGGCACCCTCACCGGCACCCTGCGCCTGTCGGACATCGGCCCCGGCACCGACGATGCCTACATCTACTACCGGCCCGCCGCGGCCTATGGCTACGCCTTCTTCTCCGCCTACGAACCCACCTACGGCACTGAACTCTACCGCTCCGACGGCACCGTCACCGGCACCGTCCGCGTGACCGACATCTACACCGGCTCTGGCAGCGCCAGCCCGTATGGCATGCTCCCTTTCAACAGCGCCGTCTACTACTGGGCCGACGACGGGGTGAACGACCACCAGTTGTGGCGCTCCACCCTCACCGTCACCGAGATGGTGCCCAACGCCCCGCTGTTCGAGCCAGGCCCCATCGGCCCGCTCTTTGCCCACGGCAGCTACCTCTACTTCGCCGCCAAGGACGCGACCTATGGCCGTGAGTTGTGGCGCTACGACGGCGCGGCCTTCACCCGCCTCACCGACCTCAACCCCGGCGCCGCCGATTCCAGTCCGGACAACTTCTTTGCGCCGAACGCCAACAACCTCGTCTTTGTCGCCAACGACGGCGTCACCGGCAACGAGCTGTATCGCATCAATCTGACCAACCCGGTTTCCCCTGTCATTACCCTGGTCCGCAACATCGCCCCAGACGCCCTCAGCACCGATATTGACGATCTAGGCGGCGTGGGCGCGGGCCAGGCGTTCTTTGAGGTCTACAACAGCACCCACGGCTCCGAGCCCTATGCCAGCGACGGCACCCCCGCCGGCACCGGCTCGCTGGGCGATCTCTACCCCGGCAATGGCGGCTCCAACCCCGCGCCCTTTGCGGGCCTGGGCGACGGGCGCGCCCTCTTCGCTGCTTATTCCGATACCACGGGCAACGAACCTTGGGTCTCCGACGGTACCCTCACCGGCACCCTGCCCCTGCGCGATATCTACACCGGCACCCTCGGTTCCAACCCGGAGGGCTTCACCCCGGTGGCCGGCGGCGCCGTGTTCTTCGCCAACGACGGCGTGCTGGGCGACGAGCTATGGTTCACCGACGGCACCCCTGGCGGCACCCTGTTCGTCCGCGACATCTATACCGGCGTGGAAAGCAGCTTTGGCGGTGACTTCGGCAGTCTGCCGGGGCTGATGCTCTTCGCCGCCAACGACGGCGTCCATGGCGAAGAGCTGTGGGCCACCGACGGCACCCACGCCGGCACCACCCGCCTCACCGACCTGGACGCCGGATCGTACCAGGACCTCTATCCCTACGATTTCGTCACCGCCGGGAACCGGGTCTTCTTCATCGGCTACGACCTGGAAGGCAATGACTCGCTCTACGTCACCAACGGCCTGACCGCCACCCTGGTCATTGACCCCGACGACTCCGGCCTGACCCAATTCAACGATCTGCTGCCGGGCGCCACCGGCGTCTACTTCAATGAATTTGGTATCGACGCGTGGAATGTGTGGTGGGCCGACGGCTACACCTACACCCAGCGCACCAGCTTTACCGCCAGCGACGAGCAGCTTAATCTGCAAGAGGCCGTCACGGTCGGCGACCGCCTCTTCTTCCGCTACTGCGACCTGACCTACGGCTGCGAACTGTGGAGCCTCACCCCCACCAGCCCGGCCGCCCTGGTCCGCGACATCTACCCCGGCCTCCAATCCAGCGACCCCACCGACCTCGCCGCCGTGGACGGCTACCTGATCTTCGCCGCCGCCGACCCCGTTGGCGGGCGCGAAATGTGGATCAGCGACGGCACCTTCGCCGGCACCCAGCGCCTGGCCGACATTGCCCCCGGCGCCGGCCACAGCAACCCGGAGCAGATGACGGTCTCCGGCGTCCGGCTCTTCTTCACCGCCTACAGCGAGGCCGCCGGCTATGAGCTGTGGGTCATGGACCTGGCCCAGAAGCTCTTCCTGCCGCTCCTCAGCCGCTGACCAACACTCAGGACACTGCCATGCGCGCCTCAATCCGCCTGCTCCTCGCCGCCCTCCTCGCCCTCGGCCTCTTCGGCGCGCCGCCAGCCGCGGCGCGCTCGTCTCGCGCACACGCCCGCACGCTCACACTCTCACAGGCGGATTTTGGCGCGCCCTACCTTGTCCGCGACCTGACGCCCAACGCCCTGCCCCTCGGCAGCGCCCCGCAGAACTTCGCCATTCTGCCCGGCCAGGGACTGTTCTTCACCGCCAACACCCCGGCCTCCGGCAGCGAGTTGTATCGAACCGACATCACCAACACCGCCGTGGTCCGCGAGGGCTGGCTTGGTGCCAACAGCACCACCGGCAGCGAGCTGGTTCTCTTCGACGGCCGGCTGTACTTCTACGGCGCCGCCCCCGAGACTGGCGGCGAGCTATGGGCCACCGACGGCACCTACACCGGCACCGTCCTCGTCCGCGACATCTACACCGGCACCCAGGGGTCCGCCCCAGATGACTTCACCGAACTGGGCGGCGACTTATACTTCTCGGCCTTCGACGCCGATCATGGCTTCGAGCTATGGAAGACCGACGGCACCTACACCGGCACCGTGCTGGCCGCCGACCTGCGCGCCGGCTCCAGCAGCAGTTCCCCCAATGAGATCGTCGCCTTCAATGGGCAGCTCATCTTCGCCGCCAGCGACACACAGGGCGAAGAGCCGTGGGCCAGCGACGGCACCCTGGCCGGCAGCCAGCGCCTCAACGACATCCGCTCCGGCGCCAGCGGCTCAGACCCGGAAGACTTCACCGAGGCCGGCGGGCTGCTCTTCTTCACCGCCAACGAGGCCGGGGCCTTTGGCCGCGAACTGTGGGCCACCGACGGCACCCCCACCAACACCATCCGCGTCCGCGATATTTACACCGGCGCGCCGAGCAGCGGCCCCTTCGAACTGACCTCCGTTGGGTCGCTGCTGGTGTTCGTCGCTAATGACGGTGTGCACGGCCACGAATTGTGGCGCTCCGACGGCACCCTCACCAACACCGTCCGTGTGGCCGATATCTACACCGGCTCCACCGGCAGCGCGCCCAGCGAACTCACCTTGTATGGCGGCGCCCTGTACTTCTCCGCCGACGACGGCGTGCACGGCCGCGAGTTGTGGCGCACCAACCTCACCACCACCGAACTCATCACCGACATCAACCCCCTGGGCAGCAGTACCCCGCAGAACCTTTTCGCCTATGGAGGCGATCTCTACTTCTCGGCCACCGATGGCGTCAACGGCAAGGAGCTCTGGCGCTGGGACGGGACCGACGCCGTCCGCCTGACAGACCTCAACCCTGGCGCGGCCGGGTCCTTCCCCGATGGCTTCTTCAGTTTGGGGCCTCTGGGCTTCGTCTTCCGCGCCGACGATGGCGTGCACGGCTACGAGTTGTGGCGGCATTTCAGCGCCACCACCACCCTGGTCGAAAACATCGCGCCGGACGTGGAGAGCAGCGGCCTCGACCGGCTGACCGGCGCTGGCGGCGCGCGCGCCTACTTCAATAGTTCCAGCAGTACCTATGGCGAAGAGTTGTTCACCTCGGATGGAACCCTCACCGGCACGCTCCTCGTCGCCGATATTTACACTGGTACCGGCTCCTCATTCCCCAATGAGCTCGTCGGCCTGGGCGACGGCCGCGCCCTATTCTCGGCTGACGATGGCGTCACCGGCAGCGAGCCCTGGCTGGCCGATGGCGAGGCGCCTCCCCTCTTGCTGCGGGATATTTACACCGGCGCCAACGGCTCCGGTCCCGGCTACTTCACGCCCCTCGGCGCGTTTAGCCTCTTCTTAGCCTGGACCGACGATCTGGGGGATGAACTCTACCGCACCGACGGCACCCCCGGCGGTACCCTGCTGGTGCGCGACATCTACACCGGCTCGGACAACGGGATCCAGAGCAACTTCGTTCGCCTCGGCAGCCTGGCGGTCTTTGCCGGCGATGACAACGTGGTTGGCACGGAGCCGTGGGTAAGCGACGGCACCTTCGCCGGCACACACCACCTGGCCGATCTCTACACCGGCTCCGACGGCAGCCAGCCGGACCTATTCGCCAGCACAGGCAATCGCGTCTTCTTCGCCGCCACCGACGACTCCAACAACGAGGCCTTGTGGGTCACCGACGGGCAGACCGTCACCCTGGCCGTGGACCCGAACGTCCACGACCTCGTCAGCTTCGACTACACCGTGCCCGGCCAAAGCGGCGTCTTCTTCGTGGCCGACCCCGCCGGACAGCCACCCCAGCTTTGGTGGACCGATGGCCTGACCCACACCCAGCTCACCACCTTCACCCTCGGCGACCAGGAGATCAACCTGGACGACGCCGTCACCGTCGGCGACCAGCTCTTCTTCCAGTATTGCGACTCCGGCTCCGGCTGCGAACCCTGGCAGGCCACATCCGCGGGCGCCAGTCTCCTGGCCGACCTCAACCCCGGCCCCGCCAGCAGCGAGCCTAGCGACTTCGCCGCCGCCCTGGGCCATGCCCTCTTCGCCGCTGCCACGCCCGCCACCGGCCGCGAGTTGTGGCACAGCGACGGCACCCAGGCCGGCACGCTGCTGCTCGCCGACCTCCAGCCCGGCCCCGCCCACAGCAACCCCAGGTCGCTGGCCGCCTCGGGCGGGCTGCTCTTCTTCCAGGCCTACACCAATGCCAACGGCAATGAACTGTGGGCGCTGACCCTGCCGCCCCTCCAGCTCTTCCTTCCGCTTATCCAGCGATAGTGGCCGCCGCTTCTGCCGGGGATGCGCCTGCCCTGGGTGCATCCCCGGCCCCACCCATCTGCGCCAAAGCAGTCACTCAGTAATCGCGCCCACCAGCCCATACTGCCGCGCCTCTTCCGCGCTCAGCCAGTGGCGCTGCGCCAGGTCGCGCTCCACCAGTTCCTCCGGCTGCCCCGTCTGCCGCGCAAAGATCGCCGCCGCCCGCTTTCGCTGCATTCCCAGCAACTGCACCTGCGCCAGCACATCCCCGCCCAGCCCGGTCATGCCCTCAAACGTCTGGTACAGCGAATAGCGCGCGTGCGGCAGGCTCAGCCGGCGCTCCCTCGGCGGGGCCGCATACACCAGCACCGCCGCCCCGGCCACCACCCCGGCCCCCACGGTGCTCACCGGCGCGCCCGCCGCCCGCACCACGTCGAAGAGCGCTTCCGCCGCCTCCCACTGCCCCCCCGGCGCATTGATCACCAGCCGTATGTCCTCGCCCGAGCGCGCCCGCAGCAGCAGCAACTGCTCGGTCGCCCGCCGCGCCGCCGCCGCCGTCACCTCCCCGAACAGCAGCACCGTCCGCGTCTCCAGCGCCGATCCGCCCGAAAGCGCATCCAGCCCATTGTGATCGTCAGTCATTGGCCGGCCTCATCGTGTCGCACCATACCTCCCCCCTCCAGCACCGCCTCCATCGCCTCCGCCACCGCCTCCGGCTCCACCATCATCTGAAAGTGCCCGCCTGCCATCTCCCGCACCGGCCAACCCAGCGCCCGCGCCCGGTCCGCGTCCGCACGGTACGTCTCCGTGAAGCGCAGGTAGGCCCCCGGCGCATCCGGCCACCATTCCGCAGCCGGGATCGGCTCGGTCCAGTAGTCCAGCCCCTTGGGCCGCAGTTCGCGCACCAGCCGCGCCCGCGATTGCGCCTCCGGCACCACCGTCCGCAGGTCTGCCTCCGTCCACGCCGGGAACATCCCCCCGCCCTCCAGGTGCGCCCGGAACGCCCCGATCTCCTCCGGTGTCCCAAACCCTTCCAGCCGGCTGGCCCCGCCGCCCGGCATCACCGCATCCACCAGCACGTATGCCGCCACTGGCCGCCCCAGCGCCCGGCGGATGGCCGGCAGCAGCGCCCCCGCCCCGCTATGCGCCGCGAGAATCAGCGGGGCCGCGAGAACCAGCGGTCCATCGCCCGCGGCGCTTAGCCCCGCCGCCGCGCTGTTCGCGTGCTGCTGCCAGTACGGCCCGCCGCCCGGCGCGTCGCGCAGGTCCGGCACCAGCACGGCGTGCCCGCGCCGCCCCAGGGCCGCTGCCGTCGCCGCCCACGAAAACGGGCTGACCAGTGGACTGTGGATCAGGGCCCAAGTGAAGGTAGTCATACTATAAGCCCCTCAGCGCTTCGGGCGCCGTCCGCCGCAGGCCCGCCCAAAAGTGCAGATGGTAGGCCCACCGGTACACCGGCCGCCGCGCCAGGTATGGCAGGGCACTGGCGTCCACGCGCTCCAGCCAGCGCCCCGCCGCCGCCAGCGCCCGCGCGTGGCGCTCCGCCTCGGCCAGCGCCCGCCGCAGCGCCAGCCGGGCCGCCGGGCCATACCGCCGCCAGCGCGCCGCCACAAACTGCGCCTTCAGGGCCGGGCGCCGCCCGATGAGCACCCCCGCCGACTCGCCCTCCCCCACCGCATCCGCCAGCCCATCCCGCAGCCCGCGCCGGTATTGGTGCTCGGCGCTTGCCTCCGGCACGTACACGAACCGCGCCCCCGCCCCGGCCAGCCGCAAGCCAAACTCCACATCCTCATGCCGCGTGAACGATGGGTCGAACCCGCCCGCCTGCTCGAACGCCGCCCGCCGCACCGAGAGACTCCCCGACAGGCAATCCCAAAACGTCGGCGCATAGCCCCGCCGCCCCATCTTCACAAAGTGCTCGTCGTACCGCGCCGTCAAATAGCGCTCCCACATCGTCCGCTGCCCCCGCGCCGGCAGCGTGATTTTCCCCAGCCCCACCACCGGCCCCGTATCATTCCCCCATGCCCGCTCGCCGTCCGCTGCCCCTGCGCCCCGCTGCACGTTCCAGTGCCCCGCCGCCCAGCCTGCCGTTGGCACAATGTCGTCGTCCAGGAACACCAGCACCGCCCCGCGCGCCGCCGCCGCCCCACGGTTGCGCGCCGCCCCCGGCCCGCCGCGCGGCCCCCGCACCGCCCGCAGCGCAAACGGCCACGCCCCGCCCGGAGCGCTGTACTCAGCGCCTGGAGCGCTGTACTCAGCGCCGCCTTCGCCATCTACTGAAATCACCACCTCGAACTGCGCCGCCGGCAGCGTCTGCCCGGCCAGCGCCATCAGCGCCCGCCCCAGGTTCGCCGCGCGCCCCGCGTGCGTCGGAATCACAACCGATAGCTCCGGCATTGGCCGACGGGTCAAATCGTTAACTGGTCCACTGGACAATTGGTCAATCGGTCGATCAGTCAATTGATCAACACATCACTTGTACCCCCATCCGTCTTTCGTCCTTCGTCATTCGTCTTCGCTCCCTCGCCCCCGCTCCCTTCATCCTTCATCCTTTTCACGTCCATCCGCCACTCCACCCAGCGCGCGTAGCCCGTCGTCACCTTGATCCAAAACCGCAGCGGTCCATCGTCGCCGCGCACCTGTGTCCGGCGCAGCAGGTACGGGCTGCCGTCGCGCCGCCCGCGCCCGCCCCGCGCCGTGGCCCCCCACGCGAACCCCGCCGCCTGGGCCGCCTGCGCCACCGCCCGCCCCCCGCGCCCATATGGATACGCCACGCCCTCCGGCGGCCCCACCTCCCCCCCCC
>CAZCEC010000044.1:22997-25212 GCA_964497615.1 uncultured Anaerolineales bacterium | reverse complement strand
GCCGCCAGGTCCGCCCGCGCCTCGTCCGGCGGCAGCAAATCCAGCGCCCGGTGCTGGTGCGCGTGCGCCCCAATCTCCGCGCCCTCGGCCCGAAGCCGCCGCAGTTGCTCCCAAGCCATCAGCCGCGCCCCGCGCGGCCCGTCCCAATCGGCCGTCGCGCCCACCCGCCCCGTCACCACCAAGGCCGTCGCCCCCCACCCGCGCGCCCGCAGTTCCGGCCACACCATGTTAAAGAAGTCGTCCGTCCCATCATCGAACGTCAGCGCCACCCGCCGCCCCGCTGCCCCGCCTGCCAGGGCGGCCCCGAGCCCTACCCCCGCATAGCCCCAGCGCGCCAGCCGCGCCATCTGCGCCCGGAACCGCTCCGGCGTCACCGTGAACGGGTCGGCCTGCGCCGCCGCCTCGCCGCTGATGCGGTGATAGATCAACGTCACTGGCAGCATCGGCAACGCGTCAGTCTCAAAACCAATCACTCAATCGTCGCTCACATAGACGAGCAGCCTGTCTCCGGCAGAGTTGAAGATTTCAAGCGTGCCATCGGCGACGCGATACGTGGCCGCCTCGCGCAGCGTGCGCATGTAGGCATCCTCCTGTTCGTGGATACCCGGCGGCTCCGGACACAGGCGAACCGTGATCGCCGTTTGAGTGATCGCGATGGCGCCCTCCAGGGTCGCCAGGTAAGGGCCGCTGTCTGGTCCGCCCCCGTACTGGTTGCAGCCGGCCGAACCTGAAAGTATGCCGCGATCAAACGCCAGCGTGATGACGGTTTCCTCCAGCGGCGGCTCTCCCTGAAGCAATATCAGCCGCCATTGAGTCCCATCCAGCGCGTTGGTCACCGGCGTTGGCGTGGGCGTGCCCGCACCCGCGCAGGCCGCCAGCAGAAGCGCCATCGCCAGCCATGCACGAAATCGCATGCGCCACTCTCCTGTCCCCGCCCCGATTGCGGGCAGATCAGTCGCCGGACTTCCCCACTCCTGCACCCCGCTGTGCCCAGCGGCGCCCACACTTCCACACCACCGGCGCACCTACCGTCGCGCCCGCCTCATCGCCGCCCACGCCATCTCCGGCCAGCGCCGCAGCACCATCCACAGCAGCACCCTCGGCCGCTGCCCCAGCGGCGCGTGCCGCCAAAAGCACCACAGCCAGTTGCGGGCCCGCAGCCACATCTGCTCCGCGAACCGCCGGTCCCCCGCCTGCGACCCCACGTGCCCCACCTCCGCCCGCAGCGCCGTCACCGTGCGCCACCCCGCGGCCTTGGCCCGCAGGCACAGGTCCGCGTCCTCGAAGTACGCCCGGAACCCATCATCAAATAGCCCCACCTCGCGCACCATCTTTACCCGCGCCAGCAGGCTCGCCCCCCACACGTAATCCACCCGCAGCCGGTCCAGCCCCACATCCTCCGGCGGCGGCGGCTCCACGATCCCCGCCGTCGCGAAATCGCAGTTCGCCCCCACCACCACCCGCGCCCGCTTCCCCGCCCGGCCCGGATGCACCAAGCGCGCGCCCACCACCCCAATCCGCTCGTCCGATTCGCCCACGCGCAGCATCTCGCCCAGGGCGCCCGGCGCGGGCGTCGCATCCGGGTTCAGCACCCACGCCCACTCCGCGCCCAACGTCAGCGCCCGCCGCAGCCCCGCGTTCGCCCCGCGCGCGAAGTGCTCGTTGCGGGCGTTCTCGATCACCTCCGCCTCGGGGCACGCCGCCCGCACCGCTTCCGCCGTCCCATCGCCCGACGCATTGTCCACCACCACCACATGCGCCACCGGCGTCTCGCTCGCCGCCAACGCCGCCAGGCAGTTCAGCGCCTCGGCCCGGCTGTTCCACGTCACGATCACCGCGACTACCATGCGTTCGCTCGGTTCAGTCTCGATCACGCTGGGGACTCAGGGGATGGAGGGGACTCAAGGGAAGGATTGTCCCCCGAGTCCCCTCCCCTTTAGGCCCCTTATATCCCTCAGACCCCTCACCCTTCCCCGAGTCCCCTCAGGCCCTTGAATCCCCTCGCCTCTCCTCCACCAGCCGATCCAACTCCGCCTCCAGCCGCGCCGCCGCCCCTTCCCAGTCAAACGCCTCCCGCGCGAACCTCCGCGCCGCCGCGGCCGCCGCGCGCCAGCGTTCCTCGTCCGTCACCAGCCCGCTGATGAGTTCCGCCAACCCCGCCGCATCGTCTGCCGTGAGCATCGCCTCCGGCGGCGCCTCCACCCCGGCGTTCGCC
>CAZCEC010000044.1:17802-22983 GCA_964497615.1 uncultured Anaerolineales bacterium | reverse complement strand
TGAGCGCGCCCGCCGCCCGCGTGCCCGCCACCGGCCGCCCTGCCGCCAGCCCATCCATCACCTTGTTCAGCGCCCCCGCCTCCGACCACATCGGCGCAACGACCACCCGCGCCTCGGCGTACTCGCGCCTCAGGTCATCCACCCAGCCCGCCACCGTGATCCCCGGCCGCCGTCTCAGCCTCAGCACCTGCTCCGGCGGGTTCGCGCCCACGATCCGCAGTTCCGCGCTGGGCACGCTGGCCCGCACCCGCGGCCAGATGTCGTCCGCCAGCCAGCGCGCCGCCTGCTGGTTGCGCCGCCGGTCCAGCGCCCCCACGAACAGCACCCGCCCCGGCCGCGCCTCATCCAGCCGCACCCTCAGCAATTCCGCCGTGTGCGCCGCGGGCGGCACCACCACCCCCATTACGTCCCCCGCCCGCGCCTGCACCGCCCGTAGATCGCGCGCGGAGCGCGTCACCACCAGGTCCGCGCTCCGCAGATAGCGCAGTTCTTCCCGCGCCCGCAGCGCCGCCCGCGGCCAGCGCCAGGGCCTCCCCGCCGCCTCAGCCGCCTCCACCAACCAGCGCACATCCACCTCGTCCAGCACGCGCACCGTCCCCGGCGGCGCCAAGTGCAGGTAGCGCCCCATCTCCGTCCAGGCGCAATACAGCACCTCCATCTGCCCCGCCCCCGCCCATTGCGCGACTGCCGCCCGCAGTTCGCCCTCCGCGCGCCGCCCCAGGCCACGCCACTGCCCCGCGCGCGCCGCCGCCCACGCCCGCCGCGCCTTGTCTCCCCAAATCACGCTCGGCTCGACAATCACCAACTCATCGACTAATGGCCGCAGCGCCTCCGCCCGCTGCGCCGTCCGCGCATCCGCGAACCCCGCCACCCGCACCGCATGCCCCCGCCCCCGCCACCACGCGATCAACCGCAGCAAATCCTGCCCGCCGCCATGCGCCACGCCCGGATAGGGCAGATACGGCGTCAGCACAACGATGTTCATGCCCCCGCCGGATACACCGCGTCCAGCGCCCCCAGCACCGCCTCCCACCCAAAGCGCTGCGCCGCCGCCCGCCCCGCCCGCGCCAGTACCCCCCGCGCTTCAGCGTCCATCAACAGCCGCGCCGCCTCCGCCGCAAACGCCTCCCCCAGCGGCGCGACTGCCACCTCGCGCCCGGCCCGCAGCCCCAGCCCCGCCGCGCCCTCCGGCGTGCTCACCACCGCCCGCCGCGCCGCCATCGCCTGAAGTATCTTTAGCCGTGTTCCGCCCGCCGCCGTGGTCGGCACAACGATCAGCCGCGCCTGCGCGAACAAGGGCCGCATGTCCTCCACGTCGGCCATCATTTCAACCCCTGGCCGGCCCTGGGCCAGCCGCCGCACCCCCGGCTCCGGCCGCCGCCCCGCCAGCACCACCCGCGCCTGCGGCACCTGCGCCCGCACCCTCGGCAGCACCGCCTCCACCAGCGTCCGCGCCGCCGCCTCGTTCGGCGGCCAATTGAACGCCGCCGGGAACAGCATCACCGGCCCGGCGTCGCCCTCGGCCTGCGCCGCGCCCCAGTAGTCCAGGTCCACCCCATTTTCCGCCACGTGCACCCGCGCCGCCAGCGCCCCCCAGGCGCGCAGTTGCTCCCGTTCCGCTTCGGAAACGACGATGATGTCATCGGCGGCGGCCAGCGTCTTGAGCACCGGGCGCCTGCGCCCCGCCTCGCTGCGCGCGTCCACGCCGCGCCGCCAATGCTCGGGCACATCGTGCAGCTCCAGCACCCGCCGCCCGCCCGCCCGCAGCGGCGCCGCTTGCGCCGCCGCCCACAGTTCGTGCCCCACGCAGTGCACCCCCGCGAAGTCAATCTCCCGCGCCAGCCGCGCCACGCGCCCGCGCAAGCTTCCGTACCCCCGCCACCCCGCCGGATAGGGCAGCACCGTCAACCCCCTCAGCCCCGCCTCCCGTGCCAACACCTCCAGCCGCGCCGCCTCCGCCGCCTCCGCGCACACCGCCAGGTGCACCGGCCGCCGCGCCGCCAGCCACCGCAGCACGCGCGCCGCGCGCTCGCGCCCACCCGTCAGCGGACTCACCATCGCCTCTGGCGTCAAAAAAAGTATCGTCACCCCAATACCCCGGTACGCCGATCACGCGCATGGCGTAACCCTAACACTCTCCGCGCTCCTCCCCTTTCCGGCCAGCGTCCTGTTCATCCTTCATACTTCATACTTCATCCTTCGTGTGCCTTCGTGGTTAAGGGTGCGCCAGGAGCCATAACACGACTCCCACCGCGCCCGTCACGCCCAGCGGCAGCCCCACGCTCCGCCCCCACGCGATCCGCGCCTCCCCCTGCGCCGCGCGCGCGATCAGCCCCACCACCGCCAGCGTCGCCAGCGCGAACCCCGCCGGCACCGCCGCCAGCGGCTGTTCGGCCGCGCCCGGCAGACGAGGCCACAGCCACACCGCCCCCAAGCACGCCGCCCACGTCAGCCCCGCCCACACCGCCGATAGCCGCAGCCCCTGCCCCGCCCGCCCGGCCGCGTAGATCACCGGCAGCAGCACCGCCGCCAGCGCGTCCAGCGGCGTCTGCGCCAGGAAGATCATCAGCGGCCCCAGAGCGCTTGCCCACTCCTCCCCAAAGACCGGCGTGAGCAGCCGCGGCGCCAGCGCCAGCCCCAGCGCCGCCGCCCCGCCGCTCAGCCACAGCGTCAGCCGCAGCGCCTCGTTCACCGCCTGGCTCAGCGCCGCCTTATCCCCTTGCAGCCGCGCAAACGCCGGAAACCCCACCCGCGCCGCGTAGTCCGCCGGCAGCCGCGGCCAGCGCGCCAGGTCCTGCGCCCAGGTCAGCGCGCCCACCTCCCCGCCCCCCAACAGCAGCCCGCCCAGCGCCGGGATGGCCCGGTCCTTCATTAAATGGAACAGCCCCTGCGCCTGGTAGGGCACGCCAAAGCGCAGCAGCCTGCGCCCCGCCTCCCGGGGCCACCTCAGCCGCGGCCGCCACGGTGCCAGCACGTTCACCAGCGCCGTCCCCGCCGCCGTCGTTGCCAGCGCGCCCCCCACCAGCGCCCAAAGCCCGGCGCCCGCCAGCGCCAGCCCCACCGCCGCCGCCTGCCCCGTCACCAGCGACCCGAACTCCGCCCACGCCAGCCGCCCCCAGCGCAAGTCCCGCGTCAGCCGCATCCCCGGCACGGTCCCCAGCGCATTCACCACCGGCCCCAGCGCCAGCGCCCGCAGCGCCCACGCCCCCGCCTCGTCCAGCCGGTAGAGCGCCGCCAACCACCCGGCCCCCAGCGCCATCAGCCCGCCCAACCCCGCCGCCAGCGCCAGCCGCAGGGTAAAGCCCGCCGCCTCGTCCTCCGGCGTCAGCTCGGCCCGCTGCACCAGCGCCGCGTGCAGCCCCGCATCCGCCAGCAGCGCCAGCAGCGCCAGGGGCGCCTGCACAATCGCAAACGCCCCAAAGTCGTCCGGCCGCAGCGCCCGCGAGAGCGCCACCAGCGCCGCCAGCGACACCACCTTGCCCGCGCCCCCGCGCAGCGCCAGCGCCGCCCACCCCGCCACCGAGCGCCGCCGCACCTCCGCCAGGGTCAGCGGCTCATCCGGGTTTACCACGAAGACACTAGGACGCGAAGGATCACGAAGGATGAATTATGAAGGATGAAGGATGAAAAGAAAATTCGTCCGTCGTCCTTCATCCGTCGTCCTTCGTCATTCGTCCTTCGTCGTCGGTCGTCCATCCTCCCGACTTTCATACTTCATAATTCATCCTTCATCCTTTATCATATATCCCGTGCCTCCTGCCCCGGTCTTCTTCAAGACTCCCGCCACCCTGCGCGCCTGGTTCCAGAAGCATCACGCCGCCGCCCCCGAGTTGATCATTGGCTTCTACAAGGTGGACAGCGGCCGCCCCAGCGTCACCTACCAGCAGGCCCTCGACGAAGCCCTGTGCTGCGGCTGGATCGACGGCATCCGCCGCCGCGTGGACGACGCCAGCTACACCATCCGCTTCACCCCGCGCCGCCCCGGCTCCTACTGGAGTGCCGTCAACACCAAGCGCGCCCACGAGCTCATCGCCGAGGGCCGCATGCAGCCCGCCGGCCAGGCCGCCTTCGACCGCCGCGACTCGGCCAAGACCGAGGAGTATTCCTACGAGTCCCGCCGCGACGAACTCGCCCCGGCCTACCAGAAGCAGTTCAAGGCCAACCAGCCCGCCTGGGCCTTCTTTCAATCCCAGCCGCCCGGCTACCGCCGCATCGCCAGCGCCTGGGTGATGAGCGCCAAGCAGGAGGCCACCCGCCTCAAGCGCCTCGCCACCCTCATCGCCGACTCGGCCAGCGGCCAGCGCCTCGCCATGCTGCGCCGCCGCTAGCCCCGCTTACCCACTTTCCACTTACTCACTTGCATACGTTCCACCCCTCCCAAGGACTCCATGGACAAGGTCAAGATCGGCGTCATCGGCTGCGGCCGCATCAGCGGCATCTATCTGAAAAACTGCTCGCAGGCGTTTGACCTGCTTGAAGTCGCCGCCGTCGCCGATGCTCTGCCCGAGGCTGCCGCGCGCCAGGCCGCCGCGTACGCCATCCCCCGCGCCTCCTCGGTGGACGCAATGCTGGCTGATCCCGAGATCGAGATCGTGCTCAACCTCACCTCCCCCGCCGCCCACGCCGCCCTCAACCTGCGAATCCTGGAAGCCGGCAAGCACGTCTACACCGAAAAGCCCTTCGCCCTGAACGCCCTCGACGCCGACGCCGTGCTGGCCCTGGCCCGCGCGAAGCACCTGCGCGTCGGCTGCGCGCCCGATACCTTCCTCGGCGCCGCCCTGCAAACCGCCCGCCACGCCATTGACGCTGGCCGCATCGGCGAGCCGTTCGCCGCCAGCGTGATGCTGTTCATGGAGAACTACCGCCTGGGGATGCCGCCCAACTTCGAGGACTATCTGCAATGGGGCTGGGACGGCCTGTTCGACATGGGCCCCTACTTCCTCACCGGCCTGGTCTCCCTGCTCGGCCCGGTCCGGCGCGTGGCCGCTTCCGCCGGCAGCCTGCGCCCCGGCATCACCGTCATCAACCCGCAGTCGCCCCGCTACGGCGAGACCGTCCCGCTCCCCGCGCCCACCAACGTCGCCGCCACGCTCGACCTGCACAGCGGCGTCCGCGCCAGCCTCCAGGTCGCCCGCGAAGGCTTCGGCTACACTAGCCGCCTCGAAATCTACGGCACCGACG